>JBBITB010000114.1:0-18091 GCA_037440985.1 Microcoleaceae cyanobacterium bin_387
TTCCTTCTTCCCTCTTCCCTCTTCCTTCTTCCTTCTTCCTTCTTCCTTCTTCCTTGTCACCCAAAAATCAAATATCTAATAATCCATATCGCTCTTGTAATTGTAATAATTTGACTCTGGCTTCCCCGGAATTATCAGCTAAATCAGCAAATTCCAGAAACCGCCTTAACTCTTTTTTCAATAAATTTCTTTCTACCTGTAATGATTGTCGTCCCATATCAGGTGGTAAGACAATCATATCAAATAAAGTAGCGCGTTTTTTACCCGGATGGGGGCGTAAAATCCTCCCCCGTCGTTGGATAAACTGACGCGGATTACTACTACTTGATAAAATCACAGCATTCTGAATCGCGGGAATATCTACCCCTTCATCTAAACAGCGAATCGCGACTAAACCTTGTAATTCTCCCGTTTCAAATTGTCGTCTTAATACTTCTCTCTCCGCGATCGGGGTTTCCGCGGTATAAATATTAACCCGATAACCTAATTCTGCTCCTAAAATACGCGCTACTTCTTTAACTTGACGTTGATGATGATGTATGCTCTCATCTTCGACATTTCCATCGCCACAATAAAATAAAGTATGACTGGTATGACAACGATTAAGCATTAATTGTTTTAATGCTTTGGTTTTATTACTGGCACTGCCAATTATTCTCGCCCGTTGCATTAATAAAGGTTTTAGTTGTTCGCTGTCAATATCTTCTACTTTTTCGGTTAATAATGCCCAACCTATTTTCTTGGTTAAAAAATTATATGTGCGGGTTTCGCTTTCGGTTAATTCTACTAATATGGGATAATATAAATAACGGACTAACGCGCCTTGTTTAATGGCATCTTTTAAGGTAAGTTCTGGTTTTAATATCGGACCAAAATATTCAAATATGGCTTCGGTTCCCACCTCATCAAAGTGTCTTTCCGGGGTGGCAGAAAGGGCGAGACGTAAGCCGATTTGACGCGGTAAACTTTGCTCTAAACGAGGGGCTCCGAGATTATGGGCTTCGTCTCCAATAATTAAGGTTTTTTCGGGAAAATAACGAATTTGCGATTGTAAACTATCGTTGATTAATGTGGAATTTGTGGTGATAATGGTGAGAAATTTTTGATAGCCTGAATGAATGTTATATAAACCTGTGGTGACTTGACTTTGCCAATTATGGACATTTTCAAAGGCGAGAATTGGTGTCAGGCCAAATTGTTCGGCTTCCCTTGCCCATTGTGTGACTAAATGGCGATAGGGACAAACTATTAAAAGAACTTTTAAGTCAATTTTTTGATATAATTCTGTCGCGATCGCGAGTGCTGTAATGGTTTTACCGCTACCCGTTGCCATTTTCAAAGTCCCGCGTCCATTATGAGCAAACCAATTAGAAATGGCTTGCAATTGATAAGGGCGTAGGAGCAGATTAGATGGTAATTTCGGAACCCCTAATTGTGTTTCGAGCATAATTCCAGTCATGTCATCTCCTTTGCCCTAAAAGATTACTTAAAAGTTAACCACTGAAACAAATCATTAACCGACAATTGCAAATCTTCCCACCCAGATAAAACCGGTAAAATATCCTCATTTTCCATTACCTCCGGTTCCCTCTGTGGTGGAAAAACAATTACTAACTTTTCCTCGGGATCGACTAACCAACCCAGTTTAGTTTTATGTTTAAGACAAAAGAGAATTTTATTAATTACGCGAGTTGATGTTTGTTCGGGTGATAATATCTCAATGCTCCAATCTGGCGCAATGAGAAAAAAATTTGCGATTTCTCCCTTCGCGTTAAGGGGAATATGTAACCACTCAAAAACAGCAATATCTGGCACAAAGGAGCGTCCGCCAAAAGTACACCTTAATTCGGGAAACGCGTAGCCTATCTTCTGCGGTTCCCCTACTTGATTAATAGCTATTCCTAAACGACTTTGTAAGATGCTATGTTTTCCTTGTGGCATGGTTTTTTGATAAATTTGACCATCAATATATTCATTAGCTGGTTTTGTTTCAGGTAATAACAAAAAATCCTCTAGGGAAAGTTTTTCTCTTTTAATTGCTAAAACCATAGGCCTAAAAACTCCTCCATTGCTACTATTTACAGAAACCGGGTTTCTGATACTCACTAATTACTTGAGTTATTCTCGGATTCCCAATCAGCACAAGTATCGGACTCTACTCCAGAGGGATACATTCCACAAACTAATAAATTTCCATTATAAACATAACCATGATAATGAATACATCCCCGACACGCGGGATGCTCGGTTTCCGAAGGATAAACATAATTAACAAAGGATGATGGATTTAAAGACTCTATTTCCGATCCGGGTAATTCTGTGGGAATGCTATCCCAATCTATATCTATATCTATATCTAACATGAGTGCATGAAAATCTTCTTCTAATTCATTTAAACCATTTTGCACTTCCTGAGTGATTTCTTCTGAGATTTTGCCGATCGCGTCGAAAGTTTCATTGACTTCTACACCGATATCTGTGAAAAAACGTTCAACTTCTTTGACGGTTGTTTCGACAAATGCCACAAAAAGTTTTGACAAATCTTCCATATTTCAAGTCCCATGAAAATTGTTAAGATATGCTGAGGTTTCGCTGTCAGGGACAGATGTTATTCTGACAAACTGATCCTATTCTACATTTTTTTTACTAATTTGGGAACTAAACAAACTTGGTTTCTGCCCCTCAACACCCTTAAACACTTAAAAGTCTAGTGCGAAGGCGCACTAGACTCTAAAGCTACTCAAGTCAAAACTTAAGCTAAGGAGAATATTCGATTTATGGAACAAAAAGAAAATCACTGACTAACGGTGGACAAAAACCGCAACTAACCTATACACAGAGGCCTAGACAGACAGGCCTAGACAGACGGGAGCTTTTGCGGAGTCTATTGAGACTTTTCTCTTGGTGCTTTCCTTTTCACTTTCATTCTCAAATGTAGCCTAAATACACCCTCCTTAAAAAATCATACAATTAGGTAGGTCTAGCTAATCTACACAATCAAAATCAAACAAAACAATCAAACCAAGCCAACTTTTTCAGGCCAACTTTTTTGGCAAATAAACTCGCACCAATTATCTTCTCAATACCCTTGGCAATTCGACCGTACTCTTTAGAAGTTGCGTGGGAATCGAGGGGCAGGACATTATCTCTGATTCCTCTTTTTTCTGCCAAGTTGTGCTTGGTGATGCCCTTAGTATTTAAGTTAACATATACTTTGATAAGTGGTAGTGTTTTGTTACTAAAATTTACAATCCACGACTTTAACGTAATAAAGCATTCCAAGTGGCCTGGCCAACAACGCCATCGGGAGTGAGTCGATAGGTTTTCTGCGCGACTTTAACCGCGTTTAATGTCTCACCACCAAAGACTCCATCAATAGTACCTCGATAAAATCCTTTAGCTCGGAGTCTGTCTTGCAAATAACGCACAGAATCCCCCCGCATTCCTCGTTTCAAAATAGGTAAATTTACTTGATTCAAACCACTAGAGGATATGGGTGAATTGGTGGAGTTAAGGGGGGGATAAACGATCGCGGCATCATTAGGAGATGAAGGAATCGCGGATAGATTCGGATTACCTGTAGGGACTGTGGGAAACAGTCTTTCCCATACGATCGCGTCAACAACTCCAGTGCTATTAAGTCCCGCGACTTGTTGAAAAAGGGAGACAGCTTGGGCAGTTAATTGGGTATATTGACCATCGACATTACCAGTATAAAACCCTAAAAGTTTAAGAGTAGCTTGTAATTCCGAAACGGCTTCCCCTTGACTTCCTATTTTTAAGATTGGCCGATTAATTTGTGAAGAGGGAAAACCGCTATTTTGACTTATGAATGGAGGCATTTGCCCGATCGCGGGTGTGAAAGATGAACCCGCGATCGTCGAAAATAAACCTCCTATCGAAAAAAGGAATATTTGGGAAAAATAAGACTGTTTCGCGGCCATTGTTTTGTCTTCTCTCATAGAAAATCAACCATCTCATCATTATCTTCAACGTCATTATACGCGAGTCCATTGGGCTAACAGGTTTAGGAGCAGATGAGGGACCCCTATCGCGATACGGGGTTCACTTTCATCCGATAATATAGAGATAGTTCCAATTAAAAAAGTGTAATGAGTGCAGAAGTAAGAGAAGCAATGACAAGCCCGATCCGTGTTGGTGTGTTAGGATTTGGGGGATTAGGTCAAGCCGCGACAAGGGTACTAGCGCCGAAAGGGGAAATGTTATGGGTTGCGGCTGCGGATCAAAAAGGTTATGCTTATGATCCTCAAGGCTTAAACCCTAATACTTGTGCCGCGATTTATCAGTCTCAAGGTTCCTTAGGCTATCTGGAACCCAATGGGGTTCTCTCTAATGACAGTATTGAAGAGTTAATCAAAAAGGCTCCAGATGTGGAGGGTTATTTTTTAGCCCTGCCGAATCTACCTAATACTTTTATGGCTTCGGTAGCTCGTCAGTTTATTAAGTCAGGATGGCGTGGTGTTTTAGTTGATGCGATTAAGCGCACCAGTGCCGTTGAACAACTTTTGGCGATGAAGGATGAGTTACAAGCTGCGGGCATTACTTATCTGACGGGGTGTGGTGCGACTCCGGGGTTATTGACAGCAGCCGCCGCGATCGCGTCCCAAAGTTATGCAGAAATTCACAGTGTGAAGATTACCTTTGGGGTTGGTATCGCCAATTGGGAAGCCTATCGTGCTACAGTGCGAGAAGATATCGGTCATTTACCCGGTTATAGTGTCGAAATAGCGCGATCGATGACAGATGCAGAAGTGGAAGCATTATTAGAGCGGACTAATGGCATTCTCACATTAGAAAATATGGAACACGCGGACGATATTATGTTGGAATTGGCGGGTATTTGTTCACGCGATCGTGTCACTGTAGGTGGAGTCGTGGATACCAGAAATCCTAAAAAACCCTTAAGTACCAATGTACAAGTAACCGGCCGTACTTTTGAGGGTAAAATTTCCACACATACCTTTACATTAGGTGATGAAACCAGTATGGCTGCCAATGTTTGCGGACCTGCATTTGGTTATTTGAAAACAGGAGTAAGTTTATATCGTCGTGGTATTTATGGATTATTTACCGCGGCAGAAGTGATGCCTCAATTTGTCAAATAATTGTCAAATAAACTCTAAGGTGGGCAATGCCCACCTTATTTGTTTAGGAAAAAAAATTACGGAATTTGAACGGAGAGGGTGGGATTTGAACCCACGGTGACGTCACCGCCACACCTGATTTCAAGTCAGGCGCATTCGACCACTCTGCCACCTCTCCGGGCGCATCATTTTTATAATATCAGACCTTGGCAAATTTGACTAGGGGGTTGAGGAAAAACCTTTGGGTATATATTCCCCCCTCGAATCTTCAGCTTTAAACCATACAGACAGAAGCAGAAAGCTTAACGCCAGCCCGATATAACACTTCCTCCGACTCTAGGGAGAAATGATCCCCTACCCAAACTAAGGATATTTGGGAGACTTCCCCTTCTTCCAACAACACCAAGGAAAAATTCCGCGACTTCCCTGTGGGTGTCTCGATCATACGGGGGACACTGGCGCAGTTTAGGTAAACCGTCCCCTCTTCACTCTTATGGATTGACTTGCGTAATAATTTTTTCGTATGTCTGAGACGATGGTGCATATGTCCAAAGGTGACTAAGGGGACTTTTTTACCTAATTTGAGAGTTTGTGCGATCGCGTCTCCGAAGTCAGGATCACCAAAATCGCCTCCCAAGGGTTTCCAATCACGGCCACAGGGATCTTCGGCACTGTCTCCTAACCCCGTGGGCCCATTATGTCCCAGAAAAATGATCGTATGATAAGCTGCATCCTTAACCCCCTCCATGATGCGTCTAGTCGATTCAGCAAAACTATTTACCCCAAACCACTCTCGATAAAACTCTTCATATTTCCACTCCGAACCCCCCCAAGTAAAGGGACGCGCACCTACTACGGTTAAGCCTAATTCGGGAAAATCTCGTTTCCCATATCCCACATGGGCATCCTGCATTAATTCCAATTGCTGTTTCACTCGGTTTTCCTGTGCGTGATCATAGGGACATTTTTGCCGTCCCCAATCCGTCGCGGTGTACCAAGCATCGTGATTTCCAAAGACTACCGCTTTCGGAATATCTAAAGACGCGATCGTGCTGACGACAGGGATCGATTCATTGCCAAAATCTCCCACAAACAACACTAAATCAATCCCTAAATGCTTTAAAGCTTCGCCATCATCAGGTTCCCATTGTTCGTGGACATCCCCAACTACTGCAATTTTAATCGTTTTTTTGTCACTCATTGAATTTGTCATTGTAAATCCCATAAGATTTAATGATATACAAAAAGTGTCATTTGGGCAAATGAGAAATTAAATTAATTTTAATTATTGATCTTATCCTAGCTGAAAAAACTGTTACTTGATCAGATAGAATAATAGGAGATATGTGACGCTCCCATTTAGGACAAGTCTCCTGCTTGTCACGGGTTCCAAGCCTCTTGCTCTAGGAATTAAAAATAGATATATCCTAAAAATCGGATCAATGACGGGGTTATCCTATCCTACAGTAGTTTATCGAGATATCTAATGGGTAACAGCTTATGTCGCGATCGCCAAATTCCATTGCAGGAGTGGCCTAAGTCCGGGCGAATTCTCAAGAAACAAGCTAATATCGTCTTTAGGCTTCAATATTAAGCCAGGAACTCTGGTAGATTATCGCGCTGTGGAGGCATTGGAAAATTAGGAATAGACTATAGTCCTCGGTATAAAATTTGTTTTTGCAAAAGTTAATTAATCCTTGTATTTATCCTCAAGAGTGGGGAGAAATAAACTCTAAATAAATATCTTTGTCAACCCTTATCATACTAGACTGATCACAGGAGTGGAAACAATGACTAAAGGTTTATCTTACCATCCTTTTCTCATGGACTTTCTTAAAGATCCCATTATAGCAGCCGCCTATATAGATGTTTTTTTTGACGAAAAAGATCCTGAACCCGAATTATTAAAAGGTGTTCTTTATCATGTAGCCGAAGCACTTTGTCAAGAAAAAATGACTCCAGAAGAAGCACAAGAGCATTTAATAAAATTGGATGAATTATTGTCAAAAAAAGGCAATGATGCTATTTATGAGTTGGGAATTTGGTTAAAAGTTTTGGGTTTAAAACTTACAGTGACAGTTGATAAAAAACCGCAAGATTCTCCAGAAAATTCTCCCCAACCGGAGGAATTCTTCGTTTAAAGAGAGTCCAGAAAAATTTGACACCAAGCAACGAGGGAAAATCTTGAGATTTGCCCCTATTTTTGTAGCTTACTCTACATTAATCTGGCGTAGTATTCTGTTCTATCTTTGAGGATTAGTTGACATTTTAACAGAAGATAAGCTATACCAGAAGTTAAGGTATTTTGAGTAAAATTGCTGGGAAACAGGAGAGGGTATGAAATATTTTGCCATTGTGATGCAATTACTACGCGATCGCGTGCTATTTTTAGAAGAAATACGCCAAGGGATAAAACTGAAAAGTAAAATCTTCGGGTTGTTGGTTTCAAGTTCAGCATTTTTCGCGATTTACGGTGTAATTATCGGAGCCTCCTCTACTTGGAAACAGGCAATTATGTCCGCGATTAAATTACCTGCATTTTATTTAATTACTGTGTTCATCTGTTTTCCCACTTTATACTTTTTCAATGTCATGTTTGGCTCAAAACGATCCTTTGAGCAATATTTAACCTTACTAATGACAGCAGTAACATTCATTTCAGTTCTTCTTTTCGCTTTTGCACCAGTTTCCTTGTTTTTTCTGATTAGTACCTACGATTACAATTTTTTTAAGTTATTAAATGTCGCGATTTTTGCCTTAACTGGTTTTTTAGGAGTGTCCTTTTTATATCAAGGGATGAATTTTTTGTCGGAATCAGATACCAACGGCTTAAAAATTCGCAACCAAATTTTACAATTTTGGTTAGTGCTTTATGGGTTTGTTGGTTGTCAATTAGGATGGACACTTCGACCTTTTTTTGGAGATCCCAATCAGCCTTTTTCTGTTTTCCGCAATCGGGGTGGTAACTTTTATTTAAATCTCCTCGAAGGGATTGGTCATCTTTTTCAAAATGGACATTTTTAGAGGGTAAATTTTATGGCAGATGAATTGAGGGAATTACCATTTACAGAAACGGAATTAGAATTATTAAGCGGCTCCGCGATCTCTAATCTGTGGATGGTAAATTTATATCGGCTGAATCGTTACAAGCAATTTGGGAAAAATTTGCTCTCTCTTTTTGTGACTGAATTAATAGGATTTAGCTTAACTTTAATTTTCGTCATTACTCTGTTTTTAATCATAACACAAAAGAGTATGGTTTCAGGAAATGATGGGGCAAAATTTTTCAAATTTTTACTAATTCCTTGGTTGATTAGTTTGGCAATAACGATGGGAGGTAATATCTATATTTGGGTACTCTCTAAGCCTCTAGTGACTTTAGCCTATTTAGGGGATAAAGTCGAGAAATATAATGAGGTAATCAAAGCCGTCGAGATTATTGATCGCCTAAGAGACGCGGGAAATTTGCCAGTCAATTTAATTAACCGTGAGGCTGTGATGGAAGCCTTAGTCGTGACAAGAGAGAGTTTAGTGTGTGCTTTGAAGACGGAGAGAATTATCAGAGAAAATGAGGCTTTAATTGGGCGAAACCATGAATTATTTACAAATCTTGATAATAATCTTACGGCTTTGATGTCATTGGATATGAGTAACCCCGCGAGTGAATATGGACGGTTACTAAATGAGGCTTTAGAAATTGGAATGAGTGTCCAGAAAGAGGTGCGAAGGTTACAAGATAAAACTTAAAAGAAGAAAAGAGATCGCGTTTGATGGAGAGATCAAAGAAAAGTGCGAAGTCGCAGGCTGGCGACGGCAGGAGCCCTTCGGGTAAAAATTTGAGATTTTACCAAATTGAGAAATCTGATAAAATTAGAAGAGATATGTTACAATCAAATCTATGGGAGTACAGCCAAGGGAAATAAACGTTATATTACCATTGATGGCAGAATCCCTTTTGCGGAGTAGTTAGATAAACTCCGCGATAACAAACTCAAAACAGTCATTAATAAAAGAGTTGACAGAGTGAGTCATGGGAGCATCTCACATTTGCAAAAAAAACTGTAGTGGGTTGGCTTAGGCTGTGCGGAGCAGAGCATCTCGCGAGAAATCTAATAGAGAGGGAGACGCTCCCACTGCCAATTTACGTTTAGGAGATACTCCCTTGGCGCAGCCTCACGAAGCGATAATCCAACAAATCCTAGAAAGGGTGAGGTTGAGGTTACGAAACCCAACCTAAAAATTTTCTTCATTGTCTGCGAAAGTGACATCTTCATATAAAGCATCTATGCTAGTGCGAAAGTCGATACTTGCTAGGTGAATTTCACTGCCCGGAAAGTAGAATTGCAATACCCAAAGTCCCTCGGCGTTGCGGCGGAAGCATTCTACGCGTTGGCGTTTTTGGCTAATTAAGACGTATTCTTGCAGGGTTTCTAATTGTTGATAGTCGGCAAATTTCTCACCGCGATCAAAAGCTTCTGTTTTTGGGGATAAAACTTCGATAATTAAACAAGGATATTTTTTATGATTGGTCAATTCTCTATCTCTGGCATCGCAAGTTACTATAATATCAGGATAGTAATAAATATTAGCCCTATCTATCTGGGCTTTCATATCCGCCATATAGACACGGCAACCCCTCCCTCGCACATGATTTCTTAACAGGGCAAATAAGTTTCCGGCAATGGTAACATGGGCATCATTAGCCCTGGCCATTGCGTAGATTTGTCCATCAATATATTCGTGTTTTATGGGGCTAATTTCTTCTCCGGCTAGATAATCTTGAGGAGAAATGTAATTTGGGCTGGGAGATGTTATTGCAGTTCTCATTGATTGGATAGTTGTCATTTTGTTTGACTCCCTTTCTCTTCTCTACACATAAGTGTAACATATTGGATAATTGATGCGATAGGGGCTCAAAAAACCGGATTCCCTATGAGTTCCTCAAATATTTACAAAGTCAAAGACTGGGAAAAAGATTAGCGATATTTTGGGATGGAGCGACTTATCATAAGTCACAAAAGTTCCCAGAAGATTTAAGTAAAATCAATCAGGATTGATCAGAATAAAAATGGTTAATTAATTGTACTAATTTTGCTCCTAATGCCCCAGAGCAAAATCCAGTAGAAGAGATCTGTTTGCCAACCAAAAACTTCCTCAGAAAATTTTATCATTATGCCAGTCTTTTCAAGTAGTAAAATGGCTTTTTCAGTTTTTTGCTAATGGTCAAATATTTGATTTTACCAAACTTTATTATTATGAAATTTTTCCACAACTTATTTAGGATTGCTATAGAATATGACAAGGCGGTTGAAACCGCGTCTACACAAAGAAAACCCGCCTACGCGGGTTAAAGTTGATGATTTTTGGGGTTATTTAATTGTTTCCCAATGGCTGAATAATTAAGGTGATATGGGAGTAGAAAAACGCATTCCGTCACTGATTAAAATCCCTGCCTAATAGCGAAAACGACTGCAAAAAAATCGAATTAGTCTTATATGGGAGGACTTAAGCTTTTAAGTACCTATATAAAATTAATTGTATATTTTATTATTAGATTTATTGGGAAATTGAAATCGCGACTACACAAACAAAGTTCGCCTTCGGGGACTGAAGAAATTAAACCCGCTCCGGCGGGTTTCCTCTGTTTAGACGCGGTTTCAGCCTGGTCAAATTAATTCGGCTTAGGCAGGGGTTTTAACCCCTGACGGACTGACTAGGAAAAACCCGGTTTCTGGCATAACGATGTCACGAATGTTAAAGAAACCGGTTTTTTTGACATTTCATTTTTACCCGAAAAAATTAGGAAAAACCCGATTTCTGGTTGCACAATGTGTCAAGTTTCAATCCCTAGTTTAATCAAAAATCTCCCGTCTCCTCATCCTTAATTTGACTTTGTATTAAGCGTTTTCTCAGACGGTGCGGATCGCCGTGATCGACGACTTTACCTTTTTCTAACAAAAAAGCGCCATCACTATAATTTAATTCATCTAAACGGTGCGTTACCCATAACGCGGTAATTCCTCGATTTTTGACTAATCGTTGCACCGCGGCTACTAAATCTAATTGAGAGTCAGGATCTAGTAAAGCTGTGGGTTCATCTAAAAGTAAAACTTGGCAATGACGAGCGATCGCGCCGGAGATCGCGATTCGTTGTTTTTGTCCCCCACTCAACGCGTAAATAGGACGACGTTGTAATTCTAATAAATTAACTGCTTGGAGAGCCTCTTCGACACGATCGCGCACCTGTAAAGGAGATAAATTTTCCTCTACCAAACCAAAGGCGACATCTGCACCCACTGTGGGCATCACTAATTGATGATCAGGGTTTTGAAAGACAAACCCCAAACGCCCAGAAATGACAACCTCCCCCCCAGAAGGCGACAAAAGTCCAGCCAAAAGACGTAATAAAGTCGATTTGCCACTACCATTAGTACCCAGAAGCATCCAGAATTGCCCTTGAGGTACTTCTAAAGAGCAATTGTGCAGAACGCGATCGCCACTGGGCCAACTAAAACAGAGATCCCGTACTGAAATCGCGGGATCTCTCGTTTCCATAGCTAAAGATAACCCACTCATTCAGCAAAAGAGACAAAACCCGGAGCACGGCCCGCGGCCGCCGTCCCTGATTTCTGAGAAACTTGTACCGCCAAAATCTCACTGCTGAGGACAGCAATTTTTTTCTCCGGTTGCTTTTCGCAAGTCAATTGCAAAACCTGGGAGCCGTTGCCGAGGGCGGTTAAAACTTGCTGGTAAACCGCGTCAGCATCTTCCACGGACTTGCGCTGCACCGACAAGGATGAAGGCGTATATTTCAGAATAATATCAATAGTGAACATAGGGTCAGGGTCTTTCAGAGCCAAATCTCAACCCCCATTATCTCATAAATCTCCCTTTTCGTTTTTAGCTTTTCTACTACAAAAATAGAAAATAGAAAAAAAATTGATTTGGAGATGAGGTGAAAAAATTTTTCCCTAGGAGTTGCTCTGAGTAAAAGTTAGCTCTATAATGTTAAGTACGGTAAAGAAACGTAAAGTATCCTCATAATCCGACTCATTTTCTGTGACCCAGGAAGTAAGTCAGGACAAGGACTTTAATAAACCGTTGTAATTATCCATCTGGAGAATAGTCTAATGACAATCGCAGTGGGACGCGCCCAGGCAGAGCGCGGCTGGTTTGATGTAGTAGATGACTGGCTGAAACGCGATCGCTTCGTTTTCGTAGGTTGGAGTGGTTTACTTCTATTCCCCTGTGCCTACTTATCTATTGGTGGTTGGTTAACCGGAACGACATTCGTAAGTTCCTGGTACACTCACGGTTTGGCTTCTTCCTATTTGGAAGGTTGCAACTTCCTTACCGTTGCCGTTTCTACCCCTCCAAACAGTTTGGGGCATTCGATTCTGTTCCTCTGGGGTCCAGAAGCGCAAGGGGACTTTACCCGCTGGTGTCAATTAGGCGGTTTATGGACATTTATCGCCCTTCATGGTGCATTTTCTCTGATCGGCTTCTGCTTACGTCAGATTGAAATTGCCCGTCTGGTTGGCATTCGTCCTTATAACGCGATCGCGTTTACCGGTCCGATCGCGGTATTCGTAAGTGTGTTCTTAATGTACCCCTTGGGACAGTCGGGTTGGTTCTTCGCGCCTAGCTTCGGTGTAGCCGCGATCTTCCGTTTCTTACTGTTTTTACAAGGTTTCCATAACTGGACACTCAACCCCTTCCACATGATGGGCGTTGCCGGCATCTTAGGTGGTGCGCTGTTGTGCGCGATTCACGGTGCAACGGTAGAAAATACCCTGTTTGAAGACGGCGAAGGTTCCAACACTTTCCGTGCCTTTGAACCCACCCAAGCGGAAGAAACCTATTCGATGGTAACGGCTAACCGTTTTTGGTCTCAAATTTTCGGTATTGCCTTCTCTAACAAGCGCTGGTTACACTTCTTCATGTTGTTTGTACCCGTGACTGGTTTATGGGCAAGCTCCATTGGTATCGTCGGTTTAGCTTTAAACTTACGTTCCTATGACTTCGTAAGCCAAGAATTACGTGCAGCAGAAGATCCTGAGTTTGAAACATTCTATACCAAGAATATTCTGCTCAACGAAGGTATCCGGGCTTGGATGGCACCTCAAGATCAGCCCCACGAAAACTTCATCTTCCCAGAAGAAGTGCTCCCTCGTGGTAATGCTCTGTAAAAACTTTTTACGAGCCAGTTATTGGAGAAGGTGAAGAAATACTCATCAAACGGTTTATCCTTCACCTAGAATCAATCAAGTCCCTGACAACCATCAGGGACTTTTTAATTTTTTCTCTCATAGGTTGACAGCCCCAAAAATTTAGATTAATCTAAGTGAAGTTGTACTTCTCAAAGATAACCGTTCAGGGATATATAAGGAGGTGATGCCCATGAGTGATGGTAGTAAACAATTGGGTCATCAGATTGGAGAATGCCGGCTGTGCGCCGGGGCTGCACTCTAGCAGTTAGCCTTCGTTCTCGAAAGAGACTAGATTCTCTTTAAAGAACGATATCCTTTGAGATAACCAGGCTGAAGTAGGGTTCCTCCCGGCAGTCAGGTTCTAATCTGAAGACCCCCTAGACCGCTCTCACTATTAATGTTCAAGTCTATTCTTGTTCATTATTAGTGGGAGCGGATAGTTTTTGGCACAACACTGTTAAGATGGATGGGTGAAGGATTAACTCGTTGTATTGCTCAGACTGATCAAATTTATGACTAAAGTTTTGAGTACAGGGGAAATCGAAAAACTTGCCAGTCAACTATCGGACTGGACTGTGGAAGGTCAAACCTTGTATTGTGTGCGCCAATTTCCCGATTTTGTGAACGCGATCGCCTTTGTCAATAAACTGGTAGAACCCGCGGAAACTGCCAATCATCATCCCGATCTGGAAATTTCTTACAATAAAGTAAAAATTATTTTAACAACCCATGATGCCGGGGGGTTAACAGAGAAAGACTTGGCTCTGGCACAAGTAATTTCAGGAATCCATTAAAATTCAAAACGAATAATCAAGGACAGAGGATAAGCCCATGAGCCTCTCCCCAAGCACTTTCCTCTTAAACAAGCAGGAATTCTGGGATAAATACTTAGAAAAGATAGAGCTAATCGAAGAGCTTTTAGATATTGGCGCGGCCTTATCGGGAACTCAAGATTTAGGAGAGTTATTAAATCTAATTTTAACGAAGAGTCGGGAAATTACCTGGAGTGACGCGGGTAGTCTTTATTTAGTGGACTATACAGATAATACTCCAAAGTTACTCTTTAAAGTAGCTCAAAACGATTCGCGATCGGCTCTCTCTTTTAACGAATTTGCCATGCCCATGACTCGCAAAAGTTTAGCGGGTTATGTCGCGTTAACAGGGGAAAGTTTAAATTTAGCAGATGCTTATGACATTCCCCCTGATGTTCCTTATAAATTAGCTCGTAATTTTGACGAAGATTTTGCTTACCGGACGCGATCGGTCTTAGTCCTACCGATGCAAAATCGTCAAGGGGATATCATGGGGGTTTTACAATTAATTAATCGTAAAATCAAAGCCAAGGAGATATTAACCCTTGAAAATACTTCCGAACTAACACAACCGTATTCTCAATGGGAAGAAAGGTTAGTAAGATCGCTGGCATCTCAAGCCGCGATCTCTATTGAGCGCAATAACCTCCAAGAAAGTATCGAAAATTTATTTGAAGGATTTGTCAAAGCTTCAGTACAAGTAATCGAAGCCAGAGATCCTTGTACATCAGGACATTCGGAACGAGTAGCCGAATTGACAGTTAGGTTATCTCAGGAAGTCAATACAGTTACAGAAGGCCCCCTACAGTTAATCCAATTAAGTCCGAGGCAAATCCAAGAAATTCGCTACGCGGCATTACTCCATGATGTGGGAAAAATAGGAGTTCCAGAAGCTATTTTAACAAAACAAAAAAAACTCTACCCTGGACAATTAGAAGTCATACGTCATCGTTTTGCCCTGGCGCAACGAACCTTAGAAATGGACTGTATAAACGAGAAGTATCAACATTTATTAGAACACTCACGTAATTTGCCCTCAGAGAATCAAGCTATTTGTGGGTATTGTCAAAACCTAACCCAAATAGAAAAAGAGTTAGACAGTGCAAAATCCAAATTAAATGATTATTGGAATATACTCCTTGAAGCCAACGAACCCCATATTTTAACCGCGGAACCCTTAGCTCAATTACGAGAACTCTCTCACCTCACCTATCGAGATATTGATGGAGAAATTAAACCCCTGATTACCCCAGAAGAATTAATACAACTGATGATACCGAGGGGGACTCTCACTGGAGATGAACGGCTGCAAATCGAAGCCCATGTGATTCATACCTACGAATTTCTCCAACGCATTCCTTGGACGAAAGACTTAAAAGATGTCCCGGCCATTGCCCACGGACATCACGAAAAACTCGATGGTAGTGGTTATCCCTGTGGGTTAAAAGCATCCGATATTCCAATTCAATCCCAAATCATGGCCATTAGTGATATTTATGATGCCCTCACCGCGGGCGATCGCCCCTATAAAAAGGGTTTACCGACGGAAGTGGCTCTGAAAATCCTCAGACAAGAAGTGGCCCAAAAGAAAATTAACGGAGAATTGTTACAATTATTTGAACAAAGACAGGTTTTTACGGTTTTGGGACACCGACTGATGAATCAATAATTATCGTCTTCGGGCCCTGTGGCTGTAAGAAAGTCTGCTAGTGAAGCCAATTTGTGATAAACAATATAAGAACCACCTCAGCTCGGCACAAAGAAAGATAACCTTATCGGTATTATCATCTTTGGATAACCAGACTGAAGTCGGGACCCAATCAAAATAAATGGCTCATTTTTTGACATTGTTCAAAAATGTGTTAGCCTACTAGACAACTGACCATATAGAAGCCTAAAACGGTCTCTCTGTAAGTAATCGGTGTGAGGATGAGAGTAAAAATGTCTAAATTTTTTTGGAATTCTTTGTGTATTGGCCCCGCGGTATTGGGAGCGGCCCTTGTGGTTTCCTCTAGCGCGTTGGCAGCCGATAACCAGCCGACCTCTGAGACTCTTGGGACTCAGGCGGCACAAGCTAAAACCGCAGTAAATCAATCTGAGGCAGTGGTCAACACCACCGCGACTTCTCTAAAGCCCTTTGAGGCAAGCCCCAAACAGGCGCAACTGATTTTACCTAAGTCCCCGGCTGTCGTCGCGCAAGCGGCTCCCGCGGGTCAAGATCCTTCGACGTTACAACAACTCAACGAGTACAGCAGTGAAGGTGCTGCTAATACCGAAGGGCAAGTCACTTCCGTTTCTCAGTTGTCTGATGTTCAACCGACAGACTGGGCTTTCCAAGCTCTGCAATCCTTGGTAGAGCGTTATGGTTGTATCGCGGGTTATCCTGACGGAACCTTCAAGGGCAACCGCGCCATGACCCGTTATGAATTTGCCGCGGGTTTAAACGCGTGTTTGGATAAAGTCAGTGAGTTAATCGCGTCTTCCACCGCGAACCTGGTGACAAGAGATGATTTAGCAGCCCTCCAACGTCTGCAAGAGGAATTTGCCGCGGAATTATCTGCGCTGCGCGGTCGTGTAGACGCTCTGGAAGCACGCACATCAGAATTGGAAGCTAATCAGTTCTCAACTACAACCAAATTAACTGGGGAAGCTATTTTTGGTGTCGCGGCTAACTTATCTAATGGTAAGGTCGGTCCTGTTAATTTTAAAACCCTAGGTAGTAGCAATCCCAATCAAAATCAGGCTGTTTTCCAAGACCGCGTTCGTCTGAATTTAAACACGAGCTTTACGGGTCGCGACTTATTAGTGACTCGTTTACAAGCGGGTAATGGTACCCCATTCTCCTATGGCCGGACTTCTTCTGGCACTCTGAATTGGCAGAATGTTACTCCTGATAACACCTTTAGACTTGATACTTTAAAGTATAATTTCCCCCTCGGCGATCGCGTCAATGTCACCTTAGCCGCGAATGCTGGTGCGTGGGATGACATTATGCCCACAGTCAACCCTTATTTTGATGATGGTGATGGCGGTAATGGAGCTATTACACTCTTTGGACAAAGAAACCCCATTTATCGCTTAGGTGGTGGTGCCGGTGCTGGCATCAACTATGCCTTTGGTGGGAAAGGTTTATTGGGTGGTATTTTTGGACCGACCTCTTTCTCCTTCGGTTATTTAGCTGCAACAGCAGCAAATCCGACTCAGGGGAATGGTTTATTCAATGGCGACCAATCTACAATGGCGCAGTTGACCTTTACTCCAGCTCCTAGTTTCCAATTTGCTCTGGCTTACAACCACTCTTATTTTAGCAGAGGGAATTGGGGCTATGATGGCGGTGCCGCGACGGGTGCTGGGATCTTGGGTGGTGTCACTGGTACAGGTTATGCCAATGCTCTCGGTGATGCCTTCTTTGGTCCAACACAACCTAAGGGTCGCAAAGTTGTCAGTGACTCCTATGCGTTCAATATGTCTTGGCGTGTGACTCCGGGCTTTGTCTTTGGTGGTTTTGTGACCTACGGCAATGGTCGTGTCATTGGACTGACTGATGCGAAACTGTGGACTTATGCAACGACTTTAGCTTTCCCTGACCTCGGTAAACCGGGTAACTTGTTAGGGTTTGTGTTGGGTCGTGAACCCTATCTCTCTAGTCTTACTGCCAATAGTTTCTCCTTGGGTGGTAAGAATACCGTTGCCTCTTGGCACTTGGAAGCTTTCTACAAGTTACAATTGACCGACAATATTTCTATTACTCCGGGTGTGGTATGGATCACCAGTCCTAACCAAAACAAAAATGATAGCGATATCGTCACTGGTACGATCAGAACGACTTTCACCTTCTAATTTAAGGTGAGAATGATTGATGTAAGTAGGGTGGTGCAAGTCCACCCTATTTTTTTGTGAAATATCGCAGAAGAAGGAAGAAGGAAGAAGGAAGAAGGAAGAAGGAAGAAGGAAGAGGGAAGAA
>JBBITB010000115.1:0-17429 GCA_037440985.1 Microcoleaceae cyanobacterium bin_387
AGGAGTCGGAGTTCCTGTGGGAGTAGGAGTCGGAGTTCCTGTGGGTGTAGGAGTGGGAGTTCCTGTGGGTGTCGGTGTCGGTGTCGGTGTCGGTGTCGGTGTTGAATTGAATTCTTTAGCAACACCTTTAGCCGTCCAAGCTCCTCGTCCTAAAGTTCCCAATACCAGTATATCTTGAGAGGCATTGTAGTTTAAGTCGTAGGCGATTGTATTGGGCAAATTTCCCAACTTCTCCCACTGTGCGTTCTCAGTAGCAGCACTGGGATTCTGAATGTAGTAAACTCCACCGACTCCTCCTACTAATAGTCCAGCTTTCGTAGCATCTTTTGTGGGAACATATTCTATAGTTCTGATGCCATTAGTTGCGATGGTATCGGAAGTTGTCAGACTGTTACCAACAAGATCACCAGTAATCGGTAGCCAATTCTGACCCCCATCAGTGGTTCTGAAAACCTCACTGTCTGTAGCGACATAGGCTTCTTGCCAATTGGTGGGATTCATGACAATATCTGAAACTACCCCTTTGTTAGAATTAAAAGAGGATGAGGGGATTTGAGTTAACTCCTTATCTGTAGGTTTACGAAGATAAAGATTCGGACCAGCCCCAACATACAAAACGTCAGGTTTCTTTTGACCTGATTCCATCCCTCCATAAGCAAGAGCTGTGACTTTACTGGGGAAAGCTGTAGCTGTCTTACTGAGAGGAATTTTGGTGACAGTCTCACCCGGCTTGTCAGATTCATAGACACCTTTTGTCCCACCAATTATGATCGCGTTCGCTTGCACATTATTGAGTTCCAGAGGGGTGAGAAAAGGCATTTGATCATATAGCGGATCTTTTAATGGATCAAGCTTTTTTAGTTCTAAGAGATTTTTCTCAGGATCATTTGTTAGTTCCAATGGAAGCGCTGTGGCTGTACCGAAATGTTTCGTTTGAGGATTATAGGGGATATAGCTAAACTTCAACAAGTTTTGAGCACTATAATACCAGATTGATTGTGGTGCGTCTTTACCATCTTGTTTGGCAATAACCTTAGCATCAACACGAACCCGACCCCCATCACCACCTGAATTTTCTGTCCAACTACCATTTTTCTTGGTCTGTGTACCATTATCCTGGGCACCACCCAGAATGGTTCCGCTCAACGGGTCATAAGCAATTGAGTGTAGTTCCGTAATCGCTAAATTGCCATTGAGAGATTCCCATTGTCCATCTTCTTTATTTCGCTTGTAAATTCCCCCGTCATCAACTTCTATGAGATTAGCATCTTTATCAAAAATCATATTCCGCGAGTCAGCATGGGGTGCTGTGTTTGTGTCCTGTTTTGTGTCCTCGTTAACAATAGGTGTCCATTGATCATTTCCTGTTTTACTCGCGTCAAGTTTGAAAGCAATACCCGTCCAACCTTTAGCACCCAAGGAATACCAAACTCCTTTGTTGATAATAGTACCAGGAACTCTGTCACCACCGACATAGACTACATTTGAATTTGTAGGATCAGGCGTAAGAGAGAAGTGAATATAACCCTGTTTCCCAGGGTGAATAGCTGAGTTTTCGTTGATAGATTGTATCCCTTGACTACCTTTGATTGAGGATGATGTCGGTGTATTTTTTATGGTCGGTTCACCTAAATTCGTCCAATTCCAGGTTTCCCCATCTGTTGTAGTTCCTTGCCAAATACCATTAAGTATACTTGAATTGACTACACCTGCATATAGGACAACACTACCATCTGAAGATTTTTTGGGCGATGCTACCAGACGTAAGTTATTATTTGTCTTGCGATCAAGTGGTATATCATCACTAATTTTAGTCCAATTAGTTCCATCATTTGTTGTTTCGTAAATTCCCTCACCTATGGCAGTAGCATAATAGGTTTTAGGGTTAAAGGGATCTTTAACGATATCCTTGAATGGAACAGATGATGTTAAACCTGTAAATTGCTTGAAGGATTGACCATTATCAGTGCTAACTAGCACATTTTTATTAGTTGCGGCAATGATCACATTACCACTGATCGTCAAGCCGTTGATATTCAAATTCTCAGGAGTAGTACCTCCAATGGATTTCCATGTTTGTCCGCCATCTTCTGATTTGATCAATCCGCTCAGTCTTCCACCTTCCCGATCTGTGCTGGCTGGATTCCTGAGACCACTAGCATGAGTAAAACCAGCAACCAGTACACTAGGCTTAGTTTGATCTAAGGCTAAAGCGCCAATAGATAATGAAGGTAAGGTGTCCGTTAGGGGAATCCATGTGGGTGAATCAGCCGTGGCGTTTTCCGTTTTCCAGATACCACCATTCACTGAACCGATCCAGATGTTATCAGCATTGTTGGGATCTGTAACCACTGACGAAATGGCTCCCACTTGAATATCGCCAGGGACTGCAACATTCGCTGCATTCTCCATGGGATTGGGTCCCTCTTCTTGCCATTCAATATCTGTAATCGCCATTTCTTAGAATCCTCCAAAGTTAACTATTGATCGTTGTACCCCCTCCCCAAAAACATCAAATTTTTAAGATTTTACTTATTAAATTCGATAGTCTTCACAAACAGTGGGTTTTAGAATTTAGTTATCCTACCATAAGGAAATCCTAATTATTGATACATGGAAAAAAAACTTCATACATAAATCTATCATAATATCGCTTTGTAGTTATTAAATAATATTAGATAATACGACAAAAAATAGACCTCTTGCAGAAAAGGGAGAAGTCTGTTAAATACAAAGGATAAAAACTTAGGTTAAGCACTGCTTAAATGAGCTATAAACAAGCTCTAAAACTCTCCTATAGTGATTTTAAAAGACTCTATGGTGTCAGTCATCAGACTTTAGAAAAAATGAAACAATTTGTCCTGAAAGCTAAACTAGGTAAGAGAGGACGGCATTCTAAACTTTCTATGACTGACCAAATTTTATTGACTTTACAATACTGGAGAGACTACAGAACCTTTTTTCATATTAGTTAAGATTGGGGTATTCATGAGTCAACCGTGTCGGGAATTGTCAGAAGCATTGAAGATGTGCTGATAAAATCTCAATAATTTAGCCTACCTAGTCAACCTCAATTGTGACAAAATACATGATAAATTCATGTAATTTTCGGGGACTTAGCCGAAGTTGACTTGAAGTCAACAAGATATTATTGCGAGAATCAATACTGTGATCCATTGAAAATTAAACTGAGCATTCATCAGGAAAAAAATGGGAAGATCGTAATTCCAATTAAAGTGGTAATTTCCCATGATGTCATAAAATTTTTGTTTCACTGCCGTTCAACCCAACCAACCTGTTTTATTGTTATTAACAATTACTAAAATTACAGTTTGCTTTCTAAAAAAAGTATTTTTATACTAGTAAAATATCTCATTCATTAAACTGGAGATACAGCTTTTTTTTGCAGGTAAAGGTTATCATGGAGTACAGGAGGATAATACAGCTAGTATAATACCTCAAAAAAAGGTCTCAAAAAAGAAAAATCGCCAGTTAGACAAAGAAGAGTTGTGATAGTGAATGTCATCAGATATCTCAATATTTTGGGGATATTATCCTGTCGATATCTGAACCCAAAAAACTTTTTTTGACTGATAAATCTGATAGCTAGATGCTATAATTATGAATTAAACTTTGCGACATAATCATAATTGTGTCAGAGATATATTATCTATCTTCCTGCGGTTAAATGGTTTTCCGGTAATAGTTTTACCCCTCTCCCCGGAGCTAAGGAAGAAGGAAGAAGGAAACTTTCCCAGTCCTCATCTCCCCAACTCCCCAACTCCCCAATCCCCAATCCCCATTCCCCCCATTACCAATTCCCCATTACCAATTCCTAAAAATCCGTAAAAATACGCGTGTGCGAAGAGTTAAGAAGATTTATAATCTAAGTTTAGGCTATTTTTATTAGGAGTGATCCGTCCCCATGAGTGAATTATTGCCTCAATGTGCTAATCTTCAAGATCATGTCGATCGCGTGATTGAGTTATTACATCAAGAACATTCTTTACGTCAACAGGATATAACTCACGTTCAAGCATCACTAAAAAAAGCGATTTCTCCTAAATTTGAAATCGTTTTTGCGGGTGCTTTTAGTGCCGGAAAATCGATGTTAATTAATGCCCTATTAGAGCGAGAATTACTCTATAGCGCGGAGGGCCATGCCACGGGGACTGAATGTTATATTGAATATGCAGACGCGGATAAAGAATGCGTCGTTTTGACATTTTTAAGTGAAGCGGAAATTCGAGAACAAGTCATGGCTTTATGTCAACTATTAGGAGCTAACACGAGTGTTAATATTAATAACTCAGAAGCCTTGGAAATTGTCAAAAGTGGATGTGAAAAAATTATTCAGGTAGAAGGGGGGGAAAATAAATCGGATCGTGGTAAACAAGCTAAAGCTTTATTACTCTTGTTAGAGGGGTTTGTCGCTAACCGTGATCGCATTCATCCTGTGCAAAATTCTACCTATTCAATGGAGCAGTTTAATTTTACTAATTTGAAGGAAGCCGCGAGTTATGCCAGACGGGGAAGTAATAGCGCGGTGTTAAAACGGGTTGAATATTATTGTCATCATCCTCTGTTAAAGGATGGTAATGTTATTATTGATACTCCGGGTATTGATGCACCGGTGAAACGGGATGCTGAGTTAACTTATCAAAAGATTGAACACCCGGATACTTCCGCGGTTATTTGTGTCTTAAAAGCCGCGTCTTCCGGCGAAATGACAACGGAAGAAACGCAGTTATTGGAAAAGACTAAGATCAATCCAGGCATCCGCGATCGCGTCTTTTATGCCTTCAATCGGATTGACGAAACTTGGTATAATAGTCAATTACGTCAGCGCTTAGAATCTCTCATTAATTCTGATTTTCGTGATACCAACAGAATTTATAAAACCAGTGGATTATTAGGCTTTTATGGCGGTTTGATTAAATCTACCAGTGGACGCGATCGTTTTGGTTTAGATACCATTTTTGCCCAAAGTGTTACCGCCTCTACTCAAGGGCAGGAAAATCTCTCCTTTAACTCCTCTTACCCAGACAGAGCCAATGAAGAAACCCCCCAATTTGTTTACGCGTTTAACAATTATTGTGGGATATCGGGTAAACTTCCCAGTAAATTTCGCATTAGTATTAATGGGTATGAAACCCCCAGTCAAAACTATGTACGAATTTTAGCCGAATGGGGAGATCCCTTAATTAACCAATTAATTCAAGATAGCGGTATCGAGGATTTTCGCAACGGAATTACCCGTTATCTAACGGAAGAGAAAAAACCACAACTCTTTAAGAATTTAGCCAATGATTTAAGCGACTTGTGTATTCAATTGCGAACTTATTACCAAGGAATCAAGCGAGATTTAGACAGTCAACCCCGTGAAGTTGAGGCGATGAAATCTCAAGAGTTACAACTCCTTAATCAAGAATTACAACAAGTCGGACAAGATTTTTTTAATCATATTACGGAGGAAGTGAATAACATTGTTACGAATCAATGTGAACCCTTTGAAAATGATTTTCGTCAACTTCAGTCTCGCATGGTACGTCGTTTAGATGAATTATTAGATGGGTTTTCTGTAGAAGAGGTTTATCGACGTGCTACCCTCAATCATCCGCGTAATTCTACCGCCCCTTTGCTCGCGGTTTTGGTAGAAGCCCTTTATTATTTATCGAATCAATTGGAAGATATTTTAGTGGAATCGATTAAGGAAATAATCGCGAGTTTATTCCAATGGTTAATTAACCGGGTTCGCCAATCTGATTATTATCGTCAATTGTATCGTCTATTGGGGAATGATGGCGGGATCGAAGCACATTTCACACGGTTAGAAAAAGAAGTGACTTTAGCCTTGGTTAATGCTTCTAAGATAGAATGCGATCGTTTTGTCCGAGAAAGCCCTCGTTTTTACGATGAAGGGACTTTTTCGATTTATCAATTCCGTCAAACTTTGCAGCAAACTTCTTCGAGTTATGACTGCGAAAGTATGGTGGAAGCACAACCCGCGATCCGACAATTATTAAAGCTAGATTTTGAGCCTAAAGTCTGGGAAACTATTCGGCGCTCTTTCCGTCAGACAGTGAATCAAACTCTGAAAAATCATTTATTACCAATGGCGGAGCAACACGCGGATGAAATTTTGCAACAATACGATCAAGCTCGTGGGTATTTAGGGCAAACCTTGGAGAAGGAAGCAGAGGAAAAATTAGAGCGTAATCGACGTTTACAAGGGGAAGTTGAGCAAAAAATTGATGTCTATAATGAATCTGTCAACGCGATTAATCGTTGTTTGGAATCTATGCAATTATATGAGTTTGTTTTGCCGGTAATTGCTCAGGCTGATGGTGTTTTTGATGTCTCTCAATCTCTGAGTTAATCTCTTTTGGGTTGGGTTTTATTTGGTTTAATTCAACTTAGCAAAACCCAAGAAATGTGTTGGGTTTCGTACCTCAACCCAACCTACTTATGAAGCTAGACTGTTGACAACAAAAAACGCGATCGTTTATGATCTTCGCGTTGGGTTTCGTACCTCAACCTAACCTACTTATAAATCTAGTGCCACCAAACAGCCATTTTTTGTAGGTTGGGTTGAGCGATAGCAAAACCCAACAATGCTCTTAGCCATTTCTTGTAGCTTGGGGTGCGCGTGGAGCAAAACCCAAGAAATGCGTTGGGTTTCGTACCTCAACCCAACCTACTGTAGTAAGCTCTTAATAACCTTACATTCAAATAAGGAGATGATTGATATGTCGGAAAATTTTAATCTATCTGATTTGGCAGATGAAGATGTAATCTCCATTGGAGAAAATGTCTATAAAGTCGGAAAAATCAGACGGGTATTGAAAGATTTAGGCGATCGTGATATGGGGCAACAATTATCTTATAAATTACAGTCTCTAACTGTTAAATTTGATGATAACTTTCTCCGAAACGGTAATGTTTGGGAATATGAAAAATTGTTTGAGCCTGGTATTGATTGTGAAATTTTAAAGCTGGGAGCTAAGGAATGGAAAAAAGGCAAGGTGAAAATAAAAATGTCTCTTGAGTTTTACCTGGAAGATGATGAAATGGATGATAACTCTACCATGAGCGAATCCGAAATGAATCAATCAAAATCACCCCTTGATGACTTACGAGAAAAATTAAAAATTATCGAGAATAAATAATCAATGTCTCATTAGTGCCAGCATCTTGATCGCGTTAATTCATCTCAATCAGATTTGTATTAATTTACGGTGAAAATTTATGACAAAAACTCCCAGAATACCCATACCAACAGAAGTGAGAAAATATGTATTTCAGCGTAATCAATATCAGTGTCAAAGCTGTGGGAAAACTTACAAAGAAACGCAACTGACGATCGATCATATTATCCCCCTCGCACGGGGCGGCTCCAATGATATTAGTAATTTACACACCCTTTGTTTGACTTGCAATCAACGGAAACGTGATAAATTAGATCAACGGTTTCGCCGTCATTTTTCTTAAACCACCGACATTAGGAATGGAAATTAAATCACTTGACGATTTTGTTAATCTGGGAGCCATTGAGATGGAATACAGGAAAGACGCACTACGTTATTAATTTTTCATTCTTGATGTAAACTAGCCCCAT
This sequence comes from Microcoleaceae cyanobacterium bin_387, assembly GCA_037440985.1. GTDB lineage: Bacteria > Cyanobacteriota > Cyanobacteriia > Cyanobacteriales > Microcoleaceae > JBEDKD01. The sequence goes on from JBBITB010000115.1 coordinate 7,619, forward strand.
TCGCATAAAGTGGGGAATTGATCTAGGAAGTTCCCCGGCACGCGCATTTTCCATCCCGATCTATAAAACCGGGAAACTCACCCATTTTACTCATCATCAAAAATATCTAATTGTGCCGGAGCATCGTCATTTTTCTCTTCTTTTTTAATCCCCTTTCTTAACCCGATCGCGATTTTACTATGTTTCTCAATTTGTGTCATTACCTGGCGGGCGCGATCGATTAATGATTTAGGTAAACCTGCTAACCGTGCCGCTTCTATGCCATAAGACTTATCAGCACCACCCGGTTGTACTTGATGCAAAAAGATAATTTGATCGGGTAATTCTTTCACGGTAACTTGATAATTTGCCACATTATCTAAAATCGAAGCTAACTCATTTAATTCGTGATAATGGGTGGCAAAAATTGTTCTGGAGCGAATTTCTGTTGCTAAATACTCTGCGACGGACCACGCGATCGATAATCCATCAAAAGTTGCAGTGCCTCGTCCAATTTCATCTAATAAAACTAATGATTTTGGAGTCGCGTGATTGATAATATTAGCAGTCTCATTCATTTCTACCATAAATGTCGATTGCCCTGTCGCTAAATCATCGACGGCTCCGACACGCGTAAAAATGCGATCGCAAATGGCTAAAGACGCGGCTTTCGCGGGGACAAAACTCCCCATTTGTGCCATTAATTGAATTAACCCAATTTGTCGTAAATAACAACTTTTACCACTGGCGTTAGGTCCTGTTAAAATAATTAAATCTGGCCGTTTTGTCCCCTCTTCTTCCCGCCCTAAAAAGGCAGAATTAGGCACAAAAAAACCGGGGGGTAAAGACTTCTCTACCACGGGATGACGCGCCTCAATAATCTTAATTTCTCGGCCTTCTGCCATTAAGGGACGACAATACCCTTGATAAATTGCTACCTCCGCGAAACCACATAAGACATCCACGGCCGCGATCGCGCGCGAAACATGACGTATTTCTTCCGCGTAGCCACCGACTTCTTCGCGTAATTTGGCAAAAAGATCATATTCTAATTGATTCAAATCATCTTTTGCGGTTAAAATTCTTACCTCTTTTTCTTTCAATTCTTCAGTGCTAAATCGTTCCTCATTCGTTAAAGTTTGCTTACGAATATAATCCTTTGGCACTTGATCAGCTTTGGATTTAGTCACACTAATATAATAACCAAAGGACTTATTATATCCGACTTTCAAAGTAGGAATACCCGTGCGTTTTCGTTCATTTGCTTCTAAATTTGCGATCCATTGTTGATCACCAGAAGCCATATCCCTCATTTCATCTAATAAAGCACTAACCCCCGGACGTATTACGCCCCCTTCTTTAATAGAAATAGGGGGTTCATCGACAATAGAGGAATGGATTTTTTGACCTAATTCTTCTAATAAGGGGGGGACTTTTTGAAGAGCTTTTAAATAGGGAGTTTTGCCTTGAGATGCTATATCTGCTAATAAAGGTAATCTTTCTAAAGAATCAGCTAACGCGACTAAATCGCGTGCATTCGCGCTGCCTGAACCCGCCCGTCCACTCAATCTTTCTAAATCATAAAGTTGACGTAAAACTTGTTGTAATTCTTCCCGTAAATTGCTATCTTCTACTAATTCTTGAATAGTATCATGGCGAGCGCGAATGCCTTTAAGTTCTAATAAAGGTTGTAATATCCAACGACGTAAGGCGCGTCCGCCCATTGCGGTAGAGGTTTTATCAATTGCCCATAATAAGGAACCATGAAAAGTGCCATCTCGCACGGTTTGAGTAATTTCTAAATTGCGTCGAGTTTGATGATCAATAATTAAAAAATCGGTAATGGTATAAGTGCGTAAAGGTTGGAGGGGGACTGAAGTTTCTTTTTGGGTTTCTTCCAGATATTCTAATAAACCGCCCGCGGCTCTTACGGCTAAGGGTAAATTTTCACAACCCATGCCTTCGAGCGATCGCACTTTAAATTTTTGTAATAATCTGGATTTGGCTTCCCCCAACATAAAAGGAATTTGGGAGCGTAAAGAATAACAAAAAGAAGGGGGTAAACACTCTGGTAAATCCCGTGATTTTTCTCCGGGGCGTAACATTTTACCTAAGTCGGGTGCATTAATGGGAAATAAAACCTCCGCGGGTTGTAACCGCATTAATTCTTGAGTTAAATGCTCTAAATTACTTGATTGGGTGGTAAAAAATTCCCCCGTAGAAATATCGGTATAAGCTAATCCCCAATGATCGCTCGCGATCACAACCGCGGTTAAAAAATTATTCGCGCGCGGTTTTAACATTCCCTCTTCTGTTAAAGTTCCGGGTGTTAAAATGCGTGTAATTTCTCGTTTAACTTGACGGCCTTCTTTGGCCGCGATCGCGGCATCTTCGACTTGATCACAAATAACAACAGCATAACCTTTTTCTACTAATAATGCTGTATAACGTTCAACGGCATGATGGGGGACACCCGTCATGGAAATGCGACCAATTTCTTTACCCCCTTCTTTACTGGTGCAAACTAATTCTAACTCCTGGGAAATTGTCACGGCATCTTGGAAAAAACACTCAAAAAAATCACCGACTCGACATAATAATAACGCGTGGGGATATTTTTCTTTAATGTCTACATAAAGTTGCATCAATGGCGTTAATTTTTTAACATCCAGATCACGATAATCACTATGAATAATTTTAGTTTGAGTGGGTTCGTTGGGAGGAGATGCCGTGTAAGCCATAGGGATTAATGGATTAACTTTAACCTGGTAGGACTTATCTATTATAGCAGGTTGTTACACAAAAAGAAACCCGGTTTCTCTCTCAATTTTTATCGTTTCCCTGAGACAAAAAAAACTGTAGTGGGAGCGTCTCGCTCCCTTGAGAAACAGCAGGAGCTACAGTGTTGACACGGCAGTACCATGTCTGTACCAATTTAGGAAAATGGGATGAGCGCGTAATGGGTTTTCGCTTATTGTCACGTTACTCTACAAATGATCGGAGTGTTACAATTCGTAATCTTTACCTGCACCATAACGCCATGCTTCTAATAAACGGTGATAGTAATATTGTTGTTGAGGGGGTAAATTTTTTATCCCAGTTTTTAATACCTTTTCTAAGGGCGATAAACTGCTATAAATTCCTAAATTGATATAATGAATCATCCAATCTATGAGATTTTGTAAACCCACTTGTGGCACAACTTTTATGACTAATAAGGGTTGCGTGATAGATGTCAAAAAAAGCGTTTTCGATAAGGCGGTAAATTGCACAATATCTTGTAAAAATGGTTTAAGGACGGGTTCCCCTAATTTTTCCATTACCTGAAAAACACCTGTTAGTAATTGATTAATTTGATTAGGATCTATTTTTTGATCGATCGCGGCACTCATGGAGCGTTGAAATAACCAGGTAACGGAAATACTGGGTTGATAGGGTTGTAATAAGGCGAGATTTTTCCGATCTAAGAGATCACTTTGTAAAGCTTCGTGAATACCTTGAGTTAAACGGGGTAAATGACGCACCATTGCCCCAAAACCTCCAAAACTTAAAGGGGATTGACTGCCACTACTATCACCGACAAAAAGAACACGATTCCAGGGTGTTTTCAAGGGACTTTGACGATAACAGGGGAAGAAGCCATAAAGGGCTCGGAGAAATTCTAATTGATGTAATTCGACATTTTGATATTCTGGTAATAGACGAAAATAGTCTTCAAAAAATGATTCTAAACTGACACGATTTTTGTCAGCATCAATGTAGGTAAATAAATAAGTGGTTCGGCCATCTCGCGCGGGAAATGCTTCCCAAAAATATTGACATTGATTTTGCATGGGGGTAAATGAGGCAAATAAATCTCCGGTTTCATTTTGAGGAAATCCTTGGGCACAGGTTCCCACGACTAAACAAATAGCATCGGGTTTTTGTCCCTTTCTGGCTTGTTTGACAATGGGGGAAAAATGCCCCATCGCGTCTATAAATAATCGGGTTTTTAACCCCCCTTCACTTCCATTTTTTAAGGGATTTGATCCCCCCTCACCCCCCTTAATAAGGGGGGGATTTGACACTTCTTCACCTTCCTTGATCAGGGAGGGATTTGATCCCCCCTCGCCCCCCTTATTAAGGGGGGAATTTTTGACTTTTACCAAGACTCCATCCGGGTGAATTGTCGCCCTTTCAAAGGGGGTATTTTCTAAGAGTTTACCGCCGGATGCGATAAATTTAGTTTTGATGGTTTCAAGGAGATAAACGGGATCGACTCCGATGTTTAAAACGTCTTTTACCCAGATATCGGGACTATTGGGAAAACTAATCCGGGCTGGGTTATATTCTGTTACGATCGCGTCTTCTAATTCCTTTTCAGTTAACAAATTTAAGTGGCAAAAAGTTTTTAACTCTGGGCGAGAAATATTCCATTCCTGTACCCGCCCCCGCAAAATCCCTCGTTCAATTAAAGCCACGCGCCAACCCTGCATGACTAAAGTAGAAGCTATTAAAATGCCTAAAGTTCCACCACTGATAATAATATCATAATCAACGGTTCCTAAAAGTTCCTCACTTTCGCGGATCACTTGAGGACTGATACCGTGATTTTCTCTGATACTTTCCCAGACGCGATCGCAATTTCTTAATCCTTCTAAAGAATTACCCGGAAGTTTTGAGAGGATTTCTGCTGTGAGACTCATAATGGGATTGTAGAGAATTGAAGAAGAATGTCATCTCTCAATTTAATTCCTTTGTCATTTTTTTTTCAATTGTAAAGATTCTTTACATCCCCTTGTGTTTTTCTGTTTTGACCTATTACAATAACCCCCTTGTGTTGGCACAATCGCCCCCGTGTGGTTATAAGAGAATTTTTGTGGGGGTTCGCCGATATCGATAACCCCCGGCATTAGATAAAAAGCTGCCCCATCCCCACCCAGAAATGAGCCAAACATCTGTGTTTATCTGCGTCCATCTGCGGTTAAATTAATAATTTAGATAATGGGGGGCGGGTTTTTGGAGGTTATTTGTGGGTGATAAAAATTCGGGTGAACCCGCCCCGGAGGTGGGATTTTTCGCAATTAATTTATGTATGATCGCGCCTTGGTGTTTTTCGGAGGGTAAGTCAAGACAATCCTGAAACCTTTGAGGGGGGGGTTGCCACCACGACGCGCAGGACGAACGTCCCACGCGTGTCAACTAGGTCGTTGACAGACAAAAAAATACAATTACTATATTACGATGTTTCTTTTGCCAAAACCGAAAACTTTACAATTCTTTACATAATCATCAAGGGGTAGGTTGGGTGGAACAAGGCAACCCAACCAGGAGAGATTAGGATGAAACAGTATCACCAACAAGAGCAATATCACTACATCCAAAAATGGCATCAGGATGACAGTAATATTTAAACTCTAAAATGTTATAAAAGGGATCTTCTAAAAAGAAAGTGCGATGTTCCGTTGGTAAACCCACAAAACGTCTTTTGGGTTCTTGATAGAAAGATAAATTTTTTTCTTGGGCCTGTTTTAATAGGGCTTCCCAGTCAGCTTCCGCGGTAAAAATGAGGCCAAAATGACGGGGATAAATACCCCCTTGAGGTTTTAATAGTTCCTTGGTGACATGGGCAACAATTTGATTACCCATGAGGTTAAGAATGACAGAATGATTGTTTTCCCGACCTACTTTACACCCAAGGCCATCTACATAAAAAGCCTTGGTTTTGTTAATATCGGTGACAGGGAAAGCCAGATGAAAGATTACTTGATTCATAATAGAGGTAAAAATGCTTAATTCCGAAGTTTTCTTTTCTTATTTAACCTTATCTAATCCTTGGATTGTCGGCTTGGTGATCAATTCTTTTTTAGGCGCGATCGCGATCGTCGCGCCCAAGAAACTCCTCACCCCCGCGGGACTATTTCATGGTTGGTTATTAGGAGTTTTAATCTGGGGATGCTTAGGTTGGCAAGGGTACGCGGTTGTGATGTTCTATTTTCTGGTAGGCTCCGGGGTAACTCGGATTGGCATGGCGGAAAAAGAGGCCGCGGGTATCGCGGAAAAGCGTTCCGGTGCGCGTGGGCCGGAAAATGTTTGGGGATCGGCGTTAACCGCGACTGTTTGCGCGTTAGGAGTTTTTCTCCTTAATACCGGATGGATTCGCTTATCCATCCCATCGCCCCAATCCCTATTATTATTAGGTTATGTTGCTAGTTTTAGCACCAAATTATCCGACACTTGTGCCAGTGAAATTGGCAAAGCTTACGGCAAACGGACTTTTTTAATTACTACATTACAACCGGTTCCCAGAGGGGTTGAAGGGGCTATTAGTTTGGAAGGAACCCTCGCGGGGGCGATCGCGTCTTTACTGATCGCGCTGATTGGTTATACCGTAGGTATGATTAATTTAATGGGAATTTTCTGGTGCATCGGAGCCGCGTTTATCGCGACCAATTTTGAAAGTTTCATTGGGGCTACCATTCAAGAAAAATTTGACTGGTTAACGAATGAATTAGTCAACATCATTAATACATCCGTAGGCGCGATCGTGGCTATTTCCCTCGCACTCCTCTACCATTTTTTTACCCATGATTAAAGGTGAGGATGAGGTTAAGAAACTAGGTATTTTTCAGGATTATATCTGATGTGGCTGTCAAAAAACAATGAACTGATGCCCCCCTCTTTTACAGAACATTAAGATAGATAAAACTTAGGCAAAGAAACCGGGTTTCTAGGGTTCCACGCAGGCGATAGGTGTCAACTGAAGCCGTCCAGGGACTTAAGTCCCTGGCTAATAGCTCAAGTCCTCTGAAGAGGACTGAAGAGGACTGAAGAAGTCATTATATCTCTGTGCAAAAGTCGTTCAAACCATGATTCTGATGAAGCAAATTCTGCGGTTTCAGCTAGTGCAAGTCATTGTCTATTAGTCCTCTTTAGAGGACTTAAGATTTGAGGCCGGGTTTTAACCCCTGACTCCCTCACTAATGAAGAATTTCATCTTAAGTTGAATGAGTCAAGACGCTTCTAAAAAAACGGTTTTCTCTCTCTCCCTTGATGCCTAACTCCAGTTTTTTTACTCCTTTGAGATACTCCGACATAAAAACAATTTATCCAACAAAACAGTAATAGTTTTATATGATGAACAAAGAACTACAAGAATATGTCAATCTACGAGATAAAATTCTCAGTTCTAATAGTGGTCTAGAACCCCATATTTTGATCAAAAATCTGCACTTATTAGATCATAAGTTTGTGGAATTACTGTCACAAGAGACAAAAATGCTCAAAAAAAAAGGCGACTTTAATAACCTCTATCGTTGCCAAAATTTGACCCGGATATTGCAGACAGCACAAGGAGATTATTTAACCGTCCTCAACCGCAAAATACACGCGGATCAATACTTTCATAAAGGTTATTTGCAAGAACAAAGTCACTTTTTTTCTGACGCGTTAAATGACTGGCAATATGCTCTCAAAATTTATCGAGAAATTGCCGACTTTCTCGCTGAAGCCATTACCCTTAATAATATGGGATTTATTCATCATTGTTTAGGAGAGCCTCAATACGCGATGGAATGTTATCAACTATCTTTAGCCCGATCGCGGGAAATTGAATATCCTCTGGGAGAAGCCAATTCTCTAGTAAATTTAGGCATTGTCTATGATTTATTAGACTCCCAGGAATCTGCGATTTCCTGTTATCAACAATCTTTGGGAATTTACCAGAGACTTCACCATCGTCAAGGGGAAGGTATTTGTTTACATAACTTAGGTTTACTTTATTATTCCCTGGGACAATATCAAGACGCGATGCCCGGAGGGCTCAGCGAAGCTATCGTGTATTATCAACAGTCTTTATTAATTAAAGAAGAAATTGCGGATCATCAGGGTAAGTCCCTTTGTCTGGGTGGCTTAGGGAACGCTTCTTACGCGATCGGAGAATATCAAAACAGCATCGAATTTTATCAACAACAATTAGAAATGATTGAATTTTTCGGGGATCATCAAGCCCAAGCTAATACTCTCCGAAAAATCGCGTTAGCTTATGATGCTTTAGGATTATCTGAGAACGCGATCGGGTATTACCAGCAGTCATTACAAAGATCACAGGAAATAGAATACGCCCTAGAGGCGAAACATGAGTTAAAAAAATCCTCAAGTAATACCCCCCTTATCCACCAAGAATAGTCAACATTAAATATTCTTAAGTCGCAGGAGACAAATCCAGGTACAATCAAAATTGCGAGAGGGATTGTTCTCAACAGTCCCCCGCGTGATGAGAATTAATAAATTTAATTTTTTCAGAATAAAATTAAATTATTATCGGTTAATAAATCAGCAAAAACAGCAAATAAGATGAGTCAAGAACAACTAATTACTAATACCAGCATAACGCTTTATGCTTTCCATATTAGTCAGGCCGGAGAAGATCCCAAACAATTAGAAATTGACGCGAGAAAATTTAGTTATAAACTAGAAAGAAGATTACCCTTAAATCTGAATATTATCACATCCCTTGATTTCTCCAGTGTGGATCATAATACATCGAGAATTGACTTAACCTTTTTTTCTCAGGCTAGTACCTTAAAAATAGAAGAATTGTGTCAATTTAATCCCCAGGGATTTTTATTAGATAATTCCATTAATTCCACCCTAGGTCAAACCTTTCTTATTTATGCAGAACCTATCAATGCTCTTTATAAAGATTACCGCAGAATAGCAGATAATTGTGTCATATCTTTATTGAAACAAAATGAAATTTTGCTGATTCCCAAATATAACAGCGAAGGAATTATTTTTGGGAGTCCGATTTTTGAATATGAAAATCGAGACATAAATTCCCCACAAACAATTCATATTTTAGTCTGGTTAAACTCCAACCCATATACTACACAAAAGGTTGCAGAAACAGAATTTAATAATTACTTAATGAATCTTTTATTATATCGAGCAAAAATTATCTTAGCCTATCGTCAATCAAAAATATGGGTTCAAGCAGGTGAACAAATTGAAGATGATATCGAAAAACTAAGTATCCAATTTCAAACATTAAAAAATGAAAAAAACACGGATAAAAAGCTGAAATATCTGAATAAATTGTTAGATAAAATCGGCAGAAATATCTTTGAGTATAGTCATTGTTTGAGAGAATTACGAGAACGTCAAAATACCATGAAATTAAATGGGGATAACTATGGGTTACTTTTAAAAGAAATTCGTGAGTTAGTAATCGAATCAGATCGTCTAAATCTTTTTCAAAATTTCTTGAGTTTTATGCGTCGAAAATATCTGATTGAAGTTCAATTAGATTTAGAATATTTATTGGCAGCAAAGGATTTATTTGAGGAAATTATTGCCACCCTGAGATGCACTATCGAAATTGAAAATGTTAAGGGAGATCGCACCTTGCAAAATATTATTATTTTCTTGGGAACTTCTATAGGAATTGGATTGATTATATCTATTAATTACAAATTATTATATAATAAAGAAATAGGAATGACAATTCAGTGGCAACCTAATTTATCACTTCCTTTTCATCCGGTTATCGCAGGAATTTTGTGGAGTCTCGGAATCGGATTAAGCTTCGGGATTTTCATCCTCTGGATCAAGCCCACTTTTGCACATTTTTGGAAATTTATCCGTAAAAGATAGGGAATGGGGAATGGCGACTGGGGAATGGTGACTGGGGAATGGCGACTGGCGACTGGGGAATGGCGACTGGCGACTAGGGAATGGGGAATGGCGACTAGGGAATAGGGAATGGGGAATGGGGAATGGCGACTAGGGAATGGGGATTGGGGACTGGGGATTAGGGATTGCGGATTGGGTAATGGGTAACTGTCAACTGTCA
>JBBITB010000116.1:0-17409 GCA_037440985.1 Microcoleaceae cyanobacterium bin_387
TTCCTTCTTCCTTCTTCCTTCTTCCTTCTTCCTTCTTCCTTCTTCCCTCTTCCTTTTTCCTTATAGATAGGCAACACGATCGCGTCCTTGTTTTTTGGCTTGATATAAAGCTTGATCCGCGCCTAGAATCAACATTTCCGGTGTAGATTCTAGGGAAGGAATTAAGGTACTAATTCCTAAACTGACAGTGACGCGATCGTTGACAGCAGAAGCGCGATGTTCAATGTGCAATTTTTTAATCTCTTCGCGTATTTTCTCTGCCACATTTATTGCACCTTTTTGATCGGTATTAGGTAAAATAATGGCAAATTCTTCACCACCATAACGGGCGACTAAATCTCCTGATCTCGAAACAATTGCACCCATCGTGTTTGCCACTTGTTTTAGACATTCATCCCCCGCTTGATGGCCGTAGTTATCATTATAAAGCTTGAAATAATCCACATCGCACAAAATCAACGATAAAGGATATTTTTTCGGTTGTAATTTGAACCATTCTGAGTGAAGATACTCATCAAAACAACGGCGATTAGCCAATTGAGTTAATCCATCTAAAGAGGCTAAACGCTGTAATTGTTGATTGGCTTTTTTCAGTTTTTCATAAAGGAGAGATTGATGAATAGCAATGGCAACTTGAGTCCCTAAAGATGTTAGTAAATTCGCTTCCCACTCTTGCCATTGACGATAGTCTGAACATTGATGGGCAATGAGTAAACCCCAAAGATGATCGGGAGTTGATAAAGCCTCATTTTCGATAATTTGTTCTTCTTGTAAAAGGGGAATAATCAATTTCGACTTGACTTTTAATTGTTCCATTAATTCTCTTAAACAGGAAATCGTTATATCATTGTTTACATCAGAAATTAAACGAGCATTGCCCCTACTGTAAAGTTGATAACCATTGTCGGGAAAACAATTATCACGGAAAATTTCTCCTAAAATTTGGGGATAATGAGCATCTACTGATTCGGAAATCACTTGGCCTACCCCATCGGGATAAATGCGTAAAATTAAGACGCGATCGCATTTTAATAATTCTCGCACTTCTGCCACGGTAGTATTAAGAATGTCATAGAGATTTAAAGTTTGACGAATCCGTTGCGCGATCGTGTTTAAAAGTTTTTCTCGTTCCGTTTGTAAGCGTAAAGCTTCTTCCACACGACACCTTTCTTCTTCCACACTAATTGCCGCAGCAATAATACCTAAAACGCCGCGATCATCTTCCGTCGGTTCACTGTCAACTTGCTGCATAGCACATAAAGCACCAATACCAATATTTTGACATTTAACAATCCATCCTAACTGTTTTTGGTCGTAAGGACAACAGAAACTAGTCTCATGTTTTTCCACAGAAATAGAGGTAAGAGAACAATTAATACAAACCTCTGGAGAGAGAGGCTTATTTTCCGAATGAATTAGAGAATCTTCCGCATAAAAATTAACCATCTCCTTCTCAAAACCCAGGGGGGAAAATACTTTCTCTTCACGACGACTATAAACGACGTAACTAGCCCCCAAAAGTTGACGGCACAATTCAATCAAACGGTTAATATTATCCACAGGATCGCTACTAAACCCTAAAAAACATTCATTGATTTTGGCAAGTCTCGCCTCCCCTTGTTTGCGATCACTAATATCTAAAATTGTGCCAATCAAACCTTCAAAATTGCCATTTCTATCTCGAAGGGGGGCAGTATTACCGAGTACCCAGGAAACCTTAGAATCAGAAGACTGAAATCGAAATTCCAAGGAATTTGCCTGAAATTTTGCGATATTTTCCCACGCATCAAGAGCCATTTTTTTATCATCAGGATGAAGGGAATTTTGCCAATTTTTGCCAGAAAATTCCCCCGGAGTAATTCCCACAATTTCACACCATTTAGGATTAACAAAAATCAAATCGCCTTGCACATTAGTTTGGAAAATTCCCACGGGAGCATAAGTCGTCAAAGAGCGATAGAGTTCCTCGCGTTCTCGTAGGGCCATTTCCACTTTTTGACGCTCTAGTAAATTCACTAAAATTTCCGCAAATAATCGCAATAATAAAATATCCACATCCCTCCATTTTTTTTCTTCTTTGACAGCATCAAAACCTACCATTCCTATCAAATTACTACCAGAAAATATGGGAATACCTAAAAGAGATTGAATATCTTGTGCTTGCCATAATTCTTTTTCATAAGCCGCGTCCCGCGGTAAGTCAGCAACTCGTGGAACATTGAGGACTTGAGATTGAGTTAAACACTGCATTTCCCAAGGAATACTTGCACAAGAAAGTCCTTGTAAATTCTCGATTTCTGAACGAATACCCGCAGCACACCATTCATGAGTATTATCCATTTTTGTGCAATTTTCTTGAAAAAGAAAGAGATAACTGCGATCCACTTTAGCAAATTCCCCTAATAGTTGTAAGGCTTGATTAATTCCCGTATCAACTTCATCTAATTGCAGATCAATAAACTGAGTAGAAATTTCTAAAATAGTTTGTAATAATTCTTTTTGTTGTTGCAGTGCTTCTTGTGCATTAACCAATTCGGTAATATCCGTATGAGCTCCTATCATCCGAATCACTTGCCCCTCTGCATTCTTTACATGAATGGCACGGGAAAGAATATAAGCCGTTGAACCATTTTTACGATAAAATCTTTGGGTAGTCAAAAAACGATCTACTCTGCCCGAATTATAATCATCTACCAATTTTAATGCTGCCAATTTATCTTCTGGAAAAATCAGATTTTCCCAGGTTGATAATGTATTAATTAACTCATCGTCAGCGTAACCGATCATTTCTTTCCAACGGGGAGAAAAATAGATTTCTCCCGTGATGAAATCCCAATCCCAAAAACCATCATTAGAAGCACGGATCAGTAACTCTAAATGTTCCTTGGCTAATTGGAGTTCATCTTCTGCTTTTTTGCGTTCGGTAATATCTCTCACAGTCCATAATAATAAGTGATTTTGACCATAATTAAAAATGCGATGTGAAATCAGTACATGACGTTTTTTTCCATCTTTTCTGGTAATCATAAACTCGTCATTCTCAACATTTTTGGCAGAATAAGATGTTTTAAGTTTGATAAAGTATTCTTGATAATTATCTGATTTAGGATAAATTTTCTCTAAGAAATTCGCAATTTGAGAGTCCTCTTTTGTATACCCAGTTATTTCTTCCATTCCACGATTATAAATCACAAAATTTCCCGTTTCATTACTAACCGTAATTCCTTGATCAACCGTTTCTACTAAAGTGTTCATGAAATTGAGATGTTGACCGATCGCGTCTTCAATTCGTTTACGCTCTGTCATATCTCGACCAATCGTTAAAACTGATTCAACCGTACCATCTTGAGAAAATTCAGGAACGAAAAGTGTTTGATAGGAACGAACATCATTAAGAGTTGATATATCTATTTCTTTGATTTGTTCAACTCCTGTCGTCAAAACTTTTTCAATGGTTTTTTCCAAAATTACCATAAAATTTGATGATAAAATTCCCATTTCTTTGATGGTTTTGCCAATCCACCTTTCCCGTTTCAACCCCGTGATATTTTCAATGACTGGATTAATATATACATAGCGTAATTTTTTATCAAAACGGGAAATAATATCCGGTGCGTTTTCTACTAATCCTCGAAATATTTGTGGCTCCATAAAGTCTTCATGATTTTTCTCTTCATTATCACGAATTAATGGTTGTTCCTGATGATTTTTTGATGAGGTTTCTTCTAAGAATTTTACCCTCGCCTGATATTGTTGCAGTTGGCTTTCCATTTCGCGATATTTTGTCACATCTCTAAACAGACATAAATAACTGTGAGAGAATAAATTTGCCGCGGTAAATATGACTATTCGTTCACTTCCATTGGGACGCACCAGAGAAAATTCAAAGGAAATACACGCGTTCTTTTGTAAATTTTGCCACAAGTGCTGCCAATCATTTTCTGACTCCATTAAATCAAAAATCTTCTTGCCTATGAGTTCTTCTTTTGATAACCCAAATAGATAACTTGCGGTTTCATTAACGTCCCGATAAATGCCATTTTCATCAACGATTGCACCCGGATCTAATATATTTTCAAATAAAGTTAACCATTCATTTCTTCCCAGAATAAGTGATGACTTTTCCTCCTTCGGTTCATCAATTAGGTATTCAACGGAGGGATGGTAAAATTCCATAGATTTAACTCTCCTTATATTAATTAGTGGTTATACAAAAAATGTGCTGGCAAGGTGCGCGATCGCGCACTTTGAGATTTTTTTTTCGGAAAAATAACTTTTTTTTATTTAACCCTAGACATCGACTTAAATATATAGGGACTATTACAGGCTTTTTATGATTTTTGAGCGTTCGCTTCAGAAACCTAAATATTATTATACATAACTTTACAAATACATCACAGTTTTGATGCCAAAAGGAGCTTTTGGGAATGTGTTACGCAGAATCCCTCCGTATTTGCGTATTTTCTCGGAGAAGATGATTTTTTTTATACCTCCCTACTGATAGTAGTCTGATATTGGCGATGGGATAGAGAGGTGGCCCCATTGCCATCACCCCTTCCACCAATTCCGATAAATCTTATGTGTTTTCGGAGAAAAAGATTTTTTCCGTGAAGAAATATTAAAAATAAACGCGATCGTGCCTTACCCCTTTTTCGCCCCAAAAATAGAACCGGAGCATTTCTCTATAGAAAAGAGATCCCTATTTCGTATAAACTAGAGTAGTGATACAAGAAATCCTAAAAGACCAACTAACAATGGTAGTTTATCAAGTGCGCTTACTCAACCCTGACAAAGGACTCGATCGCGCCATCGAAGTCCCCGACGATCAATATATCCTAGACATCGCGGAAGAAAAAGGTATCCGTCTCCCCTCTGGTTGTAAACAAGGAGAATGTTCGGCTTGTATCGCGAAACTCATTAATGGAGAAGTCAATCAACGGGAGCAAAAATTTCTTAGTGCCTCAGAAATTGCCGCGGGTTATATCGTCACCTGTGTCGCATATCCCTTATCAGATTGTACATTACTCACCCATCAAGAACAAGTTCTTTATAACTCATCTCTGTATTACAAACCCGGAGAAATTAAATCTTAAAAAACAGCCCAAACACTATCAAAAAGTGGGTTTCTTGATCGAAAAAATGAGGCATTAGAAACCCTAATTATCCCATCCCTTGTAATTAAGTCTGGTTTTCTTATGTTATTCAATCATCTCGAATTTTGTCAAAATATCTTGTTTTAACATAAATTAATATGAATCGTCTGCTCTACGAAAAATCTATTTCCACCCAAGGACATCTCATTATTCCCTTTGTTTTTAGCAAGATAAACGGACAAGAAATTTACTCTTATACCTTACTCTCCGAAATCGGAAACAAGGGAAAATTTCACAAAACAAATAATCCCGTGGGTATGTATTCCGAGACGATAGATACCATTCTTGATATGGCGAAAGAACATTTAAAAGTGCATTCAGATGTCGTCAGTTATGGAGATTATTTTCAATCTCGATATACTTATCGAGATAATTTAATTATTGTCCATAAAGAGGGTGCTAAAGTATTTTATGATCATTATCCACCGGAAAAATTAGTCAATATAGCTGCACCGAAAATATTTAATAGTGAACATGAGTGTATTCAATGGATTATTAAGGGATTAGAACAAAATTGAATCTTATTAACCCCTGTTGCCAATTAAGCTAACCAAGGTCCTTTGACGTGATGTCGTTACCTGATAACTATCTATTTTTACTGACAAACGGGGTTTCTCTGGATGGGTTGGTTTGTCTGATACCAACTCGGAAAAATACAGCAACATATATCGCACTTTTGGGATTATGGAGGTATTCATTTAAACTTAAAACGTCTGACAACACTGTTTTTTTGCCTACTCCATCTTTAGTCGAAAGGCTATACCATAAATCTTTCCTCTCAAAGATGAAGGGACACGGCACTGCCGTGTCCCTACCAAGGCGATCGCGCTCAAAAACGATCACTCATTTGCGCCCAGGCCATTTAGTCCCCATCTCAGTCAAGGCAGAAAAAACCAGATAAACCAGCAATAAACCGACACATATCAAGAAAGGAATAACATCATTACTCATGTATCCCGCCATAAAAAATCCCCATCAAAAAGCCAAAAAAAACTAAAAACGAGCCGACTTTTGTAAATAAAGATCAGGGTTTTCCGCAACCCATCCTAAGGAGGAACGATAACGAATTTCAAAATGTAAATGGGCTTGGGAAGTATCAGGGTTTCCCGTCATTCCCACAGTCCCCAAAACATCCCCTAACTTCACCTTCTGCCCCACCTTCACATTAATTTTATCCAAATGGGCATAACGACTTTGTTTACCCGCGACATGATTAATAACCACCAAATTACCATAAACCCCTTGGGTACTGGCAAACGCGACTACCCCATCTCCCACGGCTAAAACAGAAGTTCCCTTGGGAGCTAATAAATCTAAACCACTATGAAAAAAAACCTCACCGCGTAGCGGATGTAATTGCCAACCATAGCCTAACCCCTGTTGTACCTTAGAAGGTAAGGGATAACCCGGAAGATAAGCCAACCCAGGGTTTGCGGGGGTTCCGGGCATCCAATTCACCCCAGGAATAAACACCACTTGGGGAGACTTTTCACAACCATTAGCTTCAAATAAAACATCAGGTCTTACCTTATAAGTATTCCCTAACTCTTGCCAAGTCGAACCCTCGGCCACTTGGACGCGAATACCATTATAGGGAGGAATCTCGATGGAGCTACCCACTGGTATTTGTCCCTTTTGTAAAATGGGATTCATACCCAGAAGCGTCGCAGAAATCAGATTATATTGGCGAGCAATACTTTCGAGGGTTTCCCCAGGAGCAATTTTGTGGTACTTGAGACGAGATAAGGCTCCTGGGGGACAAGTATTCTTGCCATCATCGCTGAATAACTGAGGAGGGAGGTGAGAAGGAGGCGGTACAGGGTTGGCAAAACTTGAGCCCAAGGGAGTTATGAGAGAGACAAGACATGAAACCAAGGGAAACCAACGAGAAAACGTCATAGTATGAAATATTAAGAAACGCGTGTAGCATCTAGCCCAATCATTTCGTGAAAAAGGGAGAGAAAACCAACTAAGGTAATACGTTATTTTAAGCTACTTATCAAGAAATAGCTTTTTATAGGACAATAGAAAGTAGTAAATGCGTTAGGGAGGAAATCTCACGATGTCATCACTGAGTCAACTAAAACCCATAGATGAAAAAGAGGTGAAAGTCTATGCCCCCTTTTGTCCTGAAAATAAACGTCGTGTCTTACCCCATGCCATTAGTCTGTATCGACAGAAGAGTGTGGAAGGAGCCCGCAAAATAGAGGGAGGGGAAGATATTCCCTTTGTCGCGACTTGGAATATGACAATGCTTCCCATCGACTTAACTCGTTGTCGGCTACAATTTGACAATAATGCTGACCTCAGTTATGAAACCACTTTGCAAACATCTGATTTTATTAATTATCTCATAGAACTTTTGCTGATATATCAACGCACGGGCAAAACCCAGACTGATTTTCCTAAGCCCTTCTATCGTAAATTACTACGCCTAGATGAGTAGGGGATTTGAAGCACAAAAACTGATTTTTCCCTCTTTTCCCCTCTGTTTTCAGGGTGGGCTGGGGGGAGAGATCCCAAAGAGGAAGGGGGAAAACTCGGAGAAAAATGCGATTATGTCATCACTTTATCATCTATTACTAACCTTTATTCTTGCCCAATGCCTCACTAGGGGTGTATGATGACTCTGATATTCTAAAAGCAGAGAGCAGTCTCACCCGTTGTTATCCCTGTTTTGAGAAGACTTGGCGGTAGGTTGTACCCCAAAAAATTGCTGTTAAGTATTCTGTTGTGCAGTCAACAAAATTTGTGGAAATTGATCGCGGCGAATTGAGGAATGAGGGCGTGTCCAAATCTGGTAAGTGTTTGCTAATTGGTTCAACGAAAGCTTATAGCGGTAAAACGGCGATCGCGCTAGGTATCGCTCATGGGCTCCAAGAAGAAGGATTCATTCTTGGTTATGGTAAGCCTTTGGAAACGAATTTTCGTGAAGTGCAAAAGGATACAACTCCTACGGATGTATCTTTTGTCTCTAAGATGCTGAAGCTTTCTGAGAGTCAGATTAGACAGACTCTTTTATTACTCGATGAGGGAACCCTCCATAAACATCTGCGTGGGGAAGATCGCACAAACTACCCTCAATCTTTACAACAATATTGTGCCAAGGAAGGGGAAGATTTTGTCATCTTGGAAGGTCCGGCTACTTTAGAAGAAGGAAGTCTTTTTGACTTGTCCCTTCCCCAAATGGCTGAAACTCTTAAGTCATCAGTCCTTTTAGTAGTCCGTCCCATAGATTTATTTGTCGATGATATTCTGGGAGCGAAACGAATTTTACGCGATCGCTTATTGGGTGTGATAATTAATGATGTCCCCTCCGAGCAAGTGGAATACCTCAGCACAACGGTGTCTCCCTTTTTGGAGTCCGTAGAAATTCCTGTATTAGGGGTACTCCCCAGAAGTGCTTTGCTTCGTAGTGTGAGTGTCAATGAATTAGTCCATCGCTTAAAGGCAGAAGTACTTTGTCGGCGCGATCGTTTAGATTTAATGGTAGAAAGTCTTGCCATTGGCGCGATGAATGTTAGTTCCGCGATGAAGTATTTCCGTAAATCCCGAAATATGGCTGTTATCACAGGGGGCGATCGTACAGATATTCAACTCGCAGCCTTAGAAAGTTCCACCCAGTGTTTGATTTTGACGGGACATCTTCCCCCCTCTCCCCTGGTACTTAGTCGCGCCGAAGAAGTGGAAATTCCCATTTTGTCTGTGGATTTGGATACCAGAACTACAGTAGAAGTGGTGGATAGTACCTTTGGTCAAGTCTATATCCATGAACCGATCAAGGTTCAAAGCATGATGCAACTTATGTCCGAACATTTTGATCGCGCGCGTTTCCTCTCCCTAATCAAAGGATAAAGAGATTGGGGACTGGTGATCGGGGAGTGGGGACTAGAGGATTAGAACACTGGGGACTGGGGGACTCGGAGAATTGGGGAAGAGAATCAATGTGCAACAGACATCTCCGAAAAATCGGATCAATGGCAGGCAAGATGCCTACCCTACTTTAGTTTATGGAGATATCTATTAGCAACTTAGCTTAAATTGCCAATGGATGATCCCCCAAGCCCCATTCCCCAAGCCCCATTCCCTAATCCCCATTCCCCAATCAGGTGCAAAATCGAATCAATCTGCTAAGATCAACTAGGCCGTTTACCAAACTTCATAAAGTCATTGAGTCCATCAATTGATCTACCCAGAGTAGATGACTTTCTCCAAGAACTCGCCGCGATCCAACAAACAGGCTCCAAACGTCTAGCCTTGTTAGGATCGCGCCATGTCCCTATTACCCATCAGCAACTCATTGAGATGCTGAGTTATGCAATGGTATTGGGCGGTAATCAACTGATTACATCGGGTGCTACAGGTACTAATTCTGCCGCAATTCGAGGCGCGATGCGTGCCGATCCTAATTTGCTGACAGTGATTTTACCTCAAAGTCTGATTCGTCAGCCCAGGGAGTCCCGTGAACAATTAGAACAAGTGATCCATCTTGTGGAAAACCCCAAAAATGACCATTTGTCATTAGGGGAAGCCAGTGCGCTGTGTAACCAGGAGATTATCTCTCGCTGTCAACAGTTAATTTGCTTTGCTTTTCACGATAGTCACACTCTTCTGCAAACTTGTCGGGATGCGGAAGAACAAAGGAAAGTGGTAACACTGTTCTATTTTGATTGAATAACGACAAAAAGGATGCCCTTGAACCCAGTTAACCCCAGAGAAGTCTATTCTCCGGGGTCATAAACTTTAATTTACCCTAACACTATTTTTTTATTCTGAGTCTAATGAGTCTTCATTAGCTCTTTGTTATTAAAGGGATTAATGTTAGGGGATATTGTTGATTTACCTATTAGTGATTAATCATTTATGGCTGCGACTTTTTCTTTTGATATTGTTAGTGATTTCGATCGTCAGGAATTAGTGAACGCGAT
Organism: Microcoleaceae cyanobacterium bin_387; assembly: GCA_037440985.1. Taxonomy (GTDB): domain Bacteria; phylum Cyanobacteriota; class Cyanobacteriia; order Cyanobacteriales; family Microcoleaceae; genus JBEDKD01. The sequence continues at coordinate 10,082 of JBBITB010000116.1, forward strand.
CGATCAAACTCAACGCGAAATTCAAAGTCGTTATGACTTGAAAGATACTAAAACAACGATGGAACTCCTCGAAGAGTCTATTGTTGTCAATACAGATAGTGAATTTACCTTAGACGCGGTACATACAATTTTGCAAACAAAATCCGCGAAACGTAATCTTTCTTTGAAAATTTTTGATTATGGTAAGGTGGACTCTGCCAGTGGTAATCGTGTTCGTCAAGAAATTAAGCTAAAAAAGGGAATTAGTCAGGAAATTGCCAAAAAAATTTCTAAGTTAATTCGGGATGAGTTTAAGAAAGTACAAGCTTCTATTCAAGGTGATGTGGTACGGGTTTCTGCTAAATCTAAAGATGATTTGCAAGAGGTGATGCAACGAGTAAAACAGGAAGATTTGCCTGTGGCTCTTCAGTTTACGAATTATCGTTAGACTCATTTGAATGAATTGTGAAATCTTGTAGGGGCAATCCCCCTGTGGTTGCCCCGCTCCCCCCCCAACCCCGCGCGCAGGGGGCAAGGAGGGTAGGCACTCTTGCACTACCCCTACCCGTTCATAACTTATTTGGGTTTACTATATTGTCCCAATCCCGCGGGATAAAGTATTAAAAAATGTTAAAGAATGATGCAGTAGTGCAGCAAAAATGCCATAATGTTAAACCCGGAAAATAATAACAAATAAACTATCCATAATTATTACAAATAGTTATTTTTGTGTCGAGCCAGCCGCTCAATATTAGAGATTAATTATGTATTCAAAAAGCCGAAACAATACCATCGGATTGTTAATCCCCACCCTCCTGCAAGGGGATGTGGAAGGGTGGCGCAATACAGGCTGGTCCGGTGTTACCCAAACAACGGCAGAATTATTGAGTTATTGGTTTGAAGAAGAGAGAGAGGGTGCATCATTTCACCTCTGTCAGCAGAAGGCTATTGAAACTATTATTTATTGCCATGAAATTTTAGGGATTCAAACTCCTTCTCAGCTTTATCAAGAGTTCGCACCCGCGGATCGTCGCATTTCTGAGATAGCTAACTCAACTTTTTTACAAGATGAACTTAACCCGATCGCGTTTCCTAAGTTTTGCTTGAAAATGGCCACGGGAAGCGGTAAAACTTGGGTACTAAATGCAATCATTGTCTGGCATTATTTTAATGCTATTAATGGGGAGAAATTAAGAGACATCGACGGCCAAAAACGTCCTGCTCCATTAGGTTTTACTCACCGATTTTTGATTGTCACTCCGGGGAGTGAAGTTCAAAAGAGAATTATGGAGTCAATCAATGGGAAAAAAGATGGAACCCCTCCCGATTTAGCTCTGCCTTTATTTATGCCTCCGGGGGCAAGATGGCGCGATCGTTTCCACTTTGAATTATACACTCCTAATGATTTTCGCGAAAATCTGACTTTGACAAATGGGCCGTTTTTAATGGTGACAAACTGGCAACAATTCCGGTTTCCTAAAGATGAGCCGAGTTTATGGGAAGATTTGTTAGGGGAGCGTGAGGAAATCCCCAAAGGTGAAATTATTGCTGATTTACTCACAGAATATCCTGATATTTGCATTCTTAATGATGAAGCTCATCACGTTCATCCTAACAAACGTTCTAATGCTATAACTGGCAAAGATGAGGAATTAGTTTGGCGGCGGTTTATGTTGTTTTTACACCAACGACAATCCGAGCGTCATGTTAATGTCGATAAGGTTTTTCAACAGATAGATTTTTCCGCGACTCCCTTCTATGGAAGTGGGGAAAAGAAAGAATATTTTCCTCATATTGTTTATGATTATGATTTAGCCCAAGCTTCGGCCGATATGCTGGTGAAACAGCTATTTTTAGAACAGCGTCAGGGCATAAATTTAGAATCTTTAGATTTTAAAGCAGAAAGAGAGCCAGTAGAAGGCAAAAAACGGGGTGAAATTCTTGGCTTATCTCGTGGCCAAAAAATCATGCTCGAAATTGGCAAATCTAAGCTTGAGCAGTTGGCTAAAGAATTTAAGGCTCAAGGTATTAACCGCAAACCTGTTATGTTAGTTTTGGCTGAAGAAACCAAAGTCGCGGATTTAGTGGGTGAACACTTTAACACCCTTGATGATGATGAAGGCAACCAGTATAACCACGATCGCGCAGTTGTCTATCACACCAATCTCAAAGAGCCTGAGAGAAAAGCAGCCGCAGCCAAATTAGATGAAATTGATGATGATAGTAAGCCCCTGCGTGTAGTGGTTTCTGTGCTGTCTGTGCGCGAAGGTTTTGACAGAACAAATATCTGTGTAATTGTAATGCTACGGGCTTCTGAAGCTGATTTACTCCTAGAGCAAATTGTCGGCCGGGGTTTGCGGCTGATGTTTCCTAATTATAAACCAGAATATGACCAAATTCAAGACTTAAAACAGGAAGCAAGACAACAACTTTTTCAGAGAGAATCTCCTAGTAATGCTTTTGATTGTTTATTCCTAGTTGAACACCCCAAATTTACCGGTTTTTACGAAACTTATTTAAGACAACAAGGTTATGCGATTGGCTCCGGTAACAGTTCTGGGCAAAATGCCGCGGGGGATTTAGAAACCGTAGATGGAGACTCTACGCGGATTCCTTTATATGACATTGCATGGCCGGTTCAGATTTTTGATCAAACTCCTATTCCTAATTTAGCCGAACTTGATATTAATACCATACCTGATTATCCCATTCTTATCAAATTTGCTAAGTTTAAGAAGATGGCGGCTAAGACAACTATTACAGATGTTCACATCGAAACTGATACCAAGGCTAAAACTTGGGAATTAGAAAATGATTATTTTGATTATTTCTACTTCTTGCAAAAAGTTTCGCGCGCGATCACGCAATCAAAAAACACCAGCCACCTCAGCAGTCTAAGTGCAGAAATAGCCGCGTTAGTTGATGAATATGTTAGTCACCGCTTATTTCAAGAAGAAATAGATTTTACCGAGCCCGATAATTACAAAGTATTTCAAGGGATTAGTGGGCAACAACTCACGGATTTTGTCATTAGCAAAGTCCGCGCCGCAATTCAACAAACTATGGGTGATATTCAATACCAACCGGGGGCCCTGTGGCGGAAACTTTCTGATGTGCCTCGACTATTAATGCGTGAGAAAAATATGGTATTAACTCCCCGCTGTATTTATCCCCATCAAGCTGTACAGGGCGATAATAAAGGTGGTTTTGAACGGGATATTATTAATCAATTGCTGATTCCTTCCCACGCGGATGTTTTAGCCTTTGCTAAACTCGATCGTAAACATGATTTAACAATTACTTATCGAGATGAGAGAGGCATTTCGCGTAAATATGAACCGGATTTTGTCCTCAAGACAGGTGATAAAATGTTTCTATTTGAAGCCAAAGGTGACTATTTAATTAATGCTCCTAACATCGCGCTCAAAACTCAGGCTGCGATATCTTGGTGTAACTCAGCATCAACGGTGACACCGCGTAATGGACAACCCCAAGAATGGGAGTATATTATGCTAAAAGAAAGTGTGTTTGATGCTAATCCGGGTGCTTCATTTAGGGAATTACTGCCTACGATGAGACAGTCGCGAGATGAACTGATTGTGAAATTGTACGGAACTTTAGGGATAGAGGTATAAGACAATGGCAGATGAAAGACGGCGCAAGAAAGATTCAGCTAAATTGGTATGGGATAGCAAACCAAAACGTGCGCCTAACCCTAGAGATATTGAGTTTCAAACGGCTGAGATTGTGATTCCTAATCCTAAAGAAGCTCAAGGAAGTCTTGATTTACCGCTATTTGCTGTTGCTAAAACTGGTTTAAATTCGCTGTTTTCTGGTCAAATTGGAGAGGTCCCATTGACAGGTAATGAAATTGATAAAATTCAAATAAATCGCCTGATTTGGGGTGATAATTTGTTGGCAATGCAGGCACTTTTGGCGCAAGGGTATGCGGGAAAAATTGATTTAATTTATATTGATCCGCCATTTTTAAGTAGTGCTGATTATACTTTTCAGTTAAGTATTGAAGGTAAACAAGTAGAGAAAGAAGCGAGTATTATTGAAAGATTGGCTTATACGGATACTTGGGAAGGGGGTTTAGATTCATTTCTGGATATGATTTATCCCAGATTACAGTTAATGAAAAGATTGTTAAATGATCGAGCTAGTATTTATGTTCATTTAGACGCAAATGTATCTCACTATGTAAAGAGTCTTATGGATGAGGTGTTTGGGCTTGACAACTTTGTTAATGAAATAGTTTGGAAACGCAGCTATGGGCATGGAGATTCAAGAAAGAGTATGGGGCGTTCCCATGATTGTATTTTTCTTTATGGCAAATCAGTAGATTTCACTCTAAATCCTTTTTATCATGCCCATAGTCAAGATTATATAGATGATTTCTTTAAACATAAAGATGAAAGAGGAGTTTACAAGTTAGAGAATTTAACTTCTCCTAGTCCACGTCCCAATCTTACTTATCCATATAAAGGATATCCACCTCCTAAGAAAGGATGGCGATTATCTTATGAAAAAATGGCAAATCTTGATAGTGAAAATAGATTACATTTCCCCGATAAAAAAGATGGTCGCATCATGCGAAAAGTTTATCTACATGAATTGGAAGGACAGCCAATGACAGATATATGGACAGATGTAAAGCCCATATCAGCACAGCATAAAGAACGACTAGACTACCCCACTCAAAAGCCCGAAGCTCTCCTAGAGCGCATTATTAAAGCATCCTCAAATGAAGGCGATTTAGTTGCTGATTTCTTCTGTGGCTCCGGTACAACAATGGCAGTAGCCGAACGTCTTAATCGTCGTTGGATAGGTTGCAATCTTGACAAAGTAGGGTTACAGGTTTCTCGTAACCGCATGGTGCATCAACAGGCTAAACCATTCCTATTAGAAAATATTGGTAACTATCAGCGTCACATGATTTACCTCTCCGGTTCCAAAATAGGAGAAATGCAGCGAATTATCCTCAAACTCTATGAAGCAGCACCAAGACGCGATCGGGCTGATCTTGGCATTCGCACTGCTGATGGTAACACGGAACTGGTTTATGTCGGCTACCCCGATCGCCCCGTCACCGCGAAAAAAGTAATTGAATTAGCACAAGAGGCGGAAATTCTCGACGGCACTGGCTACAAAACTCTCGCGATTCTAGCTTGGGATTATGATTATAATTTCAACACGGAATTAGAAAGCCGAAAAAGCGGGTTAAAAAATCCCCTCAAAGTAGAAATTAAAGCCCTAACAATTCCCCCAGAAATTTACAACTATCTGAAGAAAGCCAAAAATGAAGAGGATTTACAGAGTCTACGAGATAAGATTGTTTTCCATGAAAAACCTTATCTGCGAATTAGTGAGCCAGAAGTCCGAGATGCAGGAGATGGCAAAGTAGTGATCAGTTTAAAGATAGAGCGCTATGTGCTGATGAATTTTCCGATCCCAGAGAAACAACAAGCCGAACTCCGCAAAGCAATTAAAGATAATTTTGCCGCGCTAATTGATTATTGGGCAATTGATTGGGATTATGACGGCAAAACTTTTAAGTCTATGCAACAGGCTATCAGAGGGAATGGCAAGGGAGTTTCCACTGTTATTACTAAGGCTGATAGTCCCGAATTACCCGCAGGAAAACGCGTGATCGCGGTGCGGTTAGTTGATGTGTTTGGTAATGATGCGAGTGCAGTAGTTGAAGTCGAATAGTCTGTGGGATGGGGGCGGGTTTATATCAGTTATCTATGGGTATTAAAGATATGGGTGAACCCGCCCCTACCGCGATCGTAAAATGTGTACAATTTGCGTCAATAGTACATCTTCTGGTACTTGACTAATGAGATATCCATAGGTGGGTTTCTGCTGATCCAGAGAGCGGCAAGGATGTGGATAAATAGCACTTGGCCAAGTATCATCATTATTAATTAACAACAAAGGCACAAAGACACAAAGGAGGAATTTTCGCTCGCGTTGAAATTATAATTCGACAGGACTCATCAACCCAGGAATGAAGCGAACAGAGTAAAACTCAATTAGGTTTTTTCCTGTTCATTTTCTCTCTATTTTCTTTCCTTTTTACCCTTGTGTCTTTGTGTTTATATCATTAGGAAAAACAACGGTGACAATATTTTTCTGATGATTTTTACAACAGAAAAAACCGTTCTTGTGCTTAAGCTTGATATTTCATCAACACTTTCAAATTATCGCGAAAGATATCAAGTTCCATATTGTCATCATCGCGTTTCCCTAAAGCCCGTCTTACTTCACCTAAATATAAAGGCTGTGAAACCCCATTTTCAGGATGAATAATAGTACGAACTCGAATCGTCATTTTCTTATCTCCACGCGCACCAAAACGGCCTGGTGAATATAAATCACTCGCGGCTTGTCGCATTGTTGCTTCTAATTCTGATTCGGTAACAGTGGGCGCAACGGCAATAACTGTTTGACTTGCTCCCGTATCATAAACTAATGAATAACGCACGGAACCCGGAATGACTTGATGGGTAAATAATCCTAAGCCCAAGGCAAAAATACCGCCCGTGAGTACACCCATAAAACTTGTGACACCTACCAAACGGAAACGAATGCCCCATTTCAGGAGAAAGGCAACAATTGTTAAAATGGCAAAGGCAATAGTCGCGATGCCAAACCAGCCCGAATAGGTGATTAGTTGAGAATTGCTGATCATTTTTTAGTGGTAAACGTGAATAAGATTACAGACATGATTGTAATGAATTAAGTCACTACAATGGGATTTTATTCATTTTCGTTGCTAACAATAGCAGATTGTTCAGCATTATTGACAGATTCTAAGGCTGCTTTCAGAGTGTGCCAGGTTAATGTAGCACATTTAATTCTAACGGGAAATTGAGCGACTCCTTGCATCACATTTAATTTCCTTAATTCTTTGGGAAATTCGGCTTGACCTTTCATCATCGCTTGGAACTTTTGTACCATTTCTAAGGCTTCTGAGACTTTTTTTCCGGTCATCGCGCCTGCCATTAAATCCGCAGAAGCCATCGCGATCGCGCAACCTTCTCCTTCAAATTTGACATCTTCAATTGTATCCCCTGCCTCATTTAATTTCAGGGTTAATTCAATGGTGTCACCGCAACTGGGATTATGTCCCCTTTGGGAACGATGCACCGGGTTAGTTTTACCTCGGTTTTTCGGTTTTTTGTAATGTTCTAATATGACCTGTTGATAAAGGTCGCGTAAATTATCAAGAGACATTGTAATTAGTGATTAGTGATTAGGGATTAGGGATTAGGGATTAGGGATTGGGGATTAGGGATTAGGGATTGGGGATTAGGGATTGGTGATTAGGGATTGGTGATTAG
>JBBITB010000117.1:0-17389 GCA_037440985.1 Microcoleaceae cyanobacterium bin_387
GCCGTGCGTAACTCAATTAATTGATAATTGTCAACTGTCAACTGTCAACTGTCAACTGTCAACTGTCAATTCCCTATTCCCCAAATTCCCTATCGGCGTAAAAATTCAGAAGACGCGACAATCATCGTACCAACCCCAGCATCCGTAAAGACTTCTTGTAATAAAGAATGGGGAACACGGCCATCTAAAATATGCGCGGCGCGGACACCTTGGGCTAAACTCCGCACACAACAAGTCACTTTAGGAATCATTCCACCGGAAACAATACCAGAATCAATTAATTGTCGTGCCTCTTGAATATCTAATTTAGCAATCAGCGTATCGGGATTGTGATAATCTTCTAAAATGCCTGCGGTATCTGTTAATAAAATTAACTTTTCTGCCCCTAATGCGGCGGCAATTTCTCCCGCGACTGTATCAGCATTAATATTATAAGCTTGTCCCGTTTCATCGGCAGCAACACTCGATACAACCGGAATATAACCATTATTGACTAAGGATTCAATAATTTTAATTCTGACACTACTGACTTCACCGACAAAACCGATTCCTTCGTCACCTTGGGGACGAGCCATAATTAAATTCGCGTCTTTACCACAGAGTCCGACAGCACTTCCCCCGGCTTGATTAATTAAGGAAACAATTTCTTTATTAACACGGCCGACTAATACCATTTCTACGACTTCCATTGTCGCGGCATCTGTCACTCGTAAACCATTTTTAAATTGGGCTTCAATTCCCAGTTTTCCTAACCAAGTATTAATTTCAGGGCCACCGCCATGCACGATTATCGGACGAGCACCCACAAAAGAAAGTAAGACAATATCGCGCATTACTTGGTCTTTCAGATTACTATCTTTCATCGCGGCACCACCATATTTTACCACGATGGTACGTCCAGCAAATTGTTGAATATAGGGTAAAGCTTCTGAAAGCACTTCTGCCCGACTCATCATATCATTTCTTTTGACAAAATCACTTTGTTTCAGCATAGTTTCTGTAGATTGAGATGAACATTTTTTTATTATACCACTGAGGATAACTTTTTTATGATGCGAGATAAATTGTTAATTTAGAACTGATAAAAATAGAACAATCTCGGTTAATAAAAAGGTAAAAATAACCCCCTTAGCTTAGGGGATAAAATTTCCTTTTTTTGATATTTTTTACAGAGAAGCTCATTTTCCTATTAGTAATATTAGTAAATATTATCATTGCCTCATTTTTATCACCCTCTCTTTCCGAGCCGATTTTGACGTTATTACGCTAGATTTATCAAAATGCGATCGCGTGTTATGTAACAAAAAGTACAGTAACCTCAATTTTCTCTGGAGTCTTACGCCCCAAGAATGATAAATTTTTCTAATCAATCGCTTGAGAAAAAAAGCATGACAACTTATCAATTCCCTGTTAAGGTAAAGAAATGTATCGAAAATCGTGACTTAGGTAACGTTTTATGAGCAGAGGTGAAACCGCGTGGGAAATTAAACCCCCAAAATTAATTCTGTGCCAAGATGGTAACTCTCAGCCGAGTCTGACAGTGTTTTGCGATTTAGATGGTCCCATCGTGGATGTATCAGATCGCTATTACACCACCTATAAACTCGCCTTGGAGGAAACACGGGAATATTATGAAACCAAAGGGGTATTTTTACCGATCGCGCCCCTGAGTAAGGTCGAATTTTGGACAATGAAGCAAAATCGAGTCCCTGACTCGGAAATAGCCCAGCGATCAGGCTTAGATGAGGGACATATTGAACACTTTCGCTCGCGTGTAGTCGCGATCGTGAATCAACCAGAATTATTACATTTGGATCGCATCCAGTCGGGAGTACATTGGGCTTTAGCGTTATTGCATTCTCGTGGTGTGCGTTTAATACTTGTTACATTGCGCCCTCAAATGGAAGCCGTGCAATTATTACAAAACTATGGATTAGCACGGTTATTTAGTTGTATTTGTGGTACACAAATTACGGACGCGGCATATTATAATTATACTGCCTTGAAAACAGCCTTATTACGAGAAATTGTGCAAGAATTAGGACCTGAGTTACAGGAGGCTTGGATGATCGGAGATACGGAAGCGGATGTTTTAGCCGGACACGCGGTAGGCATTCCGACAATTGGCGTAACTTGTGGTATTCGTAGTCATCAAAAATTAGAAGAGTTACAACCGACTCGTATTCATAGTGATTTAATTTCCTCTTCCCATTATTTATTATCTACAGCATTACGCATCGGCGCTTAGGTAATAGGTAATAAGTAATAGGTAATAAGTAATAGGTAATAGGTAATGGGTAATAGGTAATAGGTAAGGAAAAAGGCTAACTAATTCCTAATCCCTAATCCCTAATCCCTAATCCCTAATCCCTAATCCCTAATCCCTAATCCTGAATCCCTAATCCCTAATCCTGAATCCCTAATTCCTAATCCCTAATCTCTTTACACAGGAGAGAGAATTTGCCCTCGTAATTTTTCGATTAAAATATCAAGATTATCAGTATTGAGACGATAACTAAGGGGATGGGCGACTAAATACGCGGTACTTTCAAACAAAATATCAGTTTCAATTAAACCATTTTCGCGTAAAGTTTTCCCCGTTGAAACCAAATCAACAATAGCTTCGGACATTCCCGTAATAGGACCTAATTCGACAGAGCCATAAAGGGGGATAATTTCCACAGGAATATTTAAAGCATGAAAATGATCTTGAGCACAATGAACAAACTTAGAAGCCACACGAGCATGGGGAGGTAAATCTCTGCTACGACGATAGGGACTAGATGCTTTTACCGCGACAGACATTCGACATGAGCCAAATTTCAAATCAATTAATTGGGCAACTTTCGGTTTTTTCTCCCGTAATACATCATAACCGACAATGCCTAATTGAGCTTGACCGTATTCTACATAAACCGGGACATCTTGCGCTCGCACTAATAATGCTTTCGCGCGATGGGTTGGATCATCAATTTGTAATTGTCGGTTAGAAGAGTCGAGAAACGCGCTAAAATCTAACCCTACTGATTTTAACAGTTGAATGCTATCCTTTAAAAGTGCGCCTTTGGGCAGTGCAACGGTAATCATGGAATTTTCTCAGAAAGACTCCTTGCATTTTACCAGTGTATCGTAATATGTTAAACTGAAAATCAGTAATTTTGAACATCAGAAGAGACACGATCGCGTATTAAAGCCATTTTCCTCTAATGTGAAGTGAGACTTAGGGATAAAAATAATGACAGAATTAACCCTGGTAATTGGTAAGAAAAATTATTCCTATACAAGACTTACGCGATCAAAGAAACCCGGTTTTTCAACCGAGATTGAGACGGGGAACGAAGTATTTGAGTGAAAAAAACAGGTTTCTGCCTAAGTGTATCACCTATCACCTATCACTTATCACCTATCACCTATCACCTATCACCCATTACCTAATACTATGCGAATCCTGTTAGTTGATGATGAAATCGAATTAACCGCTCCCTTAAGTCGTGTCTTAAGGAGCGAAGGTTATACCGTTGACGTAGCAGATGATGGGACAAAAGGAAATCAATTTGCGATGCAAAATCCCTATGATTTATTAATTTTAGATTGGATGTTACCGGGGCAAACCGGTTTAACGATTTGCCAAAATGCACGATCGCGAGGTTTAACCACTCCCGTGTTATTCTTAACAGCCAAAGACACCATAGACGATCGCGTTTTAGGATTAGACGTGGGAGCGGACGATTACTTAATAAAACCCTTTGAATTACGAGAATTATTAGCGAGAGTGCGAGCGTTATTAAGACGGCCAACCAACTTAGATACCCCAGTCAATAGTAAAAGATTAAAAGTCGCGGATTTAGAATTAGATCCCGAAAATCAATTAGCCTATCGTGGCGGGAGGACAATAGATTTATCAGAAAAAGAAAGTCAATTACTAGAATATTTAATGCGAGGGCGCGATCGGATTTTAACCCATGAAGAAATTCATCAATATTTATGGGGAGAAGAAGGAGAAAAACCCAGTAGTAACGTCTTAGCCGCGCAAATTCGTCTTTTACGTCGCAAGATCGAAAAAACCGGAGAATCAGCCTTAATTCATACCGTATATAGAAAAGGTTATCGCTTTGGCGAAGGCAGTTAAAAAACAACCAGACATTCCTATTTTTTCTTTCCTCTGTGCCCTCAGTGTCCTTTGTGGTTCATAATATCAAGAATATCAGAGAAAAAGAACGCGATCGGGCTTTCTTTTCCTATCTACATTGATAAATTTATTGTGCAATTTCTTCTTCTGTAAGAGGTGAAGCCGCGTGTAATAGTTGTGTTTCTTCACATAATTTATGAAATTCTTCTGCTAAGGCTTGTCTTTGGGGATCGGGAGTAACATTTTTATTAAGTTCCCGCATCAAAAGAAGTTTCTCTTCTAGTAATTTTTGAGTAGCTTCTTTTGAGGAAATAGTCACCCTTGGCTTAGGTTGAGGAGAAGATCGTTTTTCGGCTAATAATTTCAACGCGTCTGTGATCACTTGCTCAGGTGTTTTGTATTTACCACTATTGAGTTCTTCCTGCAATAGCTTTTCTTGTTCAGAATTGAGTATAATTTGCATGATTGTATCCTCTTTTATCTTGGTAAAAGTTCTTGGTAATGAGGAATGATCATTAAAGGATTTTTGCATTATAGCATAATTAGTCCTCGGTGTTGTGGGTTTCCTCTTCCGCGTCAGGTAAAAAATCAGGATTAAGAGTTTCTTCGATACTAAAGGGAGACTTCGCGGGAAAAGTATCAAGAGATAAACCCGTTTCATCAGAGGCTTATTTTCTAGCCTCCTGATAACAGGGCTCAAAAACCGAGATAAAATATCCCTTTAAACTAGGACTATCAGCTAAAGATTCTCCTAATTTACGGCGATGTTCTCGGATAGTATATTTCCAACTATTAGAGCGTTTTTGGGATTGATATTGATACTTGAGTAAGTGCATGAGTAAGACAATCAAATTACTTTTAAGTGATTGTTTTTCTTTCCGCCCCATACTTTCGATTTCCTCGATCAGATTTTCTAAATCAATATCAGCTAATTTGCCCTCTTTTAATAAATTAGCTGTCGTTTCCAACCACAGATAAAAATCTTGCACATAAAGATGGGCAAGACTCATGGGTTGTGTTTGAGTTACTGTCATTATCTTAACCCCCTCAACCTCTGATTTGATGGTTTATTCTATTATATAGCTCGTAATAATTAGTTGTACAATTAAGTAGGGGCAATCCCCCCGTGGTTGCCCCAAAACCCCCCGCCCGCGGCAGGGGGCGGGTAGGCAAGAGGGCACTACCCCTACAAATTTGTATGAATGAATGATTTAGACTTGCTATCAGGTATTTTCTCGTTAATATTTAATATTGAACCAGAGAAACTTATTTGACAATATTATTCAGTTAAAAAAGACACCCCTGGATCACTGTAATTCAGGAGCATCCCAATTGGGTAGGGGCGAAGCATTCCGGCAGATAAGTTATTTGTTACAATCAGGGATTTATTACCGGAATACTTCGCCCCGCTCACGGCAATTCTCTGTAAAATTCCCTGTCTTGTCTTCTCTCTTCTCTTTCCTCTGTGCCTCAGTGTCCTTTGTGGTTCATAATAAAAAAATAAAAGACAAACACGATCCCAACTTAGAGTCAAACCAGTTACAAAAATTAACAAAAAGAGAGCACCGGAAAGAAACAACAAGTTTTAGACTAAAAACAAAGAAAGGTGGGGTCAAAAACCAGAGAAAGCCTAACCCCCCAAAAGAAAAACTAACTTACTATTAAGAAAAAAATCATGTTTCCCATTCATCGCCCACGTCGTCTCCGCAAACATCCCCAACTACGCCGCATGGTGCGCGAAACGACTTTAACCACAAGCGATCTCATTTATCCCTTATTCGCGGTACCAGGAGACAGCATCGCGAATGAAGTAAAATCCATGCCCGGAGTCTATCAACTCTCTATTGATAAAATCGTCGAAGAAGCAAAAGAAGTCTATGATTTAGGGATTCCCGCGATTATTTTATTTGGTATTCCTGACACTAAGGATACAGACGCGACAGGGGCATGGCATGATTGTGGTATTGTGCAGAAAGCGGCTACCGCGGTAAAGGAAGCTGTACCGAATTTAATTGTGATAGTTGATACTTGTTTATGTGAGTACACCAGTCATGGGCATTGCGGTTATTTAGAAGTAGGAGATTTCAGCGGACGAGTTTTAAATGATCCGACTTTAGAATTATTAAAGAAAACCGCGGTTTCTCAGGCGAAAGCAGGTGCGGATATTATCGCGCCATCGGGAATGATGGATGGTTTTGTTCAAGCAATTCGCGAAGGACTTGATCAGGCTGGATTTGAAGAAATTCCTATTTTATCCTATGCTGCTAAGTATGCTTCTGCTTATTATGGTCCTTTCCGTGATGCCGCGGATTCAGCGCCTCAATTCGGCGATCGCCGGACCTATCAAATGGACCCCGGAAATTCCCGTGAAGCGATTAAAGAAATAGAATTAGATATCGCGGAAGGGGCGGATATGTTAATGGTAAAACCCGCGTTAGCCTATATGGATATTATTTGGCGGGTGAAAGAAGCTTCTAATCTTCCGGTTGCTGCCTATAATGTATCGGGAGAATATTCAATGGTAAAAGCCGCGGCTCTTAATGGTTGGGTTGATGAAGAAAAATTAGTGTTAGAAACGTTAATTGGGTTTAAACGTGCTGGTGCAGATTTGATTTTAACTTATCACGCGAAAGACGCGGCTCGTTGGTTACAAAATCAATAATGATGAATGAGATTTGATCCCCCCAACCCCCCTTAATAAGGGGGGCTTTTCGTCAAGAGAAACCGGGTTTTTTGAGCCATTTTTAGTAGGTTGGGTTGAGGCACGAAACCCAACCTACTAATCTAACCAACTATGCGACAATAGATCCCAATCCCCACCGCAGAGCCGAAAAATTATGCTTTCCTCTGGCACAATCCTTGATAACCGCTATCGAATAACCCAATACTTGGCGGGTGGTGGCTTTGGTGACACCTATCTCGCCCAAGACTCAAGATTACCCGGAAATCCCTACTGCGTTGTCAAACATCTTAAACCCAAAAATCCCGATCCCCATGTTTTGATCATTGCTAGACGCTTATTCGAGACGGAAGCACAAATTTTGTATAAATTGGGCAAACATGATCAAATTCCTCAACTTTTCGCTCACTTTGAGGAAAAGGGTGAGTTTTATCTGGTACAGGAGTTTGTCAAGGGACAGGATTTGACGAAAGAAATTATTACGGGTAAAAAATTAAGTGAATCTTACGTTATTACCCTATTACAAAATATCTTAGAAATTTTAGCATTTGCACATCAGCAAAATGTTATTCATCGAGACATCAAAACCGCGAATTTAATCCGTCGTCAAGAAGATGGCAAAATAGTCTTGATTGACTTTGGGGCAGTTAAAGAAATTGGTACTTTAATTGTCAATGCCAAAGGGCAAACGAGTCTGACAATTGGTATAGGTACTCCGGGTTATATGCCCAGTGAGCAAGCTAAGGGTAAACCTAGACTTTGCAGTGATGTTTATGCTCTGGGGATGATTGGGATTCAAGCTTTAACAGGAAAAACTCCTGATACTTTACCCGAAGATCCCAAGACGGGAGAGGTGGTTTGGCGTAATCAGGCTCAAGTTAGTAACGATTTAGCTAATATTTTAGATAAAATGGTGCGCGATCATTTTAGTCGTCGTTATCAAAATGCTAATGAAGCATTGCAAGCTCTTTTATCTTTGTCTCCTCAGCCTTTTGGGAGTAATGCTGCTACAATTCCTGTCACACCAAAACCCAATCCCTCTCCATCTGCTAATATCCCTTCACCTAACACTACAAGGCGCACTTTTTTAGAATTGGCCGGTTTTGCCGGAGGCGGCTTTATTATTGCTGTGCTCAGTCAAACTCTTTGGAATAAATCTACTCTTTCTGCCAATAACCCATCCCCATCGCGATCGTCTTCCTTAAAAACATTTCAATTTCAAACAGTAACGGTTAATTCAAGGGGGCAAATTACCAACCGCCGCCAAGAAGAAGCCAAGTTTTTTACAGAAAATCTCCCCGGTGGCATCACTATAGACATGATCGCGATTCCTGGGGGCTCTTTCGTGATGGGTTCCCCTAGTACAGAAAAGGAGCGAAATGACAATGAAGGGCCACAGCATAAAGTCACTGTAGCCCCTTTTTTTATGGGAAAATATGAAGTAACTCAGGCTCAGTGGCGTGCAGTGGCAGGCTTACCGAAAGTAAATATTGACCTTAATCCTAATCCATCCTATTTCAAAGGCGATGATTTGCCCGTTGAGAATGTTTCTTGGTACGGGGCGGTAGAAGCTTGTGCGAGGTTATCTCGATTAACAGGGCGTGATTATCGCTTACCGAGTGAAGCCGAATGGGAATATGCTTGTCGTGCAGGTACAACAACGCCTTTTTACTTCGGAGAAACAATTACCTCCGACTTAGTTAATTATGATGGCTCTGTTTACGGTGCTGCACCCAAGGGAATCTATCGTCAAAAGACAACTTCAGTCGGTAGTTTTCCCCCCAATTCCTTTGGTTTATACGATATGCACGGCAATGTTTGGGAGTGGTGCGCAGATCCTTGGCACGGTAATTATAATGGCGCACCTACCGATGGAAGTGTCTGGGATGAAAAAAATAATGATAATCGTTATCGAAAAAGTGCTGATTTGTTAACAAAGTCAAGAAATGATGACAGAAACCGGCTGCTGCGCGGTGGTTCGTGGGCCTATGATCCGCTGCTTTGCCGCTCGGCGATTCGCCTCAATCTTGCGCCGGACGCCCGCCTCTTCTACTTCGGCTTTCGTTTTGTCTGTGTGGCTGCGTGGACTAAATAGCACTTGACACTTTAGCCCTTTTGTGCTATGCACTTCTTTCTTTTACACTCGCCCTCCCCGCTCCGCGGGGTCGATATTTTTGGGGGTGTGATGATGAAAAAATCAACTCACAATATAGAAATTTTAGCCGCAGATGAACGCAGATGAACACAGATGTTTGGCTCATTGGTGGTTGTGAATGGGGCGGTTTTTTTGGGATATCTGTTTGCTGGCACAGGTATTGGCGATCGCGCCCCTACAGGAATAATGTGATGCCATTAATTAGTAATTCGTGGGTTGTGTCTCCTGCACTTGATAACTGATAGGGATATCCCCTTACAATGTCAAATAGCTACATAATTCATAAATCCCAAAATTGCTATGACAATCCAAGAATTAGAAATAGAACTCCTGGCATTAACACCGATAGACAAAGCTGAGGCAATCAGCCTCTTAACTCAAAGCCTAAAAAACCGCGGCCGTCCGATTACAAAAACTCCGGGCGTGATGGGCGGTGATGCTTGTATTGACAAAACTCGCATTCCCGTTTGGTTACTCGCGAGCTATCGCAATAACGGCGCTACCGATGCTTTTATCCTAGACTGCCATCCCCATCTCAGTGCTGCTGACTTGGTAAATGTTTGGGCTTATATTGAAGCTTATCCTGATGAAATTGAGGAAGCAATTCGACAACAAGATGATGCTGACGAAATTTTAGATACACCTGAAAATATCAGATAAATCTATGGCACGTCTCTATGCAGATGAACACTTTCCCCGACAAGTTGTGCAAAATCTGCGGTCTTTCGGGCATGATGTCCTAACTGTTCAAGAAGCTGGAAATACTGGACTACCTGATGAGGAAGTATTAGCATTTGCCCTCAGTGAAAATCGGGCTGTTTTGACCATAAATCGGCGCGATTTTTTTCAACTGCATAAGCTGAAACCTGACCATTGTGGTATTATTGCCTGCACGCGAGATGACGATATTCCTAGACTAAGTGCAAATATTAATGATGCGATATCTAATGTTGAGATACTAACGGGAAAACTGATTCGTGTCTATCGTTCTGGGCCGCCGTGCATATCTTAATTTAATTCAATGGCGACACAGACGAAACCCGCCTCCGCGGGTTCAATTAATTTGACCGGGCGGTTAAAACCGCGGCTACACAGACGAAACCCGCCTCCGCGGGTTGAATTTTGGTTTTAGGTGTAGTCGGGGTTCATCGAAATTTATCCCACCCACAGATACAGCATTTCCCGCTGTTATGAAACACGGTAGGGACACGGCATTGCCGTGTCCCTACGGGGATTGACGATAAGTTGGTGTACCTCATAACCGTGGTTTCCGCTGTAACTCCCTCATAACCTGGGAAAGCATCCCCCGCACCAATAGACTTATAATAATAGAGAATATCTCTTAATCGGGCGCTCATGTTGATGTCTGCCAGTTCCGAATTTGTCACCCTTTGTCATTCCCAGTTAGCTCTTATTGCGAGTCTGGGAGCGTCTTTGAGCGTTGTTTATTTAACTGAGGAGATATTGGAGGGGCAAGACGCGAAACTCCGAGCGATCGCGACTTATCCAGAAACTTCTCTGGAATGGGAACCTCATCAAGGTTTAATGATTTTACCACAAGGCGCGATCGCGACTGTACCGAAATTGACTTTTCCCCATTCTAAAATATTAACCGGCGAAGGAATACCCGCGATCGCGTCGGAGCCAATTTTCACATCCCCAGAACAAATCTGGACTCAAGACGGTCAAATCGTATTACCTTTAATCCATGATGGAGTTGTCATGGGTTTTTTAGTCAGTGGTAGAAGCGATCGCCCTTGGAATGATCGCGAAGAATTACAATTAGAAAATATTGCCCATAGTTTAGCTCTGGGTTGTATCTTAGATCAGCGCTCCCAATGGATACAACAACAATTTAGTCAACAGCAACTAATTCAGTCGCAACGAAATGATATCCTTCATAGTTTATTACATCAATTTAAGAGTCCTTTAACCGCGTTAAAAACTTTTGGCAAATTATTAGTAAAGCGACTTTTACCCGGAGATAAAAATCGAGAGGTGGCTCATAGTATTATTCGGGAAAGCGATCGGTTAAAAGAATTACTCCAACAAATAGATTATACCCTCGAACAAAGTGAGGATCATCTACAGGTTATTACTGAAACTCAGAGACAATTTGAACCCCAAATTAATTCTACTCCTTTGCTGATTCCCGCGTCTTCTACGACATTAGGATTATTACCCGCGTCTAATTTTGTCGAGTCGGTTTCCCTCTCGGAAGTTTTACAACCATTATTAATTTCAGCACACGCGATCGCGGAGGAAAGTAACTTAAATTTACAAGCAGAAATACCTGATAATTTACCGAATATTCAGGGCAATGCTAAAGCATTGCGAGAAGTTTTCACTAATTTAATTGATAATGCTTTAAAATATACTCCTTCTGGCGGAAATGTCTATATCAAAGTCTCTCAAACATCCCCAAATAGCCCTAATTCTTCATTGACAGTCCCCAGGATCGCGATCGCGATCAGTGATACAGGCTATGGAATCCCCCCCCAGGATTTAGAGCATTTATTTGAACGTTATTATCGGGGAGAAAAGTCACAAACTGACATTCCTGGGACTGGTTTAGGACTCGCGATCGTGAGGGATTTAATCCACGAAATGCAAGGAGAAATTGAAGTCTTTTCTCCTCTCAATAGTGAATGGTTGCCCGAAAAATTATCCCAGAAATTAGTTAGGAAAAATCTAGGGACAACTTTTGTCCTTTGGCTTCGGTGTTAAGCGCGATCGTCGATAATCTTCCCCCTCTTCCCCCTCTTGCTTCAGCTTTTACCCAAGATAAATTCGCCATTACCTTGTACAATATGTTTCAAAGTCGTAAAAGCTTCCAAACCAATTAAGCCACGTCGATAACCCTTTTGATTCGACATTCCTAGAAAAATAGAATCACCACGATTTTGATAACGTAAAAACTTCGGAGAGGTATTAATAAATGTTGTTGCACTATTTACTTCTAAAGCAAATTGACGACTTTCTTCGTAAGATTCCGTCACAATAGAATCGGCATGGCCACTACTATAACTATTAATCCACCTAATCCCGTCATCTAAGTCTTGTACTAACTTAAAAGAAACAATTTTATGTAAATAAGCTTCACTCCATTCCCCATCCGTTGCGAATTTTAATTCAGGAAATTCTCTCACCAGATTCGCGTCACCCCGAATTTCAAATCCTTTATCCTTCAAACTATTCCATAAACGCACTAGAGAAGACTCTTTTTGATGAGGATCAATTAATACCTTTTCGATCGCGTTTACCGGATCAGGTTCACTCAAATGACTATCTAAAATCATCCATCGAGCCATTTCCAGACTTCCCGATGAGGACCAATAAAGATAACAATTCCCCATCGCCGAACGCAATACAGGAGCCGTACATAATCTCACTACCTGTTGTACCAAAGTAGGACGGCCATAGGGAATTACTAAATTAATATACTTATCTTGTGTCACTAAATCGCGAATGGAAGTACCATGTTCCGCGGGTAAAAGCTCTAAACATCCCTCTGGTAAACGCGTATCCACGATCGCGTTTTTTAAGGTATCAATGATAATTTGATTCGAGTGACTCGATTCGGTTCCACCCTTGACAATCAAACAATTCCCCGTTTTTAAAGATAACCCCGCCGCGATCGCGCTTAACTCAGGAAAAGCCTCATAAACTAAAGCAATAACTCCCAGGGGAATTTGTTGACAATAAACTTGACTTTGCTCTACTTGATAAGAAGCATTAAATACCCGTCCCACAGGATTAGGCATTGAAGCCAAGCGCTGGAGAATTTGTACCGTTTCTTGAAGTCGTTGGGGGGTAAGCTTGAGCCATTCCACAATTAACTCAGGAATTGCCATCTCCCGACTTGCTTCTAAATCCAGAGTATTTGCTTCTAAAATGTCATTTTGACGAGCATTAAGAGCGATTGCCATTGCTTGTAAAGCCTTGGCGCGATCGGTACTCGTCGTTTCCGCTAAAACTAGCGATGCTTGATAAGCACCTCGAGCACTAATTATTGCCTCAGATTCCGTAGATTCCGTTTCGATCAATTGATCAGTTTCCATTATATTGCCATTAACGTCTGTAAGCTAACCAAACCATGAGCGCGGGAAGTATCGCGAGCATTAACGCGATCATTGCCCACAATAAAATATTAGGTCCGGGTGAATGTAATGCCAAAGGCAACCAGATTAACAAGGGCACTAAAATCATACCCAATGCTAAGGGTAAATAGTGTGCTTTGAACCCTGTATGGGCGAGAAGCCATTGTTTGCCAGTCCAACGCCATGCTTGTTTATAGGGATAATGAGTGGCCAATTGTTCAATCACATAGCCGCTTTCTTCCACAACAAAAATTTGTTGACAGCGATCGCAACCAAAAGCTTCTGTCAGGATAATGGGTTTGAGACGACCTTGACGCCGACATGGGCAAGGGTACTCTTCATCTAAGTCTATCTTTTGTGGTTTCTGAGAGGACACAATTTTTTTAAGAAGGTAAAGTCAAAAAGTCTTACTAAAAATTTTTTCGTGTTAACCCCGGGTGATTCCTGAACCCCTATCTTTGGTTTGGGCTATTTGCCAATATTAAACCAACGATTTTTCGTCCCAGACTAGGACGATTTTAACATATTTACTCAAACGAAAATAAGGGAAGGTTTTTTTACCTTCCCTTTAAGCGGGTGACGCGATTCGAACGCGCGACATTCACCTTGGCAAGGTGACGCTCTACCACTGAGCTACACCCGCATCTCTGCCACGTTTTCTATACTGTCATACTTTTTTGGGATTGTCAAGGGGTTTTGCCAAAATTTTGGGAATTTTTTTGGGGGAAGCTCAAACCCGCTTTCTGAAGCAATACCAAGGAACCTATTAGGCACTCTGACTCAAGTGAGAGTCTCAAAGCTAAAGTCCTCCCATATAGGACTATTAATGATTCATTGAGTCCTCTTCAGAGGACTTTTGCTATTAGGCAGGGGTTTCAACCCCTGACGGGTTATCGAAGAATGAAACAGCCCTGCCTGCCATCCCCCATCCCCCATCACCAATCCCCAATCCCCTATCCCCTATCACCCCTTACCGCCGATGCCCTTAATTTGAGCCATGAGACTCGCCATTTCGATCGCGCTGAGGGCATAATTCCAACCCAAATTACTCTTAATGCCAGCACGCTCAAACGCCTGTTGCATCGTATCAGTGGTTAAAACTCCAAAAATCACCGGGACACCCGTTTCCATCCCCGCGGATGCCACACCCTTAGAAACTTCCGACGCGACATAATCAAAATGAGGAGTTTGGCCTTTAATCACCGCGCCCAGACAAATAATCGCGTCATAATGATGAGAAAGAGCCAATTGACGTGCCACCAGAGGGATTTCAAAACATCCAGGGACCCAAACATAATCCACTTGACTGCCTTCAGGGTTCGTGTCAACCCCGTGACGCTTCAAACAATCTTGACAACCTTCTAACAACTTACCTGTAATCAGATCATTAAAACGCCCAATCACGATCGCGAATCGTCCAGAAGTCGCGTGAGTAAAATTTCCCTCGAAAATAGCCATAAATAATTTTAGACTTTAGATTTTAGATTTTAGATGGTAACATTTTAAAATGATTTTAGATTTCAGATTTCAGATAATTGGTAGTTCCGATGTTCATAAGTCGCGTAACACTTATGGTTAAACCCCTCTGCAAAGGTAAACCCCAATTAAAAATCCAAAATCCAAAATCCAAAATCGAGTTTAGGGTTGCGAAAAATTAAACAACCAAAAAGTTGAGAGCCCCGACGAGGAGAACTAGCGCCACCCAAATACCAGAGCCGATAAAAATGAGAGACTTAGATTGATTCCAGTTTTGAGGAGTCGCGTAGGCGACGGGAACACCAACAACGAGCAGGAAGGATAAGAGCACTAAAGCGGTTAAAGCCAGTTGAAAGACGATGGACATTTTTATCTCCTTTTTAATCTAAGAGAGCATCTAGGGGCGGGTTTTTCTGAGATTGTTGATGGAGTATGCCAAAACCAATAAACCAGCCCCCGAAATACCAGAGGTGGCTTGCGTTAGAGTTTTGTTACAACCCCTCAGTAGTACGCTACCAGAAAATACACTCTCTCTTTCCTATGTATCTAATTTTGTGTCATACCACCGCGGACTTTGATGCTTTGGGGGCTGCGGTTGGGTTATCTCGACTCATCCCTGGAAGTCGCATTGTCTTAACAGGGGGATGTCATCCTACGGTTAAAGATTTTTTAGCCTTACATCGTGATGAGTATCCTTTGATCGAAAGGCGCTCTGTTAATCCTAAACAAATTCGCGGCATCGCGGTTGTCGATACCCAATCTCGCGATCGCGTAGGCAAAGCGGCTCAATGGTTCGATTTACCCCATGTCACTGATATTACCGTTTATGACCATCATATTGATGCCCCTTTGGACATTCCCGCGAAATGGACACAAATAGAGTCCGTGGGGGCTACGACAACTCTCATTGTAGAAAAATTATGTCAACTGGAACAACACAGTAGTAACGAAGATGTCAAAGGCAAAAATTTTCTCACTCCTGCCGAAGCAACGGTAATGGCTTTAGGGATTCATGTCGATACAGGCTCCCTTACTTTTGATCATGCTACGGCGCGAGATGCTAAAGCCTTGGCTTGGTTAATGGAAAAAGGCGCTTCTTTAAGCACAATCTCCGAATATGTTGATCCGGGTTTATCACCCCAACTTCAAGATTTACTCACCCTTGCCCTTAATAATATCCAAACAGAAACTCTATTGGGTTATACCCTCGCGTGGGTATTACTAAATACAGAGAATTTTGTCCCCGGATTATCCTCTCTGGTATCGGGTTTAATGGATTTAATCGAAACCGATGCTTTATTATTTGGTCATAATTTTGGCGATACAGAGGAAACTAAATTAACTATTATTGGCCGATCGCGGATTCCCCAAACCAATCTTAATGATTTATTTAAACCTTTAGGGGGGGGCGGCCACGCGACAGCGGCTTCTTTGATGTGTCGCGATCGTCACCCTTCAGAAACATTAACTCAACTTGTCGAACAACTGAAAGCCCAAATTCCCCATCCTCCCAGTGCCAGGGAATTAATGTCGTCTCCTGTGCAAACCATTCGTCCCGAAACCACCGTCGGCGAAGCTCATCGTATTTTATTAAGATATGGCCATTCTGGTTTATCAGTAGTTGATACAGGCGATCGACTTGTCGGTATTATCTCCAGACGAGATATTGATATCGCGTTACATCATGGTTTTAGTCATGCACCCGTCAAAGGCTATATGACACCCCAATTGAAAACAATTAGCCCTAATACTCTTTTACCTGAAATAGAAGCCCTGATGGTAACTTATGATATTGGCCGTCTTCCCGTATTAGAAAATAATCAATTAGTCGGGATTGTCACTCGTACTGATGTTTTACGAGAATTACATCGCATCGGACAAGCTAAACATCAGAGTGAAACCGCCCTTTCACCCTCAATTTCTTGTCCCCTAAAAATGCGCGATCACCTCACCCCTCAATTACAACAATTACTGGAAGTCGCGGCAAACTTAGCACAATCGCGAGGTTGGCAACTTTATCTTGTCGGCGGTGCTGTGCGAGATTTACTCTTAGCAGAAGCGGATGATATTTTAACCTTAACCGATATTGACTTAGTAGTAGATGGCAATCATTTAGCCGCGGAGCGCGATGCGGGCGTAGAATTAGCGAAGGCTTTACAAAAATTATATCCGGCATCTCGTTTAGATATTCACGGTGAATTTAAAACCGCGGCCTTGTTATGGCATAAAGATCCGATATTTCATTCTCTATGGATAGATATTGCCACGGCTCGTACAGAATTTTATCCTTATCCTGCGGCCAACCCTGAAGTAGAAGCAAGTTCGATTCGCCAGGATCTTTATCGAAGAGATTTTACCATTAACGCGATCGCGATGCGTTTAAGTGAACCTCGTTTTGGCGAAATTTTAGATTTTTTTGGTGGCTTATTGGATTTACAAGAGAAACAAATTCGGGTATTACATCCTAATAGTTTTATTGAAGATCCCACTCGTATTTATCGCGCGGTGCGTTTCGCGGTGCGTTTAGGGTTTCATTTGGAATCCCAAACTAAAGAATATATCCGTCACGCGATCGACAGTGGAGTATATTATCGCGTCCAAAATAAAAACACCAGAGCTCCTGCCCTAGAAACTCGTTTAAGAAGTGAATTAAAGTATATTTTGCAAGCTTCCTATTGGAAGGAGGCTTTACAATTATTGGGCGACTTAAATGCTTTACGTTGTTTACATCCCTCTTTAGAGTTAAATCACCAGCTTTGGCGGCAAATTCGTCTTGTCGATCGCGTTTTAGTACAAAGGAAGAGGGAAGAAGGAAGAGGGAAGAAGGAAGAAGGAAGAGGGAAGAAGGA
>JBBITB010000118.1:0-16817 GCA_037440985.1 Microcoleaceae cyanobacterium bin_387
TTAGGACTTACCGACGAAGAAATTACGCCATTTAGTTGATCGACAAGCTCAAACCATTATGCTGCCGTTGCAGTGCGTAACTCAATTAATTGATAACTGTCAACTGTCAACTGTCAACTGTCAACTGTCAACTTCCTTCTTCCTTCAAAAACTACATTCCCATGATTTCGTAGCCAGAATCAACATATAAAATTTGACCCGTAACACCACTAGAAAGATCGCTACAAAGGAACGCCGCGGCATTACCGACTTCAGTCTGAGTTACCGTGCGACGTAGGGGTGCGACTTGTTCCACATGGTGGATCATGTCTAAAATGCCCCCAACCGCGGAAGAGGCTAAAGTGCGAATTGGGCCTGCCGAAATACCATTAACGCGAATATTCGATGGGCCCATTTCCGCGGCCAAATAACGGACATTCATTTCTAACGCGGCCTTCGCGATACCCATGACATTATAATTAGGTACTACCCGCACTCCCCCTAAATAAGTGAGAGTGACAATACTTCCGCCTTGTGTCATTAAAGGTTTAGCTCCCGCCGCGAGACGAACCAAAGAATAGGCACTGACATCTAAGGCTAAAGAAAAACCGGAGCGCGAAGTGTTACTAAAATCTCCTGATAAATCATCTTTATTGGCAAAGGCTAGACAATGGATCAGGATATCTAAACGACCCCATTTTTCCTTGATTGTGGCAAAAATCTCATCTATTTGAGTATCATTCTGAACGTTACAAGGTAGATAGAGACTGGGTTTGAGGGGTTCTACCAGTTCTGCGACTTTTCGCTCCATACGCCCTTTTTCGTCAGGGAGATAAGTGATTCCGAGATTCGCTCCGGCTTGATGGAGTTGTTGGGCAATGCCCCACGCGATCGAGCGATTATTGGCAATGCCAGTCACAAGGGCGTTTTTTCCAGTTAAATCTAACATAGTGCTATATTCTAAATTTCCGGTTATTTCATTAGATTTTTACGCGAACCCCCTCTGTCTCAGTGAGACTTGATGGGGACTTGTAAGTTAGTTAAGCTAAGTTTGTGAGGACCTGTACAATGTGCCTTGTGAACAGGGCAAACCACTGGGACGGCTTAGAGTTGCGAAATCCCTTGGGCAAGGATGACGATCCGCCTAGTCAACATTGGCTTATTTTACCAAAACATGGGGTCTAAAGCCTTGCCCTGATCAGGCGACTTTTGATGGGTTATGTTATAATGGGTTCGCTTCAGGTTGAAAGACCCCTTGAACGTGCCCCTCAAATATGGCTCGGCGAGGAAAAATGCTACGGATGCCACACGACAGCCAAGAAAATAACAAAGCAACTCGGTGGCGATAACGAGGATAATCAAAGCCCGCAAAACTAACAAAGTAGCAAAACGTCGAAAAGTCAAAGCTTTTCTACAGATCCCAATACAAGGATAAATGTATCGTGCGGCACACAAAAATACTAGATTTAATATTCTAGTACGGGAGATAGGGCCCTCTGGGGTCAACTAAGTTAGGCTCCTGAATTGGTTCGATCTTGACGGTTAATTGGTTTAAGCATTACTCCTCAGAGATAGTTGATGGTAAGGCTTGTCGAAGAAAGAGTAAACTCTCACGCTTTTAGGCTGGGGAGGATGTCAAAGACTTTGTGATGATCTTTTCTCTGGGGTGCTAAAATCAACGCTGATGTAGGGCAGGAGTTGTCGGAATTTAGACCCATCTCCTGCATTTGCAGGGATTTTAGGGAATATCTGTGCTTTTGGGCAATGGATTGAGCCTGAAAACCCTATAAATAGGGATATTTAGAGAGGAATCTCTAAAAAATCTCAACCTGAAGTTGGGATTTTTTCCCAGGAGTCGGCAACGTCTCTTAAACTAAGACCAGAGTATAGGTGAGTGCAAGGAATCTCCTCGTGACACATGATAGACCGCTAGCTGCTGTATTCCGCCAAATTAGCGGAGGATCGTTTCCCCCTGTTGTCGAATCTTTTGAACGGGGTAAGACTATCTTTTTCCCCGGAGATCCGGCGGAGCGCGTCTATGTTCTTATTAAGGGCGCGGTAAAACTTTCCAGAGTCTATGAGGCTGGTGAGGAAATTACTGTGGCTCTTTTACGGGAAAATAGTGTCTTTGGTGTTCTGTCTTTGATTACAGGCCACCGCTCGGACAGGTTTTACCACGCGGTCGCGTTTACTCCTGTGGAGTTAATTTCTTTACCCATTGAACAGGTGGAAAAGGCTCTTAAGGAAGATCCCGATTTGTCTATGGTGATGTTAAAGGGTTTGTCTTCTCGGATTTTACAAACTGAGATGATGATCGAAACTCTGGCTCACCGTGATATGGGTTCGCGTTTGGTGAGTTTTTTACTGATTCTTTGTCGTGATTTTGGTGTACCTTCTAGTGATGGGATTACTATTGATTTGAAGCTCTCTCATCAGGCGATCGCGGAGGCTATCGGTTCTACGCGGGTGACGGTGACTCGTCTTTTGGGGGATCTACGCGAACAAAAAATGATTTCCATTCATAAGAAGAAAATTACAGTTCATAACCCTGTGGTGTTAAGTCAGCAATTTACCTAATTTTTGGGGTGGGGATGCTATGAGATCCCCCATTGTCTTATCTAAGTATTTTGTTTCTGTGCTTCCCTAGGGGGATGAACTTTTCGTTTTTCTTTCCTGTTTATTTTTGATTAGATAATAAACTATTTTTTATCATTCCTCCCTCTTTGTTCATCCTTGACACTGCATGACTGCTGGTATTATTCTGGTTTTGGTGATGTTAATTCTGGGGGGGGCGATCGCGACGATTAGCGATCGCTTGGGGACGAAAGTTGGCAAAGCTCGCCTGAGTTTGTTTAAGCTGCGCCCTCGTGATACCGCGGTTTTGGTGACGGTTTTTACCGGTTCGGTGTTATCGGCTTTGACGTTGACTATTTTATTCGCGGCGAGTAAACCTTTGCGAACGGGTGTTTTTCAAATTGATGAAATTCAAAAGCGTCTTCGTAATATCCGTGGTGAGTTAGATGCGGCTACTCGTCAAAAAAGTCAAGTAGAGGTGGAATTAGCTCAGGCACGAAAAAAGGAAGAACAAGCTAAGTCTTCTTTGGAGAAAATTAATGTTTCTTTAAATGCCGCGATCGCGTCTCGAACGAAAATTCAAAATGAGTTAAATTCTCTACGGGAACAATTAACTCTCGCGGACGCGTCTCAAAAGCAAAAGGAAGAACAATTAAATCAGACACAGAGTCAATTAAAAACGGTTTTGTCGCAAAAGATGGCTTTGAATGGGGAAATTTCCCAATTACAGGGGGAACGTCAACAATTAATTCAACAACGAGATGATCTCCAGGCTCAAATTGCTCTGCGCGATCGTGAAAAGGCACAAAGGGATGAAAAAATTGTGCAACAAGATCAGGAAATTTCCCAAATTTCTCAACAAAAAAAGCTCCTAGGTTCCGAACTTGATAAATTACAAGGGGAACGTCAACAAAGTGTGGAACAACTTAGTAATTTAAAAGAGAGAATTGCTAAGTTAAAGGAGGATTTGGCTGTGGAAATTGCCCAACGTGATCGCATGATTATAGAGCGAGATAAAGTGATTGTTGAACGAGAAAAACGGATGAAGGAATTGGAATCTCTACAAGGGAAATTAGAACAACAACAAGGGAATTTAAAAGCTCAATTAAAGATATTAGAACAGGATTTTTTGGCGATTCGAGGGGGGACTGTCGTCATTCGTCGGGGTCGCGTTTTAGCTTCCGGTGTGGTGCGTATTTTGCAACCTAACGCGGCGGGTCCTGCGGTAGATCAATTATTACAAGAAGCTAACCGTAACTCCATTGGAATTTTAAAACTGCCTACGAATGAAGTTAAGGAGCAGGTGGTTTTTATTACGAAAAATGAGGTTGATCAAATTACTAAAGCTATTGAAAATGGTGATGAATATGTAGTACAAATTGTCGCGGATGCTAATTATCTTAGTGGTGAGACAAAAATTAAGGTGGGGGGTCAAGTTTATCTTAATCGTATTCTTTTTAAGAAGGATGAATTAATCGCGGGCATTTCTCTCGATCCTACTATTCTAACGGAGGCTCAAATTCGACAACAACTGCAACAGTTAATAGATTCGGCTCATTTTCGGGCAAATTTAGTAGGCATTCTGGGTGGTAAAGTGGAACTCGTTGACACTCGTTTGGAAAGTTTATTAAAGTTTATTCAAGAGTTGAAGACGGCGAAAACGACTCTGGAAATTCAAGCGATCGCGTCTGAGGAAACTCGGACGGCGGGTCCTTTGAAACTGGAGTTAGTGGCTCTCGATCATGGTACGATTGTTTTTCGTAGTGGTAAATAATTAAGTTATGTTATTAGGTTTTGATCCGGGGCGTGATAAGTGTGGTGTTGCTGTTATGGGGAACGATCGACAACTTTATTATCATGATGTGGTTTTATCCGAAAGCGCGATCTCCTCTCTTCAGTTACTTTTAGAAAAATACTCCATCGAGTTAATAGTAATGGGTGATCAAACAACGTCGAAACAATGGAAAGAGAAAATTAGGGTTAATTTTCCTCATTTGAATATTGTACAAGTAGATGAACGATATAGTAGTTTGGAAGCACGCGATCGTTTTTGGGAAATGTATCCTCCCCAGGGGTTTTCTCGTTTAATTCCTGAAGGAATGCGAACCCCTCCTCGTCCCATTGATGATATTGTTGCTATTATTTTGATCGAGAGATATTTAGATAAAAAATAATGAATAGGCTCTGGGGAAGTGCTGTTTTTTTTCATTATTAATATTTATGAAACCGCAGATAAACACAGATAAACACAGATATGTTTACAGGATAATTGCCTCTAATTGTATCACGACGCGTGATCAATGTTGTCAGTGCCTACAGTCGCATCGGAGCCAGGGGTTCAATATCGGAGTCAAACCCGCCAACTTGATTGGCTCGCAATACCCAAACTGATGCTCCTTGCTCCAAAAAAGCTCGCGTAATCCCCTCACTCGCGACACGAGGAAACATAGTGCGCCAGCTTAATAACCCTGTGAGTAACTGCTCAATGGGATCGTTTTCCAGGCTGCTTCCCAAACTTTCTTCGCCTCCACGCCAGTCGGCACGCGCAACCCCAAAGGGTAATAATTCTCGTCGTAAGGCTTGCCCCACCTTCTGTAATTGCTTCAGTTTCACGTCTGTATCTCGATGAGCCTCTAACCATTGCCGCAACTGAGGAACATTCTCAACGGCTCGTTGCATCTGACGCAGCGCGGCATACAAGGCTTGATTGGAATCTTGAGCGCAGTTATGAGCTGGGCCAACGTAGGTGGCACCGGTGCCGTCTCCGATGCGGTAGCGTGCCATCATTAAATCCAGTTGCCGAGCGGCACTATCTAAGGGTGATTTGAGTACGCCGTCAATGTTGTAGTATCCTGTAAATCCGTCTAGTTTAATGAGGAAGTCGGCAATAGGGCGCACTCCTAAGCATCCAAACTGGCGATCGCCCATATAGTGTGTCCAGTGGTGTCTCCCAGAGATCAATCCATCATTGTTGTGGGCATAAATTTGGTAGTACACAATGTCAAATTGTAATTCGTTGGCTAAGGGTTCCCGCACTACCTTCGCGATCCCATAGGCAAAATGTCCGAAGTAAACTGGTCCCTGGGCTGCGGGTTCGGCTTTTTTGCCCGTAATCCCGCCATAATTGTGAACTAAGAGGGCGCGATCGCGTTCTTGCCAATCGCCACAAATGTCTTGCTCTTTGCCTCTGGCATTGAGTAAAACGCTGGAAATTGTTCCCTTTTTCGTGATCAAATTGTCCCAGCACTCGGTTTTGATGTACTCCATCGCGGCTTTTTTTCCCGCGATTTCACGAGCTGGTTGCAGAGTGAAGAGCGATCGCGGGGCTAATGCTTGTACGACAAACAAACCTTGATGATTTTCTGCACCGTAAATATACCAACCGGAAGCGTTACAAGGGGATTTCTCAATGTCGTGACTGGTACTGCGATAAGTATCGTTTTCATCCGCGACTACCTGGGGCATGAACACGATCGCGTCTTCGCCGTCGAATTGTCGTGTTTTGGGGTTGAAGTGTTTCACTTGATAGCGTTGTCCCTCACGAGTGCTATCGAGGGGTTGGATAAACTGCACCAAGGCATAAAAACGTCCGGTAATTTGTGTGGGTTCGCAGGTGATGGAGATGATGGTTGTTTTCCCTTCTCCTGCGTCAATTACCGGATTTTCGAGCATGACAATGACATCATCATTGGCTCTACCTCCCGCGAGGGATTCCAGAGGATCGACTAAGCGCCATTGATTCAACCGTTGAGGATTAACTAGCCCGCTTTTCATACTATAACGGGCATCGTCACTAAAGTATACATCGCGAGTCACCGATCGCACATTGGCTTGAACTTCGGGGTGATCAAGCCAACGTAAAATCACTATTTTACCGACTAAATGCTCATACTGGGGCTCTGTATGGTACACCTCAAACCAAACCCCTTTCACCTGATCGCGCTCTGATGCACTTGGTAAAATTAATCGCCCCATCCAAGGCGCGATCGGTTTGTATAATGTAGGGGAAAGAGAGTGTTTTAAGGAGTAATAATCAGGGTGATTAAACGCGGCTTCTTGCCAAAGTTCATAATTATTTGGTTTGCGAATTGGTAGAGATTCTGGAGGTGGTAAAGTCCCCTGAAGAATGCCTGATATCCACTCGATGGTTTGCTGCATATAACTACGTCCATCGGGGAGAAAAGCATGAGAGTCCATTAATCCCCCTGGGATTTCATGGCCGACTGGTCCCATCGAAATAATACTTACTTGTCCGTGTTTTTTGGCGCGATTCCAATAGGAGAGGAAAAACAGTTTCCAACGTCGCGGGAATAACAGGGGGCCGAGTCGTTCAATATTATCTTTTTCCCCTACTAAATGATAAATATGTTCGAGTCTTAATATCTGGTTTTTGCCGCAAAAAACTCCCCCTAATGAAATAATATCTATGGGTGCTTCTAGTGCTTCTTTGAGGAAGGCCGCGGAACCCATTGAAATTTGTCCACCTCCACTAAAACCAATTAAGGTGATCGGAATCCCACTATTCGGTTTATAGCCATGATTGATTAAACTTTCGTACATCACTTGTGCTATGCCCCGATTGTAAATTGGGCCATAACGTGAATCCGCGGAAACGGATACAATTAACATATTATGGATGTTAATTAAAAAACTGAATAGGCTGGTTTTGGGTCCCTGTCGTTTCTGATCTAAAAATCGCCAAAACCAAGCAAAGGAGCGTTCATTACTGGTTAGGGAACGATTTAAGACTGAATAGGGCATTAATCCCCGAATGATGGCAATATTATCGGGGAGTTTTTGAGCGAGTAAATCGAGAAATTCTTCCCCTTCTGGGAGATAGGTAAAATTAGCTTGTCCGATGCCATCTAAGTAAATAATATAACGCGAAACTGGGGTATCCGGTGCGAGGGGTTCTTGCAAAATGCTAGAGGATGTATCTACGCGATCGCCATACCAACCAGCCCACCATCCTAAGGCTTCTAAAGGACTTAATAAACCCGCAACCAATAACGCGATAATCCCAATTGAGACTAATTTGAGAATTAATTGTGTTGTGACATCTAAGGCTAAAAAAGCCGCGGCAATCAGATATCGGACTGGCGGAAAAAGTAGAGAGCCTACTACCAGGATCATTAATAAGATTAAGATTTTTTTCGAGGTTTTATTCATTATTCTGCCTTGTCATTATAGTCTTTTTTGCGAAGTCATGAAAAATCTATAAAGTGGTGCTGGCATCTTGCCTGTTTTTCTGCTATAGGGGAAATAACCAAGTGCATCTCCTAAAGGCAAATTGCTAGTGGGTTTGCGTAGGCTATGCGTAGTACAAACGTCTCGCTCCCGATTAGATTCCTAGGGAGCGAGACGCTCCCACTACAGTTTTTTTTGTTCCCACATTTTTTCAATTTCTTTCAGATCCGTTACTAAATTTACTCCCGCAGCACTATTGGAGATCCAATGACCAAAATTAGCAACGGGACGGCCAATAGTACGTTGTAAAACTTGTACCATTAACCAACCTAATGTTCCACAGATCGCGGCATCAAATACATCTAGGTTTAGGGAGATCGTCAAGCCTAATAAGAGCGCGATAAAGCTCCAAATAGATAAGATGACATTGATGGGAACACCAAAATAAGGAAGTGCTACCAAAAAACTAAATAGTTGTGGTGCATAGGCAAAACCTAATGTCGCTCTAACACTGGTAAAGGGTATTGTTGGTGGATAAAATAGGTTTTTCATTGCCCAAGTGCTTAGGGCCCAAAATAGGTATCCAAAGGCAAATAAAAGTGCTGAAATTGCTAAACTTAAGACAAATCGTAGGGGTTTAACTCGGTTAACAAATAAAATGATACTTTGTCCAATTGCTTGAGATAAGCCTGCTAAAATTACTACTCTGCCCGCGGCATCAGGGGCGAAGGGTAAATTTTTCATTACATGAAAGGTTTCCTGTTTGAGCGCGATCGCGCCCCAAACCAGTTCCCAAAAATGTTCTAATGCTGTCCCGGTTATCGTCATAAATTAGCACTTTTTACTCTTTTCATTCCAGAATTTTGAGGATTTTTATGATAAATTTTATCATCTTGTGAGATAAAACCATCAATACACATCTGAGAAAAATCGGATCAAGGGCAGGCTAATTCCTAAGTGTTGCACAATTAATGGATGATATTGTAGGGGCAATCCCCCCGTGGTTGCCCCAAAAAGCTTTTCGGGTAGGCACGGGGGCCTACCCCTACAAATACCATCATTCAGTAATTGTGCAACACCAATTCCTACCCTATCGTAAGTTTATGGAGATGTCTAAGGGAGCATCTCAAAGAAGGTAAAAAAACTGTAGTGGGTTGGGGTAGCCTGTGGGGAGCATCAGAGCGAGACGCTCCCACTTCCCTACGCGATCAAACGTCAACCTCAGAAGGACGCGATCGCTTCCTTCTTCCCTCTTCCTTCTTCCTTCTTCCTTCTTCCCTACTGCATTGTGACACTAACAAAATCATTAGAAGTCAACGCGCTCGGAATCACCCCTTGCACTATTCCTATATATTGATTATTAAGTTTAATCGCGGTTGATGGAATAGCGCCAGCATTATTAATATTCAAGTTGATTCCTTCTAATTGTAAATTGGCAGAAGCAGTGACATTCATTATACCGATTTTATCTTGATTTGATTGAAAATCGGTAATAACATCCCCTTGGGAAACATCTGTTACGCCAAAGTCTCCTCCACCTACGATAAAGGTATCATTTCCTAGGCCTCCTGTGAGAAAATCTTGAGCGCGATCGCCACTTATTTGATCATCTCCATTGCCTCCAACGAGACTATCATTTCCCTTTCCACCTCGTAACAAATCATTACCATCTCCACCCAAAAGGGTATCA
This sequence comes from Microcoleaceae cyanobacterium bin_387, assembly GCA_037440985.1. Taxonomy (GTDB): domain Bacteria; phylum Cyanobacteriota; class Cyanobacteriia; order Cyanobacteriales; family Microcoleaceae; genus JBEDKD01. The sequence continues at coordinate 9,431 of JBBITB010000118.1, forward strand.
TTATCATTATCACCGCGTAAGAAATCATTACCTGCTCCACCATCTAATAAATCGGAACCTTTACCCCCTAAAAGACTATCAATCCCCCCTCCACCTAATAAATAATCTGGCCCTTGCATTCCAAAAATAGTATCATTACTATCACTTCCCTGAATAGTATCCGCACCCGATAAACCTAATATTTGTTTCCCTTGGGCTGTGGATGGTAGATTACTAATAGAAACATTATCACTATTATCCGATAATGTGTAATATTCTCCTATTATCGTTGAGGAAGATTGACCACTTGATGTACCTAGATCAAGGGCATTTGCTGTCGGTGTCTGCACCGAAACAAGAGGAAAATTATTATTAGTATTTCCTGTATTACCAGTACCCGTATTCCCTGTATTATCAGTAATAGGAGTGCCTCCTACCACTTGAGGAGTACCGCTTTTATCCTCAACTAAATCGACTTTGACATTATTAGAAGCAATCGTAACTTTGCTTTGTTGAGGAGATGTTAATGCACCCCCAGAAAAGGTGACGGTATAAGTTCCCGCGGGGACTTGTATTTGATAACCACCACTCCCCATTGTGGTTGTGGTAAAGTTTCCACTTGTGCCTTGGAGACTAACATTTAAACCGCTTAATCCTTCCCCCGGAGTATAAAATTTATTACTGTCTGAATCTTGGTATGCAACACCTGTTAAAAATGGTAAAGTTCCTGATTTGGCGAAGTCTTGGGTAGTCATCGCGACATTTAAAGCCAAACCACTACTGGTAAATTTTCCTGTCTGAATACCAACCCCAATTTCCCGATAATTATCATTCATTAAATTGAGACGATGGCCACGCCCCTGAATCCCTGAGTCAACAAATAAATCTTTATATTCTTGCGCGATCGTGCTATTTACATCAAGGTTTCCAGTCGTGCCATCATAGGCAATATTTTCTCCGCTTGCCCAACTTCCGGTAAATTGATAACCCGCGGCTTTCATGCGATCTTGGGGTTGACTTCCATTAGCTCCCGTATGACTAAATTGATTATTTTGGAGCATCCATTGACTATGACTTCGTGCTGCATCTACCAGAGATAAATTAAACGCGAGGGGTTGTTTTGCCGTGGTAGAAATGGTTTGATTGGTTGAGACTCCTTCATTAAGATCGATTTGAAAATTCGCTGCTTCTGCGGTGGGGTTTGCCCGTCCTTTGTTAATCAATTCTAACATTAATTGTTCTTGGGCTGTGGGTTGGGTTGCCATTTTTTGTGACTCCTTTTTAATGACTATTGAATCGTTAATAGTGCAAGACTCAGACACACCCGATTTGTGAGAAATATCTTATTGAGATCAGTTCCCATAATGTCTGGGAAGTGATGTAGCTTGGGTTGAGAGTGGAGATATTTTTCCCTTAAGTCAATGATATCATCAACTCAACGGACTCTGTAGGTTCGGTTGAGAGTAGATATGTTTTTGTATGAAGTCAATGATATCATCAACCCAACCTACAGTAGGTTGGGTTGAGAATTCGGATATTTTCTCATGAAGTCAATTATTATCAACCCAACCTCCTTATTATATAATAATCACATTCATGAGTGAAGGCATAATCGAAAGATGGAGTCAAAACCAAAAGATAAAGTATCCTTTCTTGCATCGAAACCCTTATTAGTGGGTTTAGGAAGTCTCTCCCTCCTTTTATTGGGTATTGGGTTTTGGCGTGTCTCTCAATTTGCTAATCCTCCTAAAAATGAGCCTGTGGTTGCTGTTAAGATGACTTCTCCTAATGTTGTTAGTGCTTTAGGCCGTCTTTCTCCCCAGGGGGAAATTATTAGTATTTCTTCTTCTTCTTTATCTGAAGGTGCTAGAATTGAGGAGTTACGCGTGGAAGAGGGCGATCGCGTCAAAAAAGGTGATGTTTTAGCGGTTTTAGATGGCCGCGATCGTTTGCAAGCAATTGTAGAGCAAATCAAAAAAGATGTGAAGGTAAAAGAAGCGGAATTAGCTAAAATCAACGCGGGTGCGAAAGCGGGTGAAATTGTTGCCCAAGAGGGTGAAATTACCAAATTAGAAGCTCAATTATTCCGACAAACTCAAGCCGCACAAGCTAGACTGATTAAACTGGAATCTCAGTTAAAACGCAATACAGAAGCTCAAGAAGCTCAAGTCGCCCAACAAAAGGCTAAATTGCAACGGGAAACGGAAGCACAAAAGGCAAAAATCGCCCAATTAAAGGCTCAATTACGAGGGGAAGAATCTGCACAAAAGGTAACGATTGGACGCTTAAAAGTCGAATTTAATACCGCAGAAGCAGAATTTAAACGTAATGCCGAATTAAAGGAAAGTGGTGCGATTTCCGCGTCTCTTTATGATACGAAAAAATTGATGATGGAAAGTGCCAAAGAGAAGGTTAAGGAAGCTCAGGAAAATCTTAAGAAAACTCAGCAAACGTTACAGGAGCAAATTAATGAAGCCAATGCTTCTTTACAACGGATTATCGAAACGGGGAATGAACAAATTAATGAGGCTGAAGCGAATTTAAAGCGTATTAGGGAAACCAGTATCGCGGATATTGATGAGGCGAAAGCTAGTTTTCAACAGATTGTGGAAACGGGGCAGGAACAAATTAATCAAGCTAAGGCGACTTTGAATAAAATTACCGAAATTCGTCCTACTGATGTCCAAAGTGCTCAAGCTGCCTTAAACAGCGCGATCGCGTCCCAAAAGAAAGCGGAAACGGATTTAAGTTTTACCTATGTGAAAGCGCCTTTTTCCGGGCAGGTAATTAAAATTAATAATCGTCAAGGAGAAAGAGTGAATAATCAAAATGGGATCTTGCAATTAGGGCGCACTGATCAAATGTATGTCATTGCTGAAGTATATGAAACGGATATTAATAAAGTCCGTCTCCAACAAAGGGCAATAATTGAGAGTGAAAATGGGGGATTTCAAGGAGAATTAAAGGGAAAAGTGGATCAAATTGGGTTAAAAATTGGGAAAAAAGATGTCTTAGAAAATGACCCCACCGCGGATAAAGATGCGAGGGTTGTAGAAGTAAAAATTAGGATTGATCCAGAAGATAGTCGGAAGGTTTCGGGGTTAACGAATTTACAGGTAAGAGTTAAAATTAATGTCGATAATCCCTAGTTTTTATTAATGTTTTTTCCTGGACATTCTAGGGAGACTGTAGTGCCTATTGGTGTCTACTTAAGGTTAGGTTCAACCCTTAGACAGTCAGGGGTTAAAACCCCTGCCTTAAAGCGAAAGTCCTCTAAAGAGGACTAAATAAATATGGATATCTAGGGCCTCAAACCGGCTTTATCATAATGAGGGTTTCCATGATTTGCCCTAATTGTCAGGGGTTAAAACCGGTAACACACCAGTGAGAGATGTGAGAGTCTTCTCGTTTCCATGATTTGCCCTAATTGTCAGGGGTTAAAACCCCTGCCTTAAAGCGAAAGTCCTCTAAAGAGGACTAATAATGAGCGAAAATCCTTAAAAGCCTAATTCATAAAAACTTAATTCTGACGGATTTAGTTAGTTTTGCACTAGATATTATCATGAAGTCTTCAGTCCTCTTCAGAGGACTTTAGCTATTAGACAGGGGTTTTAACCCCTGGCGGGCTGCTTTAGCTATTAGACAGGGGTTTTAACCCCTGGCGGGCTGCCGTGTCCCTACTTTTTAAGAAGTCGGAAAAATTACCGATAAAGGAGTTTTTTGCTCCTGCCAATAGCTTATCGCGCTTGACAAAACATCCAAAAATATAGCCCAATCCTGGGGAGAATGGGAGGCAAAATTTTGGAATTTTGGGTAAACCAAAAGATAAGAAGAAGCTTGACACCAACTTAAATCAGTAAGACAATCCTCCCAAGCATCCCAATTATTACCAAAATAGTCAGGCAAATCCATCGCGCCAAGACAACCCCGAAAAAAACCCGGTTTATCAAAAATAGTTTCCCCATCAAGATAAAACAATTTACAGTTATAGTCTTGACAAAGTTGAGACAACTCCACAGGAGAAATATTTAAGGATAATTCATAAATAGCCGGGGGCATTTTACCTTGGATGATCTCTAATAATTGATTCATTGTCTTAACACCCTAAAAAAACTTTGATAATGGTTATCTGTGTAGTAAATTTCCCCTTGATTTCCGACGACAAAACGTCTAGCTCCTCGATTGTTCGCACCGGGGGTGGGGATGGTATATTCTCGATAATAACCCCTGGGTTTATTGGGTAATAATCCTTCTCGGTTAGAGAAAATGGAACCATCTTTTTGGGGATAAGGAAAAGGCCCGCCTTGATCAATTAAATTTAATGTAGTGTTAGCTTCTGGGGGGAGATCGCTCAGATTGATTGTGGGAATTTGAGCAACTATTGTCATTTCTTGGGCGACAACGGGTGCAATTTTGGTAAAGTTAAAATTGTTAGTGAGCGCAACGGAAAAACTTACCAAAATTGCCAAGAAAAAAATTAACGACTTTTTCAAAGTCAACATATTTTTGTTTTTTTCGTTTGAACTAATTTCCCTACTAATAAGGGATATACCTGATTAAAAACCATACACAGCGACTTGTCAAGAGGGAACGATCACGTCGGAGAATGTCACCACTTTTCCGGGGAAATCTTGGGTGAAAAATGGCGGCAATTATGACAATACATAGACGGTGTAAAGGAAACATTTAGATAAAGCCCAAGTGTTAGCACCGCCAAAATTGGTAGCAGAATATCGCCAATTAGAGGGGACTTGTAGGGGCAAATGGCTATTTGCTTTCCTCAATAATTGGTTTCCATTCCAGATTAACTCGGACGGGATCGTGATGACAACTTGAGACGCGATCAGGTTGATCTTTCCCCTTTATCCTAGGAGAGCAAGAGGGCGAGGGACACGATCGCGCCCCATGCTATAATAGATCAAAAAGGAGAATTAAGAAAATTATGAATCTACAAGAATTAACTCCCAAACTCCTCGCGTTAAGTGCGGCGGAAAAAGCCGAAGCGATTAAAATTTTAATTCAAAGTTTAGACTTATCGGGTATTGAAAAAACGCCCGGTGTTTGTGGAGGTGACGCGCGACTGGCGCGGACTCGTATTCCTGTTTGGGGATTGGTAAATTATCGGCGTTTAGATGCCACAGATGCAGATATTTTGGAAGGGTTCCCCAATTTAACTCAGGCCGATCTCGATACCGCGTGGGCCTATGCTGAAAAATATCCTGAAGAAATTGAAGCCGCAATTAAAAGAAATGAGGAACCTTAACAATGGCACGTTTATATACTGATGAACAATTCCCTTTTGCTATTGTCAAATTTCTCCGTAATTTCGGTCACGATGTACTCACGGTACAGGAAGCGGGAAAGGCTAATCAAAGTATTCCTGATGATGAAGTCTTAGCTTTTGCTATTAGTTGCGATCGCGTAATTTTGACGAGAAATCGAGATGACTTTGTGCGTTTGCACCGATTACAACCGGATCATGCAGGTATTATTGTTTGTTCAGAAGATCCGAACTGGGAGAGACAAGCTATGAGAATTAATGAGGCTATTTCTTCTTTAGAAACATTAAATGGTCAATTGATTCGGGTTTATCGTCCTCAAGTTTAAACCCCTCAGCGCGATCGCAGCAACAGGGTTTCTTTTGCACCGTCATTCGTTGTCATGCTCTCAAGTCAGAAACCCCGTTTCTCAACCATTGTCATTTGTGCCATGCTCTCAAGTCAGAAACCCGGTTTCTTTTCCTGCCTAAAACCAACACAATAAAAAAGTAATTTTATCCCCCAAAACATCTTATTATTATATTACCCATTCCCCATTACCAATTACCAATTACCAATTACCCATTCACCATTACCCATTCCCCATTCCCTATTCCCCATTCCCTATTCCCCATTCCCCATTCACCATTACCCATTCCCCATTACCCATGCTATCAAAAACTCCCCTAGCCTGGTTACAACTGACACGCGAACGAGTGCGCCTTATGGTAGCCATAGCCGGAATATCATTTGCCGATATTCTCATGTTTATGCAATTAGGATTTCAAGGCGCACTTTATGATACCAATACCAGAGTACCCCGTGCTGTTAAAGGTGATTTAGTATTAATTAATCCCCAATCTGACTTTTTATATGCCATGAAATCATTTTCGCGACGGCGATTATATGAAATGATGAAAATTGATGGGGTAGAGTCCGTAAGTTCTTTATATATTGGACAAGCTTTCTTAAAAAATCCTGAGACTAAAAAACAAAGAACTATTGGCGTTTTAGCCTTTGATCCTCATAAACCAGCCTTTGATATACCCGAAATTAATAAACAGTTAGATGTGCTCAAATTACCCGATGTCTATTTATTTGATGAAGGGAGCGCTCCTACCTTTGGCGCGATCGGCAGAAAAATGCACGCGGGTGAAACCGTATTTACAGAATTAAGTGATGTTTCTCAAACCCGAATTCGCCGGATTCGGATTGGGGGATTATTTAGAATCGGACGCTCTTTTTCCGCCGATGGTAATATCGTCACCAGCGATTCTAATTATCAGCGTTTATTTAATAGTAATCCTGATAATATTCAGGTGGGATTGCTCACGGTAAAAGCCGGTTATGATCCGAAAAAAGTCAAGGCAGAAATTGATAAAATATTGCCCAAAAGAAAACAAAATCCCACCGAAAAATGTTATCGAGGTTCCGATGCCGAAAAGGATCACAAAAATAAAAATAATACGGAATGTCCCCAAGATGTAATGATTCTTACCCGTCAAGAATATGCAGACTTTGAAAAAAGATATTGGCAAACCAGTACCAATATCGGTTTTATTTTTAGTTTAGGGGTATCTATGGGATTTGTTGTCGGAATTGTGATTGTCTATCAAATTCTTTACACCGATGTTGCCGATCATTTACCTGAATATGCTACCCTCAAAGCAATGGGATATCAAGATATTTATTTATTAGGTGTGGTATTTCAAGAGGCATTATTATTATCGGTTTTGGGATTTATGCCTGGGTTGGGTGTCTCCGTGGGGTTGTATGCTTTAGTCAAAAATAGTATTGCCTTACCAATGGTAATGACATTAGAGCGTGCTATTATGGTTTTATTTTTAACAGTAATTATGTGTCTTTTTTCGGGAGTTTTAGCCATGCAAAAATTACAAGCTGCCGATCCCGCAGATATTTTCTAAAGTTTGGCACAGAAACCGGGTTTCTTTTCATTAGAGGGAAGTTGTGTAAAATCTCTCGACTTCAAACCCGGTTTCTCAGGTTTCTCAACATTTCATAAATCATGTATAATTGCTATAAATAAGAAAAAAATCAATACTACTTATTCTTTTATTACCCATTCCCCATTACCCATTCCCCATTTACCATTCACCATTCCCCATTCCCCATTACCCATTCCCCATTAC
>JBBITB010000119.1:0-4091 GCA_037440985.1 Microcoleaceae cyanobacterium bin_387
AGAAGGAAGAAGGAAGAAGGAAGAAGGAAGAAGGAAGAAGGAAGAAGGAAGAAAAACAATGGTTTCCGCGATTAAGAACTTCCTAAGTATTAAGGGGGCGATAAAGTGATGCAGAAACCTACTTTATTGACTCAAGTTATTTCATGCCATTATCTCCCGCGAGAAACCCGTTTTCTTGCCGGATTCAATCATCAGGAAAAATAGACAAAGATGGAACCAGTTTTAAATATGACACCTGACACCATTAACTCAGAAGAAAACCCCGTTGTGCAAACCTATCAATTAGGTAAATTCTACCGTGCTGGATTCTGGATGAATCAAACAATTGAATCCTTAAAAAGTTGTACTTTTTCTGTCTACAAAGGAGAAACTTTTGGGATTTTAGGGCAAAATGGCGCGGGAAAAACTACCTTATTGAAAACACTTTTAGGAATAGTCCGCCCCACTTCAGGAAAAGGCTTTTTGATGGGTAAACCTTTGGGCGATCGCGTTGTCAAGCATAAAATCGGTTATCTTCCCGAAAATCCCTACTTTTATGATTATCTAACCGGATGGGAATTTTTGGAATTTAGCGCAGGTTTATTTCAAATTCCTAAATCAGTACAACGTCAACGGATTCCCCAACTTTTAGAATTAGTAGGGTTAGCGAAAACCGCCGCACTCAAAAAACAATTACGTCAATATTCCAAGGGAATGTTACAACGAATAGGCATGGCACAGGCATTAATTAACGATCCTGAAATTGTCTTTTTAGATGAACCCATGTCAGGACTTGATCCGATGGGGCGTTATCAATTTCGAGAGACAATTTTATTGTTAAAACGTCAAGGAAAAACTATTATTTTCAATAGTCATGTCCTTTCTGATGTCGAGCAAATATGCGATCGCGTAGCCATTCTCGCCCAAGGAGAATTAATTAGTATTGGTTCCCTAGATCAACTATTAGGAACAACAGAAACCTATCATGTTACCGGGAAAGGAGGGCATTTAAACTTATTACAAAAATGGATACCCGACTTAACATTAAATAATGAAATATGGTCCGGTCATTTACAGGGTAATCTCCCCAATTTTATCACAGAATTAACGGAAATGAATGCACAATTAATAAGTCTTAATTTGGCAAAAGACACACTAGAAGAGTTTTTTATGGAACAATTACGTCAACGGGGAATTATCGCGAGTAGTTAACGCGATCGCGTTTCTCTGGAATGAAAAATAAAGTAGTGCAGGCATCTTGCCTGCATTCCATCTCAAAGACTTCTAAATAGTCAAGTTATTTAATTTCCATTCCTCATTTTTCGGATGCGTCAGAGAGAAAAAATTTGAAAGCTCCTGCTTAATTTTTCCCAGATATACTTTATACTTTGACCGAGAAACCGGGTTTATGACGGTAATTTTGTCATTAAACACGACAGTCTGAAGGTAGAAACCCGGTTTCTTTAATTCTTAGAGTAAAAATCAAGGGGAAAGATGTCAGAAAACCATAACTTAGATACCTTTAAATTAGCCGCCTTACTTGTCTCAGCCCATTACGGTTTAGGGTTTCTCTTGGGAACCGCGGAAAAAACCCATTCTTTTGGGGCCATAGGCAGTCTTTACGCGGTATCCTTAAGCTTGGGGACTATTGCTCTTTTAACATTAGCAAAATTCTACTGGACACAAAAAGAGCAAATTTGGACATTATTAGGCAACCGCTATGGTAATATCGTCAAAATTGTCGTCGGTTTAATGTCTTGGTTATCATTAGTTGGCATCGCGGCAGTGCAGTTAATTTCTGGGGCCTTTATTCTGAAAACTTTCGGCATTCCAGTATTAGTTTCTATGATACTGTTGGCAGTTTTATTTGCTATTATTTCGGTTTTACCTGTAGAAAAAGCTGGCTCTTTATTTCGAGCACTTTTACTTCTTAATTGTTTAGCTTTATTCTATGGTTTATGGGCTTTACATGGTTTATCTGACTATTTACAAGCTCCTATTGTCTTTACCCAGTCTTTAAGCGACATTAAAATTCCTAATCTCATCGGAATTTCTCTCTGTACAATTTTGCTGGTAATGATTGATATGAAGTATCAGCAATTTGTGGTAAGGGCTATCAATATGAGAACCCTTTATCAAGGTTGTATTTTAGCCGCAATTTTATTAATGTTATTAGCGTTTCTGCCTAGTTCGGTTGTAATTGCTGCCAACCACGCGGGTATTTTACCTGCTGATATTGACCCCAAAGAAACACTACCCGCGATTTTATCATGGATTGGCGGTGGTGCGAATAAACCATTAGGATTTATGCTGATTTTATCTTTATTAGTTCCCGCGTTAGGAGTGGGAAGTAGTATTTTACGCATCCAAACCAAGACGCTTTTAGATTTTCAGATTCTACCGACATCACCTCTCAATCGTGGACTTCTAACGATAATGAATGCTTTATTAAGTTTAGCAGTAGCCTTAAGAGGGGGAGAAATTGTCAATTTAATTGTGCGTTTTTACGCGGGTTATGTTGCCGCGGTATTTTTTCCCTTTGTCGCTTATTTATTAGCACAGACTGGCTCTTATCATTTTACGCCGAGAAGTGTGAAATTTTCTTTATTTATCGGTTCGATCGCGGCCACTTTGACGTTATTTTTTACGTTGCTTAATCCTTCGATTAGTGGGTTAGGTAGTGGAGAATTAAATATTATGGCGGGTGGGATTACTTTTGGCGGTTTGGGTTTATTATTCGGTACAATTAGCGAAAAAATGGGATTATTTTTGGTTCCTACAGCCGAAAATGATGGCAATGTTTAGAAAAAAGCGCGATCGCGTTCCCCGATGATTTACAGCAGTTTCCTCTGCTATGCAGTACATCTTGATCCCCCTAAATCCCCCGATCGAAGGGGGACTTTCTTTGTCCCCCCCTTCTTAAGGGGGGCTAGGGGGGATCTAACGTACCTCATAATATCGAAAAGTGCTGTAGTGTGGAGCGCAGATGATTTAGTGTGGAGCGCGATCGTATTTTTCCCCAGATGACAAAGGAAGCATCCCATTTTAGTATCTCCGTAAAAATTGGGATGCTTCCCATAACACAATCGGAAAATTATTATCCGATATTAAGCAAGGAATTTGTATTAGATGCAATAAAACTAGCCGATTTTACCGCATCAGGAGTAGCATTAAGAACAGTCCCTAAAATATCGCCATTATTTAAGCGAATAACCGTATCAGATCCTACCCCATTAAACTGAACATCACTAGAAGAGAAATCACCAATAAGCGCGATCTTATCTCCTTCACTAAAATCAACAATGAAATCAGCTAAATTGGCATCACCAATGCCCTGATCAAGAGTAGCATTAAAGACAAAAGTATCATTGCCACTACCACCAAAAAGGGTATCTGAACCTACATCACCCAACAAGTAATCATTACCATCACCGCCAACTAAACTATCATTTCCTTTGCCACCTCGGAGCAAATCATCACCAAAATTACCATTGATAGTATCATTACCAAAACCCCCGCTAAGGATATCATTTCCCTCATCTCCAAAAAGTTGATCATCCCCTTTACCACCCCGTAGGATGTCATCACCTAAGCCCCCCATTAAAATATCATTACCTTTGTTACCATTAATCACATCATTGTCAGAAGAACCCTGGATCGTGTCATCTCCATCTTCACCAAATACTCCACCAATAATACTATTATTTAAACCGGATAGTGATAGATCAATTACATTTGGATTGGCATCTAACTGCAAAATCTGTCCCTGAGAAAATCCTTCACTTGCCAAGTTAAAAATACGATTCAACCCACTAAGTAACTGAGCGTCGCTGATAATATCACTGCTGGAAATTGGTGTCGGAGTTGGTGTGGGTGTGGGTATCGGAGATGGTGTTGGTGTCGGCTCTGGTGTCGGTGTGGGTATTGGTATCGGAAATGGTGTTGGTGTCGGAGTTGCTGTGGGTGTGGGTATTGGTATCGGCGTTGGTTGCGTTCGTGGTGAGAACGAGAAAACTTGGCGTTCGGGTTGTGACGAGTCCAGTCCTTGCACCACCGTCTGGAAACACCAGTCCTACCTTTTTGAATAGTGACACGCCTTCTCCATTGGCAAC
>JBBITB010000119.1:4112-16743 GCA_037440985.1 Microcoleaceae cyanobacterium bin_387
GGTGTCGGTGTCGGTGTCGGTGTCGGTGTCGGTGTCGGTGTTGGGGTACTGCTAATAGTAGGTTCACCAGTAGGATCGGTTTCTTCACCCACCCACATTACCGCGTATCCGTTATAGATACCGACTCCTAGAGATTTCCAAGTCTTACCTTGCCAGATTCCCTTATTGAGAATGACATCATTATGAGAAGGAGATGATTTCCAAGAATTAAGAGCACCGTCAGCAGTAACACTCCCTCCTATCACTCCATAGGCATTTTCATAACCATTACCCGGATAACCAGTTTGCAGTCGTTGTGGGGCTGTCCACATATTGGACCAAGTGCTGGAATTATTGGCATCATAGGGGGCATCACTCCAGCCATGAGTTAAGGTTTTCAAATTGTCTGATAGATCAATAACATGACGATTCGCAACAGTCGTCAATGCTTTAGATTTCGGGATGGCTGGTAATCCATTTTGAACACGATAATCATTAATTAAGTTGTAAAGTTTCAGCTCCTCTGCTTCTAAACCATCGAGGGATGAAGGGGCATAGATATTAGTCATGTAACAGCTCCTTTTTGAGAATATTTTAGGTAAAAAGAAGATGCTCCCCTCTCTTAATTATAAAATAGGAATTTTTATCTGTCAATACTGGTTTAATCTCAGTATATCGGCAGAAATAAACCTCCTGAAAAACCCTTGTTTCCTTGAGTTTATTTTAGTTTTTTGGGGTGAGCATCTAGGCTTTTGAGATTCATAGTTATTGCTAAAAAAAGCGACTATCGCACCAGGATATGACTCCATAGTCTCCCAGAAATAACTGGTAGGGAGACGGCACTGCTCTACTGTGTCAACTTAAGCCTAAAACTATGGAGAAATCTCGCTTTTAGCTGAGTCTCGATCCCCCTAAATCCCCCTTAAGAAGGGGGACTTTGATGCTCTTGTCCCCCCCTTTTTAAGGGGGGCTAGGGGGGATAAACAGGCTTAATCGTCAAACCGTCAACAGATACTATATTTGAGCTTAAGTTGACACTAATGGGCACTGCCGTGTCCCTACAGAAATGATATTAGATATGATGATTATCAATGGATGATAAAGTGCCACCATAAACTAATTGACTAATGAAAGGCTCTGAGAGAAAATCATAAGGAAAACCTAACTCAATTTGGCTCACTTCCTGCAATTTTTTTAGATGTTCATCTCGTAACTTCCACTGTAAACAATTCAAATTTTCTTTAATTTGAGAAACCTTACGAGCCCCAATAATAGGAATAATAATCCCCTTTTGCTGACGTAACCAATTTAACGCGACTTGGGAAGGTGGATGACCAATATTACGGGCAATTTCACACACTGCTTCTGCTAGTTTTAATTTCTTTTCATCCTTGGGAAGCACCCCACTACTATAACGATTTAATTCTCCTTGGGATGAGGTTTCTGCATGATATTTTCCTGTCAAAATACCTCCGGCTAAGGGACTCCAAGCCGTCACCCCAATATCAAAAGCTTTCGCCATTGGTAACAATTCTCGTTCGGCTTCCCGTTGGGCTAAACTATATTCAATTTGTAACCCAATAAAGGGGCTCCAACCGTGAAATTGTGCTAAGGTATTCCCTTGGGAAATAATCCACGCGGGTGTATCGGAAATTCCTACATAAAGCACTTTTCCCGATTTGACTAAATCATCTAAAGCCCGCATGACTTCCTCTATAGGTGTCATAAAATCCCACGCGTGTAGCCATAATAAATCAATATAATCAGTCCCCAAGCGTTTTAAACTTGCTTCCACGGAACGTATCATGTTTTTCCGATGATTTCCACTGAAATTGGGGTCCCCCGGACGCATAGAAAGTGTATATTTTGTCGCGAGGACAAAATGATCGCGATCGGATGAAATAAATTCACCTACCCAAAGTTCACTTTGACCATTATTATAATTATTGGCCGTGTCAATAAAGTTTCCTCCTTCTTCGACAAATGTCTCAAAAATTTGATGACATTCAGATTTGCTGCTGGATAACTTCCAATCTTTCCAGGCTTCACCAAACGTCATCGTTCCTAAACAGAGTTCTGAGACTCTTAACCCACTTTTTCCTAATAATTTATAGCGCATAATCTCTCCTTTTGATATATTAAGAGTGTTGATATTAGCTTACTCTGAATTCAGCTTCTATGCAAATTGCTACTTGGAATGTTAACTCAATTCGTACCCGTTTAGATCATGTGATCAACTGGTTACACTCAAACCCTGTTGAGGTCCTTTGTCTCCAAGAAACAAAGGTTATCGATCGCGATTTCCCCCGATCGCGCTTTGTGGAGATGGGCTATCACGTTTATATATCGGGTCAAAAATCCTATAATGGGGTAGCCATTATCAGCAGTCAACCCCTAGAAAATGTCACCCTAGGATTTACCCCTATTTTAGGGGCAGAAACCGTCGAAAGTTTTGACGATCAAAAACGTATAATTAGTGGAATTTTTGACGATATTTGTGTGATTTCTGTCTATGTTCCCAATGGTAGCGATATTGACAGTGATAAGTATAATTATAAGCTAAAATGGCTACAATTATTACAAGAGTATCTCCAAATTACTATTGACAAATATCCGAAATTATGTATTTGTGGTGATTTTAATATAGCGCCCGACGATCGCGATATTTTTGACCCCAAAAAGTTAGAAGGTGCTGTGGGGCTTACGAAACCGGAACGTGAAGCCTTAAAGGAGATTTTAGGATTAGGATTAAAGGATGCTTTTCGTAAGTTTACCACGGAAGGAGGACATTATAGTTGGTGGGATTATCGTGCTGGTGCGTTTCCCAAAAATAGAGGATGGCGCATCGATCATCATTATTTAAGTACCCCTCTTTATACCGAGGCAAAAAGTTGTATTATTGATTTAGAACCTCGCCAATTAGAGAAGCCTAGCGATCATACTCCCGTCGTTGTTGAAATCTAATTTATGGAGAAGGAAAAGGGAAGAAGGAAGAAGGAAGAGGGAAGAAGGTTAATTATTGCTCAAACTTACAGCATTTCCCGCTGTTATGAAACACGGTAGGGACACGGCAATGCCGTGTCCCTACGGGGATTGACGATAAGTTGGTGTACCTCATAACCGTGGTTTCCGCTGTAAAACATTGACAGGGCTGACACGATCGCGCTTCTCTCCTTCTTTGAAGACAATCGGGTTGATTTTTCCGTAATTTTGTGGTGAGGCACAATCGCGCTTCTCTATAATCTTTAGCCGGAATTTAATATCACTCACAACAAAAATTTCCGACATCATTTTCAATGTGCAAATTTTTCACCCTGACGGAATAATAAACCCGTCAGGGTGAGTTGTTATGCGATAATAGCCTTAGCCTCATCCACATTTTGACGAACTAATCTCGCCGACTCCTGAAACGCGCTAAGTTCCCTTTCCGTTAAATCTAGTTCTAAAATTTGCTCAATGCCCTGAATCCCTAAACGACAAGGAACCCCAATAAAGACATCTTTTAAACCATATTGTCCATCTAAATAAGCACAAGACGATAACAAACGAGACTCATTTAACAAAATTGATTCAATCATTAAACAAGTCGAAGAAGCCGGAGCAAAAAAAGCACTTCCCGTCTTCATTAACCGCACAATTTCCGCACCCCCATCCCGTGTCCTCTGCACTAATTTTTCAATAGTTTCTGCATCCATCATTTCTGTAATCGGCACTCCATTTACCGTCGAATAACGGGGAATCGGAACCATTAAATCACCATGACTTCCTAACACCGTTGCATTAATTTGCGAGACGGAAATTCCTAATTCCATCGCGATAAACGTTTGAAATCTCGCGGAGTCTAATACCCCCGCCATTCCCATCACTTGATGGGGCGGTAAACCCGTCGCTTCCCACGCGAGATGAGTCACTACATCTAAAGGATTTGTTACTACAATTAAAATCGCGTGGGGAGAAGCCGCGATCGCGTTTTTGGCAGCCTCAACGACAATTTTCGCATTAATTTTCACCAAATCATCCCGACTCATCCCCGGTTTGCGAGGAACCCCCGCGGTAATTACCACAATATCCGAACCTTCAGTATGATCATAATTATTAGTACCAAGAATTTTGCGATCGTGTCTTTCCACTCCCCTCGCTTCCATTAAATCAAGGGCAATTCCTTGAGGTAAACCCTCCACAACATCTAATAAAACCACATCCGCAATATTTTTCTCCGAAATACGTTGGGCAAGGGTACTACCAACCCTTCCCGCACCAATAACACAAACACGGGGAGCGTGACAAACTGGGGTGACAGGTGATGAAAAAAACATAACTATTTTCCCTTTGATATTTTACATAGAAGTGGTTAAAAAAACAGGTTTCTTAAGAAATAATGAAAAACCCAGAAACCCGATTTCTTAAACAATACCTTCACGATTTTTTCTAGGTTGGGTTGAGGGCATAGGTGTCAACTTAAGCCTAAAACTATTGAGAAATCTCGCTTTTCGCTGAGTCTCGATCCCCCTAAATCCCCCGATCGAAGGGGGACTTTGAGAAGATTCTTGTCCCCCCCTTAAAAAGGGGGGTTAGGGGGGATCGGAGCCTAATCGCCAAACAGTAGTCTGTGACTACGTTTGAGGTTAAGTTGACACCAATGGGTTGAGGGATACTTAACCTAACGAAGAGTTGGGTTTCCTGCGTCAACCAAACCTACGAATAAAGGCATTTTTCCGCCAAGGCGAAGGTATTTTTAGACAGAGGTTAAAACCTATTTAAACTCTTCTATTTGATCCAGTCGCAGCCAAATATTAGGAGTGGGAACTTGACCAAATTTAATCAGTGCATAGTCCCCTCGGATTTCCATTATTTCGCCCTTGGTTTCAAACAAATAGGACGAAAAACGTTGATCACTAGATTTGGCTTCTAGGCTATTTTCTAATTTTTCCCGAATCCCACGCACGAGAGTACCTTTTTTGACTGCCATAACTTTACAGTTGGAGTTTCTAAGTTTATAGGTGATTATCTATATCCTAATCCGTTACATTCGTTACAAGATTCCTCTCTTCATCTCTAGGGGGAAACTATATACCGTAATTATGTAATTACGCTTACTATTACAAGTTTTGCCATAATCCCAAATGTAATTACAGTTGTCACCCTCTTACCCACCAATACGCGATCGTTTTCACCAAGAAGTCGCGAAAAGTTGATAGTTTGTCAGGGGTTAAAACCCGTGTCTGAAAGCGAAAGTCCTCTAAAGAGGACTAAATATAGCAATTCGATTTGAGATGTAAATGCAGGGGAGAGATCCCGTCACAGGCAAGATGGCTGTGCCACAAGTTTTACTTCTGAAAGGTCAACACTAAGTAGGTAGGCAAAATTAATTGTATGTTTTTGTGTTGATTTTACTTAACCACCGATAAAGAAGACCGGGCGGTTCAAACCGCGATCTGCACAGACGTTTGCGCTGCGCGCAAGCTGCGCTAACGCGTCGCGTGCGCGTAGCGCGAAACCCGCCTGCGCGGGTTGAATTTCTTCAGTCTCGGCAGGCGGACTTTGTTTGTGTAGCCCGGGTTTCAATCGCCCAATCAATCTAATCATAAAATATACAATTAATTTTGTGTAGGTACTTGTAGATATCCACTAGCTGAAACACGCAGAATGGTTTGGAGAATAATGAGACTTTCCATGACTTTTGCTCTAATTGTGATCAATTTGTCAGTCCTCTTCAGAGGACCTTAGCTATTAGACAGGGACTTAAGTCCCTGGGGGGCTGGCGCGGAGATTTCGGCTTCAGTTGACACAAATGATCGCGGGTTTTGGGGCAATAATGGGGGGATTGCCCCTAGGAAATCCCTTAATTGTAGGATGCCAATTTATGACCCGATTTCCCCATAATATGAATTCTAAATAATGGCAGCCCTTGATCTGGCTCTAAGATTGGCTTAAAGATTACTTCACAAACAGCCTCTTCTTTGATATTAAAGAATCCAAACCCCCTAAAACTCCATAAAAATACTATTCATCAACTTCAGACAATGTTGACGGCACTGGAGGGGATGCAAACCAGTTCCATCCTAGAAACACAGTGAGTACAATCGCCACACCCCCCATCAGCGTCATGGTTAAAAAGGTCATATCTACACCCATAATCAACGTTCTGATCGGCAAGTTAGCAATATTGAATAACTGAATCGACATGACCGTATCCTGAGTGCTCATCAGTGAACGGACATCCTCAAAGGTGACAAAGTAAAATAGTACACCAAATAAACAGGTTCCGATCACCATGCCTAAGGAGCGCGATAAGGACAATAAACCCGATGCAATCCCTAACTTTTCAAACGTAACCAATTCCATCACTGTATTACTTAGGGGAATTACGGTCACGATTAAACCCAACTCAATCATAATACCCCGGATGCAAAACCCCACGCTCGTAGATTCGGCATTCAAGGTGGTAGCTGTCCAACAGCCAATCGTTAGTAGAAAAAGTCCCATTATGGTGACAATTCTGTTGCCAAAGCGATCCGTTAGGAAACCTGAAATCGGCGCAACCAATACAGAGGCCAATGGCAGTAAAGTCAGTAAAAATCCTACCCGCGGGGCAGAATAATGTAAACCCAGTTCCAAGAACAATGGTAATACTAACTGGATAATTCCCACGAGAATATAAACCATGCCAAATACGAGCAAATTCAAACTAAATTTAGGAGACTGAAATAATCCCAAGTCTAAAATAGGTTCTTCTATAGAAGACTCAAACCAGATTAAAACAACAAAAGAAAGCAGTGCTAATACCATTAATATCAGTTCTAGTGGATCACCTAGGCCAAATTCTTGCATTCTAGTAATCCCCAAAACAAAACAACTTAGAGATAACAATATTAAGAGTAATCCAACCCCATCAAAGCCTTTTTTCAACCCAGGCCCAGGAGAAAAAGGTAGGTAATAAGCCACCATAAGCCCTGCAATAATTCCAATGGGTAAATTAACCCAAAAGACAAAACGCCACCCGCCAACGCTAATTAGCAATCCACCCAAGCCAGGACCGACAGCCAATCCCAGGGAGGATAGTCCAGTGACCCAGCCTAAAACTTGTCCTTGTTCCTCTTCTGGAAAGAGTTCTGTAATGATAGCATTCCGCAACCCCCACACTAATACAGCCCCTAGTCCTTGTAATCCACGAAAGAAAATTAAAACATAGATGGTTGGAGCTAATCCACAAAACAGAGAACTGACAGTAAACAACAACAATCCACTTAAAAACAATCGTTTTTTACTGTAAATATCTCCTAGCCGTGCTGCCCCCAGCACAAAAACAGTTAGCACAAAGGTGTAAATCAAAATTGTCCATTGGGCAATGGGGAACGTTGTACCGAAATACTCGATCAGCACTGGAATAATCGCTCCAACGACATAGAACTCCGTTGAAATCATGAATGCAACCATTCCGATACCAACCGTTGCCCACAATTTTTGACCCGGACTGAATTCAATACTCATATTTGATCTGAAAAAAATGCCGTAAACAACTATTTTGTAGGGGTAATCATAGAAACCCGTTAAATCCCTAAAATCATCCTGACTGTGAGGGTTTCACTTTCCTCCAAGCCAAATTCTTTGCTGCTAATATCAACTGTCTCAGGATCGATATAGGTACCAAAGATGCGATCAAAAAACGTAAAAATGTCGCCAAAATTTTTGTGTTGATATTCCATTTCATTAAGATGATGTACTAGGTGATAGCGTGGTGTCACAAAGATCCTTTCCAACACTTTCATCCAGGGAAACCATTGAATGTTGGTGTGAACAAAAAATGTAAAAAATGAATAAGCCAGTACACAAAATAGGGTAATGTTCAAAGGAATGGCTAAAAGGGGAAACGCGATGAAATCCCACTTCGCGATAATCTTCGCGAGTAAAGAATTTTTATTTCCCTTAAGCCAATACATGGGATTTTGGAGATGATGCCATTTATGAGTCCTCCACAAAATCAAAGTATTATGCATCAGCCAATGGTTAACATAGGCAATCAAATCTTTGATTAAAATTGCGATGAGCAGTCTGAACCATAACGGCAGGGATATCAGAAACATCCAAGGGGCTGAATGGGTTAAATGTCCGATCGCGCTCATAAACCAAGAGTCATTTATATAGGCATAAATTTGAGCCGAGAGAACAATAAACAAAAAAATAATTGGCAACTCTCTCAAATCCTGAATAAACGTTGACAAGCTTTCAATTTTACGAAACGGTTGTTTAATTTCCCAAAGCCACAGGAGTGATCCCGACACCACTAACGTCAAAGCAGGAATATAAAGCTGTTGCGCGAAATAACTCAATAAACTCATAATCCCAGATGATAATGAACCCGAAAAAAAACTATTACTCTAGCATCACCCATGCAAAAATAAAGTGCATAAGCGGGCCGGCTTGACAAGGAGAAAAGGAGAAGCCGATCAGTTAAGGTTCGATGTTTGCCAAAACACAGGACAAACTAATGGGCTGTGAACAGCTTAACATAGACCAGTACAATTACCTATCTTATTTACAAGAAAGGGAAAAATTATCTCCATCAGAACGTGCTAAATTAAGTAGGTTTTTCACCGAGTACAAGCCCCGGAGAATTAAACCTAAATAATGGGCGAAGGGGAACCTCCGTCCCTACTTTAAGTTTGGCTACCTACTTCCCATAGAGCAGAAAAATTGTCCAAAAGCTAGGGCGTATCTGATGCAATCGTCGCCATCTTTATAACTTCAGTCTTCTCTAAAATTCTGTTTTCATTCCGAGCCTTGATCAAGATTTGATCTACCACCTCATCTGCTACCTCAATGCCCTGACGATGCAACACAAATCTGACATTACTCCGCCCACTATAGGGACCGACTTCAATCCCATAATCTAAACCGATTAGACTTGGATTAAACGCGGAATAAACACAGGCCGCAATCTCCTCGCATTGCTGTAATTCCGCCTTCAAAATAGCAGAAGCATGAACTCCCATCTGAGTCAAGAAACTATTTTTTCCAAAAATGGGATACTTATCAGGAATTTTTACCTCACAAACTTGAGCAACCTTGAAACAGTAATCCTTAAGTGCCAACAAGTTGCCAGATTCCCAAAGTCCCTGCATATACAAATTAATCATAATCAAATCTAGTGGTGCATTTCCCGCGCGCTCTCCGATTCCTAGTATCGTCCCTTGAATGCAGTCAACACCTGCATCAACAGCCGCCAGGGAATTTACTAACCCTAAACCCCGATCATTATGACCATGAAAATCTAAACGCACCCTATAGCCCCGGACTTCAAAAAAATGCCGCAGGTGCTCAACAAGGCGCTGAGTTCCCGTGGGCGTTAAGTATCCAACGGTATCGCAAATTGTAATTTCTGTTGCACCTGATTCAATCGCGGCTTGGCACAGACGCTCCACGATCGCGGGTTCGGCTCTCGACGTATCTTCGGGCGAAAAATTTACAGGTAAACCCAGTCGAGTTGCTAAACCCACTCCAAAGCGAGTCAGTTGTTCGAGTTCATCAATGTGCCACTGTTCCACATAGCGGCGAATCGGAGAACAGGGAATAAATAAATGGGCAACGACGGGATTACTACTGTGCTGACAGATGCGTTCAATTGCCTGGATATCTTCCTCCAGCATACGACCCAGTAACCCAAACCTGAGTCCTAATCTCCTAGCATTTGCGCCCTCACACAGGGCTAAAGTGTTTTGATAAGCAATATCCTGACCGGGAAATCCCAGCATCACATCGTTAATACCAGACTCACAGGCCAAACTCAGTAAGTCCAATTTTTCTGTTAGAGAGGGGAGACGATTAACTCCTCCTTCTAATCCATCCCGTAGAGTTTCATCACAAAACTGAATCCGTTTTGTGTCATGGTGGGATGTCTCATTCCAGTTATATATTAGTTCCTGTATCTGCATGGTTTTCCTTTAACTAACTTAATTGCTCTTAGGGATGGGAATTCTTTAACTCATTTAAGCAGAACTTTATTGATTAGTAAAATACGGTCACTTAAAGGACTTGACTCCGTTGGAAAAAATGTAGATATACCTAACTATGAAATTGGTTGAACAGATATAATCCTTGTTTTAACCGTTGCATTCCATCCCGAAATATATCTGTATCTCTGGCTAATGCAATTCTGAGGTATTGCTCTCCTTGGGCGGGAGCACTCCAATAGAAAAATGTTCCTGGCAGAATGTAAATATCTTGTGTCTCAGATAAAAACCGTTGTAGTTCAGTAGATTTTACATTTCTGGAACTATCTATTTTACACCAGGCTATACTGATGGCTGCTACTGCTTCTTGTGGGCATAGCATTGTACCCTCCAGTGCTTCCCCAAGAATCACCCGATTACGCTTTATTAACTCTCGCAACGTGCTAAATCGACTCTGGTGCGATTCGATTACATACTCAGTTACTAAATTCAATATAAAAGGTGAAATACTAAGGATATAAGCTGTGTAAATGTTGTACATTTCCTCATATAAACCCTCGGAAACTTTTAGCAGGGCAACTTTGACGTTTTGAGAGGACAAATATTTTCCTGTGTCCTCGATTGCCATGTACTTAATACCAGATTCCTTTAAAACTTGATAGGTATCATATAGCTCTATGGTATCGTCATACATCAAACAATTGGCGAAACAGTGATCTAGCACAAGTAGCTTGTTATGATCTTGGCAAAATCTTACTATTTCTTGAAAACGATACTGATTTTGTCGTCCCAGGGTCGTGAAGCCCGTTGGGTTGTTGGGATCAATCAAAAAAATTACATCAGTTTTAATGTGTGTTTTTAGGTTATCATAGACAGTATTCTCGTCCGATAAAAGCTCTTCTTTTAAGGGTAATATTTTTACGCCAAAGTTCTTCATGATCTCAAATGTACCATCAAAACAAGGCTCGATTAAACTCACGGTTAATTGATTTTTGCTAAGGTAGTTAGCAATATGAATAGTCGCGATCGACGCGGCATAATGCAGCATAACATTATTCGGTTTTAACGCACTATTTAATCCTCTTTTTGTGTAAAACAATTCAATAAATTTTATTTCTAAATCTCTCTGTTTTGCCTGCTTTGCATCCCACCATATACTTGGCAATCTATCAATAATGCTGATCTGAGCAAAGTCTTCTGTCTGTTGGTTAAAGGCATTGGCAAAATTAAAATCATGATTGATGGCTTCGACTTCATGTTGTGTCAGATCTACAAAATTAAGTGTATTCATGGCATATTAGTTATTGTTGGTCGTTTTGTCGAAATGTTGCGCCAATCAAATTATGAAGTGCAACACCTCTAAAAGGTTTCTAATGAGGCACTTAAGTTAGATTCCACCGTACTACCCCCAAAAGATTAGATGGTACTAAGAGGTGTCTTCTCAATCAGTTTATCGTGCCTTGCTTGGTTCAATCAAAGAATAAAGAATATGGAGTTAAATGCAGACTCAAGAGTTAAGTATCACGTTACGTTACAGTAATGCGATTAAAATAGCAATCTTCTGATCCAGAAATGTTACATCTCGCAACAAAACTTTACATAAACTATATTTCGACTGTTTAATCTTAATGATAAGTCTCGCCTACTTACCAAACTTTGCTCCATTACCCCACCGAGCCCGTCGGAAACCCCATAGGAAAGTGTTGAGGAGTGGGTAATCATTCTTGGGTAAATATGTCAGGAGAAATTTGATAATTTTCGGAAAATTAGATAGGAAGATGGTTAATTTGATCAGGGTAATTTATTGACCCCATTCTATCATATTTAGGAAAATTTGTTATAGGACACGGCACTGCCGTGTCCCTACTATGGTATAATTTTGGCACGAGCCTAATTTTGGCACATCAGGGCTTTATAATTATATTAACCGTTGCCTCTATCCCCCCGCGAGATATCCCCGATGTTTCACCAAATTTGGCAATTTCTCAAGCAACTGAGCTCACGCGTCCTCTCTCTTCTTTCCTCCCTTACCAAAAAGGAAAAGACTGGGGAAATTCCCCCCCAGAAACCCCTGGTTTCCGTGCCTCTCTCTGATACGGAATATGAGGCCATTTTTCTGCAACTTCTCGAAGAGGTAAACCAAGGTTTCAGCAGAGGTAAGATTAAGGCTTTTTTCATCATAAAAAATCTCAAAGAATCCGATTTAGTCCCCTGGTTGCGACGGTTTGGGGAGAGATTATTGGCAACGGATGAAGCCTCAGAATCCCATAAAGAATTAGGGCAACGTCTGTTATTATTAGGGAATCTCGGTTGAGGAGAATTGTCTCAGCTCGCCGCGACTTTGGGTAAGGAGATATTGGCGAAATTTACCTCAAACATTAATCCGATGAAAATTAAACCTGACGACTACGAAGCTTTGTTTAACCGGGGCTTGGCACTAGGAAACTTAGGAAGATTAGAAGACGTGATCGTGTCTTTCGACAATGCTATTCATATTAAACCTGACGACTATGAAGCTTGGTTTAACCGGGGCTTGGCGCTATTTAACTTAGGAAGATTAGAAGACACGATCAGCTCTTATGACAATGCGATTAGATTTAAAAATAACTCCCACGAAGCTTGGCATAATCGGGGCATTGCGCTATTTAACTTAGGAAAATTTGAAGAAGCGATCAGCTCTTACGACAAGGCGATTAAAATTA
>JBBITB010000120.1:0-16658 GCA_037440985.1 Microcoleaceae cyanobacterium bin_387
GACAACATAAGCCACTAATTGTTTGCCACCAGAAACGTTCTCTGTGGCGATAACCGCCGCTTCTCTTACACCGGGATGCAAGCTCAGTACCGCTTCAATTTCGCCGAGTTCGATGCGGAAGCCGCGTAGTTTTACTTGGTTGTCAATACGACCGATGTATTCGATATTGCCATCTGGTAGATAACGAGCTAAGTCGCCAGTTTTGTAGAGGCGCGAACCCAGTTCGTCACTGAAAGGATTGGGAATAAATTTCTCTTGGGTTAAATTGGGACGGTTGAGATAACCTCTGGCTAAACCAACACCCCCGATATGGATCTCTCCTGACGTTCCAATGGGCACAGGTTGGCTCTGATTGTCGAGAATATAGATTTTAGTGTTGGCGATGGGGCGTCCGATTAATTCTGGAGTATTTTTTGTAAAAATGCCCTGTCGATTCGCGCCGACGTTGTAGACTGTTGACCAAATTGTAGTTTCCGTTGGACCGTAGACATTCCACAACTCGGCGCATCTGTCTAGGAGCTTGTTGGCTAGTTCTGTTGGTAACGCTTCGCCGCCACAGAGGATTTTAAAATTCCGGCTGCTTTGCCACCCTGCTGCCAAGAGTAAGCGCCAAGTAGCAGGCGTTGCTTGCATAACGGTAGCGTTAGATTTGATAAGTTTCTCTAACAACTGCAAGCCGTCAACAGCCGTTTGGCGGGTTGCTAAAACTATCTTGGCTCCTACAATTAGGGGCAGGTAAAGTTCTAGTGCAGCAATGTCAAAAGATATGGTAGTAACTGCCAGCAAAATATCTTGTTGTGTCAATCCAGGTGTCAGGCGCATAGAATTTAATAAGTTGACCACCGAGCGGTGGCAAATTTGTACGCCTTTGGGTTTTCCTGTGGACCCTGATGTGTAGATAACGTAGGCTAGGTTGTCAGGCGTAACGCTGCTGTTAGGGTTCTCCTTGCTTTGTTCGATAATTTCTTCCCAGTTAGAATCCAAATAGACGAGACGCTCTGAGTATAGGGGAAGTTTTTCTGCCAGATGCGCTTTAGTTAGCAGCACTGGCACGCCGGAGTCTTCTAGCATGAAAGCTAAACGCTCACTAGGGTACGCTGGGTCGAGCGGAACGTAAGCACCACCAGCTTTGAGTACGCCTAGGATTCCCACAATCATCTCAAAAGAACGCTCCACACAAATCCCCACAAGCACTTCTGGTCTCACTCCCAGCTCGCGCAGGTAGTGTGCTAACTGATTCGCTTTTGCGTTCAGTTCCCGATAAGTCAGTTGTTCCCCTTCAAAAACTACGGCCACAGAAGAGGGCGAATTCTCCACTTGCTCCTCAAACAACTGATGAATACACTTATCCTGGGGATACTCAGCCCAAGTATTATTCCACTCGACTAATAGCTGCTGTCGCTCTGTTTCTGTCAGCAGGGGCACTTCAGAAATTTTCTGTTTGGGATTGGCTGCGATACCTTCGAGCAAGGTCTGGTAATGTCCCGCCATTCGAGCGATCGTTGCCCCATCAAACAGATCCGTGTTGTATTGCCAGCCTGTCTGGATAACTTCTCCCATTTCCATCACCATCACATCCAGATCAACGCTTGCCCCCCGTTGATGGCCGAGTGGGTAAGGCTCCATCTCAAGTCCAGGCTCCTGGAAGCGCGATGACTTTTTAAGAGACTTACACCAACGTTGCTTTTGCCAAGTGAAGCTGACTTGAAACAGTGGAGAGAGACTGGGATCTCCTTGAGCCTGTAGTTTCTCAACTAACAGTGGAAAAGGATAATCCTGGTGATTTTGGGCTTCTTTGACTTGACTACTAACCTGAGCCAAAAAATCTGTGAATGTCTTGTTTCCCGAAATGTCAGTCCGCAAAACAACCGGGTTTACGAAGTAGCCGACAATTCCTTTAAACTCTTCTCTACCCCACCGACCTGCCATCCGGCTTCCTAGGAGGATGTCTTCTTGATTTGTGTAGCGGTAAAGCAACACAAAAAAAGCAGCCAGCATGAGCTTTTCAATGCTTGTTTCAGTGGATATAGCTACCGAACGCAGTCCTTGAATTAATTGTTCATCTAGCTGGAAAATATGGGTTTCTCCCCGATAATTCTGCACCGGCGGTCGGGGTCTGTCTGTCGGCAAGTTGAGGATGGGCAACTCACCAGATAATTGTTTTTGCCAGTATTCCCAAAGTTTTTCTCCCCTTGGGCTAGATAGCATTTCGGACTGCCAATCTACGAACTCTGTATAAGGCAGATTTTGAGGAAGAGAATCTTCTATCTGCTGCGGGCTAACTTGTTTGGTTTCGACAGCATACCAGACTTGTAATTCGTTAAGAAGCAAATCAAAAGACCACAAATCCCCAGCAATATGGTGCATTGTCAGCAAGAGAATGTGTTCTTGCTCCGACCGAGTAAACAGATTCAGCCGCAAAACTGGCTCTTTCTCCAGATTGAAGGGACGGTCAGTTTCTAATAAAATTTGCTCTTTTAAGTAGTCTTCACTCCAATTATAAGCATCAGTTACCCGGAGAGAAACTTCTTGTCGTGAGTGAATGTGTTGAAAGGGTTTACCCGATCTCGCTTTATAAGTAGTTCTGAGAATCGGATGGCGGTCTAAAATTTTTTGACAGGCACGCTCTAAGGCTGTAATGTTTAAATTCGATCTAATTCGGATTGCTATAAAGATATTGTAAGCAACGCTTTCAGGAGCCATCTGATAGAGAAACCATAAAGCGTGCTGATTCAGAGAGAGGGAATTTGAACTACCCATAAAGTATGTTTTGATAGGAGGAAAACCGTTAAATTCAATCGAAGCAAAACTGGTGGTATAAGCTCCTGTTGTTAGCCAGTATAATCTATCTCCTAATTCTAAATCTAGGGGCAATTGATACTTAGTATTTTCATACATAATATCGTAACTATCACAGGTAGGACCAGCTAAAATCACATTGCCTTTTTTTTCATCAGTTTCGGAAGCGGTCACTACAGGATATTTAATAGATTCATCAATAGTTTCTATTAAACCATTATATTTACCAGCATCTACATAAACCCATCTATGGGTATCATCATTTTTCTTTTTAGTAATCGAAATTATCTCACTAATTAATATCCCAGCATCGCCAACTATCGACCTCCCAGCTTCTAACATAATTTCCGGTAAATTTACACCGAAATAATCTTTTAAATATCTAGTGATTTCCGAAGCATATTCTGAAATATTACTTGCCTTCTGTAGATAGTTAGCAGGGAATCCTCCTCCCATATTAATCATTTTTAGTTTGATACCTTGTTTTTGCAAAGAAGAAAAAATATGTTCAACTTGGGCAAGTGCTTCGCTCCACTGACGTATATCTCTTTGCTGAGAGCCAACATGAAAAGATATCCCATAAATATCAAGATTTAGTTCTTTGGCTTTAGTAATAAGATGAATTGCTTCATTTGAAGGACACCCAAATTTTTTCGACAGAGGCCAATCAGCCGTTTCTGCACCCAGAAAAAGAATCCTTACATAAACTTGGGAACCGGGTGCATATTGGCTAAGATTATATAGATCTGCTTGACAATCAGTAACGAATAATCTTACCCCTCGCTCATAAGAATATTCAATATCTTTAGCTTTCTTAATAGTGTTGCCGTAAGATAATTTTTCAGGAGCTACCCCAAGAGACAGAACTTTATCTAGTTCATAGATAGAGGCAATATCAAAATAGGAGCCTGCATCTCTTAATAACTCAATAATTTCTGCTGCTGGATTAGCTTTGACAGCATAATAAACTTTGGCGTAAGGGAAATTAGATATTAGCTCTTCATATTTTTGCTTGATGACATCAAGGTTAATAACTATACAAGGAGTAGGAAGAGATTGGGAGAATGCTAAAAAGTTGTTCCACTCTGCGTCGGAATAAAAGTCTCGTCTGCTAACCATCTATATAGATTTCCCCAAAATAAAAACATTTATAATGTGACTTATGCACTTAGCTAAAATTAATTAGCGAAATTTTTGGCGTTGCACAGGTGTGATATGCTGGAAGCACTGCCTTAGCATAAAAAGTCATGGGCGTTGCCCCTTCGTGGAATGCTCCGGTGGTAGGGGCGGTGCCAGAGTACCAGAGTCATTGGTGTCAACTTAAGCAGAAATCAGGAATGAAAAGGTTGTTCTTACAACAAGATAGCATCTCTTTGATCTTTTCTTTATTTTTATTTCGGAGATGTCTATAGCAATGCTAAATAGGTTGTGAGATTTTTCGCCGTGGCAGTATCTTGCCTGGAAGTGCCGAAACTCTTAGGGAGCGAGACGTTTGTGCTGGGCACAGGCTGAGTGGCTACTCCACAGGCTGCGCCAACGCCAACGCACTCAATTTACTAACATTAAATCTGTCACAACTCATTTGGGATTGCTATATTAGGGAATTGAATCATTGCTAGGCTCTACCGAACTTGCAATGCTTGGTCTACAGTCGAAACAGCCAAAAGCCAGATTTGGCAAAGGCTTGATTTTCTGATAGTTCTATTTTTATAAACTTTTCAGCAAACTCTTACTACATAAGCTTTTTGGCTATTTCTTACATACTAAGTTCGGTAGAACCCATTGCTATTAGCGGGACTTCAACAAAAAAATGACGTAAAATGAGCTAGAATGATTATAGACGAATGTTAATCCCACATTCTGCACTTCTTAACATTTAATTCATAAGTTTTAATAATATATCGCTTGTAATCTTTATACTGTAATCTTGGCGTTGCACACTGTTAGTATGCTGTGGGTAGCCATAGTAGAAATTGAATTATCAAAGTACCCCAGTCCCAAAGTAATAGCCGTAATGAATGCCCAAACTTTCTGTGACTCTAGTGAAATTGATTATTTGATCATGAATCTGAAGTTATCTATAGCAACAGCCCAGTGGATAGTAAATAGCTATTCACTCCTAAATTGGATCGAAGTTTTTTATCGGGAAGCGAAGGGATTGTTGGGACTAAAAGAATATCAAGTCCGAGATAAACGCAGCCTAATAAGAGATTTTATTTTGGTGTTTTGCGCTTTGTACGGGCGGGTTTCAATACTCGCCCCTAGGAACTGTGGTACAGCTTAACGGGAGGATGAAAAGACTGGTGGGCAAACAAACCATTAAATAAAGAAAAGACCTTTACTGATGCCATCGAAGCGTTTAGGACTCGGAGATCTTTTCGGTTTGTGGAGTGATTGCAGCACAATTGGGACGTATTTGCCGCTTATCAAGCGAGTTTAGGCTTTATTTGGGCTTAAAATTTGTTTAAGTCCCCTTAGGCAAAACCTGGGACTCCGAACACATCCTGGGCAAGCCTTAAAGGAAATCCCGATGAGGGATTGCCGAAAATGGTATCACTGACTACATTTCTCTCGAATTAGAGGCAGAATAATGATAATGTGGGACACAGGTATATTGACAGAGGATTGAGCATTGAGGGGGAAGAGGTATTAGGTCTGAGGTTTGAGCATTGAGGGGTGAATATGTTAGGATTAAGGTTTGACGTTTTCAGCTTGAATTTTTGGCCAACCACCAACTGCCAACCACCTCACACCAACCCTCAACCACTAAACACCTAACACCTAACACCTATTTTTTCAGAGAATATGAGTAACTTAAGCTCCAACCCCAACGAAAATCTTTATGAAAGTAAGGCCGGATATCCTTATGCTGGTCAACGATGGTTAGTAGAAGAGCGAGATGCCTGTGGTGTTGGCTTTATTGCCAATCTCTCAGGGGATGCTAACCATGATATTGTTAGTAAGTCTTTAGTCGCGTTAGGCTGTATGGAGCATCGCGGTGGTTGCAGTGCAGACCAAGACTCCGGCGATGGCGCGGGTATTATGACCGCGATTCCTTGGGATCTCATCCGTGAGTGGTTCTCTTCGGAAAATATCACTATGCCGTCGATTGATTATATCGGTGTGGCGATGGTGTTTTTACCCCAAGATCCCGAAAAAAGCGCGATCGCGAAAGACGTAATTGCCGAAGTCATTTCCCAACAAAATTTAACCCTCCTAGGATGGCGAGAAGTGCCCTTAGCTCCCGAAGTTTTGGGTATTCAAGCGCGAGCCAATCAACCCCACATTCAACAACTGATTGTCGCATCAAAAGACGGCATCACCGGAGAAGAATTAGAGCGTTTACTCTATCGCACACGCCGTCGCATTGGCCGCAAATTAGAAAAAGAAACCCCTTTACGTTGGTCCAGTGACTTATACATCTGTTCATTTTCTCACCGCACGATCGTTTATAAAGGAATGGTGCGATCGGAAGTATTATCCGAATTTTATACCGATCTGAAAAATCCCGCGTATACCAGTGCCTTCGCGGTTTATCACCGTCGCTTTAGCACCAATACCATGCCGCGATGGTCCCTAGCTCAACCTATGCGTCTCCTCGGACATAATGGGGAAATCAACACCCTTGTCGGTAACGTAAATTGGATGTTTGCCCGTCAAGGCGCGATCTCCCATCCCATCTGGGGAGAAGATATACATGATTTAATCCCCTGTGTTGACTTAAATCATAGCGACTCCGCGAACTTAGATAACGCGTTAGAATTATTAGTACGTTCGGGGCGTAATCCTCTGGAAGCTTTGATGATTATGGTCCCAGAGGCTTATCAAAATCAACCGGATCTTAAACCCTATCCAGAAATTGTTGATTTTTACGAATTTTATAGTGGTGTCCAAGAGCCTTGGGATGGCCCGGCTTTATTAGTGTTTAGTGATGGCATAAAAGTAGGTGCAAACCTCGATCGCAATGGTTTACGTCCGGCGCGTTATTGTATTACTAAAGATAATATGGTTATTGTGGCTTCAGAGGCAGGAGTTGTCGATATTCCCGAAGCTGATATTATCGAAAAAGGACGCTTAGGCCCAGGTCAAATGTTAGCTGTTGATCTGGAAAGTCACGAAATTTTGAGAAATTGGGAAATCAAACAACGGATCGCGCACGAACATACCTATGGTGAATGGTTAAAACAATATCGGCAAAATTTACCCTCCGAACCTTTTACGGAAAGTAATTTAATTCCCACGGAGCAATTATTATCTCAACAAACGGCCTTTGGTTATACCGATGAGGACTTAAATCTCATCATTACCGATATGGCGACAACGGGAAAAGAGCCGACTTATTGTATGGGTGATGATATTCCTCTCGCGGTATTATCCCAACGTCCTCACCTGTTATATGACTACTTCAAACAACGCTTCGCCCAAGTAACAAACCCTCCCATCGATCCTCTCCGCGAAGGGATGGTAATGTCTCTCAGTATGGAGTTAGGAAACCGGGGGAATTTATTACACGCGACACCGGAAAACGCGCAGTTATTAAAGATTGATTCCCCTGTACTCAATGAAGGACAATTAGAGTGGATTAAGTCACAAACGACATTTCCTACGGTGGTATTATCGACTGTATATGATATTAGTGCCGGACCTGGGGGGTTAGAAAACGCGGTAAAAAATCTCTATTTAGAAGCAGACAAAGCTGTTATTAATGGGGCAAAAATTATCATCTTAAGCGATCGCGCTTCGGGGTTAATTAATGCAGAAAAAACCTATATTCCGCCCTTCTTAGCCGTAGGAGCAGTTCACCATCACTTGATCAGTCAAGGATTACGGATGAACGCGTCAATTATTGTTGATACTGCTCAATGTTGGAGTACCCATCATTTTGCCTGTTTAATCGGTTATGGAGCCAGTGCGATTTGTCCCTATCTCGCGTTAGAAAGTGTGCGTCAATGGTTAGGGGACGCGAAGACACAAAAATTAATTGATAATGGCAAATTGCCAAAATTAACCTTATCCCAAGCCCAAGGAAAATTTAAAAAAGCCGTAGAAGATGGCTTACTGAAGATTCTCTCGAAAATGGGGATTTCGTTATTATCCAGTTATCAAGGTGCTCAAATTTTTGAAGCCATCGGCATTGGCTCCGATCTCTTAGAATTAGGGTTCAAAGGAACTGTTTCTCGGATTGGTGGTTTAAGCATTGCCGAATTAGCATCGGAAGTGATTTCTTTCCATAGTAAAGCCTTCCCACAATTAACGATTAAGAAATTGGAAAACTTAGGGTTTGTCCAGTGTCGTCCGGGGGGGGAATATCACATGAACTCTCCTGAGATGTCTAAGGCTCTCCATAAGGCTGTGACTAGCTTCCAGACGTTAGTTAAGGGTAATTTCCAAGCACCATCGGAGGCGATTGATTATTATGAACTCTATCGCAAATTACTAGAAAATCGTCCGATTACCGCCTTAAGAGATTTACTTGATTTTCATAGCGATCGCGATTCTATTCCCGTATCAGAAGTCGAGTCAGTCGAGTCGATTGTGAAACGTTTTTGTACAGGGGGAATGTCGCTGGGAGCCCTATCACCCGAAGCCCATGAAACCCTCGCGATCGCGATGAATCGTTTAGGCGGAAAATCGAATAGTGGAGAAGGAGGCGAAGATCCTCTTCGCAATCAAATATTAGATGATGTTGTCGATGGAATTTCGCCATCATTCCCCCACTTAAAAGGATTACGAAATGGCGATACCGCGTGTTCATCCATTAAACAAGTCGCGTCAGGGCGTTTCGGAGTCACTCCCGAATATTTAATGAAAGCCCAACAAATTGAAATTAAAGTCGCACAGGGGGCAAAACCCGGAGAAGGGGGACAATTACCCGGCCCGAAAGTAAGTCCTTATATCGCGTTTTTACGTCGCTCAAAACCTGGTGTTACTTTAATTTCTCCCCCCCCTCACCATGATATTTATTCCATTGAAGATTTGGCGCAATTAATTTTTGACTTGCATCAAATTAACCCAAAAGCGGGAGTTTCTGTGAAATTAGTCGCAGAAGTGGGTATCGGCACGATCGCGGCGGGTGTTGCCAAAGCCAACGCGGATATCATTCAAATTTCCGGCCATGATGGAGGCACGGGAGCCTCACCTTTATCATCTATTAAACACGCGGGAGGACCTTGGGAATTAGGCTTAACAGAAGTTCATCGCGTGTTAATGGAAAATAAATTGCGCGATCGTGTTCTTTTGCGAGTAGATGGAGGTTTTAAAACAGGTTGGGATGTAGTAATGTCCGCGTTAATGGGGGGAGAAGAATATGGTTTTGGCTCCGTCGCGATGATCGCGGAAGGTTGTATTATGGCACGGGTTTGTCATACTAATAATTGTCCCGTTGGAGTCGCGACACAACAGGAACATTTACGCAAACGTTTCCCCGGTACTCCCGATCATGTCGTTAATTTCTTCTATTTTGTCGCGGAGGAAGTTCGCAGTTTATTAGCGAAATTAGGTTATCATTCTCTTAGTGAAATTATTGGTCGTTCGGACTTATTAAAAGCACGCGAGAATGTTAAACTCACTAAGACTGACGCGATTAATTTAGATTGTTTATTGCATTTACCTGATACTCGGAGCGATCGCGGTTTCTTGAATCATTCGGCTGAAGTGCATAGTAATGGTCCCGTTTTAGATGATCAATTATTAGCTGATGAGGACATTCAAAACGCGATCAGCCAGCAAACGTCTGTCACCAAAACACTGCAAATCGTTAATACTGATCGATCCGTCGGTACTCGTTTAAGTGGCGCGATCGCGTCTATATACGGAAACACAGGATTTAGCGGTAAAATCACCTTAAACTTTAACGGAAGTGCAGGACAAAGTTTTGGTGCATTTAACCTACCAGGGATGACATTAATATTAAATGGGGAAGCCAATGACTATGTAGGGAAAGGAATGCACGGCGGCGAAATTATTATTAAACCCGTGGCAGAGGTGCAATTTGATCCTTCCGAAAATGTGATTATTGGTAATACCTGTTTATATGGTGCGACGGGAGGTTTATTATTAGCAAATGGAAAAGCCGGGGAACGATTCGCGGTACGAAATTCCTTAGCCAAAGCCGTCGTAGAAGGGACGGGCGATCACTGTTGTGAATATATGACAGGGGGTGTGATTGTAGTATTAGGAAAAGTCGGCCGTAACGTGGGAGCAGGAATGACGGGAGGTTTAGCCTATTTCCTCGATACTGAGGACGTATTCCCTGATCATGTTAACCCCGAAATCGTGAAAATTCAACGAGTTTCTACTCCCACGGGAGAAGCACAACTTAAGGAATTAATTGAGTTACACAGCAAACACACAGGCAGCGCAAAAGCTAAGAAAATCTTAGCAAATTGGTCGGAATATTTACCGAAATTCTGGCAAGTTGTACCGCCTTCGGAAGCTAAATCTCCTGAAGCCTCCGCAGACACGATCGCGTCTCTCGTGTAGGTTGGGTTGAGCACAGCGAAACCCAACACCAAACTTTAAGAGTTGGAATAGTTGGGTTTCGTACCGATACCCAACCTACATCTACTCTGGGAAACCCAACACCAAAAACGGAAGACACGATCACGTCTCTCGTGTAGGTTGGGTTGAGCACAGCGAAACCCAACACCTTATCAAAAAACTTTGATAAAACGACATCTTGATCAAATTTTCATTCCTGCGTTGGGTTTCGTACCGATACCCAACCTACTATTACTTCATCATTTGTTTAACCTGTGATGGTAAAACAGGCATGATATTTTTTTTCCAAAATTGATCAAAACTAGCCGGTTGTAAAGCTCGCCAAATTATCCCCCCGACAAAAGTAAAAGCCACTATTGCAGTCACCATAGACATCGCGATCGAAAAAACTCCGGGTTTTCTCATCTTTGTATGGGGACTTCTGCGAACTTCTACCGAATCAAAGAATACTTCATCATTGCGGCGTTTTGGCGTTTTTCCGTTCCCAGATATTTTTCCAGACGTACCCCGTCGATTTCCAGACATAATTTTACCCTCCCTATTCCCAGCATTTTTACTTATAATAAAATTAAACTTGATCTCCCAACCATTTATTACCCGGGCAATAAGACTTTAATTTCTCTCAAGGATATCTCTAAGATAGATTAATTATCGCGGATAATCTAAGTTTTTCATCCTATTATTTCCCATTATAACAGCATTGTGCTAACAAGCCTAAATAAATTCACAGAATAATCCCAGAAAAGCAACTCCTTTGCAACCTCCGCCGGGCGAGGGCTAATGGATTACCTCTGAGGGGACTGTAAAGATTTGTAAAAAGTTGATAATTTGTGCCTAAATCAACGCATAGAAAAATTAATCCAAACCCAATATCTATGTTAAGACTCGAAGCAAAATTAAAAGGCAAAGATTCGCGCTATCACTGGCGGGAAGCGGCAATTCTATGTAGGGTGACGCGGGCATACTCCCCCACAGGCAAGACAACCACGCACCCTAGGATTGGTAAAACCCCCTATTAATTACCTCAAATGATAAGCCATCTGTACCAAAACGTAGGGTTTCTACCTTCACTCCATCTTCAACTTTTTCCTCTCGAAACTCAATTTTATACTCGAAAATAGGAGCCAGGGCACATAACATTCCTGTAATTTGATTTGAGGTTACTTCAACGCGAAAACAAATCGGGATATCTAAACTATTTTCTAAACGCAAATCTTTATATCCATAGACAACTGTTGCATCTGAACCTAGGGGAGAAAAACGGGTTTCATTTGTGTAAATATCTAGGGAATGTGAGGCTCTTTCAATAATTTTTAATCCGCCTTTTATCGCTAAAAAATATAGCAATCCTGATAACTGACACAAGCCACCTCCATAATTGGCTCGGACTTCATTTTCTATTAAACTTCTGCCGATTAAATAGCCCTGGGATTGGTTGGGTTGTCCGACTAAATGCCAAAATGAGAAAATTTCACCCGGTTGGATAATCAGGTTTTCTATTCTCTGAATTGCGAGTTTAAGATTATGAATTTTGTTCTCCGAAAACGCGGTAGTGTAAATTGGTTGTGATATGATAATTTTAGGACTAAATTGTAACCCCTGTTTTTTTCTATCCTCAGAAAAATTAACCAACTTTGAGCCTGTACCCGTGGTGAAGTCTTTAAGGTGTCTTTGACTCACTCTAATGGCAAGTCGCACACGGGGAGAGAGTATTTTTTTTAGTGCCGTTTTTATCATGGTTGATGTGGGGTTAAGATTGTTTTTTTGTGATTTTATCTTAATCTGGGTTTCGTTTTTTCTGGAAAGAGCAGTTTGCTAACAAAAAAATCTGATGGTGAGTTAAACGCGGTAAATCCTTCATCTGGCAGATGGGTTAATCTTGGTTTTGGGTGCAGGAGTGGGTTGTTTATGGGATTTATTTTATTTTTTGTATTTGATCAATTATCTCAGCAGTTTAATGAAAATCGAGGTGATTAAAATCAGCTAATTCTGTGATCGAAATGACTGCGATGGTAATTATCTAATGAATCACCAATAAGGAATTTCCTCTAGGGGCAGTGCCCCCGTGCCTGCCCCAATCCTTGATCGGGCAACCACAGGGGGATTTAATTGTACAAATCATTGAGACTGAATCACTTACCTCGCAAGGATTTCGAGAATGAGTATTTTTAGATAATGGTTGTCTCAAAGTCTTAAGGGCTATGGTTTCCGAACTTTTCACTCGTTTGCCATGCCCCCTTCCCTTCTCTTTGTGCCTGATCAGTTTGGGAAATGCTATACTCAATCAAAAACCTATTATTGTCGAATTGTCCAACTTTGTTAAAAAAATATATAAAAAATTTAAACCTTGGGATGAGTAAGATAAGATTAGGCTCAAAGGGTAGAATTTTTCCATTAACAATCGCGAAGAAGATTTCCAATCATCTCCCAATTTATGACAAATTTACTTGGAAGTTATGGCTAATGTGGAATTAGATCAAATCAGACAATCTCGCATTGATTATGAAATCATTGTTGATGCTTACAATGATGAAGAAGTGGCAATGGGTTGGTATTACTACCTTAATGATAATCTCAATTTTCCTTTTCTGGCAAAATGGAAGAAAAAAGTCCTGAAAACTGGAAAAATTCAAGAAATCGAAATTCAAGTGTTAGGAATGGAATCGGAAGATGATTGTTTAGAAGATATGTATGTAGAAGTTTCTTTTGTAGGTGAAGATGATGATATTCTTGATACAGTCAGTCTTTCAGACATCGAAGTAATAGATGCCGATGAAAAAACAAAAGAAGCTTTGGAAGATTGGCACTATTGGATAGGTAGAGGTAATCAATTGTAAGGAAAACGAGAAATAATAAATATAAATAAATCCCATGACTCCTTCTTTAAACAGAGAAGGAACTTGTTCTCTAATAAGTTAACTGGAAGCGATAATTCCTGTAAACTCGCCTCTCCTGATTTATTCGGTGGATGGGGCGAGTTTATATTATTTTTCACGGGATATTAAAGATTTCCGTGAACGCGCCCCTAGGGTGGATTCGGAGTTTGAAAGAATTAAAAAGCCCCCCTTTTCTAAGTGCCAATACCCAAACGTCCTGCTAAGGCGGGTGTTAATGGTAAGAGAGTAGCAATCATCAAAAATAAGGCTAATAACCCTAAAGCTGCCCTCGCGTCATCTGGCTCCGTTAAATCATTTAAACAAGGCCTTTCTTGATTGCGTTGAATTACTAAAATTACTACAGCCCAATATAAGGCGACTGCATTCACAATCGACGCGATCGCTAAAAAAATAAAGGTAGCCACCGTCGCCCAACCCGCGACTTTTCTGCCATAAATTGCCTGCATAATTCGACCCCCATCTAAGGAACCCGCGGGCATTAAATTAATCGCGGTAATCACTAATCCTAACCAACCAACCACCGTTAAAGGATGCACATCAACGATTTTTTCGTGTAACGCTCCTCCTAATACCACTTTGGCCAAACTTCCCACTAATAAAGAACCCTTAAAAAAGTCCGTGGGAAGCTTAAATAAACTCCCTTCATGGGAAAGTAATAAACCCGTTATTAACATCACCAAGGAAACTATACCACCTGCGGCAGGCCCGGAGATCGCGACATCAAATAATACCTTCCGATTGGGTATAAGAGACTCAAAACGATTAAATGCACCAAAGGAGCCGATTTGCCAAGTAGGTATAAAAAACGGCCAACTAAAGCGCACATTATGACTTCTTGCCATTACTTGATGGCCGATTTCATGGGAAATTAAAATGCTGAAAATTCCTAACGTGATCGGTAATACTTCCCAAACTCTTAAGGGGTTGGTAAAGAAATCAAATCCTAATAAAATGCCCCCGGTTTCTAAACAAGTGGAAATTGTCGCGAGTAATAAGACAACGGCTAAGATTTTTTGGGTGAGTGTAGCTTCTTTGGGATCATTTTTACTCGGTAAAATCACTACCACCGGTCTACCATCAGGATTTTCTACTAAAAATAAACGATATCGATCGCGTAATCGTTCCTCTAAACTGGCAGATAAGCGATTATGGACTAATTCGGTGTCCCCTCGTAAATTGCCCTTAAAAATCACCCCATCTTGAAAAGGAATAGTTTCCGTCGCGAAAAAAGTTTCAATGCCAAATATTCCCTGCATCAGCTTTAAATCTTCGCTAGGGACGGGTATCATTTCCGGGGGTTTAATGATTAAAGTTTGCCCGATCTGAGGTAATTCTTGAGTAGAAGCAGATGCTTTATTTTTATCGATCATTTCTTGAGCGCGCGATCTTAAAATCTCATCTTGTCCCGCGTCTCGCAATAATTTGCCCAGATAAATATATAATCCAGTGGAAATAACCAAAAGAATGAGAACCCCAACAAAATTAATGTCGATACCTACGGTGGATAGGCCAAAAAATAATAACCAAGGAGTCATTAGGGATACTGACTGTAACCAGCCCAAAATGCCTAGTTTTCCAAAGGGTTGGGCTCGGAAATAGCCCCAGCCTAAAATCCCTAACGCGATCGCGACGATGATAATTGTTATAGAGTTGTCGGAAGCCGTAAACATATTCTTTCCTTAATTGCTTGTTTATCCTGTGCCAACTGAAAAGGCTATCCAGATTTCTCTAGGGACAAGATTGCCCTATTTTCTCTATTATAGGAGAAAAAGGCACGGCCGAGGATATCGACTACGCGATCGCGTTCTATTTTGCTACTTAACCGAAACAGAAATTAAACATTAAATAATATGTTTTGTTCCGAAACCGGGCTTCTGGAGGCAAAAAGAAACCCGGTTTCTTGAGTTTACTATCCCAATTGATTCACAACTTCTAAGAGTGTCTCTATACTAGCATTCGGGGATAGGAATGAAAATAAATGTTTATAAATTATTTTTCCTTCCACATCTAAAATAAATTGCGCGGGTAAGGGTGCGCCCAAAGCTTGACCAACTTTATAAGTACGAAAAACTCGACAAAGAGAATCACTTAATAAGGGCATTTTTAACCCTAAATCTCTGACAACTATTTGACTTTGGCTTTCATCGGTACTCGTAATTAATAATACTTCTAGGCCTTTTTCTGTAAATTTTTCGTAGTTCGCGTTTAAGGCTTTAATGTGGGGATAACAAAAAGGACAATATTGTTTTTCGGTGAAAATTCGGGTAAAGTCTAAAAGAACAGCGCGATCAGTTCTATAATTTGATAATCTTACCAGACGACCATTTGTCATATCTGGTAATTCAAAATCAGGGGTTTTCCAACCGATTTCACTGGTATTTTCGGCGGGAATGGGAAGAAAATTTTGCCAAAAACGCTCATTAAATAACCCGCGAAAATCAGTGGATGTCAACATAGTTTTAGAGGGTAACAGATAATAGGTAATAGGTAATAGGTAATCAGCCATAAAGGGCTTATTACTATTACCTAATGGGGACTCAGAAACCGGTTTTGTTTACGAAAATGCTTCGTTATAGCCCGCAGATTCAGTAAAAAACCTGGTTTCTTTGGTAAAAATGGCCTAATTGTAATAATTAGACTTTAGCAAAATATTCCTTAGACTTTACGGGATCGGGATTCATTGTTAATTCACCTGGTTTCCAACCCGCGGGACAGACTTCATCGGGGTGAGACTGCACATATTGAATCGCTTGCAGGACGCGGATTGTTTCATCCACATTACGGCCAAAGGCGAGGTTATTAATAGTCGCGTGTTGGATAATACCTTCTTTATCAATGATAAATAAACCACGCAGAGCAATACCAGCTTCGGGATCGAGGACGTTATACGCGGCGCTAATTTCTTTCTTAATATCCGCGACTAAGGGATAATTGAGATCGCCTACACCACCTTGCTTACGATCGCTTTGAATCCATGCTAAGTGAGAGAAGGCACTATCGACAGAAACTCCTAAAACTTCAGTATTGAGTTTCTTGAACTCTTCATAGCGATCGCTAAAGGCAATGATTTCCGTAGGGCAAACAAAGGTGAAGTCTAAGGGATAGAAAAACAACACCACATATTTGCCGCGATAGTCAGATAATTTAATATCCTTAAATTCTTGATCGAT
Source organism: Microcoleaceae cyanobacterium bin_387 (assembly GCA_037440985.1). GTDB lineage: Bacteria > Cyanobacteriota > Cyanobacteriia > Cyanobacteriales > Microcoleaceae > JBEDKD01. The sequence continues at coordinate 16,367 of JBBITB010000120.1, forward strand.
AACGGCTGTTGCCTTAAAGTCGGGTGCTGATTGGCCTACTCGAATCGCGTCAGTCATTGATATTGTCTCCTTAATTGGACTACTCCTCTATCTTTATCCCAGGATAAGGGAAAAGGTGTGGTGTAGTTTACGGCTAATTTTACGAACTGTTACAACTATATCATACTCATAACGACTACAACTACACACGTGGGGAAAAAATTAGGGCATGGGGCATGGGGACTGGGGATTGGCGACTGGGGAATGGGGAATGGGGAATGGGGAATTATTAATCAACTTATCAGAAACCCGG
>JBBITB010000121.1:0-16557 GCA_037440985.1 Microcoleaceae cyanobacterium bin_387
GGTACGACAACCACACCTAGCACCACGACTACAGGTACGACAACCACACCTAGTACCACGACTACAGGTACGACAACCACAGGTACAACAACAACCTCAACAATTTCCAGTGCGATTCAACAAAGACTCGGCGCGGATGTTGGGATCGTAGGAAATCTGCCGAATCAAAACGTTTTTGATCTGTCGCCTTGGAATTCTCGCCCTCCTATTTGGCCTTCTGGAAATTTTCCACCATCGGGCTTTTAGTCCTTAAAAGCCTTTATCTTCCACGTTAAATCAGGATACCCATTATAACGTGGGACTGACGACTAAATATAGCAACCTCGACGGTGGTTGACTTTGTTCATGGCCTAAACCATTGATTTTATTATGGCTTCTTCCGTCTTCCGTCTTCCGTCTTCCGTCTTTTTCCTTCTGCTATAGTTAAAAGTCAAGAAACCCGTTTAGGTTAATCCATAAACCGGGTTTCTTTTTTTCTGGGAATGTCAATGCCGAAATGAACTAGGACTCAGACTCAGACTCAGACTCAGACTCTAAAGATAAATTTTGAAGCAGTGATCGCAACCTCATGCGATGGATATAAGGCCAACCCCCCTCCGTCTCAATTGTTCTGAGTAATTTATAAAGATGTTGACGATTATCAGGTAAAGCCTCCTGAAAAACACCATCTCTAATCTGCCGATGCAGACTCTCTAAGGTCCGTAGCAACGCCAATAGTAACAGAGTATCTCCCTGATATTTTGCCACCAACGCGTCAACCGTCGTCACCAAAACATCTAAATCCCTTTGTGACTCAACGGAGTGTCCACCGGTATTATGTTCCATATCCTTAATCTCCATCTCATCCACAATCGGCTTTCCCCAAGGGCTCGCAATAGACAAGTATAATCAAAGTTACGCCGGAGAAGTCTCTGTGAAGATATCTTGCCAAAGGAATTTCCTTGACAAGTCAGCAAGAGTACACTCCTCTTGTACAATGCTGTATCACGAACTATTTTAGAGAAAAATCCCTCTAAGCCCATCTCTTTCGGGGTCGGCATGAATGGGTTGCCTCTTTAGAGGCAGTCATAAGCTGAGTGGTAAACAGTTCATTTAACTGTCAAACTCAGAATATGTGCAGCCGTCGGGCAGACGGTGAAGATGCTTGAGGAGGGTAAGTTCACTAGAACCCCTGTGATTCAAGAATCCCGTCGCCAGAAGGCTCGGGAGTGTCAAGGATTCCCGTGTTGGATATTTGAGGTTGACAATGAAGTATCGTGCTTTAATTGTGGCACTTATCGCTTTGTGCTGGAGTGTTCTTACCGCTTGCTCTTCTGGAACCGTAGCCAGTAGCGAAACCCTAACCTATAACGATATTAAAGGTAGTGGGTTAGCCAATAACTGTCCTACTTTGGTAGAAACGGCTCGCGGTTCTATTCCCCTGGACCCCAGTGGTTCCTATAAACTGACCGGGTTGTGTCTCCAACCCACCAATTTTTTTGTTAAGGAAGAACCCGCGAATAAGCGCGAACAAGCCCAATTTGTTCCGGGTAAATTGTTAACTCGCTTAACTTCCTCTATTGACCAAGTAGAGGGGACTCTGAAAATTAACTCCGATGGTTCTTTAACGTTCATCGAAGAAGATGGTTTGGACTTCCAAGCGATTACAGTTCTGTTACCGGGTGGGGAAGAAGTACCTTTCTTGTTTACCATTAAACAATTGGTTGCTACTTCAGGACCCGCAGTTGCCAGTCTTAATACCTCGACGGATTTTAAAGGTAGTTTTAACGTACCCTCCTATCGGAGTGGTGCCTTCTTAGATCCCAAGGGTCGCGGTTTGGTCACGGGTTATGACAACGCGGTGGCTCTTCCAGCCCAAGCCGATGGCAAAGAACTCGTTAAGAGTAACGTGAAGTTGGCTGATACGAAAGTCAATGCGGGTACTATGTCTCTCCAAATCACTAAGGTGAATAGCACTACGGGTGAAGTGGCTGGTATTTTTGAAAGCATACAACCCTCCGACACTGATTTGGGTGCGAAAGAATCCGTTGATGTGAAAATTCAAGGTCAATTTTATGCTCGCCTGGAAACGGTACAGTCATAAGTTAATGCCTTGGGAAGTTGCATCGGCAAACTTGGACGAATTTCTCCCCATATCAGGGGTCTAATGTCTGGACAAACCTAGTAGTTAGATAACATCAAATTCGGGTACTAACTCGATTATTCCATTGCCTTTTTTGCAGTGAGATTTGAAAAAGCAAGAAGTACAACTCAGATTTACTGCATGGTCAATTTGAGTAGTTTTGACACCAGGATCTATTAGGTTTTCAGAGGGGCGTGAGTCCCTCTTTTTTACTGCTTTTTTTCCTTCTTTTTCTGCGCGATGGGCTTCGATCCTTAAGGCTATTCCTCTTTCCTTTCCTCATGAGATCCAATTGTGTGGTGAATTTCACTGATTATTCTCTTGTAAATTAACTGTGAATCTGTTATACTAAAAAGTTAGGTGTTTAATCAGTTATTGCCTTGATGACTTAATCTGCTCTTGCGCGGTAGTCTGATATGACATCAAACAAAAAAACCAGATGTGTCTAACATCACAGGAAAAAAGTGTGAAGATCACTGCACTTTTCGCCTTAGTTATAACAATTGAAAATAATGTACCATCTGTACTGTGCGTTACCCCCTAATATGTCCTATGTCTACCACAATTACCAACGAACTGAAAAGTGAATGCTTCCAGTTGTTGCGGGAATATCAACGCGAACCCTCCAATGAACTCCGCAACCAGTTAGTCGAACTCAATATTGGACTGGTACGCAAGGAGGTTCATCACTGGATTCATCAATGTACGGAGAGTTATGATGACCTCCTCCAGGTGGGTTGTATTGGCTTAATCCGAGCTATTGAGCGTTTTGATATGTCGAAGGGTAATGCGTTTAGTTCCTTCGCGATTCCTTATATTCGTGGTGAAATTCAGCACTATTTACGCGATAAAAGCCCTTCGTTACGAGTCCCTCGTCAGTGGTTGGAATTGGAACGTCAAGCTGTGGGTGTGATGCAGCAGTTACAGATGAAACTGAAACGGCAACCGACTGATATGGAAGTCGCGACAGAATTACAAATTTCTTTGACTCAATGGCAAGAAATTAAGTTAGCCTGTCGTAATCGTGCCCCCCTGAGTTTAGATGCACCTGTTTCTGATGAAGAGGATGGGACAACTTCTTTGGGAGAGTTAGTACCTGATTCACGTTATCGAAGTTTTCAGTTAGCCCAAGAGGATCAAATTCGTCTCCAACAGGCTTTGGCGACGTTAGAGGATCAAACCCGCAAGATTTTAGAGTTTGTCTTTCTTTATGATTTGACTCAGAAGGAAACCGCAGAGCGTATGGGTATTAGTGCGGTAACGGTTTCTCGTCGTGTGAAGAAAGGCTTAGATGTATTAAAGGAAATGATGACGGGTGGGTGACTCTGGGAGTATTTTATTCTTAGGGCGGGGATGATACCATGATAGAGGATGTGTTGCGTGTCTCTCCGCCTTTTGATTTTTCCGAAATAATTATGATCAATCATACTCTAGTTAAAAGTATTTTATTCTTGTAAAAATTATGCTCGAACCCGCAAAAACAGTTCTGTTATTTCAAAAGCAATCCGTTTCTCCACAAAAATTTCAGGTGGGTGAAGTAATTTTTAAAGAGGGTGAACCCGGAGAATATATGTACGGAATTTTAGAAGGTGAAGTTAATTTAATAATTAATGGAAAATTAGTAGAAACAATTAAAAAAGGGGATATTTTTGGAGAGGGTGCCCTAGTTCATCAAAATGGTACTCGTGTTTCCACTGCTGTTGCGAAAACTAATTGTACTTTGGCTTTTTTAGATCAGAAGCATTTTCTGTTTGCGATTCAGGAAACGCCGATGTTTGCTTTGGAAGTGATGAGAAGTTTTTCTGATCGTCTCCGACATCTGAAAGAAATCATTTCATAGTTGATGCCTCTTAAGGAAGAAGAATAGAATAAGCTGGGAAAATTGAAGGGAAGAGTGATAGATTCAGGGAAATCTCAATTTTTTTAATCTAGGGATGAAGCCTGGGTGAGTGCTGGGAACATCTCTTTTTTTTATTGGTGGTGGGAGCATCTTGCTCCCTAGGGATCTAATAGATATAGTCATTTCAACTATAATTCGTAGATTGGGTGGAGTACCGCGAAACCCAACATATCGGGACTTAGACAAAAAACTAGGGAAAAAAGGGCACAAAGCCTTTTTTGGTATTTTTACCCTGAACAAAGTTAAAGCCTTGTCTTGTATGGGGTTGAGGTGATTTTACCCCTGTTGAGGTATTTTTCTCGCCCAAGCTTGGGTTTCAACCCTATTCACCAGGAAAACTTAGTCTTTGCTCCCCCGATATCTCAAAGCCAACATATTCCTTGGGTTTCGCTGTGCTCAACCCAACCTAGAAAAAAATCCCCAAGTCCCGATATCAGCCTAATCGCATTTCAACCACCGAAAGTGGGACAGGCTTCCAACCTGTCAGCCTAAAGCGCGTGAATTTTAAATGCGTAAGAGCTTATGAAAGCTAACATATTCGTTGGGTTTCGCTGTGCTCAACCCAACCTACAAAAAATCTAAGGAAGAGGGGATTCATCTGAAGGAAGTCCTCCGAAGTAATATCATCAGTTCAATGTATATTGAGAAATGAAAAAAATAGTTACAGTCATAATTGGCTAGATTTAACGCGTCTCATTTTTATTGGGAATGACTATAAACTCATGAGTATTGAGATTACTTTATTCCTTTAACATTATTCTGTACCACTACTACAAGAAGGAAGAGGTGATAATAGGAATGGATTTCAGCAATGAAGCAATTCCTAACTGCCTACATCTACTAGATAGATGACTGATGGCGCAACCCTGTTTTTTAACGAAAATAGTTCCTTCCAATTTTTCATCTCGGTAAAAAAAGTGCTTTCTTTGGTTCGAGTGCATAAGTTCTGTAAAATTTAACATTTTGTTAAGACATAGTTTATCTGTGAAAACAATATAGTAATATTCTGATTTACTAAATAAAGTTGATAAAAAAATGGAATTCGCTGTATCTGTCATCCCAATTCCTGGTTATCTTGTTACGGAGTCCATTTACATAGGTAGCAGAACCTTAGTTTACCGAGGAATACGACTGGCTGATTCAACCCCAGTCGCGATTAAGTTACTGGCAAATGAGTATCCCCGCTTTAGTGAATTGGTGCAGTTTCGCAATCAGTACACAATTGCTAAAAATCTTGATTTACCTGGTGTTATCAAATCTTATAGTTTAGAACCCTATCGGAACAGCTATGCTCTAGTAATGGAAGATTTCGGGGGAATTTCCCTGACTGAATATGTGCAAGAGCGGGGTAGTCAAGAGTATATTCGATCATCCATAACAGAATTTTTAGAGATGGCTATTGCTCTAACAGATACTCTTAACGAAATTCACCAAAAGTCAATTATTCATAAAGATATAAAACCGAATAATATTCTCATTAATCATGAAACAAAAAAAGTCAAATTGATAGACTTTAGTATTTCCTCTCTTCTCCCCAAAGAAAGCCAAGAACTCCAAAATCCTAATGTCTTAGAAGGGACTCTGGCTTACCTCTCCCCAGAACAAACAGGGCGCATGAATCGAGGGATTGATTATCGCACAGATTTCTATTCCCTGGGCATTACTTTTTTTGAAATTTTAACAGGTGAGCTTCCGTTTCTATCGAATGATCCGATGGAGTTAATTCATTGTCATATTGCTAAACAACCCCCGGTTATTGATCAGATAAATCCCGAAATTCCCCAGGTTTTATCTAACATTATTACGAAGTTGATGGCGAAGAATGCTGAAGATCGCTATCAGAGCGCGATCGGGTTGAAGTATGACTTAGAAAAATGCTTAAGTCAATGGCAGGAAAGAGGGATAATTACCCCTTTTCCCTTGGGACAACGGGATTTTTCCAATCGCTTCATTATTCCTGAAAAACTCTATGGCCGTCAGGGGGAGGTACAAATTTTATTAAATGCCTTTGAAAGAGTAGCACAGGGCAGCACCGAATTAATGCTGGTTGCGGGATTTTCTGGTATTGGTAAAACCGCGGTAGTAAATGAAGTTCATAAACCGATTGTTCGGCAACGTGGTTATTTTATTAAAGGCAAATTTGATCAATTTAATCGTAACATTCCCTTTAGTGCTTTCCTGCAAGCTTTTCGGGATTTAATGGGGCAATTACTCAGTGAACGTGATAGTCAATTGCAACAATGGAAAGAGAAAATATTAGAAGTAGTGGGAGAAAATGGACAGGTAATTATTGAAGTAATTCCCGAATTGGAATTGCTGATTGGAAAACAACCTCCGGTGATGGAATTATCGGGAAGTGCTGTCCAAAATCGCTTTAATTTATTGTTGCAAAATTTTGTCCAAGTATTTACCCGGGTAGAGCATCCGTTGGTGATTTTCTTGGATGATTTACAGTGGGCAGATTCAGCATCACTGAAGTTATTAGAAGTGCTGATGAATGATGGGGGTTACTTGTTAATTTTAGGAGCCTATCGGGATAACGAAGTGTCCCCCGTCCATCCCTTTATTTTGACAGTGAATGAACTGGAAAAAGCGGGAGCAACTGTCAATACTCTTACCCTAGAAGCTTTAAGTCAAAATGATATTAATCAATTAGTGGCAGATACCTTAAGTTGCGATCGCGCCCTGGCTCAACCCTTAACAGAATTAGTCTATCAAAAGACAAAAGGTAATCCCTTTTTTACTACCCAATTTCTGAAAGCATTGCATGAGGATAGGTTTATCCACTTCAACCCAGATGCGGGATACTGGGAGTGTGAAATTAGCCAAGTAAAAGCACAAAGTTTAACCGATGATGTGGTTGAGTTTATGGCATTGCAGTTGCAGAAATTACCACAAGAAACTCAACAAGTATTGAAGCTTGCCGCGTGTATTGGCAATCAATTTGATTTAGAAAATGTCGCGATAATTTCGGAACAGTCGGAAATAGACACTGCCGCGGTATTATGGAACGCGTTGCAGGAAGGATTAATTATTCCCCTTAATGAAACCTACAAGTTTTTCCAAGAAGATATCGGGTATTCAGAAACTACCCAAAATATTACAGTTCCTTACCGATTCTTACACGATCGCGTCCAGCAAGCTGCCTACTCTCTAATTCCTAAAGATAACAAATCATTAATCCATCTCAAGATTGGACAATTACTACTAAATCAAACATCAACAGAGCAACTCGAAGAGAAAATTTTTATTATTGTCAGTCAATTAAACCAGGGAATAGATCAAATTTCATCACAAGATGAATATGATAATTTAGCACGGCTCAATCTTCTCGCCGGAGGCAAAGCTCGGCTCTCATCTGCTTACGAAGCCGCAGCGGAATACTGTGAAACAGGATTGAAACTTTTAGCAGATGATGTCTGGAGCAAAAAACCGAATCTAGCACGAGGTTTGTTTATCGAATCCGCGAGTTGCGCCTGTCTGATCGGCAAATTTGAACGTGTAGATGAACTTACAGAGATAATTCAGCAAAATATCCCTCTGGTACTAGATCAAGTCAAAGCCGTCGAAGTTCAGATTCAATCATTAATTGCCCGTAACCGATTATCAGAAGCCATTAAAATTGCTCGTGGGGTACTAAGTCAATTAGATGTAGAATTGCCCGAAAATCCGACTCAAGAGATTACAGAATCGGCTTTTAATGAAGTTCGTCAACTGCTCGCGAAAACGGAGAATGTGACAAATTTACCCGTGATGAGCGATCCGCAAAAACTCGCGGCAATGAGTATTCTCAGCAGTATGGCTTCAGCCGCGTATATTGGCTCACCCGCTTTATATCCCTTAATTGTGCTCAAACAAGTGGAATTATCTTTGCTCTTTGGTAATACCGTCGAAACCGCCTATGCTTACTCAACTTATGGATTGATTCTTTGTGCATTTGGCGGAGAAATTGAGGCGGGCAATCATTCTGCGGATGTGGCATTGACGTTGATGGCAAAATTTCAATGCGTCAGTTTTAAAGCCAAAATATTTAATTTGATATATCCCTTTGTTCGCATCTGGAAAGAAGCAATTCATAACTCGATCTTACCTCTACTGACAGGATATCAAGCGGGATTAGAATCGGGAGATTTAGAATTTGCCGCCTACTGCGCCTATAATCACTGTCAACTGGCCTATTTTGCCTCGGAGAATCTGCTACAACTCGAACAGGATATGCAAAGTTACTCAGACGCGATCAGCAAACTGAAACAAACCACGGCTCTGAACTTTAATCAAATTATCCAACAGGCTGTATTAAATTGGACAGGTAATACGAAGTATCCCCAATATTTAGTGGGGGATGTTTACAACGAAAACGAAAGATTACCTCAACATCAGGCGGCTGGTGATACCTATTCTATTGGCACTGTCTATGTGCATAAACTGATTTTGAGCTATCATTTTGGTCAACCCCAAGAGACACTCGCGATCGCGGAAATTGCGGAGGACAAAATTGGTGGAGTCGCGGGGACGGTTAATGTCGGTATATTTTATTTTTATCATGGGTTAACACTACTGGCAATGATCGCGAATATATCAGAAAATAGCTCATTACCCCTGTTAGAGATGGTAGACAGGGATCTCGATAAACTGACTCATTGGTCAAATTACGCGCTCGAAAACTTCGCGCACAAATGCGATTTAATTCGGGCAGAAAAGTCTCGGATCTTAGAGCAAAAAGCAGACGCGATCGAGCTATATGATAAAGCCATTTCTGGAGCAAAAAAAAATAAATATATCCAAGAAGAAGCCTTAGCCAACGAACTTGCCGCGAAATTCTACCTTAACTGGGGTAAAGATAAAGTAGCAGCCGGGTATATGCAAGAAGCCTATTATTGTTATTCCCGTTGGGGAGCCAAAGCCAAAATAATTGACTTAGAAAAATATTATCCCCAATTACTCGCTCCTATCTTACAACCAGTTGCTCGTCCATCTCTCAACTCGCGAGAAACCCTTACTAAAACTCTACTTAGTCTTTCCTCTAATACTTCTAGTACCAGTATCTCTGGCTTACTTGATGTATCCAGTATTCTCAAAATTGCCCAATCTTTTTACAGCGAAATTCACCTCGAACAACTGGTGGCACAAATCATGCAGGTGGTAGTAGAAAATGCCGGAGCAGATAAAGGCGCATTGATCCTCAACAACAACGGCAGTTTAGAAGTCATGGTTAAATACCTCGACGGGCAAGTGTATAACTTTGAATCCAAACCTTTAGATATTTGCCTACATCTGCCCTTATCAATTATTTACTACGTCGAGCACACTCTGGAAAACATCACCTCCAGCTTAGATATTCCAACCGGTTTTGCTGCTGATCCTTATTTAGTCTCACATCCGCCCCAGAGTTTGGTGTGTACGCCAATTGTCAAACAAGGTAGATTAATAGGCATTTTGTACTTAGAAAATGCCCTAATCGCAAATGCCTTTACATCAGAGCGGGTGGAATTATTAAAATTTCTCTGCACCCAAGCCGCGATTTCCATAGAAAATGCCAGTCTCTATCAACAAGCTCAAGAAACATTAACCGATTTGAAACAGGCACAATTGCAAATTGTCCAAAGCGAAAAAATGTCAGCCTTGGGAAATTTGGTCGCGGGGGTTGCCCACGAAATTAATAATCCCGTGGGATTTTTAGCCGGGAATATTCAACTCGCGATCGATTATGTTAAAGACTTGTTTGTCTTACTAGATTTGTATCAAGAGAAATTTCCTAATCCGGGTGTAGAAGTGGAAGAGGAAATTGAGGCAATAGATTTAGAATTTATCCGTGAAGATTTGCCGAAATTAATTGGTTCGATGACAACAGGAGTTGATCGCATCCGTGATATCAGTAACAGTTTGAGAACCTTCTCACGGGCTGACAGCGATCGCCCGGTTCCTTTCAATATTCATGAGGGATTAGATAGTGTTATTTTAATTTTAAAACATCGGCTCAAAGCGAATGAGAGTCGTCCCGCGATTATCGTAGTCAAAAATTACGGTGAGTTACCAATGGTGAAATGCTATGCCGGACAACTTAATCAAGTATTTATGAACATTTTAGCCAATGCCATTGATGCTTTAGAAGAATGCAATCGAGATAAAAGCTACAAACAAATTGAAACTTCACCAAATTGTATTACCATTGGCACAGAAGTTGATGCTACCGGGAAATATGCTTTAATTCGCATTAAAGATAACGGGAGCGGCATGAGCGACGAGGTGAAAAATAGAATTTTTGACCACTTATTTACGACTAAAGCTGTAGGAAAAGGCACAGGTTTAGGAATGGCGATCTCTCGTCAAATTGTGGTTGAGAAACACAAAGGTTCATTAGAAGTAAATTCTCAATTAGGAGAAGGAGCTGAATTTATAATTAAAATTCCGGTGTAGATTCAGAGGACTATTTTTTGTCTATAGCATTTTTAAATGAGATGTAAATGCAGAGATGTGGGCCTGTAGAGACTTAGATAAAATATAAAGTTATTTGAGGAGTGCTGCCCTATTTCTCCTAGAGACAATTAAGAAGAGATTAGTAGCAGCACAAATGGCAAAAATTCAGTCGGCAATTACTGAACGATATGGAAATAGTAGCCAGCCACCAAAAGGTTGATCGCTAAAAGTCCCACAAACCACGCGGAACGAAAGGGATAAGGAAACGTGCCGTTTTTGGCAACTGAGTCCGTGACCAACTTCTTCTCTGCCATTGTTCAAGCTCCTTTAAAATTCAGGTTAATTAACAAATAACAGAAGATGTCACGGTTTGATCCTAGTCCTTATGTGAAGTTTTCTTAACGGGGGAAGCATCCCATTTTTGTAAATAGTAGGGAGACGGCACTGCCGTGTCCCTAGGAGTAGCCTGTGGGTATTGTTGAGGATTGTGGGTTTAGGTATTTTCCCCCGCGTGGTAGGAACTACGGACTAATGGGCCACTACGGACATGAGAAAAACCCATCTCGCGGGCACGATCGCCTAATTGCTCAAACTCTGCGGGAGTCCAATACTTTTGTACAGGTAAATGTTCCAGAGAAGGACGCATATATTGACCCAGGGTAACGCGATCGCATCCTACGGCGCGTAAGTCGCGCAGAGTTTCTATAATTTCGGACTCCGTTTCCCCATGACCCAACATTAAACCAGACTTAGTAGGAATAGAAGAGTCAAATTCCTTAACAAAACGAAGGACATCAAGGGAGCGATCGTACTTCGCGCCCCGTCGTACCCGTCCCTGTAACCGTGGCACAGTCTCAACATTATGGTTATAACAAGCCGGTTTCGCCCCCACCACCACTCTGACTCTCTCCTGCTGTAAATCTCTCAAAGAAGGAAGAACGCGATACGGCACTTCTATGTCACGGTTTTTCCCAGAAAGAGACTCGAAACTGTAATTCCCCCAAAAATCAGGAGTTAAAACCTCAATTTGAGTATCTGGGTTAACAGCGCGGATGGCCTCCATCGTTGCGACAAACCATCCCGCGCCACCATCAGCCAAATCATCCCGTGCCACCGAAGTCAAAACCACATAACGTAACCCCAAAAGCCCTACCGCGTCCGCGACTTTTTGGGGTTCATCGGGGTCAAGGGGCATGGGAGCATGGCCCTTATCCACCTGACAAAAAGCACAAGCGCGAGTACAAGTGGGTCCCATCAACAAAAAAGTCGCGGTTTGTTGGGCATAACACTCCCCTCGGTTGGGACAACGCCCCTCCTCACAAATCGTATGAATTTGACGTTGCTTAATAATCCGCTGTACCGTAGAAATATCGCTCGCCTTACCAATGGGACGACGTAACCACTCCGGTATCGAGTCAATATCTTCGCGCTTGGGGGTAATTCGGGGAGAACCCAAAGGACTTTGACCAGAATTAACAGGCATAATGGTGAGTGGTTCAAAAGTGTGAAGTTGTTTGATATCCTAAAAAAGCAAAAGTCGAGATTAGGTAAACGGGATTAGTTTAGAATACATTATAGGGTTGGGAACCTAGACTCATCACTGGAGGAATCAGTCGTGGCCGGTCAAAAAATATTAGTGATCGATGATAGTAAGGTCATAAGGGTGCGAGTTCGAGAGATGTTGCCCCAAGGAGGCTTTGAGATCCTCGAAGCCAAGGATGGAGAAGAAGGGCTCAAACTCATTCATCAAGAACACCCGAATCTTATTATGTTAGATTTTCTCCTACCGAAAGTCAGCGGTTGGGAGGTGTATCAAAAACTTCAAACTCAGGCAGATCTGCTCAAAATTCCCTTGGTGATCATGTCAGGACGAGAAGAAGAGGTTATGGAAAAAATTCCCAAACCCTTTGAAAATCATCATTTTGCTTTTATCGCGAAACCTTTTGAGAAAAAGCAATTGACTGAGGCGATCAAATTGGCGATGCTCTTGGCCAAAAAGAAACCAATCCCAGAGGGAATTAAACCCGCGCCGCCTCCTGGTGGTGCTGCTGTTACGGCTGCGACTCCGGGTGCTGGAGCCGCGGAAATTAAAGCCCTCAATGACAAAATTACCAAAATGCAAGCGGAAATTGATGCTCTCAAGAAACAAATGACTCAGCTTGTCACCATCATTAAGCAAAAATTGAAGTAGGGCTAATGGCATTATGGCATGAGGTGTCGGGCCGCCAAATCTCACTATGTTATAGTCAGTCCGGCTAGATGCCCTTCTTTAGTGCTTTTGGATTCTCGATCAGATTAAGATGACACCCGGGTAGATTATGAGTTTAGCTCCCTCCTTTTTCGATGAATTGCGCGCCTCTGCTGACCAATTAATGGCCAGATTGGATCGTGTTTCTCAGGCCCGTGTCTTAGTAGTAGGGGATCTAACTCTTGATGAGTTTCTCACCGGACAAGTGGAACGCATTTCCCGTGAAGCTCCTGTTTTGATTCTACGTCACGAACATACTCGTCAAGTCCCTGGTGGCGGTGCTAATGCTGTTTATAATTTGGCTAAACTGGGGGGACAGGTTAAAGTTGCGGGTTTGGTAGGTAAAGACGATCAAGGCCGGGCTTTATGTGATATTTTTGAGGCCGCGGGTATTGATATTTCTGGTATTTTTACTGATCCATCACGTCCTACGGTAACAAAAACTCGTATTTCCGGTCATGCGCGTCAGTCCGTTACTCAACAAATTGTACGAATTGACCGCAAATCTGATGAGTTACCGGATCTGGATTTACAGTTACAATTGGCTGACTATATTCGTCAAGTTTTAGATACGGTGGACGCGGTGGTGTGTTCTGATTATGGTGATGGGGTTTTGACTCAACCCGCGATCGTCTCTTCCCTATGTCATTCTCGCGTCATTGTTGATACCCAAAATCAGTTAGATCGCTATAAAGGCGCGACACTTTTTACTCCTAATTTACCGGAAGCAGAAAACGCGGTAGGATACAAAATTAAGACTTCCAAAGACCTCACAACAGCCGGTTATGATCTGCTCACTTTAACGAAAGCCAAGTATATATTAATTACTCGTGGTGAAGAGGGTATGACTCTCTTTGAAAAGAAGAAGGAAACGGGCAAAAAAAAGAAAGAAAAAGGGAAGAAAGAAGAATCCAAAAAGAAGAAAAAAGGGAGTGTTTCTGTTGAAGATTTAATAAATAGATGGGATATTCCCGCGTTTAATCGTACAGATGTTTTTGATGTCACAGGCGCTGGTGATACGGTGGTAGCCGCGTTTACTTTGGCTTTATGTGTGGGAGCAACACCTTGGGAAGCGACGGTTTTAGGAAATTTAGCAGCGAGTATTGTGGTGCGTCATTTTGGCACAGCCACTACTACTGTTGAGGAAATGAAAGAAGCATTGCGATCGCTTATTGAAGAAAATTCTTAGTGAAATCATCTCAATTGTTTCTCCTGACTCTCTCACAATAAGTTTGTAGTATATAGAACACATCCTCTGGGGAATGGTTATAAATATAGTAGAGTAGGTTATCATCATTCACTCTACTATATTTATGTTTCCCCCCTTTTTTCCTCTATTTTCTCTTTCTTTGTGTCCTCTGTGCCTTTGTGGTTCATAAAAAATAAGCTCAATTAAAGACGATTCGAGACTAAATGAGCACCTTGACTACCCTCTCTATAAAACATATTAAAGGTGTCAAATGGAATTATTCTCCCGTCAGGATGTACTATATGAATGCAAGAGCGTTTAACGGAACGTATATCAAAATTATAGGGATCAAGAAATTGCACGATTAACACGCGAAATACGTTTTCATAAGTAATATGATCGGGAACAGGAATCATCGGTAAACAACACAATAATTGTTTTAATGATGTAGTCGCAGAATTTGGGGAATGACTGGTAGAAAATAACTCAAAAATATGCTTTTTTAGTTCTTGATTTTGTTCATAAAGTACGCTATTGGGCATTATTTTTACCATTGTATCTGGTTCTAATAATCCTGTTAATGGGATGACTTTATCTTGAAATTTTAGTGCGTATCCCATTGCTAAACAGTCGGGATGACAGGGGACTGGAATAATATCTTCGCTTTGGAAATGAGATGATTGTTCTAAGAGTGATCGTCGAACTTCTGTTAAGGTATATCTATCTTTTTTTGGGTCGAATTGTTCTAATCTTCCGGCAATTTGAATGGGTTGAAAGGTAACTCCTCTTACGCATTTTTGTTCTAATCCATAGTCGATTATTTTGCCAATTTCATGATCGTTTAATCCTTTTTTTACCGTAACGACTAAAGTGGTAGAAATGTTATATTCGTTCAGATGCGCGATCGCGTCTTTTCTTACCTCTCGTAAATCCGCCCCTCGTAACTCCAAAAGTGCTTCTTTCTCAAAACTATCAAATTGTAAATATATTTCTATTCCGGGTTTATATTGACTGAGACGTTCAACAAATTTTTTATCCTTAGCAATTCTTACCCCATTGGTATTAATCATTAAATGTTTAATGGGTTTGTTTTTGACTAAATCCATAACAGCAAAAAAGTCAGGATGTAGAGTCGGTTCCCCACCACTTAATTGCACAATTTGGGGTTCGCCTTCATTCTCAACGATCGCGTCTAGCATTTTTTCAATATGTGCTAAAGAGCGATGATTTCGGGGTTGATGACTTTGGGGTGAAATATCCTCAACTCCAGAATCAGCATAACAAATCGGACAAGATAAATTACAGCGATCAGTTAATTCAACTAAAGTTAAACAACTATGTTGCTCATGATCGGGACATAAACCACAATCGAAGGGACATCCATATTTAATCGGAGTATTAAATTTTAAAGGCATATCCCCTGGTTTGATAAATTGCTGGGAGAGTTTATAATATTCGATATCGTCGGCAATTAATACCTCTTGATGTCCGTGAGTGGGACAATGTTTAACGAGATAAACTTTTTCATCTCTAAAGATAATTTTTGCCTCGACTTTAGTGAGACAATGATGACAAACACTATTCGTTAACGCGTAAAATAAATAAGGTCTAGTAGGCATAAGGATATTTAGGATTGCGGATTGAGTTTGAGAAAGACAAAGAAACCGGGTTTCTGAGCAAGTATCGGTTTTTTCCAGCGACTTTAGGAAGAGAAACCCGGTTTCTGATCCCGTGGTTTCCACAAAAAAACTGAGACAAAGAAACCGGGTTTCTGAGCAAGTATGGTTTTTTCCTAGAAAATTTAGGGAGAGAAACCCGGTTGTGACTCCAGGGGTTTAATGGGGATAAACTGAAATAAATGAGGGATACTTTTTCGATAATAGACGAGGGCTAATAAACAAGCTACTTGAATAGCACTCATCCCTAAAAATGGATGAAAATCCGGTTTGATAAAATCAATGATAAAGCGAAATCCTAAATAGCCAATCATATAAAATTTAAACAAGTCGCCTTCTTGTTTTTGGTAACGACTGCGAAAGTGGAAAAAAGTCATTAGACTAATTAAGAAGACAATTTCATAGATTTGGGTAGGATGTCGAGTAATACCATCGCCAAAATCAATACCCCAAGGTAAATTAGTCGGTATTCCGTAGGTACGATCGCTTAATCCCGTTAAAAAACAACCCACGCGACCGATCGCGGTTCCCAGAAGTAAAGGATAAACAAAAACATCTCCCGTTGAACGATTAACACCGATAATTTTTTTCGTTAATTCTACCCCGATTAAGGCTCCTAACATAGCACCGACAACGGTTTTCCCTTGAAGGAGAAGTAAAATTAAGAGTTGCCAATGATTCCATAATAAATCAATATGTTGGAAAATCACCAAGATTTTTGCTCCGAGTAAGGCTCCGATCATTCCCCCTAGAATAATTGTAGTCCGTTGGGGAGCATCAATAATATCTTGACGACGACAATTGATTAACACCAGCTGCAGCGCGATCGTATAAGCCAAGGCATCAAATAACAAATGGGGATGAATTTTTAAGGAGCCTATCCATATATAAACTGGGAATATCATAATAGGTGATTGGGGATTGGGGACTGGGGATTGGGGATTAGTGATGGAGGCTGGAATGTAGTCACAAAAAATCGTTAAAAAGGTAATTGGGGATTAGGGA
>JBBITB010000122.1:0-16462 GCA_037440985.1 Microcoleaceae cyanobacterium bin_387
AAGAAGGAAGAAGGAAGAAGGAAGAAGGAAGAAGGAAGAAGGAAGAAGGAAGAGGCAAGAAGGAAGAAGGAAGAAGGAAGAAGGAAGAAGTTTGCCTTCGCCTTCGCCTTCGCCTTCGTCTCAATATTTTTGGAGAAAGACCTTGACTTTCTGGAAAAGGTTCTGCTATAATCGTTTTCCGGTAATGCCGATGTAGCTCAGTGGTAGAGCACTCGATTCGTAATCGAGCGGCCGTGAGTTCAAATCTCATCATCGGCTTTGTTTGGTGCAATTACCCTTAACATAATTCTAAAATGCTTGAGATATCAAGCTCCCTCACGATCGCGTATTTGGTGTTTTCCGAGCGCGATCGCAAGGAAGATTAAAGTCGATTAAGGGTTGATCAAAATTGCTTTCGGTTTCTGAGAGTCAAACAGAGAAGCTCCAAGGAGAATTACCGGCTTCCCTGTTTCGTTGTGCCCATAATGGACCATCCCCGCGGGTTCCACAAAGGCATCTCCAACATTCATCCGGGTTGTTTGTCCCGCATTTAGGATTTCTTCTTTACCATTGGCGCGTGTAATTTTCGAGCTCCCTTTCACAACGGTATAGGTGAGTGTACCGGATTCAACTTTTTCAATTTGCATCCCCGGATGAATATGAACCGGCAGTTTTGCCCCAGGAGGAATGGTAGCGCGCACTAATTCTAAAATTTTACCTTCTGCTTCAGTGGGATAACCACTGGCTAAGACTTCCCGTTTTACCTTTTGAGTATAGCTATTGTTGGGTTGTGGTGTTTGTTGACTTCTCGCGATCGTGATCGTTCCCAGACTAATCATCATAATCACAGAAAAACGCAGACCTAGTTTTTTCATAGTATTTTTGATTTTAATCTTTAGTGTTTCAATCCCTAGTGAGGATTTTATCATAGAACCCATTTTTGTGTATTATTTATGAGACATCCCCATAAACGACTATCTGATTTTTACCAGATGTGGCTCTACCGAACCCCAAACCCTGAAGAGGGTAGCGTAGGGGGGCGCGTAACCTCACTAGAATTGCTTGGGCTACAGTCGCAACATCTATCAGCCAGATTTGGCAAAGGTTTGATTTTCTGATAGTTTTATTTTGATAATTTTTTGGGAAAAACACTTACTGGCTATACTTTTTAGCGATTTCTGACATACTAAGTTCGGTAGAACCCCAGATGTCTATAGCCAGAAGTGTTGCCTGTGGCTAAAAATTGAAAAAAAAACGATTATTATGCTACAATCAGTCCCCATTCAAGCTATATTAATTAAATATCAAGAAAAATAGTTCATAGTTAAATTGCCCGATATTTAGTAAAACACTTATTTTTTAGAGAAAGATAAAGTTTTTCTGACCAATCGAGAAACCCTTTGTCTCAAACTGTTGTTAAATCTTTCAATATAACTTGTCTTGCATGATGACATTTTCACAGCTTTATGTCTTTTTTATGGAGAAACTTCCTAATATGCTGACCCCAAACAGGGTAATTTATTAACAATATTATATCATATTTAGGAAAAATTGTTATCTTTTTTTTACATTCAACACTTCTGCAAAACTATAGATTTTCTTTGATGATTTACAAGGCTTTATGAATGAGTAAATTTTTATCGCGCTCACTCTGAGGTAACGCGTTCTCACCATAAGCTCTAATTATGAACCACAAAGGCCGACTAGAACACAGAGGAAAGAATGTGAGATTATGAGAAGGGGAGAAAGCGCGATCGTGTTCCCTAGTCCAAAGAAACCAGGTTTCTGAAGACTCTTCTCACCAATGAAGATTTTTGCGCTCACAAACCCGGTTTCTCGCCTCAGAGTACAAATTAGATGAAACCGAGATGTTTTGAGATGCGATACCCAATCACAATCCCCAGGATGCCACCAATGACACTAAAAAATATCGAGGAGAAGGATAGCAAAGTTCCACCCCACAAGAGGGGGATGTAACTACCAATTGTAGAGCCAGTGAACATCCCAATGCCGATAATTAATTTATTCATTTAAGAATAGCCTCAATAGGACTCCTACAATATAACAATTCTCCTAGGAACTTTCCTTAAGTGTTTTGTGAGAATTATCAGAATGAATTTGCTGATGTAAGCTAATTTTATCTGCGACTTCATACCCTAAATAAAAACCTTCTTCACTGCTGACGGCAGAAGCAGAGCGAACTTTGACTTTAATACCTCGTTGCCTCAAATAATCCTCGATCGCGTGTTGATTTCGTTCAAACATGGAACGAACCACAATAGCAGGAGTCGCGGGAGTTTCTCCATTTCCAGGTATTCCTGATTGTTTCATTTCTTCTTTTTGTGTTAATAATCTTTGTCTAAGTCCTGTGGCACATCCTACTCGAAAAGCATTCAAATAAGCTCGTCCTTTTCCTTGACAAGACTTGGCTTGTCTTTCAATGGCTTGAGTGAGATATTGATAAAGATGTTGACAAACGATTAAGTTTGTTGAACTTCCTACTAAAAACATATTGCCCGTATAATTATTTCGCATCGCGTCGCAACTATTCGCCTCCGCGATGCCAGAGAGTAACATTATTTTCCAGGTAACAGTGCGGGTGGTTG
The DNA here is from genome assembly GCA_037440985.1 of Microcoleaceae cyanobacterium bin_387. Taxonomy (GTDB): domain Bacteria; phylum Cyanobacteriota; class Cyanobacteriia; order Cyanobacteriales; family Microcoleaceae; genus JBEDKD01. Next base: position 2,586 of record JBBITB010000122.1, read on the forward strand.
TTTCGATCACTGTTTCACTAATCTCTTCTTTTTCATCAGCGCCTAAATCCGCCAGACTGAGATTATATTGTGCTAATAATAAAGAGGCTTTCTCCGCCGCGATCGTGGCTTCATTTTCGTTAGATGATGTCGCCAGTGCTAACAGTTTTTTGATTTTGGTGATAAGCAGTTGATCTACCATTGTTATACCCCAAAATGAGAATTTACTTTTGTTTGATTACGACTAAGGTTATATCATCATAAACGATATAAGAGCCGATATGTCGTTTCACATCTTTAATGACAGCTTCTTGAATTGCCAGGGCGGAAAGTTGCCAATTTTTTTCGACAATTTCACACAATCTTTCTAAACCATAGAGTTTTCCCTCCTGATTTTCTGCTTCGGTAATACCATCGGTATAAAGCACTACCAAATCCCCGGAATTTAAAGGAATTTCTGTGGAGTCTATCCAGTCACTAATATCTTTTTCTAAGGCTAGGGGAAATCCTAAATTTATCGTGGAAATAACTTCTAAATTACCCCCATTTTTCACGACAATTATATCTTCATGTTGACCGCTTACCAGCAATGTTTGATCTTGATAATCTAATAAACATAAGGTCATATTTTTACCACTTATCATCCGCTCTACATTTTTATATAAAGTGCGATTAACGGCAGTTAATAATTTTTTAGGATCGGTTTCATCATTCTCTAAAAGTGCTCGCACCGCGGTTTGTGCCATCATCATTAATACCCCACTTTCTAAGCCATGTCCCGTCACATCACCAATCGCAATTTTGACTTGTCGCTTATGAGTGAGAACATCATAATAGTCGCCACCGACTTCTTCCGCCGGTTCCATAAATCCGGCAATATCTAACTCTTTAATCGCGAATATTTCTGAATCTTTGGGCAAAATCATTTTTTGTAATCTGCGTGTAATATCTAACTCTGTACTCATCCGCAGATTTTCAGCTTGTAGTTGATTATTTAATGCACTAATCTCTTGATTTGCTTGGGCAAGTTGAAGAGTCCGAGCGGTGACTTGCTCTTCTAATGATTGATACAATTCCCCTAATTGAGTTGACATTCTGTTAAAAGTATGTGCTAAAATTCCTAGTTCATTTTTGGCATTGATATTGGCTTGAATATTCAAATAACCTTGGCTAACTTGCGCGGCTGCCTGTGTCAATTTTTCTAGGGGAGATATGATAGTTTTTGCAAAGAGAAACCCGATAATGATTGCTACTAATATGGCTAATATAATGGCCACAATCATCAATAAAATCATGCGATATACGGGTGCATAAACTTCCGCGGTTGCTAATTCTACAACGACAGTCCATTGCATTCTACGGACTAAGGTTGCTGCCCCCAATACTTCTTCTCCCTTTAATCCTTTATAGACAATGGCTGGTGATTGATTTGGCGATCGCGCTAAGTCAAATATAGTTTTAATAAAAGGGCGATTACTCAAGTTTTTTAGTTCATTTTTCTGGTGTTTTTGAGATTTTTCGGCAATTAAAATTAAGCGATTATCAAAAACATAAGCATAGCCCCTTTCACCCACATTAATATCCGTAAGAATCCGAGTCAAAAAAGCGAGATTAATTTTAGCAAATAAAACTCCATCAATTTGATTATCTTGATTACGAATAGGTACGGCCATAATAGTGAAGGGAATATGAGTCATAGGATCAATTTTTACAGGACTAATATAAGTTTCGCCTTTACTAAAAGTTACCGAAAATAAATAAGAAGAATCTGAAAAACTTACCCCTAGATTAAATTCTGAAGGTAATAATACTTTATAGGGCGATAAAGCCGTAACTATTTGCCCGGATTGATTCATTAGCCCAACAATATCATAAGAACTATTGCTTTTAATCAGTCCTTCTAAAATACTATTTTTGGCCGTGGGAGAAAATTTGGTTAACCCTCTTAATTCCGCGAGATAATTTAATTGTCGTTTGATCTCATTCAAAGATGAACTGATTTCATTGGCGGCGGAGCGCGATCGGGCTTCTTGAAGTAATATTGCCTGTTTTAGCTGGGTTTCAAAACTGAGATAGGTTAAAGCACCCCCTGTTAGCAGTAAACTTAAAACAACCCCTAAAACCAGCCCGTAGCGCAGTTGGTTAGCAATGGAAAAGAGGGGACGACGGATCATATTTTTTCTCGTTCAGGGCTGTATGCTTAATTTTACTGTATAATAATATACTACCAGAAGTAACTCAATTCTGTTTCCGAGTCGGGGTTTTAGCCCCAAATTATTTCTGGTGATTTTGACTGATATTTGGGCTGCATTTTTTTCAAGGAAAGTATTGTTTTTATGATTCAGAAAGAAGGGATTAAAGCCAAATCTAAAATTAATATTTTCTTGTTGTTTCTGGTCGGTTTTTGCTTATCTTTTATCGGGGCTAGTTGTACATTTAATCCTTTATTAAATCGTGTTTCTCCTGCACCCAATTTTCAAACAAAAGTAATACGAATTGGGCATCAACCTCATGGAGTTCCACCAATTCTTAAAAAACTTGGCTCTTTAGAAAAACGTTTGTTACCAATGGGATTTAAGGTCGATTGGAAAGAATTTCCGGCAGGTCCTCCCATTATGGAAGCATTAGGAAAAGGGGAAATTGATCTGGGAATGGCGGGAGAAGTCCCCCCCTTATTTGCCCAAGCCAAAGGTTTACCTATTTTTTATGTTGCGAATGAGCCTCCTCTTCCCCAATTGATCACAATTTTAGTTCCCAAAGATTCCCCAATTCAAAGTTTAGAAAACCTCAAGGGGAAAAAAATTGCTGTCGCGAAAGCTTCCGCGGGTCAATATTTACTGATTCAAGCCCTTAATAAAATTGGCTTGACTTTAAATGATGTGGAACCGGTTTATTTATTACCACCGGAGGGGATGAAAGCTTTTGAAAATGGAGAGGTGGATGCTTGGGCGATTTGGGACCCGTTTTTTGCCTTAATTGAAGAGAAGAAACCTGTGCGAATTTTAACCACGGGAGAGGGTTTAAGCAATAATATGAATTTTTATTTCGTCACGCAATCTTTTGCTAATAACAATGATATGATTATTAAGATTGTCATTGATGAAATGCGAAAAGTGGGGTTATGGGTTCCCACACATCAACAAGAAGCCGCGCAAATTTTAGCGTCGAATAGTGGTTTAAAATTAGCAGTGGCTTTAAAAATTATTCAACGGGCAAGATATGAAGCACAACCGATTCAAGATCAGGCTATTGAAGAACAACAACGCATCGCGGATACTTTTTTTCGTTTGGGCTTATTGCCAAAATCTATTCGCGTTGAAGATGCTGTCTGGAAACGTGAGTTGAGAAATTAAGTGTTTTTGGGCGAGTGTTTATTGTTCTTTAATAATAAATCACTCAAATAATCGTGGCAAGTTTTGTCGGTTGGATACCCTTATGTATTAATGGGTAATTTTTCTGATGCTCAAATCGGGTTTATCTTGTTTTTTTCCCGAATTTATGATAAGATGGGCAATACTCAAAATCATTTTTGATCTCAAATCTCTAAAATGGTCAAATTAGTTATTTTCATTAATTGCACGATCGCGTTTTTTGGGTTTTATGTCGCGTGGCAAGTCTGGCAAGTGCGTGGAATGCTCCTAGAAGTGGAAAAAAATCTGATGGAAATGGAAGAAGGGCTCTATCTTCTCTCGGTAACACCCCAATGTCTCATGTTACAACGAGACTGTTTACGTCAATTACGGCAACAATATCGTCAATTAGAGTTAAGATTACAACAAAGTCAACAGATTTTAGCTTTCGTTACCTTAAGTCAAATGTTGTCGCGACGTTATTTCCGGCGACTTCCTAAGTTATAATGACGACGGAATCTAGGATCATCTCAAATCTTCAATTGGAGTATCCATCAGGTAAAACAAATGTCTAATCAACGATCAGGAGTATTCATCAGCGGTTTTTTAATTGGTGCCGCGTTGGGAACGATCGCGGGTTTAATTGTTGCTCCCCGCAGTGGCAAAGAGACTCGTAAAATCTTGAAAAAGTCCGCGATCGCGTTACCTGAGCTTGCGGAAGATTTATCGACAACTCTTCAATTACACGCGGATCGTCTTTCCGAAACTGCCCTCCGTAATTGGGATGATACTTTAGTTCGACTTCAAGACGCGATCGCGGCGGGTTTGGAAGCTAGTCAACGGGAACATCAAAAATTATCCCTACAAAAAAACGTGCAAATTGAAGAAGAGGAGGAGCTACAGGAAGAGGATAATAATGATCAATCAAGTAACTGAAGTCCCCACCCCAAAAAATAATTTTCTCTTGAGGAAAGTAATCTATTTTACCTCAATAAATCTGGTGAGAGCGTAAATCCTATAAAATAAACTAATGTTCACTTTTTCTGATTTCTTGTAGGCGATCCCCTGTGACAAATCCCCTCTTTTGGCTAGGACTTTCTTTGCTGCTAGTTGCAGTCAGTCTGACAGTTATTTTAATTGCTCTTCTTCCTGCTGTGTATGCTTTAGCTCGCGCAGCCCGTAGTGTGGAAAGATTAGTTGATACCCTCAACCGAGACATCCCTCCCACTTTGGAAGCTTTACGTTTAACGGGGTTGGAAATTAGCGAATTAACGGATGATCTCACCGAAGGGGTGCAAAGTGCGGGAGAAGTCGTAAAACAAGTTGATCAAACTCTTACCACCGCTAAACAACAAGCTCAACAAGTACAAATTACGACTAAAAGTGTTTTTACTGGTTTAAGTGCCGCGTGGGAAACTTTAACAAGAAAATCTACCCGCTCATCTAAAAATCGTCGTTTAAAAGGTTCTTCTTCGCAGAAATTCGATAAAAAATAATTCAATTATCCCAATTAAATTTCATCTTTAAATAGTCTTCTAACTGTTGATTATAAGGTTGAAAATAATCTTGTAATTTTTGTCTGGTGGACTCACACACAGGGGAATAAGTCCCAGGATTTGAGTTTTGATATTCTAGTAATTGATATTCAGGTAATCCTAAAAATTGCCAAACTTGTCTCATTATCTTGGCAGTTTCTAAATATAAATCCTCACTTTTGAGAATTAATATTTGTTCTCTGGGAAAGAGTTTTAGCCATTTTTTTAGATGTACTATATATAAACCATGTACGATATAATTACCCGGCTCTTCTCCTATTATAATATCAGTTTTCCCTTTGAATCTCTCAATATCATCTTCGATCGCGTCTTCTAAGGTGCGATATTCCCAATTCAAACTACGCCAATGATAGTAATGAGAAATAGCGCGATCACAGGGATTTCTTAATAATAAAATTAGCTTAACATCAGGACAATTTTCAAAGACGCGATCGACAGCATCAGGGTGATCGATATAACTAGGACTAGCTTCTCCTGTAATGAAGTTTTCACCTGAAGGAATGGGGGGAAAATGGGAAAGATACCAGTTAATACCACGGTGGAAATGCCAGGACCAAAAATCCATCTCTTTTTTAATCGGTGATACAATTTGGGGATGTTGCATCACATAACTATAAAGAGAAGTTGTCCCCCCTCTTTGCACTCCTATAATCATAAAATTAGGCGCTTTGATGGGTTCTAATTTCTCTGTGAATTGTTGCAGTAAGGGACGAGACGCGATAGCCTGCGGCTGAAGCGTAGCTATCGCGTGTTTATAACTGACAGTTTGATAATAAGAAATCGCGGTATCAATTTTCCCTTGTCGTGTGAAAGCTTCCCCTAAGTTTAAATAAGCCCAAAAAGTATCGGGATTTTCTTGGAGTAAATTACGGTATAAATTGATCACTTCCTCTAACTTATCTTGCTGTGTTAAGACTTCCCAAATGTTATAATAAAACCACCAAGGAAAATCGGGATTAATTTTAATAGCTTGTAAGTAAGCCGTTACCGAGTCTTCCCATTTTTGCTTTTGCGATAGTGCCGCACCTAAGTTATAATAGGACCAACTAGAATCAGGATTTTTTTCAATTTCTAAGTAATAGGGTGATAAGTCATCATCATTGTCTTTCATAGATTTTAATAATGTTTCTAGTTTTTGGGTGATTTCTAAATGATGGGGATAGATGTTTAACGCGAGACGATAAAGCGCGATCGTGCCTTCTCTTTTATTTTCCACATCTAAGCTTTTGCCTAATGTTAAATAAAACTGAGGAGATAGCTCAAAAAGGCTCAAAATTTGAGAGTGAATATCAATTTTAGGTAAAACTTCTCCTAATTGATGATAAATACCCGGCAAATTTTCCTCAAGGATAAATGCCTTAAGAAAGTTAACTAATGCCGTATCCCATTGTTGTTTAGCCTTGAGACAAACGGCTAAATTATAATAACACCAAGGGAAATTAATATTAAGTTCAACCGCTTGATTATAGGCGACAATTGCCTCATCCCATTGTTCTAATTTAAGAAGAGCATCACCTAAATTATGATAACACCAAGGAAAAGTCGAATCCAACGCGATCGCGCTCCGACAAGCCTTAACCGCGTCTTGCCATTGTTGCAATTGAATCAGAGTAGAAGCTAATTGATGATAACACCAAAAACAATCAGGATTTAAGGTAATGGCATCACGATAGGCAATAACAGCTTGTTCAAACAAACCTTGTTCAAACAAACTATTACCTAATTGATGTTGTATTTCCCAACTTTCCCCTTGATGACTCATATTTATACTCCCGCAATTTCTATTAACTTTTCTAAATGCGCTACATTAACAAGTATATCTTGATGAATGGGATTATCTCTCTGATGCTCGACTAAAATTTCACCCATTAAATAGTAATGTTCTAAACCACAAATACTGCTCAAAATACAATAATAATTAGGGTGAAAATTCGGCGAAAAAATCTCAATAACTTTCGTACCTGGTTGACAATACACTAAATTAGTTAACCTCGCTCCATGAGGGGCAACAATAACATCCGCGGCAGCCATATAAAGAGATTGTTCAGCCAATGTTAAGGTTTCAAAAATCACTTTTTCAAAGCCACATTTATCCAAAAAGTTAAAGACTTCTTCATGATTAATAATTTGACGATAGGATGCTTGCTCTCGACTAAGATAAATCCGTTTGGGATAATGTGAATTCAGCAAATTTCCCTCCTTTAAAAAGCTTTTACGCAAAAAATTACATCCCCATTTTGATAATCGATCATGGGAACGTTGATTAAACACAGAGGGAACAATAATACTTTTAGCTTGGATATGAGGAATAAGATAACTCTCTATAATTTTACTAGATGGAATACCTAAAATATTTAGTGTTTCGATTTGATAAGGGAGTTGATAACTATTAACAATAAAGTGATCAATACTTTCCAAATCAATACCACTCCGATATAATAAATCAAATCGTGTTATCAGATCAAACATCCAATGGAAATAACCAACCCCTCCCCATTGTACTGATAAAAACGCGACCCGATTATTAATATTAATAGGTTCAGGTAATTTATCAGAAGAAATTACCACTTCAGGACAACCAGAAGAAATATCTTTTACTAATTTATTATCACTGGTAATAACGGCACTGGTGCCGATATCTGCCCACACTCTCCCGTGGGGAATTACCGTGACAAATGCTTCTCCAAAGTGCTCGTTATGTTGTTTAAATTCATCCTTGATATCCGCGAGGGTTTGGGATGATAATATTGTCTTGCTTTCGGGAAGATAAATTTTTATACGAGTGAAACTAGGATCGTCTTGAGAGTTAATGATTAAATCCTCTGTAAAATTAGAATATTTCTCAAGTAAATCATGGGGTAAGTTAAACAGAAAGCGAGATAGATTAGCTTTTAGAGTATCCCCTTGCATATCAAGAATTTCGGCAATTTTGTTATAGCTGGGATAAAAATCTGGTTTTATTTGCAATGCTTGAATAAAAGACGCGATCGCGTCATCCCATTTTTTTTGTTGCAGAAATAGTAATCCCAATGATTCATAGAATTGAAAATTTTTCGGGTTGAGCTTGATGGATTCTTGATAAAGCGCGATCGCGTCTTCAATTCGATTTTGTTTAGGGATATTCCCTTCTACAAATACGCCAGCAATCTGCATTAATTGTTCGAGTTTTTCCAGATTTACGAAAATATTATGATTTTCAAGAAAATCGGAGTGATTTTGCTCCGGCGATTGATCAAAAACTAAGTAATAATGTTCTAAGCTACAACTATGACAAATTTCCCAGTAACAATTAGCCACATATAAGGATGAGAAAAATTCAATTACTTTGGTACCCGGATCACAAAAAACTATATTCGTTAAACCAGCACCATGAGGCGCGATTACCACTTCGGCTCGGGCCATGCAAGCCACTTGCTCTGCAAATGACATAGATTCAAAAGTAACTTTTTGAAATCCATATTTTTCGAGAAAATTAATCATTTCCGCTTCGTTAAGAATCTTACGATAGCGAGCCTGACTACGGCTAATATATATACGTTTAGCATAGGTACTGTTGTCCAGAAATTTTGGAAGAAGAAATTTATTTCTCAAAAAAGAGAAAATCCATTTAGGGCTTCTAAATTTGTCTAAAGCCAAAGGAGAAGGAACAATTAATGTGGTAGCGTGGAAGTGGTTTATCTCACGACTTTCTATAATTTTATCAGGAGGAATTCCTAATATTTCTAGCGTTTCTTGTTGATAAGTAAAAAAGCGGGCATTGACAACAAATTTATTGATCGATTCCAGGGGAATTCCACTGCGAATTAATAGATCAAAGCGGCTGATCAGATCAATCATCCAATGGTAATAGTTACCATGAGCCAATTGTACCGATAAAAAAGCAACAGTGCCATCAATTTTAACAGGGGGGGGCAATTGCTTAGATAAGAGAATCAACTCCGCAGCACCCGTAGAAATATCCGCGACTAACTTCTCATTTGAAGTAATAATAGCACTGGTGGAAGCACTCCCCCAAACTCTGACATTACTGACGATCGCGATAAATGATTCCGGCTCATAAGTTGAAGTTAGTTTAAAAGCATCGTGAGGGTTTGGTGGAAGGGTGATTGAAGATTGCACATCAATAGAATTAAGGAGATCAATAGTCCGCCGAGTAATATTCGACTCTAACTTAGAGTTTGTGAGTAAATCTACGGTAAATTTGCAATATTTTTTCAGTAAATCAATGGGTAATTTATTAAAAAATAAACAAGAATTTGCACCCTGATTAGCTCCTTGTTTTTTCAGAATAGTCCCTATGGCTTCATAACAGCAAGAGTAGTCCGGGTGACTTTTAAGTGTTTTAATGTAAAACTCGATCGCGTCATCCCATTTTTCTTGTCTGTCGCAAATTTGCGCGATATCGTAATAATGCCAATAACAGTTAGGGCTAATCTCAAGGGCTTTTTGATGAGCCGCGATCGCGTCGTCTAATTTACCTTGTTTTTCTAAATTATTTCCTAATAGTTGATAAAACCAACTATTATTTGAGTCTAACTCAATGGCACGTTGATAAGCTGCCTGAGCTTCCACCCAATTTTCCAATTTACTAAAAGCTTCCCCTAAATTGAGATAAAACCAACTGATCTCAGAATTAAGCTGAATCGCTTTTTGAAAAGACGCGATCGCGTCTTGCCATTTTTCTGATTTGATGAAAAAAAGTCCTAAATGATAATAATACCAAGATACATCAGGATTTAACTCAATTAATTTCTGATACACGACGACACCATCTTCTAATTTATCTAATTTTAAGAGAGCATTTCCTAACTGTTCATAATAAAGATGATAACCCGGATTAAACTCAATTAAATAACGATAAATTCCTAATAACTCTTCCCATTTTTCCAGGGGTTCTAGTGCCTTAACTAAATTTTCATAATACCAACTACTATCAGGATTTAATTCAATAGCTTTACGATAGGCAGAAGCAGCATCATCCCATTGTTCTAAGGCGGAAAAAACTAATCCTAAGTTATTATAAGACCAAGAAAAATCTGGATTTAATTCAATAGCTCGACGATAAGCACCTATCGCGTATTCATATTGTTTAAGCTGGAAAAATGTATCCCCTAAATTATGATAAGCACCCCAAAAATCGGGATTTAATTGAATAGATTTTTCATAAGATTGCGCGGATTGCTCCCATTTTTCTAACTTGGATAAAGCCTCACCTAAACTATAATATGACCAAGAAAAATCAGGATTAATTTCAATAGCTTTTTCATAAGTCCTGACAGCATTTTGCCATTGTTCGAGTTTCAGGAAAATTTCTCCCAATTTGTGATAGGACCAAAAAGATTGAGGATTTAATTGGATCGCGCTCTGGAAGGAATGTATCGCGGTATCCCAGTCCCCCCCCTCTTGCTGAGTCACCCCTAACTGATGATGTATTTGCCATTTATTCTGATTATCCATAATTAAATACCCGCAATTTTCATTAACTGTTCTAAGTGTGCTAAATTAACCGAAATATTATTGATTGTGGGATGAAGAGAAGGATCTTCCTCTAAAACTTCACCCATTAAAGTATAATGCGTTAAATCGCATACATTACTAATTAACCAATAAAATCTATTTCGATAAAGGGGAGAAAAAATTTCAATTACTTTTGTCGCCGGAGTACAAAAGACTAAATTTGTTAATCCCGCCCCATGAGGTGCTATAATCACCTTAGCCGAGGCAAAAGTGACAGCCTGTTCAGCAACGGAAAGAGTTTCTAGACATATACTTTTAAACCCAAATTTCTCTAAAAATTGTATCACATCTTCTTCGTTAAGCACTCTCCGCACTAACGCGGACTTCCGACTAATATAAATTCTTTCTCGCTTTTCCTTCATGGGAAAATGCGTGTTTTGTAAAAATTCTTTTCTGAGAAAGTCACAAGTCCAAGGGGAAATAATTGAGCGATTTTGGTCAATAGAGGGGATGACTAATTTCTTTGCGTGGATCAGAGGATAACTCCGACTTTCGATAATTTTGTCATCGGGAATGCCTAAAGTTTTCAAAGTTTCCTTTTGATAAGAAAATTCACGATTGCTAACAACTATTTTATCCAGGGTATCCAGAGAAAATCCGGCCTTATATAAAAAATCAATCCGGCTAATAAGATCAAACATCCAATGGTAGTAATTATTCTCACTCCATCGGGTTGATAGAAATGCTACAACACCATCAATATAATGAGCGGATGCTAGTTTATCTGAAGATAATAATAAAGCACCACTGCCTGTCATTGATAGATCAGAAACAAACTTATTATCGCCTGTGATGACTACGGAATTATATCGATCACCCCAGGCTCGTCCGTCAGGAATAATAGCAACAAAGACCTCCGCGGTATCCTCTGAATCTGGCCAATAAAAGTAATTTCTATTGAACATCGGTGAGGGTTTTAGGGTTAATAAAATAGAGGGAAAAATAGTTATACAAGTGATACGAGCTTCTGACTTTGTAGTAACAAATATATCGTCTTTTAAGTTCGTATATTTTGCTAATATATGCGGAGGAATAATCTGAAGTAATTGACAGGATTTCCTTTCTTTTTCATTCATAAGACCTTGTTTTTTTAAAACATCGGCAATATAGTCATAGTTCTCAATAGCATCAAGTTTAATTTGCAGGGTTTTGATAAAATACCCGAGTGCTTCTTCCCATTGTTCTTGTTCCATTAAAATTCGTCCTAAAGTTTCATAACACCAACAACAATTAGGATTTGTTTCTCGAGCTTTTTGATAAAAAGTTAAGGCTTCTTCCAGTTGATTATGTTGTTTAACTGCCTGGAAAAAAGTATCATGCACCCAACGCTCATCAGGTTCTAATTCAATAGCTTTTTGATAAGACAAAATACCCCTATCTTTATCTCCTTCTTGATACCACGCGTCTCCTAAATTGATATGAAACCAGCCAATATGGGGGAAAAGTTCAATGGCACGATGATACACGGTGACAGATTCTTGCCATTTTTTTAGTTTTAATAAGGCCATTCCCAAGTTAGAATAAGACCTAGGAAAATCTGGGTTTAACTCAATGGCTTTACGGTAAATAATGACCGCCTCTTGCCATTTTTCTAACTTGAAAAGGGTATCGCCTAAACTCTGATAAGTTTCCCAATTATAGGGCATTAGTATCAGAGATTTATGGTAAGCTTTAATTGCCTTTTCATATTGTTCTAAATGAGCTAATACCGTACCCAACTCTTTATAGAGCCACCCATTTTCGGGGGAGAGTTCAATCGCTTTTTGATAGAGGATGTGTGCCTCTTTTAATTTCTCTTGTTTCATCAATATTTGACCTATTTCTTGATATAGCCAAAAAAAATTAGGCGCGATTTCTATCGCTTTTTCATAGGCGGTAATAGCCTCTTGAAAATCCTCTTTTTTGTGTAGTATTTTTCCTAATAGTTCATAGAACCAACTATTATGGGAATCTAACTTAATCGCGTGCTGATAAGATTGTGCGGCTTCCACCCAATTTTTTACTTTACTAAAAGCTTCCCCTAAATTGAGATAAAACCAACTGATCTCAGAATTAAGCTGAATCGCTTTTTGAAAAGACGCGATCGCGTCTTGCCATTCTCCTAATTTTAGATGGGCTATTCCTAAGTAATAATAATGCCAACAATTCTGATTATTCCACTGAATTAACCGAGAATAAATTTCTTTTACTTCCTGCCATTGCTCCAGTTTTACCACAGTATTACCTAAGTTTTCATAATAGCAAACATTCTCAGGATTTAATTCAATTAAGCGACGATAAATAATAACCACTTTTTCCCAATTTTCTAATTTCAACAAAGCTTTAACTAAATTTTCATAATACCAAATATTATCAGGATTTAATTCAATAGCTTTACGATAGGCAGAAGCAGCATCATCCCATTTTTCTAAGGCGGAAAAAACTAATCCTAAGTTATTATAAGACCAAGAAAAATCTGGATTTAATTCAATAGCTCGACGATAAGCACCTATCGCGTATTCATATTGTTTAAGCTGGAAAAATGTATCCCCTAAATTATGATAAGCACCCCAAAAATCGGGATTTAATTGAATAGATTTTTCATAAGATTGCGCGGATTGCTCCCATTTTTCTAACTTGGATAAAGCCTCACCTAAACTATAATATGACCAAGAAAAATCAGGATTAATTTCAATAGCTTTTTCATAAGTCCTGACAGCATTTTGCCATTGTTCGAGTTTCAGGAAAATTTCTCCCAATTTGTGATAGGACCAAAAAGATTGAGGATTTAATTGGATCGCGCTCTGGAAGGAATGTATCGCGGTATCCCAGTCCCCCCCCTCTTGCTGAGTCACCCCTAACTGATGATGTATTTGCCATTTATTCTGATTATCCATAATTAAATACCCGCAATTTTCATTAACTGTTCTAAGTGTGCTAAATTCACCAAAATATTTTGGACTCTGGACTCAATAAAAGGAGCTTCATCTAAAACTTCACCCATTAAAGTATAATGTGCTAAATCGCAGATATTACTAATTAACCAATAACATTTTTGCAGATAAAGGGGGTGAAAAATTTCAATAACTTTCGTCCTCGCACTACAAAAAACTAAATTTGTTAATCCCGCGCCATGAGGGGCTATAATCACCTTAGCCGCAGCAAAAGTGACAGCCTGTTCAGCAACAGAAAGAGTTTCCAGACATATACTTTTAAACCCAAATTTCTCTAAAAATTGTATCACATCTTGTTCATTAAGCACTTTCCGCATTAAGGATAACTCCCTACTAATATAAATTCTTTCTGGCTTTTCCTTCAGGGGAAAATGCGTTTTTTGTAAAAATTCTTTTCTGAGAAAGTCACAAGTCCAAGACGAAATCATTAATCGCTTTTGGTCAATAGAAGGGATGACTAATTTCTTCGCGTGGATCAGAGGATAATTCCGACTTTCGATAATTTTGTCATCGGGAATGCCTAAAGTTTTCAAAGTTTCCTT
>JBBITB010000123.1:0-15556 GCA_037440985.1 Microcoleaceae cyanobacterium bin_387
TAAGTTATTGAGGCCACTCGCGAGATTGGGATGGAGGGGGGGTAGGGACTGCCGAGCTATCGTGATCGCTTCTTGGTACAACTTTTCCGCTTCCTGGTAGCGGCTCGGAGTTTGATAGAGGTTCGCTAAGTGATTGAGGTAATTAGCGAGCAGGGGATGGAGGGGGGGTAGGGACTGCCGAACTATCGCGATCGCTTCTTGATACAACTTTTCCGCTTCCTGGTAGCGGCTCAGAGTTTGATAGAGCGCGGCTAAGTTATTTAAACTGGTGGCTACATTGGGATGTTTATCCCCCCAAATTTCCCTCGCCAATGTTAATGCTTCTTCAGCAATGGGGATACCCTCCGCAAACTTCCCGTCGTTGTAGAGTCGCATCACCTCTTGGTTTAGCTGTTCCCAGTATCGTTTTTTAGGGCTAATTATGTTACCTAATACATTTACAAGTGTGACTATCCACTTCAACATTGTAGTTTCTCCAGAAGTTTAGCTAAACATCAATTGGCAGTCATGGGAGGGGAAGGGAATCAATAGTTAGGATGCTGCAACCACATATAGCAATCCTAAATGAGTTTCTAGGTATAAGTATACTGATGAATTTTAGGAAAATCAAATTTTTGTTCTTTCGTAAAGAACTCAAACAAAAATTTTATAATGCGAAACGACCGGCATAAATACCAATACTTCCTCAAAAAGTTTTTCCCTTGTAACCAAATATCTTCAACCGGATTTTGTTGCGGAGCATTAGGAGCCAATAAAATACAAGTAATTAAAAAATCCTCCGGGGCTTTCTCCCCATTTATTTCTAATAAAAATTCTCTAAATTCTCCAAATCTATGATAGCTGGCTCCATCCCAGATTAAGATAATCTTCTTGTTTTTATATTGATTTTGTCAGTATTTTATAAATTCCACTGTTGATTTTCCATCCCCAGATGGATAACTTTGAACATGGAATCTTTTACTTTGATAATTCAATGCACCCAAATAAGTTTGTCGCTCTTTTTCATTGGTAATTGGCACTTCAATTCTTAGTTCTGAGCGACCCCAAACGTAGCCATTAACATCTCCATAAAGGAGATGACATTCATCTAAAAAAAATACTATTACTTCCCCTGATTCTATGCCCTCCCGTTGTTTCGATAACATCTCATTAATTTCTTCTCTCTTTTTTTTTACCTGCTCTTCATCAAATTTTGGATTCACTTTCTGAGACTTCTTCCAAGTAATATTGGCTTGCTCAAAAAGTTTATAGTAGCTTTGTTTTGATTTATATATCACCCCAAATTCTGCCTCCACATAAGTAACTAACTCATCTAAATTCCAGTATTTTTTCTCCTTTAACCACTGAATTACCTCGTTTTTTTGTCCAATACTTAAATAACCTTTTGAGCCTTTATATCCTAATTTTAATCCTGCTACTCCTTTCATTTTAAAAACTCTTTTCCAATGCCCAATAAAAAATTCGCTTACACCTAAAATTTGGCTGATTTCACGGTAAATTTTACCGGTGAGTGCCATTCGGACCGCGATGACTCGTTTTAGTTCTCTTGCCGAAAGATTACTTTCAATTAGAATTTCTAAGAAGGCGATTTCTTGGTTCCGCTCTTTTTCTTCTGTCTGTTGTAAGTCATTCATAATTTTTCTTGTCATTAAGTCGTGTATCTCATTATATCATACTCTTGACAATGATTTAGGATTGCTATATACATTTAGTTGTAGTATTAATAGTGATGTGGTGATAGCTTGTATAGATAATTTTTGTGAAAAGATCACAAAAAAGACATTCTTAATCATGGATAATTCTTCGGTTCATCAAAATAATTTTCTGTGGGATAAAGAAAATGAATGGAAAGAAAAAGGATTAGAAATATTCTTTTTACCCAATTATTCACCTCACTTAAATATTATAGAGATATTGTGGCGTTTCATTAAATATAAATGGTTAGAGAGTGAAGATTATGAGAGTTATTCTACTTTAGTAGAAGCTGTGGAAAAAATCCTCAATAATTTCGGCACAGAATATACAATTAATTTTGTCTAGGTACTTATAGCGCGTAATCCTGAGTTGTACAAACCTAGGGGCAATCCCCCGTGGTTGCCCCGATGGATGAGATGAGAGGTAGACACTCTGGCGCTACCCCTACAAATCTGTATAAATGATTTTATTGTGGACACGCGATCAATTAAGGAGTAGGTTCGGTTGATGTTTCCACTATTTCCACTCCACAAATAAATCCTCTTATCAACTTAACCTACTGTCAGTTGGGTTGATGTTTCCACTATTGCTACTCCACAAATAAATCCTCTTATCAACCCAACCTACAGAAATAGAGAAATTATCTTTCAACCGCGGGAGGAGTAAAGCGAATTTCAATGCGACGTCTCGACTCATCTGCATTACGATTAACTGAGGCATAATCTCCCGAAGGTAGATACAGTTGGGCCGCAGAATAAGCCCGAAATTTTAAACCTCCTAAGCGTTTTTCCCCTTGGATTTCTTGAAGTTTTTTCACTACGGCTAAGGCTCGCATTAACCCTAAATCAGCATTAGAACCCGCGTTTAAATTACTCACAGATTCATTGCCATTGGCGACATTTTCTAAAGTTTGATCAATATTACTTGCCGGGGCGGCAGTAGCTTGTCCATCAGTATGACCAATCACATCAACTATATAACCCGGATATTCTTTTGCAAAATTATCGAGTTGATTGACGACATGATCTTCGATGAATAAACGTAAACCTTCCGGTAAATCGGCTCGTCCTGTCTCAAATCGCAGGGGACGACCTTGGGGATCTTTATCGGAATCTTTAATCACAATTAAGGGTGGAGATTTTAAGCGTTTATTTGTTTCTGTAAGTTCGGTAATCTCATTGTTTTTTGTCTGTAATTCTTTCTTTTTCTTTGCCAGGTCTGTGTTTAGTGTGTTCACAAGCTCCTGGCTTTTTTTTAAATCCTCTTGTACTTGCGTCATATTTTTTTCTATGGTATCTGCCGTGGACTTAAAAAATAATGATCTCACCAAAGTGAGTAATAAAAATAAATTCAAAATCATAAAAGCATTTGACATCAAATCCGTAAATGCTGGCCAGATATTGAGTTCTTCATTATTTAATTCCTGATTTCGGGAACGACGACGCATTATGCTACCTCTCTATTAAATTTAATTAAATTTTGTCAAGATTTTTTTTGAGTTCTTGAAAATCAGGATCGTCCGTGGAATTAGTAAGCAAGTTTTCCTGGTTTTCTTGTAATATTTGTATCAATTCATATAGATCAGATTTGATATCACTCAGATGACTAACATATCCTCCTAAATATTCGACTATTTCTGCAATTTGCACATTATTATGATCAGTTTTTTCGGTTATCTTACTAATAAGAGTATTGTTACTACCCACTTGTTCAGACACACGAAAAATTA
Organism: Microcoleaceae cyanobacterium bin_387; assembly: GCA_037440985.1. Classification (GTDB taxonomy): domain Bacteria; phylum Cyanobacteriota; class Cyanobacteriia; order Cyanobacteriales; family Microcoleaceae; genus JBEDKD01. Next base: position 3,425 of record JBBITB010000123.1, read on the forward strand.
GCAATTCGCTCATCTTTTGAATGCGATCATTAACCGTAGAAGTATGATTACTTAAAACTTCTATCAAACGATTTTCGGTTAAATCGGTTAATTTATCTTCTATTTCTCTCAGAGACTCCACTGATTGAGAAACTTGTTCTACGACTTCCTGCATTTGCTGATTATTATTAGCTACTTGTGCATCAATACTACTGGTTAATTGTTCATGCTTCTGATTACTTTTTTCGACTAAATTGACTAAAATATTAATAGAGTTGTCAATTTTATTCAAGTTTTGGGTCATCGCTTCAACGGTCTCCGAGAATGTATAAATTGACTGATTAAATTGTTCTCCTTTGGTTGCAAAAACCATAGTTGCATTGGATAATCTCTCAGGAAAATTGCTATTTTGAAAGAGTTTTCCGGCTTCGGAAAATTCTGCGGTTGCTTGTTTGAACTCATTGGCCGCAGCGGATATAGTGCCAGAAGATTCCATAAATCGCTCATTAACTTGTTTGGCAAGGTTATGGGCTTCTGTCGCGCTTTTTTCGATTTTACCAATTTCTTCTTTGAGGGAACTTTCCACCGCCTCTCGCACAGTTTGTCCAAATCTTTCTAAAAAATTTGTAAATGTCTCAACCAGGCGATCAACTGTTTTATCCATTCGTGTATGACCTGGTATAGTGGGTTGATAAACATTATCGAGATAATCTTCTAAAGAACTAATAAGCTGATATTTGGCTAAACTTGTATTCCAGCATAAATTAATCACCGTCAAAATCGAACTACAAGCCACCGCGATCAAGCTAGTAATAAAAGCAATACCCATCCCTTGTAGAGGTTGCTGTAATTGCTTTAAGAGGCCATCTAAATTATTAATATTAGCCCCATTTTGCAGGATAGTTTGACTCAAGTTAGATAAGTTCAGGGTAATTCCTAAAAAAGTCCCCAGTAACCCAAACGCGAGTAACAAATTAGGCAAGACACGGCAAAAATAATCAACGCGATCGTCTTGAGATGGATAAATCCCATCAATTAAAGCCGCAGTATTAACTTGTTCTAACTCCTTACGCGCGCTTTCAAATCTCTCCTTTAGCTTTTTGACATTTACAATTTTCAGTTCTTGATTCTCGTTTCCACTTAGTAAACGGCTCACTTTATGGATGTCAGATACCAGAACATTGTAAAGATTAATTCGTAAAATTCCCGCGACTATAGTGGGGATGATAACCAACACTATAGTCAGGAGCATTAAATAGGGTGGAAATAGTTTGAATAAGTATGACATGATCAATAAACGCCTAATTTTCGGGACTAACAGATATAAGAAAGGTGGGCGATGCCCACCCTATATTTTCAGGAATTAACTGCTTTACCGCAAGCTGTTTAGAGTAGGTTGGGTTGAGCAAACCCAACCTAGCCCAAATCAGTTATTATCGAGAGAATCCTGTAGATTTTGTAACTGTTCAATGGTTAGTCCAGTCAGCTTGGCGACTTGTTCTAATGTCATATTTTCTCGCAGTAAAGAGCGAGAAATTTGTTTGAGAGTTTCTTGTCTTCCTTGCTGTAGCCCCCGCTGTAACCCGGTTTCAAAAATCTCTTGATAAATCACAGATTCTTTCATAATGTCCTCCCTCAGTATTTGCCTGATCACTTCTTCTTTTAATACTAACCCAGATAAAATCGCCGTACTTCCCACGAGATTACTTTTCATTCGTTGATCGCGTATTTCTTCTATCAGTTGAGCGGCTTGATTTAATATCACCTCGGGTTCCGAGGTATTACTTAATACCGCAAAGGGTAATAACCCGACACAACTGGGATTAAGAAAATCCTCTGGGGGTTTTTCCCAAAGACGAATCACCTCAAAAGAATGGTTTAGCTGCTCTAATCTAAAACTATTTTCCCATGCTAATTGGGAAGAAGTCCGTCTTAAATAGATCACAACTTGACGCATCCGTTTTTGGGGAAAACGACGATAGACTCGCAGACGATAGTCTGCCATGCGAAAGGGAATTTCTGACGAGGGATCTGTCTGAAATTCTAAATGCAGTACCAAGTCACTCTCGACATCCTGTAAAATTAAGGAATCGGCTCTAATGGGTTCTAAGGATAATTCTGATGGACTTAATTCTGTTAAATTGACAGGTGAACCCAGTAACCAAGTGCTGATATCGGCGGTGAATTGTTCGGTTAAAAATTTACAGACATTATCGTACATTCACTTCTCCTCATTTGACATTTATTGAGTTTTTCCGTTTTGAGTAGGTTGGGTTGAGAGACTCAACTCAACCTAGCCCAAATCACTTATTATCGAGAGAATCCTGTAGATTTTGTAACTGTTCAATGGTTAGTCCAGTCAGCTTGGCGACTTGTTCTAATGTCATATTTTCTCGCAGTAAAGAGCGAGAAATTTGTTTGAGAGTTTCTTGTCTTCCTTGCTCTAGGCCCCGCTCTAGGCCTCGCTCTAGGCCTTGCTGTAGGCCCCGCTGTAACCCGGTTTCAAAAATCTCTTGATAAATCACAGATTCTTTCATAATGTCCTCCCTCAGTATTTGCCTGATCACTTCTTCTTTTAATACTAACCCAGATAAAATCGCCGTACTTCCCACGAGATTACTTTTCATTCGTTGATCGCGTATTTCTTCTATCAGTTGAGCGGCTTGATTTAATATCACCTCGGGTTCCGAGGTATTACTTAATACCGCAAAGGGTAATAACCCGACACAACTGGGATTAAGAAAATCCTCTGGGGGTTTTTCCCAAAGACGAATCACCTCAAAAGAATGGTTTAGCTGCTCTAATCTAAAACTATTTTCCCATGCTAATTGGGAAGAAGTCCGTCTTAAATAGATCACAACTTGACGCATCCGTTTTTGGGGAAAACGACGATAGACTCGCAGACGATAGTCTGCCATGCGAAAGGGAATTTCTGACGAGGGATCTGTCTGAAATTCTAAATGCAGTACCAAGTCACTCTCGACATCCTGTAAAATTAAGGAATCGGCTCTAATGGGTTCTAAGGATAATTCTGATGGACTTAATTCTGTTAAATTGACAGGTGAACCCAGTAACCAAGTGCTGATATCGGCGGTGAATTGTTCGGTTAAAAATTTACAGACATTATCGTACATTCACTCCTCCTAAGAAGACATTTATTGAGTTTTTCTGTTTTGAGTAAGTTGGGTTGAGTACCTCAACCCAACCTACTAATCGGGATATCAGCCAAGTAATTTGCGTTTGGCTGCTTCAAACTCGCGATCGCTCAAGTATCCCTCTTTTTTCATCTGAACTAATTCCTTCAGTTTTGCCATGACATCTTCTGAATTTGATGAGTGCTTTTGCTCCGGTTCAATATATTCAGCATCAATTACTTGATTTTGATCAGGTGTTTCTGAAGCCTTAACACTCTCTCCTATTGACTGCGGTTTCTGGGGATTTTTAAATCGTGCTTCCATCTGACGACGCAAGCGATTAATAATGCCCTCTTTCCCAGGATTTTCTGGGGTTCCGGGTACTCCCACAACTGTTGCTCGGTAGGGATAATTAGGATTATTTTCGGGTAATTTATCCACAAAATTGACAAAATTTCGCAATTTTGGTAAGTAGTCTTCTTGCCAGAGATTTGTTTGTTTTTCCATTTGGTTAATGGCTTTTTCTAACAAACTTTTTAATGCCTCTGTCATATCGCGGCGGTTTGCTAATTCTTCTAAGGCTTGATTCCAAACGGCACTGAGAGAGGCTGTATAATAACTGTCTCGCAAGTCATCATAATATTGAAATTCCCAGGTTTTATTGGTCTGATTTTGCTCGATCAATTCAAAGGCTAAACAGGGATAAAATATATCCTCTAATTGCTCCATTAGCAACGCGTCTGGAGGGATAATATCAGTAAACATTGTCTGATAGTCATTATGGAGAAATGATCCATCTAAATTTTTTTCACGACTGTAGGGGTTTCTCATTTGTTCTAACCCTTGAATGAGTCTGAGGGGAAACCCTGCATACTCTGTCACAATTAAAATTTCATCGGCGGATTGAGTGGGTTTTAGGACGGTTTCAGAAATGCCTGCATCTCTTACTAATGTGCTTTTGAATTGTTGAACTTCTGGTTTGTCTGTATCTTTAAATCCGACTAATTGACTCTGTTTTGCCGGAGTATCTCGAAAGTAAGGATCATTTAAACTCAGACGCAACAAGGGCTGGGCTTCTTGCATGATTTGTCCTAAACGGGTGGAGCGCTCATTGATGGAATAGTTCTGAATAAAGCGCTCAATTACTGATACGGTAATATTACGAGCGCGATCGGCAAATAAACGATCAATGGTTAAGTCGATTTCTGTTTGCAGTTGTTCTCCTGAAACCCGATCGCGGATAAAAATCGCCAAAGAATCAACCCGTCCAGATCCTTCTGTCATTTCGCGACTGACTAATACTAATTGAGTGCGAAATTCCGGTTCAGGTAATAAAGCTTGATAACATCTCTCGATATCATCATTCTCAAAAATTGCCTCGCCACTCATTTCATCAAAATTCAGTTGTTTCAGTTCACTTTCTTCTTTTTCATAATTCCCTTTTAAGATATCGACCACGCGTGAAAAAGCCCCTACTTGAGTAGAGAGATTTACTAGATACTTCTGTAACTCATTCACTACTTTTAAAGCTTCCTGAGTCACGGCAAAGTCAAAATTATGTTTGATTAAATCGCACATTTGCTTGACAATTCTTTTGGCTTCGCCTTGAAATTCCCGATTTTTTACCCCTAGTAATGGCACATCGAATTTATTTTCAAGATCTTCTAATATTTGCTCGGACTCTCTCCATTTTTTCTCTAAATCTTCTAATTTACGCAAACCACTAAAGTTAGTAATTTCTTCCTCTAATTGCCTTTGGTAAATATCTAATTCCGTTCGCAAAGCATCGAGCCAATCACGGCAAGTTTTAATCGAAAATTTCTGATTTCCGGGTGTCAGTAAGACGGCAATATATTCGGTCATATTGGCTTTGAGGTCTTCCAAAATCTTTGGGCTAATTTGTTGGAGTCGTGTCAACCAAATGCCTCTGCTACTTTCCGTTTCTCCGGGCAGCGTTTTTCGGAATTGTTCCCGTAATTCTCTGGGTAGTTGTTGACGAATCGACACGCGATCGTCTTTATTTTGCGTCTCTGAAATCTGTCTTTCTAATTTATTGCGCCAAGTATTAATCGTACTACTAAAGGTTTTATTTCCTTCTTCGACGGCTTCCCCTAATCGAGTCGTAAAACCATCTCTTTGTTGGAGATCACTATGCCAGCGATTTTGAATTAAAAATTGTTCTAGTAATAACTGAGGATCTGGACTTTGACCTTCTCCATTTAACCAAAATTGTACCAGTTTCAAACTAATACGAGTTAAGGCAATGGAGACAATGGTATCACGAGGAAAATAAATCGCGGCTAACCCAAATGTTAAATACCGTTGAGGGTTAGGACGTGGATGATTATCCCATTGAATGAGATGTTGGAGAAAATTATCTCTCATTCCCTTGACAACGGGTGCAAGTTCATTGGAAAAGTCTAAGGCTATTTTATGGGCAATAACATTACATAATTTTCGTTGTTCCAGAATTTTATATTCTCCTCCTGTCTGACTAGAAACTAAATAAGTATAGTCAAAGGGTGGACGAGATTCCTGCACAATTACTAAGTCTTGAACATCATAACAAGCTTCAAATTTTGTCCCCGCGGTGGTATAATGATTCAGTTCTTTTAGGGCGGCATAGGTATTGGCATTCATATTAGGAGTATTGCCATATAATTGCGGACTAATGACTAAATAACCGACAATTTGAGCTCCTTGATCGCCGTAAATTTTCCGCAGACTATAAGCCACATCTAAAAACATTCCACTTCCGGTTCCTCCACAGAGGGAACCGATGATAAAAATATTTAAACCGGCATCGACTCTTAATCCGTTTTTGAGTAAATTTGCGTCATGGCCTCGCGTGCGGGTTTCGGCTTTTTGAATGACTTCTTGAATTTTTTTGTAGTTATGAAAAAATGCTAATCTTCCGACAGGACGAATCCCTTTTGCTCCTTCTTCAACGGCTTTAATATTCCGTAATAATTGGGGAGGAAACCATCGGGCTATATGATCATAAGGACCTTCGCGATCGTAACTCGAACGACGTTCTAATCCTTGGACAAATGTAGTAACATCATTAGAGGTCATGGTAGCACTAATTTTTTCGGAATCCTTGAAACTTAGGTCAATCCCATGATAGGTACTACCTGTGCGTAAACCGGATGTTTGCGTCGCGGTTTTATCGGTATCAATATGAACAAAACTGACGATCGGTAGGTTACTTAAATCACCATAGCGATCGACGATTAAGCGTCTAATTCGCATGATTACATCACGTCCCGTTCCCCCTAAACCGATACAAATTGTGCGGTTAATTCCCCGAAATTGTCGATCATTATTGGCTTGAGTCATAATATTTATCCTGATTGGTGAAAGACATCATTTTGATTGATTTTAATTTCTGAAACTGGGTATAAATTCAGTTAAATCCAGTTTCTTAATTCCTAGAGTAATTGCTGAAATTCTGCTAGAGAATTAAGAGTAACAGCCTGTCTGCCGTTGGATGATTCCATTGCTTGTTCTATGGGACTTAATAAAGGCATTTTTCTTTCCTGCTGATACGTTTTCACTTCTTGTTTGAATTGCTGTTGTAATTCTGGGGGTAAAGCCATCACGCGATCGATAAACCGGAATAGTTCTATCATATCATTTCTAATATAACGAGAAAACTCTGTACCTCACAAGTATGATAATTGCTATATCAGGTGAGCCGTTTTTTTACCACCAAGGCACAAAGGCACTAAGAAAAGAAAATAGAGAGTCTCTCAAAATCCCAGAAATTTACCCCTTTGTGTCTTTGTGTCTTTGTGGTTTATTTTATTTCCCTACATCATTCTATGAGGTGAGCCGTTTTTTTACCACTAAGGCACTAAGGAAAGAAAATAGAGAGTCTCTCAAAATTCGAGAAATTTACCCCTTTGTGTCTTTGCGTCTTTGTGGTTTATTTTATTTTCCTACATCATTAAGATCGCGTTTCGACTAAAGAGGAGGTCTAATTTATTCCCGGTTAAGAGTTAAGAGTTAAGAAAAACGAGAAAACTCTGTACCTCACAAGTATGATAATTGCTATATAGTTTTTCTCGAAAACGCTTTACTCCTCCCCAAATTATGCGATTATTTTTTGATTTTGATGGTCATTTCAAAATCTTTTTTTCTTTTCGTCTCAGGACAATTGAGATTAATTCGATAAGTCGAACTAGAAATGAGTGTTTTTTCCGTAATTTCTTTACCATGTAGAAAAATTGTGGCTTCTCCTGTCGGATCGATATAAAGTTTTTCTCCCTTCCTCACTAAATAAGCACGAATTTCTGAACCCGGAGTGTCAATGGAATCAACACAATTGGAGTCATATTCACCAATGGCTATGCGTTGGTTATTTCCTAAGGAACAAATTTTGTCGTCTTCTTTTTCTGTATCCAGAAAATCAACGATTAACTGCCATTTCTTTTGTACCCGATAGAATTTGATACCTGTGACTACAAGGGCGATTAAGAGGATTCCAGAAATTGACACGGGTAGCCATAATTGTTTCAGTAGATAGGGATTGACGAGACAGGTTTCTTTTTCTCCGGGGGCGGGTGTGCAAAATTCTTGAACAGTGGGTGCGATATCAATAACGGTTAATTGATATTGTTTATTATTGTCAGTTTTGATGACACGATCGCGTGTTTTTATGGGTAATTTTTCTAACCAAGTTTGTCGGGCGAGACTTTCGGGAGAATTGGCTAAACGAAAGGGACTATCGAGAGGCGTTTCTACCCAGATATCATTAGTAATTCCAGCTTTTGTCAACAGAGGTGCATCGGTAATCCAAACAATAGATTGAGGTTTAATCGGTTGATTTTCCCCAAGACGACATTGATTAAGTTGTGCTAAATTTTGATAAATGAAAAGTTCGGCTCGTTGAATATCTGTATTTTGCAGATTAAGATTGGGTTGAAAGGGAATAACGTTGATAATTTGGTCAATATCTTGTTGGCCATGAAATTTAATCGCCTTCTCCGGTGTGAGAGGATTAATCTCAGACATAAGAGGATTTACCGTTGTGGCAAAAGGCACGACATAAACCGAATCTCCGGGTGATAAACTATCTTGTACAATTTGACGCAAACGAATGCGCCCTTCATCATTTAACCCGACACTTTCTGTTAAGTCGATCGCCAATACGACATCTCTTCCACCCGATAGACGTGCCACCAAATCAAGACCATTTTTTTGAGAATTGGTAAGCGATTGTCCGGGTGTAATATTTTGACAGGAGTTAATCAAGACGCGTCCCCTATAAACTCTGATAAGTTTCTATTTTATCGAAGAAACAGCTATAGCAATCCTATTTGAATTGTAATATTTTTGTAGGGCCAATCCCCCTGTGGTTGCCCCTATTGATCAGGGGTAGGCACGAGAGCGCTACCCCAACAAATCTGTATCAATGATTTAGACTTGCTATATAGCATTTTTAAATGAGATATAACATAAGCCCCATCACAGGCAAGATGCCTGTAACACAAGTTTCAGCTCTCCCATGCCAACACTATATTTAGGATTGCTATAGTTTAAGAAACCCGGTTTCTGATAAAATATAGTAAAATTTCCTATTTCAAATCTTAAACACAAAATCCCATGTCAGGACAAAAACTCTACGAAGGAAAAGCCAAAATTCTCTACAGTACCGACGATCCCGAAATACTACTTACCCACTTTAAAGACGACGCGACGGCCTTTAATGCCCTGAAACGGGGTACGATTATCGGCAAAGGAGAAATCAATAATACCATCTCCACTCACCTATTTCGCCTCTTAGAAGCCAGTGGTATTCCCACCCATTGGATCGAGACACCTGCCCCCACCGAAATGCGTGTCAAACGGGTAAAAATTGTACCCCTGGAAGTCGTTGTCAGAAATATCGCGGCGGGAAGTCTCTGTAAACAAACCGGAATTGCCGAAGGGACTCCCATCCCCCGTCCCTTAGTCGAATTTTACTTAAAAGATGATGCCTTGGGTGATCCTCTCTTAACCCGCGATCGCGTAGAATTACTAAACATCACAACCCCAGCACAAATCGAACAATTAGACAAATTTGCCCGTCAAATTAACGAAATTCTGATCGCGTTTTTTAACCAATGTGGCATTACCCTAGTGGACTTCAAACTAGAATTTGGACTCGACAAGGATGAAAATCTCATCCTAGCCGATGAAATCAGCCCAGATACCTGTCGTCTTTGGGATCAAGCCGAAACAGACCCCCAAAAACGAGTCCTCGATAAAGACCGTTTTCGACGCGATCTGGGCAATGTGGAAAACGCGTATCAACAAGTGCTAAATCGAGTTTTATCCCAAAATATCTAAGCCAAAATCCCCCAGGGTGCGGTACAATGACACCGTTTCGTAAAGGATCAACGATAAAGGACGAAAAAACCGGGATAAATCCTTACTAATTGAAAATTATGAGAGTAATTTCAGAATTTGTGATTGTACATTTTTCCTCCTTTATCCTTCATCCCTTCTCATTCCTTGTGGTATGTGAATTTTCTCAAAATTGAAATACAATGCGCTTATCCCTATTCTGGCTGACATTTTTTACAGTTTCAGCAACCTTCGGGTTATCCCATACCGCGAATGCCCAAACTCCCTTATCAACAAACGTCAACTCTGACTCGGTAGGCTATGACAAACTTTCCCCAGTTACCGTGTCACCCCCTGGGCAAACATTAACCTCTCCTAATGTTCCCCCAGTCAAACCAGCTACTCAATTCCAACAGATGCAGATGACAGGGGGGACACCATTGCCTGCATATCTCGCGCCAAGGCGCGATCGCGCCTTATCCCCCAGTACCCCTGTGGCAATAAAACCAGAGGAAATAAAATCACAACAGACACCCGCAATAACTAGCCCAGTAAATACGGAAAGTCAAAGTCCAAAATCGACAGCACTTTCCCCTAGTACCTCTAAACCCCCGAAAAACCTACAAGAAAGTCTATTTTTCCCTAACATCAAAATCAGTGCTTATGATGGACAAGTCGCCCAAGGGACTACTCCATCGAAACCAACATCCCCCACAACTCCAGCAAAAACCACACCTAATCCAACAAAACCACAACAACCCCCCCAAAATTCCGCACCCATTCCCACACCAGAAGAAACCTCACCTCCTAGCCCTCAAAGAGAAAGCCGCCCCACCTCTGAAGCAGAACCCCAAGTATTAGTCGCGGAAGTTTTGGTAAGTGGTGTTACAGGAGAATTACAAGATGAAGTCTATCGGGCAATTTCCACACAACCAGGGCGCCCCACGACTCGAACTCAACTCCAACAAGACATTAACGCGATTTTTGCCACAGGTTATTTTAAGAACGTCAAAGCAGTCCCCGAAGACACACCTCTAGGGGTACGGGTGACATTTGAAGTCCAATCAAACCCCGTCTTAGACAAGGTAATTATTGAAGGCCAAAAAGTATTACCGAAAAAAGTAGCCGAAGACGCGTTTGCTGATCAATATGGGAAAACCCTCAATTTGCGTCGCTTTGAAGAGGGGATTAAAAAAGTTAACAAATGGTATCAAGATAATGGTTATGTTTTAGCTCAATTCGTCGGGACTCCCCAAGTTCGTGATGAAGGAATTGTTACTTTAGTTGTCGCGGAAGGGGAAGTTGAATCCATTAGTGTCCGCTTCCTTAATAAAGAAGGAGAGTCAACAGATTCTAAGGGACAAACCATCAAAGGCCGTACCCGTAGCTACATTGTTACGCGAGAAGTGCAACTTAAACCTGGGGATGTATTTAACCGTAATATCGCGCAAAAAGATGTCAAGCGACTATTTAATTTAGGAATTTTTGAAGATGTCCGTTTGGGATTAGAACCCGGAAGTCCAGATCCTCTTAAAGCAAAAGTTATTGTCAATATCATTGAGAAAAATACGGGATCTTTAGCCTTGGGTGCTGGTTATGGTACTGCGTCCGGTTTGTTTGGAACCTTGAGTTATCAAGAGCAAAATCTTCAAGGACGTAACCTCAAATTTGGGGGGGAATTACAAGTCGCAGAACGCGGATTCTTATTCGATCTTAATTTTACAGACCCCTGGATTGCTGGAGATCCCTATCGCACGTCTTATTCAATTAATGTGTTTAGACGGCGTTTTATTAGTGTAATTTTTGATGGTGGAAACCCCCAAGTTTACTTACCCAATGGCGATCAGCCTCGTGTTGTGCGTACTGGGGGAAGTTGGATCTTTACTCGTCCTTTAGTCTCTAATCCCTTTGAGGATGCTCTCTGGACAGCTTCCATAGGCTTGCAATATCAAAATGTCTTCATATCTGATTCTAATGGTCGGGTAACACCCAGAGATCAATATGGGAATTTATTAGCTTGGAACCGTTCAGGGATGGATGATTTAATTTTCATTCAAGGTGGCATTTCCTTCGATAATCGTAATGATCCACAACGACCGACAAAGGGTTCTGTGTTCCGTTTTGGCATGGAACAGTCTATCCCTACCAGTTCTAATGGCATTTTGATGAACCGTTGGCGCGCCGGATACAGTTATTACATTCCGGTGACTTTCACTAAGTTTTCTCCCGGACCCCAAACGGTTGCTTTTAATATTCAAGGGGGTACGGTTATGGGTAATCTTCCTCCTTATGAAGCATTTCCTTTAGGGGGTGCGAACTCGGTGCGGGGTTATGGGGACGGTGAGGTTGGTTCTGGCCGTAGTTATCTACAGGGGACTATTGAGTATCGTTTCCCTCTCGTTTCCTTTTTGGGTGGGGTTTTATTTCTGGACGCGGCTACGGATTTGGGTTCTGGTAAAACGGTTCCTGGTGATCCCGCGGGTATTCGGGGCAAACCGGGCAGTGGACTGGGTTATGGTATTGGTCTCCGTGTTCAATCCCCTGTGGGCCCTCTAAGAATTGACTGGGGTTTTAATACTCAGGGCGGAAACCAAATTAATTTCGCCGTCGGTGAGCGTTTCTAATTTTCAAGGAATGAAGGATGAAGGATGAAGGATGAAGGATGAAGGATGAAGGATGAAGGATGAAG
>JBBITB010000124.1:0-15448 GCA_037440985.1 Microcoleaceae cyanobacterium bin_387
CAGGGGATTTTTTTTATAACCACAAAGGCACAGAGGGCACAGAGAAAAGACAAGAGAGAGTAATTTCAGGGTTAATTAGGTAAAGAAATCCGGTTTCAAGTTCCTGCCATCAAACAAAAATGATGAAATTAGCTTAAGAAACCGGGTTTCTGGGTTAGCATAAACAAAGATAAAAAGGTACAAAAAAATCCCTGGGCGAATGCTCACAGGGATTTTATAAACCAATGATATATTTTTGCCATTCTTGATGGAGTCCACTTTTAACGTGTTTACTCACTTCAAAGTAGAGACTACTGTGAGGTTTCCGCGGTGGATATCGTAATATCATTGCGGCTTCCTTTGGTGTGCGACTTCCTTTTTTCACGTTACAAGTCACACAGGCTGTGACTAAATTTTCCCAGGTATCTCCTCCCCCTCGCGATCGCGGAATGACATGATCGAGAGTTAAATCATCGCCTATATAACCGCAGTATTGACAAGAATGGCCGTCTCGGTGCAGAATATTGCGGCGACTTAAGGGAATTTCCTTATAGGGAACTCGAACATAGTGACGTAAACGGATAACAGTTGGTAATGGTAAACCCGCGTAAATGTATTTACCATTATCTTCAACTTGTTCCGCTTTTCCTTTTAGCAACAACACAACCGCTCTCCGCCAATTGGTGATGTTGAGGGGTTCGTAGGAGGCGTTTAGCACCAGTACATTGCCCATTGTGGATGGTTAAAAATAATCTTTTCCGTGATATTAACACAGGTTTCTCAATGGGTAATGGGGAATGGGTAATGGGGAATGGGGAATCGGTAATGGGTAATGGGGAATCGGTAATGGGGAATCGGTAATGGGGAATCGGTAAGAGAAAAAATTAGTAAGGGATTTTTAACAGATGTGTAGCATAAGGAAGAAGGAAGAAGGAAGAAGGAAGAAGGAGGAAGGAAGAAGGAAAAAGCAATAAAATCAAGGGTTTGTGCAATTAAGAATGTCCTAATATCTGCTTCGACTGCTATAACGGATGAGTTATCTGTTATTGTGTCCAATACCCCCCATCTCCCTGGCATCCCCAATTCCCAGTCGCCAATTCCTAGTCCCCAATCCCTAATTCGTCGGATATAGTCGTTAGATATAGTGTGAGTGTAGGAGTGTTAAATTGTGTTAAGTTCGGACAAGTCTATGGTGCAAGCCTTGACACAAGAAACTAGCCAAAGGATGCAATGTGATGCTTATGGCGGTTTATGTCAACGTGCTTGGGTGGAAATTGATTTAATGGCTTTAGCCCATAATGTTCGTGAGATTAAAGGTATTTTATCGCCTGAAACGGATTTGATGGCTGTGGTTAAAGCTGATGCTTATGGGCATGGAGCTTCTACTGTTGCCCAAGTCGCGTTAGACGCGGGGGCGACTTGGTTAGGTGTGGCGACGATTCCAGAGGGGATTGAATTACGTCAAAGTGGTATTACCGCGCCGATTTTGGTTTTAGGGGCAACTCATACACCCCAACAAGTGGACGCGATCGCGTATTGGCAATTACAACCAACACTTTGTACTGCGAAACAAGCTTTAGTCTTCTCCGAAGTTTTACATCAGAAAAATCAGAAATTACCTGTTCACATTAAAATTGATACGGGTATGTCTCGTTTAGGTATTCCTTGGCAAGATGCCGCGCAATTCGTTCAATTAGTTCATAGTCTACCTAATTTGGAAATAGCAAGTATTTACTCTCATTTGGCGACGGCGGATAGTCCGAATGAAAGGGTGATGCGACAACAACAAAAATGTTTTGATGACGCGATCGCGTCTCTTCAATCTACGGGGATACAATTACCTCGTTTACATTTAGCTAATTCTGCCGCGACATTGCGCGATCGGAGTTTACATTATAACATGGTACGGGTAGGATTAGCTAATTATGGTCTTTATCCTGCGCCTCATTTATCTTCAAAAGTTGATTTAAAACCCGTCCTGCAAGTAAAAGCAAGAGTAACACAAGTAAAAACGATTGCCCCCGGCACGGGGGTAAGTTATGGACATAAATTTGTCGCTCAAAAAGAAACTCAGATCGCGGTAATTGGTATTGGTTATGCCGATGGAATCCCGCGTAATCTTTCTAATCAAATGAAGGTATTATTACGCGGTAATTTTGTCCCCCAAATCGGCGCGATCACGATGGATCAAATAATGATAGATGTTACAGATATTCCCGATGTAGAAGTAGGGGAAGTTGTCACTTTATTAGGAAAACAGGCAGAAAAGTCTATTTCTGCCGAAGATTGGGCTCAGAATTTAGGCACAATCTCTTGGGAAATTCTTTGCGGGTTTAAACATCGTTTACCTCGTGTCACGGTGCGAAGTTTGATTCAAGGATGAACTTCCCTAACCTCCAGAGATTAGGGGGGATTTATCAAGATAATACCACAGGGGGAACCTAGGACAATTCAAGGGGGAATGTTCGATTACTTTGAGGTTAAAGGATGAAGAGAAAAAGCGCAATTCGGCTCTGGTTTCCCTTTTCCCATTTTTCTCTCTTTTCTTTCCTCTGTGTCCTTTGTGCCTTTGTGGTTATATAATTAAAAAAAATCTTGAGATTTTCGGAATTTTAGGGGAAAATAGCATAAGACGCGATCACTTGCACAAAAGGAGGCACGCACTAGCAAACTAATCAACCGATATCTAGCAAAAAAAGCAGTTATTCTTAGGACGTAATAGTGGTAATATTAGATAAAAAATATATCCCTGATCATCCGGTAAAAATATCTGTGTTTATCTGCGTTTATCGCGGTAAAAAAATCTCAACCTCTCCCAAAATACTATTATAGCTATTGCCAAGATAGCTTATCTAATTCTGATTCTTTTTGTGGTGGAGGACAGGCAATGGATGGGAGCATTTCATTTTTGTAAATTGGCAGTGGGAGCGTCTCGCTCCCTATTAGATCCCTAGGGAGCGAGACGCTCCCACTACAGTTTCTTTTTGCAAATTTGAAATGCTCCCCAATGGATGTTGTCCTCTGCATGGCATCCTAAGACTTCTGGTGATTATCTCGATATTTGTATCCACCTTCAAGTGAAAGGGTATAACACCTACCACCTAAAATCATGCAAAATTCTAAATTTGGGAATGAATTAGTGCAATTAGCTTTTCATATTGTCCCCCAAATTCTTTGGGCTTTGGGTATTATCTTACTCACCCGTCTTGCCATTGGATTTGTCGGTGGTATTACCCGCAAAACTCTGAGAGGAATTGAACCGACTTTAGGGAAATTTATTGTACAAGCTGTCGAAGTCTTTACCCTTTTAGTTGGTATTATTGCCGCGCTTAATGCTATTGGGATTCAAGCTACCAGTATTGTTGCTGTGATTGGTGCGGCGGGTTTAGCTATTGGTTTGGCATGGCAAAATACTTTATCCCATTTTGCCGCGGGTGTAATGTTAATCAGTTTACGCCCCTTTGAGGTTGGTGATCTGATTGAGACAAGTGGTATCCCTGGAGCTAGTGGTGTTACTGGAGTTGTTGATGCTATTGGGATTTTTAGCACTACTCTCCATACGGCAGATCATGTCAGAATTACGATTCCTAATAGTCAATTATTTAATGGCACGGTGAAAAATATGACTACGTTGGGTACTCGACGAGTCGATATTGAGGTGAATATTGGCGATCGCGCTATTGGTACGACGATTAGTCAATTATTAGATGTGGTAAAATGCCATCCCCTTGTCTTGGATGATCCTTGTCCTACTTGTTTAGTTATCAGTCTCTCTAAAGATGGTACAATTATTTCCTTAAGACCTTGGTGTGCTGCTCTTGCTTATGAGCAAGCGCGATCGCAAATCCAGCAACTTATCAAAGAAACCCTTGATCATCATATCCCCACCGCCGCGATCGTCGACAATCCCATAATCGAAAATCAATCATCTACAATGGCGTAGTTTTATGTTGGAAACTTTCTCACCCCAAAAAATTCTCCAAGAAAATGGGTTAAGACTCACAGACTCTCAAATTAAAGCCATCCACAAAAAAATGCCTCCAGCCGATACGGAGGGAAACAGGTATGCAGATGCCGTTTTTGAAGGGGGCGGCGTGCGAGGGATCGCGTTTTTAGGGGCTCTACGGTGTTGTCATGATATTGGCATCCGTTGGCGCAAAGTCGCCGGAACCTCCGCGGGTGCGATTACCGCGTCTTTACTCGCGGCAAACTTTTCGATGGATCAACTCGAAGAGGCTGTCGGAAAACTTGACTATATGCGTTTTTTAACTAAAAAAAATAGTCCTCTGATTCTCAATGGGGACCCCTCTGATGATTTACAATTTCCCCTGCAATTGATGATGTCTTTGGCCGCGGCACGTCAAATTGGAGAATATTCTTCAGATCCTTTTCGTGATTGGTTAGCAGAAACTCTCCTAAAAGCTAATGTGAAAACCTTTGGAGATATTGAAAAAAGAGGTGATGGGCGAGAATTAAAAGTTGTGGTTTCTGATATTACCCGTGCCGAAATGTTGGTATTACCTGATGACTTAAATAAAATCAACACTTCTAAAGATCCGACTTTTGTCCAACAACTAAAATTAAAGAGTTCCCAGGATTTTAGTATTGCGGAAGCTGTGCGATTATCCATGAGCATTCCTTTATTTTTTACCCCCGGAAGACTGGGCAAAAGTATGATTGTTGATGGTGGTATTCTCAGTAACTTTCCTTTGTGGATTTATGATAAACAACCGGGTTATAACTCACCACTACCCCGTTGGTTTACCTTTGGTTTCCGCTTTATTGATCGCAACCTGGAGAAGAATATTAAGATTGAGGAACCTTTATCCCTCTTATCTGCTACTTTTAATACGATGCTCAACGCCCGCGATCGTTATCATGGACGGGAGATGGATAAAGGTCGTATTATCAATATTGATGTCTCAGTAGCTAATGTGACGACAACGGAGTTTAATCTGTCGGCGCAGAAAAAAAACTGCCTCTATCGTCTGGGATACCAGGCAGCGAAAGAGTTTTTCCTCTCTCCTGGTTTTAGTTGGCAGCAACACCTCATTAGTCGCGGCTTTGCCTCCCAACTTCAAGCTAACGTGAATACGGCTCCCCCTATCTAAGCTTCTGGGCTAAGGCATTTTCCTGAAGGAAAAATTTTTTTCCCAAGGCCTTGCTAAATCATAAAAGGCTGTGTTATATTATGGAACTGTGACCGTGGAGAGGTGGCTGAGCGGTCGAAAGCGGCAGATTGCTAATCTGTTGTACGGCAGGTAACTCCGTACCGAGGGTTCGAATCCCTCCCTCTCCGTTATTATCATCGCTTTTTGGCTCACCCAAAATTAAGCCGAATTAATTTGACCGGGCGGTTAAAACCGCGTCTACACAGACGAAACCCGCCTGCGCGGGTTGAATTTCTTCAGTAGGGGCGAATGGCATTCGTCTCTTTGCATAAACTCCCCCACCCGCCACGATAAACCTATAGCGAACAACAACACGCGAGGTTTTCATGGCGACAACACTAAATCAAATTGCAGGATATCTCGACAATCGCGACTGGAAATACGACTTTCAACCGGAAAACTCCCGCATCATCACTGGAGTTAATGCTGATAAGGTTGATCCCTTCGCGATCGCGATCGCTCTCACAGAAGAGGGCGAATACCTAGAATTAGCAGCACCTCAGTTACTCCACGTCCAAAACCACCTTTATCAAGGCGTACTCTTTCAAACCCTGTTGGCAATTTCTTGGTCAACCAAAATGCTGAGGTGGGAATATAATCCGATCAATGGGGAAATTCGCGCCTCGATTGGTTTTCCTCTCGAAGATTCCCCCCTCACGGAACAGCAATTTAATCGCGCTTTAAGTGGTTTAATTCATATTGTAGATAAATATGCCATGCCACGCCTGAAAATAGTATTAGCAACAGGTTATGATCCTGGGGAGAAAGAACTCGGTGAGCGCTTACTTCTGACTTTACAGGAAATCCTCCCTGATGGCTCTTTGAACTTACTCGAAAAAGCGATTGAAGCTCCTAAAGAAAGGGGGACTTTTTAAGTTTTGCATAAATCGTTGCACCTCTGACGATAAACCATTATCAACTGTTAAGTTGGGAGTTACCCCCAGATGGACACCTCCAAATTTTACACTTTTTTTCAGGATTATCGTGGCTCTACTCGGATCAGGGATAGAAAATTAGAACGCAATTTAGCTCGGTTACTCCAGCAACGTCCTGATCTGAATAATGAATCGGCTTTGCTGCCATATTTCTGTGAAGAAGTGCAACAGGATTCCGATCCCTTAGCTTTACAGCATTTATGTGCTTATTTGGAACCCGCTTGTTTATCGACTGCGCGTCAACTGGACTCTGATTTTAACATAAATGGGTACAGTTTATCTGACTATTTACAACTCGCGAGAAAGCAGTTGTTTGAACCTAAAATTATTCCTGCTCAACAGGGATTGAAACGGGAGGTTCCATATATTGTCTGGTTGTGCTTAGAGTACAAATCTAACAAAGGTAACATCACGAATTACGCATCTTTAAAACTGCGATCAGTGCTTTTATCTCAGTTGTTTAAACATCAGGAAACTGCGAGATTATCGGATTGGGGTTTATTGAAAAATTCCAGTAAAACAGCTCTAAGAACCGCCTTAGAAAAAACGGGTATTTCTGAGGGCAAAATTCAACGTTGCTTAGGTGCTTGGCAAGGATTTCGTGCGGTTTATGGTCAAATCACGGTTCCTCAAAATCGTAAGTTACCTGAACCGACGGAAGCACAATGGATGGCAATTTGTCAATATTTTTCTGAACAAAATTTAACGGGTGATATTCCTGAAGTGAAAAATCTGTTAAAAACCTGTGTTCAGGTGTTGCGAGAACGCAATCTCATCCAAATCATCTCCTTGGATGGTGTGGATGAGGCTGTGCAGGAAAAGCAACAATTAGAGATGGTTGAACAGTGTGAATTTCAGCAGTTAGAAGGTGAAGAAAAAGAGGCACTAGAGGCACGCGATCAACAATTGATTGACTTTTTAGGAGCGACGATCGCGACTCTTCCTAAAAATAACCGTAAAAACTCAATCGACCCGCTTAAACTCGTAATTTTATATTACAGTTTCCCCGGATTAAATGAAACTCAAATCGGTAAGTTATTGGGAGTGAATCAATCAACAATTTCTCGTCATTTAGAAAAGCACAAAACCTCGATATTAGAAAGTCTGGCCCAATGGTGTCAGCAGGAATGGGGTTTACCGTTAACGGTTGAAA
Source organism: Microcoleaceae cyanobacterium bin_387 (assembly GCA_037440985.1). Lineage (GTDB taxonomy): Bacteria > Cyanobacteriota > Cyanobacteriia > Cyanobacteriales > Microcoleaceae > JBEDKD01. Next base: position 7,239 of record JBBITB010000124.1, read on the forward strand.
ATAATCATGCTCTGTCGGAAAAGTTAGAAACTTTGTTAAAAGACTATTGCAGAAATCGGGTTTTCTTCTGTGTCTTGCGGAGAAGTTTAAAGTGTCATCCTGACTTAAAAACCGATCGGAAATTATTGTCTGATTATTTTGGTAATTTACCCGAAAAGCTTTGGGATAAAGCCTCAGAATTGGAGCTCAAGCCATCTGAGTTGAGTAATAAAGTTAGTCAATTAAATCAAGGTTGCGAAAAAAACGGTTCCACGATCGCGGGTGCTTTTCACTGTAACGAAATTGAATTGCAAGATAAATTACAAGCAACCAAAGCTAAGTTATCTCAACAATTACAATATTGGGTGAAAGAAACTTTGGGCTTAACCGAAGGAAATTTAGACGCGATCGCGGAACCTTCACGTTTATTAGTTGACACTTTTCTGCATCAAGCTGACTATGCTATTTTAGAACAAGAACGGAGATAAAACCATGTCATTCACTTTAGAACAATTAAGACTCGCTTCCCCTGAGCAATTATGGGTGGAATTAACCTCAGAAAATCTGAAAAATACTTTACCAAGCACAGAAGATTTTTCCCATGATGCGGCGGTTTACCGGGCTTTTTTAAACTTGCTTTGCATCAATTATTTATTACCCCTGTTTTCTGACATTGCTAATGTCGAACAATTCCCGAAAATTGAATCAAAAGACTACGAGAAAAGTCTTTTGGAATTTATCAATGGAACCCGGATAGAATTTCTCGGCCATCGTTTGATTATTATTCCTAGTGAAACGATTGATCTCGATGAATTTTCGATTGAACAAGAATGGGTGGATATTCCTGAATTAGCGGGGGATTATTATTTAGCTGTGCAGATTAATTTAGAAGGGGGATGGTTGCGGGTTTGGGGATTTACCACTCATCGAAAACTGAAAACAGAGGGGAGGTATGATCCACGCGATCGAACTTATTCTTTAGACGGAGAAGACTTGTTTGAAAACCTGAATAGTTTGTGGGTTTCTCTGAAACTTTGTCAAGGTGAAAAGGCATTGATTGAACCCTTACCAACCTTATCTCATAACCAAATAGAAAGGCTATTCGCCGAAGTAGGTAAACCTTCTCTTTATTCTCCACGATTGAAACTTCCTTTTGCACAGTGGGGGGCGTTTTTAGCGGAGGATAATTTGAGACAAAAATTGTATTGTCGGCGCACGGGGAAAGAATCGGCACTGCACAAATTGGGAAATTTGAGTGAGAATATTTTTCATCAATTGTGGTTATCATTGGATGAATTAGTAACCGCGTGTAACGTCAATCTTTCCTTGGTTAGAAGTGAAGCGCGATCACGAGATAATAAAAATCGCACTCCTGAAATCAGTCGCGGACGAGTAATTGATTTGGGTATCCAATTAGTAAATCATCCGGTGGCGTTAATACTGCATTTTACTAACGCATCAGAGAATAAACGCAACATTTTGTTACAGGTGCATCCGGGTGGGGGTAAAACTTATTTACCGCCAGAGGTGGAATTGATTGTTTTGGATGATACGGGAGAGGTGTTTTTGGAAGCAAAATCTCGCCAAGCTGACAATTGGATACAATTAGAGTTTCGAGGAGAGCCTGGGGAGCGCTTTAGTGTTAAAGTGGCTTTAGGAGATGCTAGTATTGTGGAAACTTTTGTTATTTGAATGTTGGGGAAGGTTTACTATGAACTATCAGGAACGGATCGCGATCGAGCCAGGTATGCGAAGTGGTAAACCTTGCATTCGTGGAATGCGGATTACCGTTTACGATGTGTTGTCTTATCTGGCATCAGGAATGACTTACCAAAAAATTCTTGAGGATTTTCCTTATCTGACTCAAGAGGATATTTTAGCTTGTTTGAGCTATGCAGTCCCTCAGTAACAAACATTAGTATTGGGTAGCTGATTGTGTTGGATGATATTGGTAGGTTTTGAGGAGCGCGATCGGGCCACGCTGATAATTAGATTCAACTAGAGTTTCGGGGAGTGCCAGGGGATATCTTTAAGTGTTAAAGTAGCGCTGGGTGATGTCAGAATTACCGAAAAATTTGTCATCTAAATTAAACTCAAAAGTTGTAGGTGAGGCTAATGGATAAGATAGCTGTTTCATAATTCTTCGCATTCCGCATTGGATAATCAATCCTGCACGTTTTTACCTCACGGCAAACTCAGTAAATTGAGGCACAGACGGGGATAAAAACGCTAAAAAATATCTTCTTGGGGTACTTCTGCGGCTACTAATTCATTAGCTATTCCTATTTCTCTTCTTATGAATCCTTTTTTTTCCATCTTTTATGTCAACAAAAATTACACAGCCGTAAACCATTTTTGGCGCGTCCGATCCCAAATAAACGACTTGATAATGATCCCGTTCGGTGTCAAAAAGTAATTGTACTTCTGTCTCAGTATCTAAGTCATTCCCTGAGTGTCGAGTCAAAATTATTTGGACTAATTTTCTGTAGTTTATTCTTTCCATAAAATTATTTTCTCATTTACTGCATAAATTGGCATAACCGCCACGATATAACAATGTTGATGAAGTTCACAAGACAAGACAAGGTTAATAAATATGAGTAAATTAGTCATTCTTACAGTGGCGGAGGGTAACTTCGGTGATGGTTTCCCGGTGACGTTGCGAATTGGGGAAGAGGGAAAATCTCCCAGTATCGAAGTTTCTGGCAAATTGCCACCAACTCCCCAAATTCCTGAAACTTACAGTCAGTGGCAGTTAGCTTATCGTAGTCTCAGTATAGGAAGAATAAAACCCATAGCTGGACAAGTAACTAATGTTTCTATCAGTGAATCTTTCCAAATATTGAGTAGTAATATTAATGACTGGTTAGCTTCATCAACTTTGCAATCGTTACGGGAAAAATTACTCCAAAATGTATCGCTAAATGACGAAGTGCGGGTAATAATTCGTAGTTCTGTTCGGGAGTTGCAACGCCTTCCCTGGCATTTGTGGGATTTATTTGCAGGTTATTCTCATCTGGAAATTGCGATTAGTACACCGGATTTGGAAATTCAACCGCAAGCTAAGACACCAACTTTAAAAGATCAAATCAGAATCCTGGCTATTTTGGGAGATAGTACCGGAATTAATACCCAGAAAGACCGGGAGTTATTAGAACAATTACCCGATGTAGAGATTACTTTTTTAGTAGAACCTGGACGCAAGGAAATTAACGATCATTTGTGGGAAAAGTATTGGGATATCCTCTTTTTTGCAGGTCATAGTCAAACAGAAGGAGAAACGGGTGTAATTTATCTCAGTAAAACGGAAAGCTTAACGATTAACGAGTTAAAATATGGTCTTAAAAAAGCGATTAAAGGGGGATTACAATTGGCTATTTTTAACTCTTGCGATGGGTTGGGTTTGGCGTGGCAACTGGAAGATTTACAGATTCCCCAAGTGATTGTTATGCGGGAACCAGTACCAGATTTAGTTGCCCAGGAATTTTTAAAGTATTTTCTGACTAATTTTGCCTCTCGTTCCGGTTCTTTTTATCAAGCAGTGCGAAAAGCAAGGGAACGACTGCAAGGTTTAGAAAATAACTTTCCCTGTGCGAGTTTATTGCCTGTAATTTGTCAAAATTCTGTTGCGGTTCCGCCGCTTTGGGAAAATTTGGGGAGAAGACCAACAAATCTCTGTCCCTATCGCGGTTTGTTCGCGTTTCGAGAAGAGGATGCGCCGTTTTTCTTTGGGCGGTTTGATTTTACAGAAAAGTTAGTGGAATCTGTGACTAATCAATCTCTAGTCGCGGTGGTTGGGCCTTCGGGAATTGGTAAATCTTCGGTGGTATTTGCGGGTTTAATTCCTCAGTTGCGGCGAGAAGGAAATTGGCAAGTTGTATATTTACGTCCCAGTAATCGCCCTTTTTCTGCCTTGGCTACTGCGATTTTATCACTGCGAGAATCTGATTTTAACTTAACCGAGCGACGGCAGAGAATTAAAGAATTGGCGACATATTTACGGGATAAAAACGGTGCTTTGCGGGATGAAATTGATGGTATTTTGTGGGATATCCCTAATTTTAATTTGTTGCTGGTAGTAGATCAATTTGAGGAATTGTACACCGTTTGTCAGGATGAGGAGGAACGTCTGTGTTTTCTCGATCGCCTCTTGGAATTACTACTACCCATCGCGAATTTTAAGCTAGTTTTGACACTGCGGGCGGATTTTTTGGGACAGGCGCTTTCTTACCGTCCTTTTGCCGATGCCTTGCTGCATCAGGATTTGAAACTTTGCCCGATGAAGCGCCAAGAGTTGGAAGACGCGATCGCGCTTCCGGCAGAAAAACTGGGAGTCGCGATCGAAGATGGCTTGACAAAACGCCTTTTAGATGCAGTGGAAAAACAACCGGGCAATCTGCCCTTATTGGAGTTTGCCCTGACTCAGCTATGGTCGAAAATGAGTGAGGCGACGCTGACTCACGCTGCTTACGATGACATCGGTGGCGTGGAAAAAGCGCTGGCGAACCATGCGGAGGCGGTGTTTCGCCAGTATCCAGAGGAACAGGAACGGATGCGGCGAATTTTCATCCAGTTGGTACATCCGGGGGAAGGAACCTGGGACACGCGGCGGGTGGCAAGTCGCGCCGAGGTGGGGGAAGAAAATTGGGATTTGGTGACGCGGTTGGCATCGGAAAGACTCGTGGTGAGTAGTGGGAAGGAGGCGACGGGTTCAGAAACGGTGGAAATCGTCCATGAGGCGCTGATTGGCGGATGGGGACGACTGCAAGAGTGGATTCACGCTAATCGCCGTTTTCGCACTTGGCAAGAACGGTTGCGGGTGAGTTTGCGACAATGGCAGGAAAATCAGCGCGTTGATGGGGCCCTGTTGCAACGGGTTCCTTTAGCGGAGGCGGAAGGTTGGTTGCAGGAACGCGGGGGAGAATTGAGTCGGGATGAACGAGAGTTTATTCGGTTGAGTTCGGAGTTAAGGGATAGGGAACAGGCGGAAAAAGAGGCAAGTGAAAAGGCGCAGCAGATATTAGATAAAGCTTATCAAAAGGCCCGGCGGCGGATTGGGATTGGTTCTGTGATTTTGGCAGTTTCTTTGGTGGGCGCTGTTATTGCTGGGGTGATGGCTGGAAATGCTTTAAATAGGCAACGAGAAGCACAGGTAGTTACTAAATTAGAGAGACAGGGAGTTAGTGCTTTACGACAATTTGAATCGGAACAGATAGAGGCTTTACTGTCAGCTATGGGGAGTGGAGAAGAGTTGAAAGCTTTAGTTAAAGATGGTCGTCCTTTGGAAGAATATCCAACAGTTAGCCCCATGCTGGCTTTACAGAAGATTCTCGATAATATTCGGGAAAAAAATCAGGTGGCAATTAAATCTAAATCTTATCTGACTGACATTAGCTTTAGTCCTGATGGTAAACTATTGATTTTTACTCAAGATGAAAAGGGTATTGGAAAACTATCAAATTTAGAAGGGCAACAATTAGCTACATTTAAAAGTGATGGTCAAGGCTTTAGTAGTGTGAGTTTTAGTCCCGATGGTAAGCTACTGGTGACAGGTAGCAGTTACAGAACTGTCATGGTTTGGAATCTTAATGGTAAAAAGCTACTAGAATTTAAGATGGGTAATGACTGGCCGGATCTGAACGCAGTTAAATTTAGCCCTGATAACAAGTTAATTGCCACAGCCAGTAGTAATGGCAGTGGTATCGTAGCCATTTGGGATCTAAATGGAAAAAGATTAACTCGATTGGAAGCAAATGCTTACGATGTAATAAATTTTAGTCCCGATAGCAAACGGCTTGCCATAGGAGAAGATGATAGTGGAGACATAAAAATTTGGGATATAGATAAACAGAAATTACTAAAAATTCATGCTCATAAATGGAGAGTCAAGAGTGTAAGTTTTAGTCCTGATAGTAAAATACTTGCTAGTGCTGGACTTGATGGAAGTGCCAAACTATGGAACCTCCAGGGACAACAATTAACTGAATTAAAACGTGATTTTTGGTCTATTGGGACTGTAAGTTTTAGTCCAAATAGTAATCTGCTTGCTACGACTGGGTATAATAATGGAACTATAAATTTATGGAATATCAAGGGGGAGCATTTAAATGAATTTCAGAATAAAAATGCTAATGGCAGTGTAATTTTTAGCCCAGATGGTAAACAATTTGCTACGTTAGGAAGTGATAATACCGTGAGTTTGTGGAATCTGACAGGACAGAAATTTCCTGAGTTTAATATTAAAGATAAAGTGTTAGCTGAGGCTAAAAATCAGTTGTTAGCTGAAGCTAAACGGAATGGTCAACTTACTTTAAAAGCAGATGAGTTAAATAGATACTGGAATATGTTAGATGCTAGGTTCGATCTCTTGAGTTCTACCCAAGTCATCAAATTTATGCCCGATGGCAAGCACTTAGCTATTATTACCTACGACGGTGCAAGCTTGTGGGATCTTCATGGTCAGCAGTTAGCTAAATTTAAAGAAGATAAAGAATATTTCAGTTCAATATATAGTATGATTTTCAGTCCAGATGGCAAATTGGTTGCTACGTTAGATGATAAAACCGTAAAGCTTTGGAATCTCAAAGGACAGCAGTTAGCTAAATTTGAGTCTAAATCTGAAAAAGATCGCGTTCGCAGTATCAGTTTTACTCCCGATAGCAAACTACTTGCTACAGGAGGAGAAGATGGCACTGTAAAACTCTTGAATCTCACAGGAAAGGAGTTGAGATCATTCAAAGCTCATCAACAAAGTGTCACAAGTATTAGCTTCAGTCCCGATGGCAAACTATTTGCTACAGCCGGAGACGATAATACTGCAAAATTATGGAATCTCGACGGACAGTTAGTAGCTACATTTAAACATCAGGAGAATATTAACAAGGTTAGTTTTACCTCAAATGGCAACCTGTTAGCTACCTTTGGAAAAGAAGGTACTGTCAAACTGTGGGATTTATCTGGAAAACAATTAGTTGGCTTTAAGATTTCCGAAAGTGAAAAGATTTTCGATTTCAGCCCCGATGGTAAGCTAATTGCTACGGTAGGTGGTGACGGAATGGCAAAGCTATGGACTTTCTCAGGACAACAAGTAGCAGAATTTAGGAATAATCAAGGTGTAGCCACAAGTATAAGTTTTAGCCCAGATGGAAAGCAAGTAGCAATAAGTGGTCGTAACGGTAAAGTTTTGCTGCAGCCTGTGAGAAACTTAGATCAATTACTTGCACAAGGTTGCGACTGGCTGAAAGATTACTTTGTCACCCATCCAGACGCACGGAAAAACCTTCAGGTGTGCCAAGTTGGTAAGGAATAAAAACCGCCCGTTAATACCAATTTGCCGAGTGCAATTGTCAATAATTTGCTCTTTTGTGGGGCTTGTTTATTTAACCTGTCTGCACCTAGCAACAGTTATTGATGAACCAGCCCCGCCCATACAAGAGATCAATTCCCCTATCAATATTAACAATTAATTTTACCCAAGCTTTCCCAAGTGCATAATCCTTCCAAATCTTCCCGATTAAAGGTTAATTAACCAGGCGCAGATACTTATGGAAACTAACCTTATCGCTCAGGAATTGACAGGAACTACCTCCTTCCCTCAGCATCAATATCAGCCTAATACTTGGGAAACAAAACGGCTATTTCTTAGACCTTTTACCGCCCAAGATTTTCCCGCCCTACATCGAGTTTATGGCGATGCAGAAGTTATGCGTTTTATCGGCAAAGGAGCGAGAACCGAATTAGAAACCATTTCCGAATTAATCAGTTTTATCAATCATTGGCAACAGCACAAATTCGGCAATTTTGCCATCATTCACAAAGCCTCTGCAAAATTGATTGGTCGCACTGGACTTTATCTTAGCGATCGATGCAAAGAGGCTCAGTTTGGCTACGTTTTGGATAAATCTTATTGGGGTCAAGGTCTTGGTTGGGAAGCAGCGAAAGCCAGTTTAGACTATGGTTTTAAGGGACTAGAATTTGAGCAAATTGTTGCCTTTTCCATGCCAGAAAATGTTGTATCTCGGAAGATTTTATCTGAGAAATTGGGGATGCACTGCATCACAGATAATTTCAGGTATTCTGGCATCAAATATGCTTATTATAGGATTGGGCGAGTCGAATACTTGACAACTCACTGTGGCAAGAAACCTGGTTTCTGAGGTGGAAAGGCTTTTTGAGAATAATAGACCTCTTGCGAAACTAGAGTATTTCTATTAATTTATCTCGATACTTAA
>JBBITB010000125.1:0-14257 GCA_037440985.1 Microcoleaceae cyanobacterium bin_387
GTTCATTAAAAAAAGTCTAATTCACCACTAATTTAGACAGCCGATCGCGTGAGAGAATATCTTTTTTACCACTCCTAAAGGCAGATAAACACAGATAGATAAAGAGTTTATCATCACCGACGCTCAAGTTTTGACAACCATCCCCAGATCAGTTTCGAGAGCCATTCTAGCTCTTTCTTTGTGTCCTTTGTGTCCTCTGTGGTTCATGAAAAAAAGTCTAAATAAGTAAACTAGACGGGATTGAGTGTTTTTTTACCGCATCAGCTTACTATCTAAATTATGGGCGGGGAGAGAATCGAACTCTCATTCCCGTAAGGGAGCCACATTTTGAGTGTGGTGCGTCTACCAGTTTCGCCACCCGCCCTTGGATTCAATTTTATCATTATACACGATAGTTTCTTTTTGCACAAGTGTCTGATAAATTTTTCCACTTGCCCATCGATCAATTTCTCGTGCGCGCAAGACTGGAACTGGATGACTCAACTGAGCCGTTTGAGCTTGTCTGAGCAGTTCCCCTAGCTGAGTATTACTTATATCATCATAAGCTCTCGCTTGATCTAAGAATGCTTTAATATTCAGTTGGGGAGCCAGAGAGGGAGAACCCCCAGCTAATTTCATCAAAACGGATATTACAACATTCGAGTCCTGAGTGGCAAGTAGGGCAGCGCGATCGCAAGTAAATTCGGCACAGCGTAACCATTCCAAGAGTTGCTGTTGTAAATTTTGAACCATCAAACCGCCAATGGGGGAAAATTGACCCGCGGCTAAGACAATTAAATTGGCCAAAGTGAGATAAACCCCATGTTCACACTTTAAATGGCCCAATTCGTGACCAATAACAGCCTTAATTTCTTCAGGAGTCAGTAACTCAATCAGAGACGTATGGAGAACAATAAAAGGTTGACGGCCTCGCATCGCGAAGGTATAAGCATTAGGGACAGGATGCTGACGCACATAAAGTTGAGGCGGCTCCAAGTCTAAGACTTTACAGGCATCTAATAATAATTGATACAAATGGGGTAACTGTTGCTCCCCCACTAATACACTAGACGCGAGATTTTCCAGTAAAAAAAACTGTTCTCCCAATTGTCCCAATAACTGACGAACCCAAAAATCCATCCCCGGTAACTGTTTGAGAGCATTCGTCGCCTCTAAATCCAGTGGATGACGAAATTGATCAGCTTTTAAACCAATTAACGGATTTAACACCATATCCCCATTCTTGATTAAGTTTGAGTCATGGGTGATTGGTTATTGGTTATTGGTGAGGTGCAATATTACCAATTCCTAATTCCCAATCACCTTTGACCGTTTATTATAGTTTAACCGACCTGGACAGGAGTGGGGACGATCGCGTCTGAATCCACCTTATCCCCTTCGAGACACCGTTGCAGTTTCGCGCCCAATTTTAATAACTTCACGTCTAGTCCTTCATAACCGCGATCGAGATGTTGTAAATCACGAATAGTTGTCACCCCATCCGCGGCCAATCCCGCCAAGACTAACGCGGCCGAAGCGCGCAAATCCGTAGCTAAAACAGGAGCTCCCGATAACATCGGCACACCTCGGATAATGGCATGATGTCCCTTCATCCGAATATCAGCACCCATACGATTTAACTCCGCGACATGACGCAAACGATTTTCAAATACCGTTTCCGTAATGACACTATCACCTTCACAAAGAGTCAACAGTGCCATAAATTGGGCTTGCATATCCGTGGGAAAGCCCGGATAAGGCAGAGTCTCGATATCAGTACCCTTATGAATGTCCCCCGGAATCACGCGTAATCTCTTGGGACCTTCGGAAACAACTTCAACCCCAACACTGTGCAGTTTAGCAATAACAGCCGTCAAGTGTTCAGGAATAACCGGAGACAAAATAATTTCCGATCGCGTAATCGCGCCCGCGACTAAAAAAGTACCCGCTTCAATCCGGTCTGGAATAATAGAATAATCCACCGTGTGAAGTTTCGGAACCCCATTAATAGTAATGGTATTAGTACCCGCGCCTTCAATTTGAGCCCCCATTGCCCGACAGAAATTAGCCAAATCAACCACTTCCGGCTCTTGGGCTGCATTTTCAATAATGGTTTCCCCATCTGCCAGAGTCGCGGCCATCATCAAAGTTTCCGTCGCGCCCACACTGGGATAATCCAGATAAATTTTCGCGCCCTTTAAGCGACCATTTCCACCTTTAACATAGGCATTAACCATACCATGATCAATATGGACTTCTGCCCCCAGAGCTTGTAAACCCCGGACATGGAGATCCACAGGACGAGCACCAATGGCACAACCGCCCGGTAAAGGCACTTTCGCGACACCTAAGCGCGCCAACATCGGACCAATGATAAAGAAACTCGCCCGTAATTGACTCACTAACTCATAAGGAGCCTGAGAGTTTCCAATATGACTAGCATTAATTTCTAAGACATCGCCCTTGCGTTCCAATTTCACACCGATATGGGACAATATTTGACCCATCCGAGCAATATCGACCAGATTCGGAACATTCTGCAATCGACAATCTTCAGAACAAAGGATGGTACCAGCCATCACAACTAAAGTCGAATTTTTGGCGCCACTGATTTTCACTTCACCTTGTAAGGGTGCTCCACCCCAGATTTTCAGAACAGTGTTATCAGTTACCGTTGCGGCAGAGTTGTTGGGTAAGTTGAGATTGCGTGTAATAAGTGTGTCCTCCAGAATGTATTACGACTTTTTTACAATTTTTGTTTCGATTGTACTTGAATCTTGTCAGATGTCTAGTGTTTATTAGGCATTGCTGATTAGTCACAGGAGATTGGGTAATGGGCAATGGCTAATGGGGTAACTAGGGGACTAGGGGAAGAGAACAAATCCACAAGGGATTTTTCATCCATCTAACGGATAACTTATCTTACGACTTAGGCAAAGAAACCGGGTTTCTCGGAAAAATCTCTCCTTTGGCGCTCAAGGATCTACTCAGAAAACCGGTTTCTACTATCTCCCTATCTCCCTATCTCCCCATCTCCACATCATCACCCCCCCATCAAAAGTTACTTGTCACCATCACAAAGAAAGCACAATCCCATTCAATCCGATGGGATGAATCAACACTCAGGAGTATATCAATGGAAATAGGTGTTCCCAAAGAAATTAAAGATCAGGAATTTCGCGTGGGATTAAGTCCCTCTAGTGTCCGGGTATGTCGCGAAAAAGGCCATCATGTGTTTGTGGAAACAGGCGCGGGTGTTGGTTCGGGTTTTACTGATGATGATTATATACACGCGGGGGCTGAAATTGTCCCAACATCTGAAGAGGCTTGGCATCGCGAATTAGTCATTAAAGTAAAAGAGCCCCTGAGCGCGGAATATCCCCTCATGGAAAAAGGGCAATTGCTTTTTACTTATTTGCACTTGGCGGCTAATCGCACCCTCACTGAACATTTAATCCAATGCGGAATTACCGCGATCGCGTATGAAACGGTAGAACTTCCTGATAAACGTTTACCATTACTAATTCCCATGAGCATTATTGCTGGACGTTTATCAGTACAATTTGGCGCGAGATTTCTGGAACGTCAACAAGGGGGAAGAGGCGTTTTATTAGGAGGAGTTCCGGGGGTACAAGCCGGAAAAGTGGTAATTTTAGGCGGTGGTATTGTCGGCACTGAAGCCGCGAAAATTGCTGTCGGCATGGGTGCTAAAGTGACAATTTTAGACCTTAATGTAGAGCGTTTAGCTTATTTGGAAACCCTTTTTGGTTCCAGAGTGGAATTACTCTATAGTAGTAGCACACAAATTGAGGCGGTTATTCCCGATGCCAATTTAGTCATTGGTGCGGTATTAGTACCGGGCAAACGTGCTCCGATTTTAGTATCGCGTGATTTTGTCAAAAAAATGCACCCCGGTGCTGTGATTATTGATGTCGCGGTAGATCAGGGGGGATGTATTGAAACTTTAAGGCCTACTTCTCATACTAATCCTATTTATATTGAGGAAGGTGTGGTACATTATGGAGTTCCCAATATGCCTGGGGCTGTGCCTTGGACGGCAACACAGGCTTTGAATAATAGTACCTTACCCTATGTTTTGCAATTAGCCAATAAGGGAGTTAAGGCGTTGGAAAATAATCCGGCTTTAGCATTGGGTTTGAATGTGCAAAATCATCAGTTAGTTCATCCCGCGGTTAAAGAAGTTTTCCCTGATTTAGGGCATTAATTTTTTTCTTAATTGCTTCTGAGACAAAAAGCGCGATCGTCTCCCCGAAAAAACACCTTTTTTCAAACAATAGCTTCCCCAATTTAGGGTAGGTGACAACAAGGTAATAATCGGTGGAGACAACACAGGGGGATATCCTTGGAAAAATCAGATATAATAAAATTTTCTCTGATTTTTCCCATCCCTTTGCCAACATCTCACTCCGGGCGACTTTTGGTATCAAGAATAATTATTTGACGAGGAGATTGTTAAAGAAACTCGTTTTTTGTTGGTTTCATAAGTTGGGGAAATCAAATAAACCACAAAGACACAAAGGAGATAAAGAAGTAAAGAGAGAGGATTTTACCTCTGTGTCGCATCACTTTTTCACCTGGGCAGAAAAGCCCAGTTTCTTCAATAATACTTTCGCAATTTTTTTCCGATACCGAGTCGATGTCATCCTTTCCGGCTAATTAGGGTAAGTGATTTTTCAATTATTTTTCCTGGGTTTTCGTTCTCTGTAAATACCAAACATCCATTTTTCCTTTGCCTTTAACCATTATTTTCCCATGATATTCACATTCAAATTTATCTTTAATTAACTCATAAGTTTCTTGGGTAATTTGTATTTTTCCTATGGGACTATGGGACTCCATACGACTAGCTGTATTCACTGTATCTCCCCATAAATCATAAACAAATTTCTTGCGTCCAATCACTCCCGCAACGACGTGGCCGGAGTTAATTCCAATGCGTAAATTTAACCTTTTTTCACCATAAAATGTTGAATTATTAATATAATTCATCATTTCTAAAGCCATCATTGCTAAAGCTTCCGCGTGATCCTCGCGGGGGGTAGGAACTCCCGATGCTACCATGTAACAATCTCCTATGGTTTTAATTTTCTCTAGCTCATATTTATCAACTAATGTATCAAAATTGCAAAAAAGTTCATCTAATAATTCTACTAATTGCCAAGGGGTTAAGGTTTCTGATAAGGGAGTAAATCCGACAAGATCGGCAAATAAAATACTGGTGTTGGTAAATTCTGTCGCGATGGTTTGACGTTTATTTTTTAATATTAGTGCGATCTCTTTCGGTAAAATATTTAGTAATAACATTTCTGATTTGTTTTTTTCAAATTCGATTGCCCGTCGCTGTAAAAAGTCAATTCTCGCGGATAATTCAATCCAATAAGAGCCAAACATTCCCAGGAAGTTAAAAAAGGCTAGAAAAAAGATAGTATTAATCAAAAGTATAATTCCCTGTGGTGCATTCAATACATCTTCATGAATTATTAATTTCAGAGCATAAACCCCAGAAAGGATCCAGCCTACTATGGTGGAATAAGCCACTTTTATTCGGGTAAAATAAGACGCGGTAATCATCAAGGCCATACCCGGAAAATAAAAATTATAACCCACTTTCATTGGGGGAAAAATTACCGCCATTGCCACAATACCTAGGCCAGCTAATAAACAAGTTAAACTCACCAACAAGTGTGTGATTTTTTTAAATACTGGAAAAAAACTGAGAATTAATGTGATCAAAATGAAAGGACAGACTATCCCGTATCTAATCAGAAAAATATAATTTCTGATCCTCGGCTCCATCCAGAGATCTAACAGTCCAAAAAGAGCATAAGAAATGAATAATAAAGATAAAGCCCATCGGATAATAATGATTGATGGTTTAAATAAAAACTCTTGAAATTCTTCTTCTAAATTTTCTGAAGAAAATTTGAGGAAATAGACTTGTTTTTTCAGTGTTTGTAATTCGTCCGAGTTATCGCCTAGTGTTTCAGAATAAGAAACACTAATTGGCTTTTGGTTTGGTAATACCTTTGGGAATTGGGCTGAATTTTGTTGAGGGAGCATATTTTTCAATCATTGCACATTGAATTGGGACTAATTCGGCAGTTTTAACGTTTTTCATCTGAAACACGATCGCGCCTTGTCTGCCATCACTGTCTGCCATAGAGGTAAATTTTCCTGATTTTCCCCTGAAAAAGGAGAAGGGACGCGATCGTGTATATCCGCCCGATACTACCACAAATAATATATTAATGCAATGATCTGAAATTGTGCCAAGTTCAGCAAAACTTGAAAAAGGCGATCGCGTTATGTCAAAATAAAAAAGCATATTGCATGATTCAAGTCATTAAGGAGAAACGCGTGGAGTCCAAATATAATCCCCTATCCCTGGAAGAAAAGTGGCAAAAAACTTGGATTGAACAAGGTTTACACAAAACCCCCGATACCCCAGAAAAACCGAAATTTTATGCCTTGTCCATGTTTCCCTATCCATCGGGAAATCTACACATGGGCCATGTCCGTAACTATACTATCACTGATGTCATTGCCCGACTGAAACGGATGCAAGGATATCGTGTACTTCACCCGATGGGCTGGGATGCTTTTGGCCTTCCCGCGGAAAATGCCGCGATCGATCGCGGTATTCCTCCGGCAACATGGACTTATCAAAATATCGCGCAAATGCGCGAACAATTACAACGTCTCGGTTTTTCCATTGATTGGGAAAAAGAAGTAACAACTTGTTCTCCTAATTATTATCGCTGGACTCAGTGGATTTTTTTACAATTTTATCAAGCCGGTTTGGCCTATCAAAAAGAATCCGCGGTGAATTGGGACCCCATAGATCAAACCGTACTGGCAAATGAACAAGTTGATAATGAGGGTAAATCTTGGCGCTCAGGTGCTAAAGTAGAACGAAAATTATTACGGCAATGGTTTCTCAAAATCACCGATTATGCCGAACAGTTATTAAATGATTTAGATAAGTTAACGGGATGGCCCGATCGCGTCAAATTAATGCAAGCCAATTGGATCGGTAAATCCGTTGGGGCTTATTTAGAATTTCCGATTGTGGGAAGAGATGACACTCTCATTGGTGTTTTTACTACTCGTCCTGATACCGTTTATGGTGTAACTTATGTTGTTTTAGCACCGGAACATCCCTTAACAAAAGAGGTGACAACCCCTGCCCAAAAAACCGCGGTAGAAGCCTTTGTTAAAGAAGTTTCTCAACAAAGTGAATTAGATCGCACCGCGGAAGATAAACCCAAGCGAGGTATTCCCACAGGAGGTAAAGCCATTAATCCTTTTACGGGTGAAGAAATCCCTATTTGGATCGCGGATTATGTGCTTTATGAATATGGAACCGGAGCTGTTATGGGAGTTCCTGCCCATGATGTGCGTGACTTCAAATTTGCCCAAGAAAATCAATTACCCATCAAACGAGTCATCGTTCCCGATGATGCTGATAATGCCGATGCACCTTTAAAAGAGGCATATATTGATCCGGGTATTATGGTTAATTCTGGTAACTTTAATCGTCGAATTTCTACTGATGCTAAAGAGGCAATTATTAAATTTGCGGAAAGTGAAGGATTAGGTAAAAAACGCATTCAATATCGTTTAAGAGATTGGTTAATTTCTCGCCAACGTTATTGGGGTGCTCCCATTCCTATTATTCATTGTCCTAAGTGTGGCTCTCTTCCCGTTCCTGATAAAGATTTACCTGTTTTATTACCCGACAATGTGGCTTTTTCGGGACGAGGCCCATCGCCTTTAGCGAAGATTGAAGACTGGGTAAATGTATCTTGTCCTACTTGTGGAACTCCAGCAAAACGGGAAACGGATACAATGGATACTTTTATTGATTCATCTTGGTATTTCTTGCGTTATCCTGATGCGAAAAATGCGGAAAAAGCTTTTGATTCTAATCTAACCAATGATTGGATGCCTGTGGATCAATATGTCGGGGGAATTGAACACGCGATTTTACATTTATTGTATTCTCGTTTCTTTACTAAAGTGTTACGCGATCGGGGTTTATTAAATTTTGATGAACCCTTCCAACGCTTATTAACACAAGGCATGGTGCAGGGGATGACTTATAAAAACCCCATCACCGGAAAATATATTCCCTCCTCAGAAATCAATCCAAATAATCCCCAAGATCCCCACACAGGAGACCCCTTAGAAGTCTTTTATGAGAAGATGTCTAAATCTAAATATAATGGGGTTGATCCCTTAGATGTGATGAGTAAATATGGCGCAGATACAGCGCGGATGTTTATTCTATTTAAAGCCCCACCAGAGAAGGATTTAGAATGGGATGACGCGGATGTAGAAGGGCAATTTCGTTTCTTAAATCGTGTTTGGCGATTAGTGAATGATTTTGCTAATTCTGATAGTTTCCATCGGGTAAAAGCGAAAGGAGTTACCCAAGGTAACTTAAAAGATTTAGGATGGACAAAATATCTGATTCAACAGATTACTAAAGATTTACCCTCAACCAAGCATAAAAACGAGAAATTTTATGCAGTTTCCGATATGAAATCGGCGATTAAGGCTAAACTCGCTCATCCTGAAACTCAACAAGAAAGTAAGGCTGATTTAGAAAAAGCATTGAGTTGGATCGGGGAAAACTTATTGGCAAATTTCACTAAAGCCGAGAAAGAATTACGCCGAGCAATTCATATCGCGATCAAAGAAGTTACGGAGGACTTAGAGGGTGAATATCAATTTAATACCGCGGTTTCTGAGATGATGAAACTCAATAACGCGCTTTCCGATGCAACTTGTAAAGAGTCCCCTATTTATTTGGAGGGAATCCAAACCTTAATTCGGTTATTAGCTCCTTTTGCTCCGCACATTTCCGAGGAATTATGGTCAATTATTAACTATAATGAATCGGTGCATAAACAAGTCTGGCCGATTCCGGATCAGGACGCGTTAGTAGTGGATGAAATTACCTTAGTTATTCAATTTATGGGTAAGACTCGTGGCACAATTCAAGTGCCTGTTACTAATGATAAAGAGGTATTAGAGAAATATGCACGAGAGTCGGATTTAGCCCAGCGTTATCTGGAGGGTAAAGAGATTAAAAAAGTGATTGTTGTGCCGGGTAAATTGGTCAATTTTGTGCTCGCGTAACCTTGGGCAATACCTTGGCCAAAATCCTCCTTTTGGCGAAGGTATTGCCATTAGACAGACTAGGGACACGGCACTGCCGTGTCCCTACAAGAAATGGTATTATGGGGGTAGTTTCACAAATCGCGATCGGGCTTATCTTGGTGCTATTGCCACAATTTTTTATCAAAATATAACCACAAAGGCACAAAGACACAAAGGCACGAAAAAAAAGTAAGGGAGCTTTCATCCTGAGATGATGTTTTCTACCGGGCAACCGTCTTTTGAAGACACTAAATAATCACAAATTACTCCTTAGTATCTTTGTGGTTCATTTTATTTCCCGTACTCAGGAAAATTCAAGAAATTGAGTAGGGTTTTCACCAGCTTTGAGCGCGAAAGCCGGGGGAATCCGGCACTTTATGAAATTTTGATTCCTAATTAAATTAGAGGAAAATGTGCTATAATTACCAGGCTCTTACTATCGGGTAATATCTAACTTAATTAGAACTAAAATCCCACTTATGTAATGTAAGAAGAGCAACGATGTATTTATAAGAATACGAGGAGGATTATTATCATTTTTAGTAACAGTGGTAATACAGAAGAAGCATTAGAACTTGTCGAAATTGTCGAACAAGATATAATAGATCATAATATTCAAGTAGGGAGTAACTTTCTCTGGACGGGTAGTGGATCTGAACCTCAGTGGGATAATCCTAAATCAACTAAAGCTTATGATCATATATGGAGTTATCATGGTCCTAAACGTCCCCCTCTTCGATTTCAGGGGAGAGCCGCGGGCACTAATGACAGTCAGGGACAGTGGCTTAATGCAGAAGATTGGGTAAAAGCTGAGAAACTCACCCCTAAACATCCGGGTCGGTATATATTGAAGTTTAATCGTCCTATTGGCAGAGTTTATCACCCAGATGGCACTATCACTGAAAATGTTATTTGTGCCTTGATTCAAAGAAATACTGACGGCACTCTTAATTGTGGTTATCCTGTTGTCGATACCTATACTCTACGACTATTAAATAGGAGTCAAAGTAGTGAATAATATTCAACATTTTCAGATTCAATTAGCTGAAATAAATTTTGAAGTTTACACGGAACCGCCTGAAGATCCTTTAGGAGAACTATCTGATTTAGAAATGAATCTTCGCCGATTTTGTTATGAATACAATCAACAAGTTTTTTTTACAATTTTTGATGAAAAAGTACGGGTATTTTTAGAACCTGATATTTGCTTGATTTTGGATAAATTTCCCCAAAAAATAGCAAACTTGGCCCAGGGTAAATCTATAGAAATATGTTTTACTGAAAGTGCTTGCCGTGTGATAAAATTTATCCCTTTTGGTGATAAAATTATCTGTCATTTCTGCTCTTTTGGTTCTTTTTGCGAAGAGAAGACTTTTGAACTCGACAAACCTATAGTTTTATCTGAGTTTTCTAATTTTCTGGAGCGACTTATGGATTTAGCTGTGGAAAAAAGTTACATAAGTATTGCCGAAAAAAAACTATTGCTTCTTCCCATCAAACCCCAGGAAATTTTGGCGATTCCTATGGGTTCGTAAGTTTTCCTTTCCTGTTGAAAAAATAGAATAAATTTTCATGGCTAATTAAGACGATAAGACGGCAGAGAAACCCGACGATCGCGCTCTTCTGTCTCTGTGTCTTGAGAATATGGTGTCAGAGAGATGGGATCTCCCAAGTCATTAATCAATGGGTAACAATTAATCCTACAATAGTGTATTGACAGTTTTAATGGTAGGAAACTCCCACAGTGAAATTATTTGTCTATCATAGCCCTGAACTTGTACCTAGTAACGGTGTCCCTGATTGCGCGATCGCGATTGATATTCTCCGTGCTACTTCGACAATGGTAACAGCCCTCAATAATGGCGCGGAAGCGGTACAAGTCTTTAGTGATATTAATCAACTCATGGCGGAGAGTGAAAAATGGCCCGCAGATAAACGTATTCGCGCAGGAGAAAGAGGGGGCGCGAAAATGGAAGGCTGTGATATGGGTAATTCTCCCCTTGATTGTACCCCTGATACGGTCTTGGGTAAACGTCTTTTTATTACTACCACCAACGGTACTCGCGCATTTTTGCGGGTGAAGGATGCACCTGTTGTCTTAGGGGGGGCTTTTATTAACCGTAAAGCTGTTGTCGAATATTTACTCGCCAAAAAACCCGAAACGATTTGGATTATTGGCTCTGGGTGGGAAGGGAGTTATTCTTTAGAAGATACTGCCTGTGCTGGCGCGATCGCAAATAGTTTACTCCGAGAAAGTGGTATTCCCCTCGATGAGTTTGCCGGAAATGATGAAACTGTCGCCAGTATCGCGCTATATTTACAATGGCAGGATCAGTTATATGAATTGATGAATCACGCGAGTCATGGCCAACGTCTTCTCGGTTTAGAATGCGATGAAGACTTAAAATATTGTGCGAAAAAAGATATTGTGGATACTATTCCTATGCAAAAAGAGCCTGGTGTTTTAGTCAAATCAAATGTCCAGGTTCAAGCTTTATCATGGAATTCTTAATAATTTGAATCTCTGTTACTAGAGAAAAAATTTCTTTGGGGATACCATTTTAAACAGAGACTCTAATGGACAACCATTGAGGATAGGGGCAGGTTAACTAATCGCTTCAAAACATAACTGGAATATTAGTTAACCTGCCCTATAATAGCACCATTAGATGATATTAAAGACGCGATATTACCTTGACATTAATTTGTTAACGGGGTATAATATTGACCAGAATTAAATCTGTGTAAATCGCCTCAAGAAATACAAGGAATGTTATTGAGATTAAGATTCAACCGCGTCTAAAAGTCGTAGAATTTTATCCACATCATCCAATGCACCCACAATGCGCCGCACAGGTTTTGGCCAAACTTTAATAAGAGTGGGAGTCGCAGAAATTTGATCGGCTTCGGCTTGTTCAGGATGTTTAAACACATCAACAACTTTTAAAGTATAGGGATGCCCTAAAGACTTTTCTAATAATTGATGCAGTGTTTGTAAAGTGCGCTCAGTTAAGGCACTATTACCTGATACAAATAATCGCAAAACATAACCATGAGTATCAGGTTGCTGCACCTGATGCGATCGCGAGACAGGTAAACCAATGGTGGGACTACTAAGAGATTCTAAAGCAAGAGAATCATCAAAAGAACTTCCCAAACGTAGAGAGGATAAATTACCCTTTTTCATCGGAATTGTTTCGGAGTCTTGCTGGGGAACCTGTACAACTAAATCGTGATTCTTCCACAGTTGAGGAAATTGCTCATAATAAGTCGCCAGCACCATAGGATTACATAAATCATGGACGCGTACCGGCCAAACCAAATCCCCACATTGAAAAACCGCATTTAATAAATTTTGATATCGTACTACTGGGGGATAAGTTTCGGCCTCTAACTTCACCTGTTGCGTCTGAGGATCAAACCATCGATCAATAGTCGCGGTGTAGCAAGGTATGAGAAAATGGGGAGGCTCTGATAAACCTAAGATTTCTTGGAGAATTAGACAGAGATGGAGATGCCATCGACTTTGTTTACTGGGATCGATACAATAAATTAAATCTCCCCCGGGTGTAAACAGGGCTATGCCTTTAAAAAATTTGGGAAATGTAGATTGATCTGACATTAAGGAAAAATACCTAATTCCTCTATGAAAAAGTGAAAAATGAACAAGTTCTGTCGTCGTTTTTATTATTAACTAATTTAGGGAAGTTAGCGGAAACTGCTCAAAAATCAGAACTTACGCACCGGCTTTCTTAACTAAAAATCTTCCTTTTCGCCAACAGAAAACTAACATAAACCCGGTTTTTTTGTGGGAAGTGAGTGAGGGCGGGTTTAATCAGGTGTTTGATCGGTATCAAATCTTTCGGTGAACCCGCCCTTAGAGGTTTTTTTCTGTATAATTTTTAGATACGACCTCGAAGCATTTGAGACATTTCGTTAGGAGTAGGGGAATTTTCCTTCGCGATTTCCTCAGTAATTTTACCCGCTTGATAGAGTTCATAGAGGGATTTATTCATTGTCATCATGCCTTCAAAAGTATCTTTGAGCATGATTTGTTGAATTTCCTCATTGAGTCCCTTCAGGATGTATTCTCTGACAACATCCGTATTAATGAGGATGTCGTGGAAAGCTGCCCGTTTGCCATCGGTGGTTTTACATAACAATTGGGCAATGATCGCGACTAAGGATTCCGCGATCGACACTCGGATCGCGCCTTGTTCCGCGGCTCCAAACATATCCAAAATCCGGTTTAGGGTTTTCACCGCGTTATTCGTGTGCAGTGTTCCGGCGACTAAGTGACCAGTTTGCGCCGCTTTGAGTGCAATTTCGACAGTTTCGCGATCGCGAATTTCCCCCACCAACATCATATCGGGATCTTGACGGAGAGCTCCCTTAAGGGCATTGATAAACTTAAGGGTATGACGGCCGACTTCCCGGTGTTTAATCAAAGACTTGCGACTTTGATGAACAAATTCCACGGGATCTTCAATCGTAATAATGTGGTGAGCCTTATTCTTATTGATATAGTCAATCATCGCGGCCATCGTCGTGGACTTCCCTGAACCCGTCGGCCCCGTCACCAAAATCAGTCCCTTATGAGCTTGACAAATTTTGATAAAAACAGGGGGTAAATTCAGTTGCTCCATCGTCAGAATCGTCGCGGGAATGAGTCGCATAACTGCTGAAGGACCAGATAAACTATCAAAGGCACTGATCCGAATACGGACAAAACCAAAGTCAAAGGCACCATCAAAGTCTAGGTTTTTTTGGAAAAATTCGATTTCTTCATCAGTCATACACTCCTGCATCCAGCTAAAGAAGGTATCCAAGTCCGTCGTTGGGTACCCCGCGTCGCTAATATCACCTCGTTTGCGGAAGCGGGGAACTTCATTAACTCCTAAGTGAATATCAGAAATACCCTCTTCTTTAGCCCGCATGACGATTTCGCGTAAAGTAGGGTTTCCTTCCGTGGGCCCTTTACCTCTTTTAGGGGTCGCGGGTTTTGCTCCTGGTACGGGTGGCGCACTCGCCGCGGGTGCGGGTGGTGCTCCTGGGGGCGGTGCGGGTGGTGCTCCTGGGGGCGGTGCGGGGG
>JBBITB010000126.1:0-14139 GCA_037440985.1 Microcoleaceae cyanobacterium bin_387
AGTTGACAGTTGACAGTTGACAGTTGACAGTTGACAGTTAAGAGTTGACAGTTGACAGTTGATAATTAGGTTCTACCGAACTTAGTATGTAAGAACTCGCCAAAAGGCTTATACAGCAAGAGTTTTCCTCAAAGGTTATAAAATAGGACTTACCCACTAAGAAATTACGCCATCCTTGCAGTGCGTAAGTCCTACAATTGATAATTGTCAACTGTCAACTGTCAACTGTCAACTGTCAACTTCCTTCTTCATTTCTGCGATAAAAAATGATAAAAACAGTATTAATTATTGGTGGAATTGCCTTTTTAGTGGCTTTACCTAGTGGCTTGATATCCCCTAATGATAATCGCTGGTTTTTTCAATTATTACGTCCGAGATGGTTGACTTTTGAATGGGCTATTCCTCTGATCTGGATGATTATTTTTATGTGCGCGATCACGTCGGCGGTGATTGTCTGGGAAAAGGAACCCGGAACTTTCTATAGTTGGTTAAGAATGGGTTTATTTCTGCTCTTAGAAATAATGACAATGGCCTATACTTCTGTCATGTGTAAAATACGGAGTTTAACCGTTGGAGTCTTAATTGGGGGGACGGGTGCCATTTTAAGTATTATGTTAGCGATTAGTGTTTTTCCTGTATCAAATTGGGCGAGTTTATGCTTACTTCCTTATGTCTTATGGAGTCCCATTGGCACTTATACCACTTGGGAAATGATCCATTTGAATCCGGGGAGTGAATAAATGTTGAATTGAAGAAACCCGGTTTCTGCGTAACCCAAAAGTAATGGAAAAGTCCCCCCTTTGTGCTCTCTGTGCCTTTATGGTTTATTTTCTGGTGTTGCACATATAAACGATGATCGTGTAGGGGCAATCCCCCCGTGGTTGCCCCAAAAAGCTTTTTGGGTAGGCACGGGGGCTTACCCCTAAAAATACCATCATTCAGTAATTGTGCAACATTTTCTTTCCCTAAAAAAAAGAGTAGGTGGGCTTGAATAGAAAAAGGTAAACACCGTAAAAATTGCCATTTTCCCTTAACCCAACCTACCACTATCTAAAGAGAAGAATTAGGAGAATTAGAAGTATTAGAAGAATTAGAAGTATTAGGAGTATTTGTTGTCGCGGGTGCAGCTTCTATACGCTCTTCTTTTCTCGGTTTTTCTACAGGTGGCGGATTGAGAGAGGCTTGCCAAGATTGTAATTTACTTTGGGCTTGGGCGTAAGCACTACTTCCGGGGGGAATTTTCTGTAAAATCCCGATCGCGTTTTGTAAATTCCCATCAGACTGTTGTAATGCTAAAGTTAAAAGTTGTTGACTCCACTCATTAATCGCGTCATCAGCTTTCCAACGTAAGGAACTAGAAACAGGGACTTTACTAGCTAACATTATCGCGCTTTCTAAGGCATCAGGAGTACCCCCTGACGCGGCTTGACGAGCATTCTTTAAATTTTGCTCGGAACTTAATAAAGCCTCCCATTTTTCGATTTTTTGACGTGCTTCTGCATAGAAAAATCTTCCGGGTGTGATACGTTGGGCCGCGGAGATCGCGGAATCATAATTACCATTATTTGCCAATTGTACCGCTTGATCTAAATAAGGTTGATCTTGCATTTTTTGACTTTTTTCAGTCCAACTTTGAATGCGATTTTGGGCTTCTTGATAAAGACTTCTGCCCGATCCTATTTTTCTCACTTCTCGGATCGCGGCTTCTAAAGCAACCGTATTACCCCCTAATGCTAATTGATCCGCCCGTTGTAAATAAGGTTGATCTTCTAATAATTCCAGTTGACGAGTCCATTTTGTTAATTCGCCTTGGGCTTCTTTGCCACGGGGATTTGATGAAGGAATAGTTTGTAATTGCTGAATCGCGCCTCTCAATTCATTTAGTCCTCCTCCTTGGGCTAAACGACGGGCACTCTCAAGGGTTTTGATATCAGCAACTTCCTCTTGCCAACGATTGACTAAATCTTGGGCTTTAGTATACAAAGGACGATTTTCGGGTAATTTTTTTAAGAGCGCGATCGCGCCTTCCAAAGACTTAACATTATTAGGAGTAATTTGAGAAGTTGTCCGTGCCATCATCCCCAAATCATCAACCTCTTCATTTAATTGAGCACTCTCAGGAATTTTACTCGCGATTTCTAAACCTTCCTGCCATTTTCCCGCCTGTACTCTTCCGTAGGCAATATCAAGAATTTTATTGGCAAAATTCTTGATTTCTTTCATCGCGGCCTCATGGAGATAACTATTCGGTTGTATTGCTTCCAATAACTTAATCGCCTTTAATAAATTATCCAAACTGCCATCTTCACCGACAGTACGAGCTTTGGCTAATTTATTGCCATCATTGCGCGCTCCTTGAATACGATTGGTGAGTTCATTATATTTTGTTGTCGCCCAATAATTATTAGGAACATCTAATAATTTTGTCGTTTCGTGAAACGCGTTAGTCCATTTTTCTTGACGTAACCAATCTTCCGCTGTTCGATAAATTTTGTCCGCGTCATCCCAAATAGATTTCCATTCCTTCGTCTGTTTTTGCACTTGATCATAAACAGGTACATTATTAGGAATTTTATCGGCTAACGCGAGGGCTTCAGCAATTTTTCCCTCTTGAAACGCACCTTCTCCTAATTTGAGAATAGCTTGGGACCAGTTGCCAATTTTATGATTAATATCAGCTCGTAAGGGGTGATCTTGGGGTAATTCGTTCACAAGAGCAATAGCTTTGAGGAGATCCTCTAGGGTGTCCTTATTCGCGGTTAATTCCGCACAATAGAGACGTAGAGACGCGGACGCGGTAGGCCAAAAAACATTGGGACAGTCGGGCACCGATGGTAGACGTAAAAGAAGCGCGATCGCGATCACCGCGGCACTACTGGGAAGTAGTACCATAAGAGCAACTAAAAGAGGCAATTTCGGCACAGAGACGGGTTTCGACTCAGTTTCCTCTGGATTTCGACGCAGAAACCCAGGCAGTTTTTGCGTCCAAGATAGCTCACTCTCATCTATTCCCATGCGAAGAGCCAGTTCCCGTCGGCGTTGGGCACGCGAAAGGCGACGGCCTTCACTGACACGCACAATCGCGCTATTTTCCTGAAGTAATGACTCCTGGGATTGTGATCTCTGGGATGTTTCTGGCTCTTCACTCATAATGTCTCTATCAACAGCTTTCTGTTAGTTTTTATTTGCCTATTTCTGTGGGGACACGGCAGTGCCGTGTCCCTACCGCGTACCTCAGACAATTTAAAATGGGTATAGATCAAAAAACATTATTTCTGATCATATTTATATTCTGGGCGTAAGTTCTGTTTAGCATACCTTATTACCCATTGAGAAGATTACGCGGCAGAAGACTCGCGTAAATCACCGATTAATTTGCCCAGTTGATCAGGGTTCGCGTGGTAAACCGTATTGCAGAAATGACAAGTCGCTTCCGCGCCATGATCTTTTTCGATCATATCTTGGAGTTCCGCTTCTCCTAGTATTTTTAATGCACCCAGGACGCGATCGAAGGAACAACCACAATTAAAGCGTAATTGTTTGACATCGGGGAGAATTTGTAAACCCATGTCTCCTAAGATATGTTCAAAAATCTCCTCTAAACTTTTGCCCGATCGTAATAAAGACGTAAACCCAGATATTCCCATAATCCTAGATTCGAGGGTTTGCACTAAAGTGGGATCGCCAATATCGGCTAACCACTGATCAAAAACATCCTGTAGAGTTCTCCCTGAATATAACGAAGGGGAAAAACCCGATAATTCTGCCATTTTCGATTCAGGACTTTGGGCTTTGGGATTATTATGAGTCACTTCTGGCAAAATTTGTAACAATAATCCCCCCGCGGCCTTCACTCCTTCTGTAGTGATAAATTCACCCACAATCACCGCGGATGGAGTTTGTTCAGAAGTCGCGAGGTAATGGGTAATATCTTCGCCAATTTCTCCAGAGACAAGTTCAACGGTACTGGAATAGGGGGTTCCATGCCCCACATCGCGACGGACGTGAAAATATCCTTTTTTTCCTACTGCTTCGGCGACATTTAATTTGCCATCGAGGGTTAGGGGTAATTCTATATTGGGATTATCCACATAACCGCGTACAGAGCCATCTAAACCCGCGTCAATGTGAATGCTTCCCAAGGGACCATCCCCTTGAATGTTGACATTGACTCGCGAGCGTTTGGCTTTCATATTAGACGCGAGCAACAGTCCCGCGGTCATGGCACGAGCTAACGCGGCACTAGCTACATAGGAAAGCTTATGTCGTTTTCGGGCTTCTTGCGCGAGATTGGTGGTAATAACTCCTACGACTCTGATTCCACCATCCATCGCGGTAGCGCGTACTAATTGATCGCCCATGAGCCCTCCTTTACACATTTCTTCACAGTTCTGATCTTTTCTTATTTTAGGGGTGTCTGGGGTTAGTAGGATGAATCCGTCTTTAGACATCGAGTAAAAGCTTCTCTCACTCTCAAACACTCTCCTGTCAGGAGTTTTGGATACTTGATTGGGCTTCAAATGATGATGTTGATGGGACAATTTTGCCGATCCTCTTGTCATTTGTCAAGATTTCCTGATACAAAGAGATGAGAGACTAAGGATTTATTGTTAATTTTTGTAACCTTTCACCACAAAGTCAAGGAATGGTAAAATAGAATACAGAAACCTATAAAGGTTTTAAACAAACGCGGTGTCAATCCGAATTTTAGTACAAGTCCCCTAACCAGAATCAGGAGAAACGATTTATGAGACAAACTTATCGTGGCATTACCCAAGACAAGGAACTCCCTACCATTGAGATGATGGAAGGACCAGTGGGGGGCAAATATCGGGGCAACGCGTGGACTTACAGTTACCCAAGACATATCCCCACTCCTGAAGTGACGACTCCTTTGAAGTATCGGGGGGTGAGTTATCAGAAAGGGGAAACTCACTCAGAAGTGATCGAAGCCTCTTTTGTGAAGGAGCGAACTCCACGCCCCTCCCCTTTACATTTTCCGATTAAGGAAAAAAGTTTGATTGATGAAGTGAGTAAACGACCGATCGCGCAGGAAGCCTCCCATATTCATAAGGCAAATATTTGTAGTTTGTTAGAGCGTCGGTTACATTCAGCCAGAGTGAGAGGGGATCATAACCTGATCCATTTATTGGAAAGAGAAGCCGCGCAGTTAATCTGCGGGTAAACAAAAAAACCTCGTTTCCGAGAGAAGCGAGGTTTTTTATCGGAGGTTTGTCCCTTGTCGAATAGACAAACACGCTATAGTCTGTTTAGATTGGTAGGCAAAATTGCATTGATTAGGTACTCAAGTATGAAAAGATCCATTGCCCTCTCCCTCTGTAGTGCCCTTGTTTTAGGCACTTCCGCGGGCTTTTTCTGGAAACAAACTCCCGCTCATGCTGATTCGGCGATTCCTTCTTGTATCCCCCCGGCGCCCAAGACAGTTCCCGAAAAAAGAATTGTTCTCAAGTATGGAGCTTTGGCTCAGTCTATCTGTTTGAGTGATCTGGAAAATTTTGTGAAACCCAAGGGTTACACCTCTCCAGTTCTCAATACGATTTTA
The DNA here is from genome assembly GCA_037440985.1 of Microcoleaceae cyanobacterium bin_387. Taxonomy (GTDB): domain Bacteria; phylum Cyanobacteriota; class Cyanobacteriia; order Cyanobacteriales; family Microcoleaceae; genus JBEDKD01. The sequence goes on from JBBITB010000126.1 coordinate 5,564, forward strand.
GGTGCCACGAAGATCAAACCGGATCAAGCCCGTGGTTTAATGACTTTGGAAGTCGGTATGAATCTTGTCCCTCTGAGTAACTTCCTCTACAGTAAAGCGGGAGATGAAGCCCTCACCGCGATCGCGAATACTCTGCAAACGCGTGGTAATTACGATAGCAAAAAGGCTTTAAGAGCCGCGTTGGTACTCGCGGCTACGGATAATAAGGTTTCGGTTTTAGAAATTCTGCAAAATTATCCGACTTGGCAAATGGATGTAGAATTGGCTAATCTTGGCAAAACAGTTGAGCAATTGCAAGGTTTAGCCAGCACTTTACAAAACCTCAAGTAAAAATCCTAAACTCCCGATCAAAAGTCGGGAGTTTAGCCTGAATGTTTTTCACTCGGATTCGTTATTGACGGCTTCGAGATATTGAGTATCCATTAAAAAGGTGGCATGGCCAAAGCGCAGGGCCAAATATCCCCCCGGACGTATATCTAATATGATCCCTTCTTCTCCTAGACAAATCAGGTTTGGTGGCCGTAACATGGGCATGGGATCGGCGGTTTTGAGATAGGGAGGCAAGGTTTTGACTCGTACTTTTTGACCGATCGCGAATTGTTCCATAGACTTCAGACTTCTTGCAGAAATAATAATTAATGATTGTAGTGTAGTGGACATGGGCAATCCCTTCCCATTCTAGCAAACCCATCTCGTGACTAAGGACCCGGCAATTTTCGGCAAAAACTTGTTGACTTATGATTCATTATATGCTGGGGTTCTCCTCGTGGGGATTGTTAACCCTTACCGAAGGCTTTTTGAGAACGTTTATTAAAACTACAATATTTGTTGATGTTTGATTAAGTTTAGTTAAATTTTCATTGAGATTTTCTTTGTGTGAATGAGAAGGAACGGACTGATGACTGTTTGACTCAGGAGCGTTTGACTGATGATGGGTAAAAGTTTAGAGGAATAGGTCGACAAATATCGGGGCATTCTCACGATATTGTTGCTAAAATAAATAATATAAGTAATTAGGCCTCTCACACAACCCACGCCCTCTTTCAACCCTAAACCCCTATGGAAACAGGCCACTTCGTCTCAGGATGGTTTCGCCCTCAAAAGCCCTTAGTTTTGCTGACTCTTTTAGGGTGTATCGCGACTGAAATGCTTATGGGGGGAAAACCCGCGTTAGTGGAACCTATCCCCACCGCGATCGCGGTTCCTCCTTCCACTGCATCGACTTTAGTCAAAGAAAATCCATCCCAAGTACAAATAACACAACCCCGTAAACCGAGCGATCCGTTAAATAGTCCCCATCCTATTCCTTGGGAATGGATTCTGCGGACCCACGCGGAAGTTACTACCACAAAAGGAACAGGTGTGCGATATTATCGTACTCCTTTCTTACTCTCTCCTGATGGTGTTTATGCTGCCTATAGTCGGGTAACTTTGCAAGTGAAACCGGAATTATTCCGCTCACAAGTTAGCAGTGTCATGTTTGTCAAAAATCTGAAAACGGGAGAATTACGAACGATTACCCCCACTTCTCCCATTGCTACACAAAGTGAGATTAATCAACCAGGCACGATCGCGATTTTAATGCCCGTATCTTGGAATGAAAATAGTCAACAGCTTTTAGCCAGAGAATTTGAAGCTATTTTTAGTACATCAGATATGACGGATTATGGTCTGATTTGGGATCGTCAAGAAAATCGTACCATATCTGTGAAGCCTTCTGACTCAGCTTATACTCACGCGGTGTTATTGGGATGGAGTAAGGTATCTCCAGGTGCGGTTTTGTTTCGTGCCGGAAATATCGGTGATCGAAATTGGCGATTATTGTCCGTGGATATGGAAGGAAAAACGATCGCGATCAAAGAAGATGAACCTTTAGTCTTTGGCAGTGAAGTGAAGAATGTTTGGAATCGCCCCCAAACGAATTTTTAGATGTTAAATTTTCTTATGAAAGGGCAAAAATAACCCGGTTTCTTAAAAAAAACTGGGTTTTTCCATATCCTGTTAAATATGAGCAGATAATATTTACTTATTTTGAGGGGATTAAGTACAATTACTTTTATCACAGCCAATTAGCCTAGTCCCGATCAACCCAAACCAGATTGATATCAACATCCATATATGGAAAGAATTTTAATTGTCGATGACGAACCTGATTGTCAAACCGTATTGGCAATGTTTCTCGAAAGTGAAGGATATCAGATTGAATCTGCTAACTCTGGTATCGAAGCTCTTACCCAGTTTAAAGAAAACCCCCCGGATCTTGTTATTTCTGATATCGTCATGCCACAAATGGACGGATTGGAGTTATGTCGTCGTTTGCGCGCTTCCCGTTTGGGTCAATTAATCCCCTTTATCTTTTTATCAGGCCAAGGGGAACTGGAATCACGCATTGAAGGCTACGCGATCGGTGCTGATGATTATCTCGTCAAACCCTTTCAACCCGAGGAAATACTCGCGAAAATTAAAGCACAAATAGATCGCAGTCATCGCATCCATAATGAGATTATTAGACTCCTCTATTCTGAACAGGAAGCAGAAGAAGCCTCCCCTCCCCCAACTATCCCTACTCCTCCACCTCTACCCTTAACACCCGCGGAAGAACGAGTCTTCTGGGAAGTGATTCAGGGATATACGAATAAACAAATCAGCGATCGCCTCTTTATTAGTCCCCGCACTGTCCAAGCCCATTTAAGCAGTATTTTTGGTAAACTACAACTGGAAAACCGAGCCCAACTGATTCATTTTGCAATGGATCGCGGCTATCGACTCCCCGCGGAAACTCCCTTTCCAACCACAAACTAGATCATTATTTCCATAACACAAACTCTTGGCGCAAAATAGAATCCCCATCCTCAGCCCAAGGCGACAATACTTCCTAATCTTAAGCCATTATACTTAGTCTAATTAAGTGAAATGGAGTATGGCAAAAATCACGGATTATCCGAGCATGGGCCCAGAAGCTACGATCGTAGGAACTTCTAATTTCATCATATAATGTACAGTGATGAAAAACTCGGTTGGCTGAAAAAAACGGGTTTTTCCTGACCATAACCTTTCTGGATATTTTTATGAACACTTCTATTCCTGATGATTATAGTTGCATTGAAAACGCGATCGCGCGCGATCCCCTCATCGTTTCTCCAGACACTCCCGTTATTGACGCGATATCTGCCATGAATCGCGATCGAAGTAACTATGTCTTAATTATGGAAAAAGAAAAACTATTAGGAATTTTTACAGAACGTGATGTTGTCAAGTTAACCGACTTAAATATATCCCTGGGAAAAATTCCCATATCTCAAGTAATGACAGAGAAGTTAATTACACTTCCCCTCGAGCAAGTCCGTGATATCTTTTCCCTTTTATCATTCTTACGTTCCGCCAAAATTCGCCACCTTCCCATTTTAGATAAAGAGCAAAAAGTAATCGGTGTCATTACTCCAGAAAGTGTGCGACAACTCCTCAAACCCGCGGATTTATTACAAATGCGTCGCATTTCCGAAATTATGGTCAAAAACGTAATGACCGCACCTAGCAAAGCGACACTTTTTTCCATCACCCAATTGATGAAAGTTTATCATAAAAGTTGTATTGTTATCTGTCAATACCCCACAGAAGAAGAATCACTATCTGAACAAAAAAAACACATTCCCCTAGGGATTATTAGCGAAAAAGATATTGTCAAATTTCAAGCCAATAAGCTGGACTTTGAAAAAACAACAGCCGAATCAGTAATGACAACCCCCGTATTAAAAGCCAATTTTAACATCACACTATGGCAAGCTCACGAGATTATGCAAAAACATAAAATTCGCCGTTTAGTGATTGTAGATGATCGAGGCTATTTAGCAGGACTGGTGACTCAAAGTACCCTATTGTACGCGTTAGATCCCGTGGAAATGTACACAACCGTTGAACTTTTACAAAAAAGTATCTCGGAAAAAACTCAAGAATTACAACAAGTCAACGAACAAATGAAACAAACCCTTTCCCATCTCAAAGCGACTCAACAAGAATTAATACAAGCCGAAAAAATGGCAGCCCTGGGTCAACTGGTAGCAGGTGTAGCCCATGAAATTAATACCCCTTTAGCCGCGATTCGTTCTTCTGTCAAAAATATTACGGATTTTTTTCAACATAATCTTGTGGACTTTACCCTTTTTTGGCAAAGTCTATCCTTAGAAAATCAGGCACATTTCTTAAATTTATTAAAACAAGTAAATCCCACAACAGACAATCTTTCTAGTAAAGAAAAAAGAACACTAAATCGCCAATTAAAACAGAAACTTCAATCAGAAAATATCACAAATTCAGAAAGTATTGCTAGTAATCTAGTTGATATTGGTGTTTATGAAAATATTGAATCATTACTACCTTTTTTAAAATCCACGGATAGTCACAATATTTTCAAGGTTGTCTATGATATTTCTAGTGTCCAGACAAGTGCTAATATTATTAGCACTGCCACAGAAAGGGCAGCAAAAATAGTTTTTGCTTTGAGAAATTACGCTCGTTATGATCAATTAGGTGAAAAGGTGGAGTCCCATATTATCGAAGGGATAGAATTAATTTTAACCCTCTATCAAAATCTCTTAAAAAGAGGGGTAGAAGTTGTGAAAATTTACCAGGAAGATTTACCCAAAATTAAGTGTTATCCCGATGAACTTAGTCAAGTTTGGACAAACTTAATTCATAATGCCTTACAAGCAATGAATTGTCAGGGAGTTTTAACGATTGAAGTTAAACAAGAAAAAGAAAATTTAATAGTAAAGTTTACCGATAGTGGTGATGGAATTTCTCCTGAAATTCTCGACCGTATTTTTGAACCTTTCTTTACCACTAAGCCCCCGGGCGAGGGCAGTGGTTTAGGTTTAGATATTGTCAAAAAAATAATTGAGAAACACCAGGGAAAAATAGATGTCATTTCCGTCCCAGGAAAAACCACTTTTCAAGTTTTTCTACCGATCAATTTTTAAGAATTTTGTCTCTCATTTTTTCTGGTTTTATTCTCTACCACTTGATATCTTTTCTCATTATGAAAAACCACAGTCCCACCTGGAAACAATCCAATTATATTATGGTGATTGATGATACTCCAGAAAATCTGCGTTTGTTCAAACTTCTCTTAACAAAAAAGGGTTATACGGTTCAAGTTTTTGCCGATGGAGAATCCGCGATTGCCAGTACGAAAGAGCAGCCACCGCATTTGATTTTGCTTGATATTAATATACCCGGTTTAAATGGTTATCAAGTCTGTGAAAAACTCAAAGCAGATAATTTCACCTGTGATATACCTGTGATTTTTATTAGCGCGTTAAATGAGGTATTTGATAAGGTTCAAGCTTTTCAAGTAGGGGGAGTAGATTATATTACAAAACCCTTTGATGTTCAGGAATTATTAGCTCGGATTAATACTCATTTACATTTACGTAATTTACAAGAAGATTTACAAGAAAAAAATAAAGAATTAGAACAAACTTTGCAGGAATTACAAAGAACACAAACACAATTGATTAATTCAGAAAAAATGGCGGCACTTGGTCAACTCGTTGCGGGAATTGCCCATGAGTTAAACACTCCTTTTGGAGCTATTCGTGCTTCTGTAGACATGATCGCGAATTTTGTTCAAAAAGGTCTATTTGATCTATATAAATTCATGGAATATCTCCCTCAAGAAAAGCATGAAGTGTTTTGGGATATTGTTAATATTTCTGAACAAAAAAATATTTATATTTCCACGAAGGAAATGCGTAGCAATCGCAAAAAATTAGCACAATTATTGAAAGATAATGATATCCATAATTATCAGGAAATCGCTGATATGTTAGCGGACATGAGAATTGATAATTTAGCAGACTTTTTGCCCTTATTAAAAGAGGCTCAAGGGCTTAAGCTTTTTCAGAAAGCTTATGAAATATCTAATTTAAAAAGTAGTACAAATACGATTATAACTGCGACAGAAAAATCAGCTAAAGTGATCTATGCTTTAAAAGTTTATAATAATAAGGGAAGTTCTAAAAAACTGTGCCAAGGAAATATAATTGACGGTATTGAAACAGTTTTAACCCTTTATACTAATTCATGGAAAAGGGGAATTAATATGATTAGGATTTTTCCCGAAAATTTACCGCAAACTTGGTTTTATCCTGATGATTTACATCAAGTTTGGATTCATTTAATTCAAAATGCTTTACAAGCCATGAATTATCAAGGAACTTTGGCGATAAAAATCTCACTCCAAGAGGAAAAAAATATATGGGTAGAATTTACCGATAGTGGTGTGGGGATTAGTCCTGAGATTCTTCCCCTAATTTTTGAGCCTTTTTTCTCCACCAAATCTTCTGGGGAAGGAAGTGGACTCGGTTTGAATATTGTCAAAAAAATTATTGATAAACATCACGGAAAAATTGAAGTAGAAAGCGAACCCGGACAAACCACTTTTCGGATTATTTTGCCCGTCATTGTCACCCCACTCAACAACGAGATTTAGACAATTGTAAACCTTTATTGAGTTTCCTAGACAAACATCAAGAAATTTAGTATAATATTCAAACAAGCCTGATGCGAAATCTTTTAGCCCATTATCAGTGCAATTATCTTTCCCCCCATACTTGGATTATGAATCCATTTCTCTCCCATAACTCCCATCCACCGATCGCGATCAGACCCTTACAATATCGTGATCTGGACGCGATCGCGCCTCTATGTGAACCCATAACGGAAACAAGTGCTCCTCCCCAGGACCCCTCTCACCTAGAATTAGGACAACATTTACCACAAATTCGTCAGTGGTATGGATTGTTGAAATTTTTAAATTTATTTCCTAATCCCTGTCGATATCTCTTCCATAGTTTAGTGGCGGAAGATGGGGGAATAGTAAGGGGCGCGATTCAAGTTTCCCCTTTTAACCGCACTCGTAGCACTTGGCGCATTGATCGAGTGTTAATTGATACAATTGGTCGTAATAAAGGCATAGATTCCCAACTGTTGCGTCACTGCTTTGAAAGTATTTGGGAAGCGCGCACTTGGTTATTAGAAGTCAATGTCAATGATACAGATTTATTAGCTCTTTATCGTCAAAATGGTTTTCAACCTTTAGCCCATAAGACTTATTGGTCGATCACGCCCGAAAGACTAGAAGAAATCGCGATATCCACTCCTGATCTACCCAATTTATTACCCGTGAGTAACGCGGATGCCCCTTTACTTTATCAATTAGATACAGTTTCGATGCCTCCCTTACTGCGTCAAGTCTTTGATCGCCATCTTTGTGATTTTCAAACCAGTTTTATTAATGCTGTGATTGATAGCATTAAACAATGGTTAACTCAGACAGAAGTGATCAGTGGGTATGTCTTTGAACCCCAAAGAAAAGCCGCGATCGGTTATTTCCAAATGCAACTATCGCGAAAAGGAACTCATCCCCATATAGCCCAATTAACAGTTCATCCCGCGTGGACTTGGCTATATCCCGAACTGATGGCGCAAATGGCACGTCTCACACAAGATTTTCCATCCCAACCATTACATTTAACCTCCCGCGACTATCAACCGGAACGCGAAGCCTATTTAGAAGAAGTCGGAGCACAACGTATCCACCATAGTTTATTAATGTCTCGCTCCGTTTGGCATAAACTCCGCGAATCAAAATCTGTATCCCTCGAAGGTTTACAACTATCGGATGTCTTACAAAGTTTCCAACCGACGCGTAAACCCATTCCCAGTCGGATGTCTTGGTTAGGGCCCGCCAACCCCCTCACCCCCGTCCCCTCACCCCCAGGGGAGGCGAGAACACCTACCCACTCGGAGGGTAATAGTAAAACGGACACGGGAAATGCCGTATCTCGCGTGGAATCAAACCTATCGCCAGATTTACCTTTAAAATCTCAAGATATTTCTCCAGAGCCTCCCGCGTCAGATATGAATCAATCCAGTTAACCGTTTGATGCAGAAACCGGGTTTTGATGTAATAGAGGTTTCCGCCCACAGCATTATCTAAAAAACCCGGTTTCTCTTTTTTGTGTGTAATTCCAAGTCCCAAATCGAAAATGAGTAAAAAAATATCTGCACTAGGATTAGATGTTGGTAGTAAACGCGTTGGAGTCGCCGGATGTGATGGTTTAGGAATGATGGCAACGGGACTGACAACGATCGCCCGTTCTTCTTTTGAGCGGGATATAGCCCAATTAAAGAGTTTAGTAGAAGAACGAGAAGTACAAGTTTTAGTAGTAGGATTGCCCTATACAATGGATGGTAGTGTAGGGTTTCAGGCGAAACAGGTGCAAAAATATGCCCAACGCGTCGCATTTGCTCTGAATCTTCCCATTGAATATGTGGATGAGCGACTAACATCCTTTCAAGCCGAACAGTTAATGTTATCGGAAAATATTTCCCCCTCCCAAAATAAAGCACTGATTGATCGCAAAGCCGCCGCGTTGATTTTACAACAATGGTTAGAAACACGAAGGAATCAAATTGACAGTTGACAGTTGACAGTGGACAGTTGACAGTTAACAGTGGACAGTGGACAGTTGACAGTGGACAGTGGACAGTTGACAGTGGACAGTGGACAGTTG
>JBBITB010000127.1:0-12784 GCA_037440985.1 Microcoleaceae cyanobacterium bin_387
GAGCTTAAGTATCGAGATAAATTAATAGAAATACTCTAGTTTCGCAAGAGGTCTAGTAAAACTGTGGAATATAGAGGGCCAACTCCTCAAGACACTGTTAGTCCCTCCTGAAGAATAAGGTGGAGTGAGAAACCGGGTTTTTGAGCCACAACTGCTACCTATGCTCAAACAGATGAAAAAACCCGGTTTCTGATCGCGTCTTTAAAATAACGTTTTTGGACGCACGCGGTTAGCCTCATCAACTAAACTAATTTTTTCCGCTCCCGTTGTCAAATGTGCCATATCTCGCAACGCTTTTTCCAAACCTCTGCGTAAATGCAATTCCTCCAATGGTTGTCCTAAAATAGAAATCGAATTGGCTGGCACTAACGCTTTTGTTTCTATTAACTCCAACGCGGTTTCTAACACTTGTTTCGTTAATTGATAACGCTCCATTCCTTCGAGCGCGATCGCGTCTATGGCTTCCGAGGCTTGTTTTAACTCATTCGTGCCTGGTTTTGAGCGTTTTTTATCAATCAAAGTCCGGGCAATTTCCACCCGCGATCTCATCCATAAACTAGAAGTTTGAGGCACTCTTTCCAAAGCTTCTACAGCCCCCTTGCGATCGCCCATAGCGCGACGACAACGAGATAAACCAAAAGCCGCCGCGGTATAACTCGGATCAGTTTTGGAGACAATATCATACATTTTGATAGCAACCGGATAATTATGGGAAAATTCGCAGGCTAAACCAAAAGCTAATTTCGCGACTAATTCCCCAGGTAAATCAAAATAAACTTGATTAAAAGTCTCTTCAGCTTCTTTGCCTTTCCCCAGTGCCATCAAACATTTTCCCCTGTACCAAAACACCCGCCATTCCCAGGGATCTTTCTCTTCCATTTCACTTAAAAGTTGTTCCACTTCCGTATAAGCAGCAATATCAATCAAACTATTAACTAAGCGAAAAACCGCTTCTTTTGAGTTCGGGAATTGCTCAACAATTTGGCGAAAATTCGCGACTTGTTTATGGGGATCTGGCTGCACACTTGCGTAAACAATAGTATTAAATGCCGGATCAGTATTATCTAAAATCGGCATCGGTAATTGCCGATAACTAGGCTGGATGGGTTGGGAGTCATTACCACTAATTAAGGATAACATATCGCCGCCAAAAATACTACTCGGTGCAGGGCGAGGGGTATTCGTTTCTACCGCGACAACTTCCCGCAATATTCCTAATAATTGTTCAGCCATTTCATCAGCCGACTGAAAGCGATCGTCGGGATTTTGGGCAGTAGCTTTTACCAAAAAACGATATAAAGATTCCTGTTGAATAAAAAGGGGTTCTTCCTGGGGAGTGGGTAAGGTATAAAGATGATCTTTACTAAACCCCGGAATATCCATAATTAAAACCGCAAGAGTCCTCCCTAGGGTAAACAAATCCGAGGCAAAAGTCGGCCCTTCTCCTGCTTCGGGCGCACTATAACCAACCGTGCCATAAATATCACCTTCTAAATCATTAATGCGACGTACACCCCCTAAGTCAATCAGTTTCACATCATTACTTTCTAACATGACGTTATCGGGTTTAAAGTCGCAATAAACTAACCCCAATGAATGTAAATAGGCAAACGCGCTTAAAATGCGATGGATATACGCGATCGCTTCCGAAACAGGTAACGGTCCCCGTGATTTACGAATTTCCTTGAGCGTTTTACCGCCCACATATTCCATAATAATAAAGCCTTCAGTACCATGATTAACAAAAGTATAAATCCCCACAATATTCGCGTGTTTAACAGAGGCTAAAAATTGACGCTCCGCCACGGCTACCGCGGCACTGGCTTCATCTTCTGTATTTAATAAACCCTTCAACACCACATAACGAGAAAGCGTTTTATCAAACCCCAAATAAATCCAGCCTAAACCCCCATACGCGATCGCGCCCTTGACTTCATATTGATTAACAATTAAATCCCCAGGATTTAAGGAAGGAATAAAAGAATATTTCTTACCACATTTAGGACAAAAGCCCTTTTCTCGTTTTAAAGAATTATCACAATTAGAGCAAAAACGCTTATTTTCAGGAACTTTAGGATCGAGTAAAATCGCCTTTTCCGGTTCCGTCGAAGGCAGTTCGGGAATTGATACCAAACCCGCGCCTAATTGACGACGACTACTTCTGCCAGAAGTGCTAGTGGAGGTGCGTCGGGAACCCTTAGAAGAGCGATTTGTTAAGGGAGAAGAAGTCGCACCCGTAGGGATACTTCCACTAGATTTAGTGACGGCATTTTTCAACAGACTAATATCTTGATTTTTGATAGCTGCCATCCCACAAACATTACAATAGCCATCTTCAATTATGCCAGTACATCCGGTTCTATTGCAGCGAGTGCTGTCCATTTTAATTCTCCTTTGGATACCTGCGCTCATCTTTCTTATAGCATAGATTTATTTCAGTAGAAGAAAACTTTAATATTTCTTAATCAGGACTTAGTAATTTTTTGTAGGTTGGGTTGAGCGAAGCGAAACCCAACGAATCTTTTGGGTTTGGGAGCATCGGAAAGAAGCCTATAGCAATCCGTGAGGAGTCGTAACAAATTTAATGTTAATAATAGGAGTGCAAAGGTATCGGGAGCGAATAGTTTCGGAGTCAACCATCAAGATATTAGCCCGACAAAAACTCTCACAACCCATTTAGCATTGCTATACAGGCGAAACTAGCAATCCAAGAGTCAAATTATTTAATTTCCATTCCTTACGCACCCTAAAAATCGGGGGATATCATCCTGTGGTTGCCTCACTTATTTACGATTTAAGTATTTCTCATATTGAGAGATTAAATCAGTCGCTTCATTTAAGGGAGTCGGACGAGAATATAACAGCTTTTTCGCCTTTTCTGCTAATTCCGATAACGTGACATTTTCTGCCATACCCCGCCCTAACGCTTTCGCTTGTAAAACATCCAATCTTCCCCGTAATTCCTGTCTCAAATCTAAGGGTGCTTTATTCGCGGTATAATTATTTTGTTCTAGGGTAATATACGCGTTAGCATTCACGATTAATTTATCTAATCCGACACCAATGGGCATCAAAAGTCCTTCTGATAATTTACTTTCTAATCGTTTTAACCATTGACTCAACGCTTCTATTTCTGCATCGGGTAAAGGGGCAGGTAAATGAGAATGTTCTAACACTTTTTCTTGACAGTCAGAAAAAGCTTTTTTTGTATCTTCATGTAGGGCTATTAATTGTTGCAGAAGTGAAGACGCGATCGCGAACTTTTCCTTAATAGTCTGATGTTGTTGTAATAAACCCTCAAGGGCAATTTTTGAGCGAGTAATAAGAGGAGAAATTTCCTGTCCAAAATTATTACTAACACCGAGAGGATCAGTTTCAATAAGATTACGCAATAAAGAAATTTTTTGACGAGCCAATAATAAATCACTTAAAGAACTTTGTCCCAAAGATTGGGCTAAACTTTCTAATTTTCTAATCTCCATGTCAGCATCACCCAAAGTTTGCTCTAAACTCAACCAAGCCCCATCAACTTCTAAAACAGCATCCTTGGCAATTTCAAAAGTGCTTGTCATCGCGGTGAGTAATTGATTAGGGGTAATGCGATGAGTAACTTCTGCGGCACTTAATAAACCCCGTTGCGCCAAAGGAGTTGGCACAGTTGGTAATTGAATAGAAGCATTGAAAAGGATATCTTTAATTTCTTGAATTTTCTTATCTGATCCTAAAAATGGATTAATATCCTTACGAATTTCGGAAGCTTGATTAATAGTTAAAATGAGTAATTCAAAATATTGAAAAAGCTCATTCATCGCATTAATAGCAGGAGTGACTCGCTTTTCCGTAATTCCCGTCAATGTTACTTTAGGAAAACCATAGGCCCCCGAAAGACGTTGATAAGAGGGAAGGGATTGTAAATCAATAAGATTTTGACTTACAAGGTCGATTTTCTTTTTCCAGTCTGATAATAATTGATCAATTTGTCCTAGATTCATTTGTTTTATAGGAGTAGTAGAAGTATTAGGCGACAATTAAAGCTTGCTCAATTTCTAATTCACGGGGAGTGGAAAAATGTTTACCGAGATATTGACTGAAATAATGGACTTCATATTCCGGTTCAAGTTATGAAACACGGTAGGGACACGGCATTGCCGTGTCCCTACGAGATTGAACTTGCTCAAGAGCAAAAATGCACATAAGTCAGCTTGATTTTCAGGACTTGGTTGCCGGACTAATTCAAAGAGTTGTGTATAGTTGAAACGTACTGTTAGCATTTTTTTACCTCCTCTTTTTTAATTTTATATCATCATATATTTTTGTCAATACTGTAATCCGATGAACCAGATTTTTTCGCAACCAGAAAAATTAAGATTTGGGCAAAAAAGAGAAGTAAAAAAATAGCATATTTAGCCTTTTTAATACCCCTGATTAACCACATCCAATGGGAGACCTAACGCTTCTGCTATTTGCTCATCATTCAGACCAAACTGCCGTAATTTATCAATTGTTTCAATCTGAGTTTTAATTTGGCTTTCCTGGGGCAATTCGGGAGTGTCTGGTTGACTTGTATCTGGTGTAGGAGTAGAGGGATTAGGACAATTATTAATGTAGCTAATTTTGTTACTATTTTTAAAAGTATTATTATGACCAAAATTTATATTATGATTTATTTGTCGTTCTAGGACGGATTCAAGATTACTTTTCTTAACGGGTTCGCCCCAGACTTCAGATAACATTTGTAAAAGTTCGTGACTGGCTTTTTTAATGTGTTTGGCACTATAACCATAAGTTTCTGCAACGCCAGCATATTTTTGACGATTCAGTATTCCCGCGATAATCCTCCGCTGCAAGTTATTTAGATGTTTGCCCGTCTTGGCGCAGACAGCTTCATCGACAAATTGCAAGATTTGAGAACTTTCCATAGGTAGCTCTGTCATATAGATGTGGTTACTATAGCAAACTTTTGCCAACTTTTGCCAACTTTTCGCGCCTGCGATCGCGATTTGGGAAAGAGCCAACTTTTTCCAACTTTTTTGGCTTTACAGGGTTAGCGCGATCGGTCTAGTATGAATAAATCTGAAATAAGCATCTTCATACAGTGTTTATGGACAGGTGGGTGGTTACGCCTTAGATATGAAAAGGGTGTCATCACATAACATCAAGTATCAATTTTATAGGTATAACCAATGGCAACACCAAACCCCCTGGGAAGTAATCAGAGCATTACTTTAGAACATAATAGAGTTATTACAATAACTAAAAGAACAGTTCGTTTTTCGCACAATGTTTACCAGACTCACAATATCACAAGTTTTAGTGAAGGCGAGGTCGATATTGGAACGATTCCTTGGGTGATTATTATATTTTTTTTGTTGATATCATTGATAGCCAGTATATCTAACAGCGGACCAGGTTTATTGTTTGGTTTAGTCGCCATTGGAGGTATAGTTTGGAACATTGTTAAACCAAAACACTATGGTTTATTACTAACGCTCAATTCTGGTGATAAGACGCTGTTTACTACAACTCAAAAGGAAAGTCTCAAGCGAGTTATTGGAGTGATCTATGAATTAATTGAAAGTGAAAAGGATGCAACTTACGAAATATCCATTAGTAATGCTCAGGTGAGTGGTAATTTTATTCAGGGAAATGTCGGGGGAAACACTTCGTATCTTTCTGGGAAATAAGCGAAAATACACTAAAAGTAAACATGAGAAATTGAGGATGTTATAAGTCATGGAAAAAAAATCTGTAGCAATGAATAATAGTAGTTTTAATGGCAACTTGGTTCAAGGAAATGTGAATGGAAATGTAGAGTATAAACATCTATCAGAGAGTAAATCTATGCCAGAAACTTATAATAACTATGGTCAGGCTGGGGCTATGGGCAGTCATGCAATATCTGAGAATAACACTTTTGTGCAACAATCAGAACAGAAACAAACTCTTGCTGATTCAGCAAAAGAAATTCAAAAACTGCTCAAACAGTTACAGGTAAATAATCCTACCGCTACTGATGCGGAAAAGATTGCTCACGTTAATAATGAAACTACCCCCAGTTTTAAGCGTCGTGCGGCTGGTGCATTGCAGGCTGGCGGTGAAGCAGCCCTCGAAGAGTTTTTAGACAATCCCTATGTCAACGTAGGGAAAGCCATCGTCAAAGGTTGGATAAAGCCAGAATAGATTTTTGTGCGCGAGAGCGATCGCGTCTAATCAGAAAAACCAAGCACGATCGCGTTCTTGCTTTCTGATCATTATCGAATCACGTTAACAACAAACCTTTTTCTACAATCTCTCGAATTTCTCTAACAAACTTACTTAAAAAGACTTATTTCTGCCCTTGTCAACACAGCACGACTAGCTCCCGATGATCGCGATCGACATCCGGCAATTAACGGGACGATAAAAAACTATTGTAGAGCAGGCATTAGCCTGCCAAAGACCTTATTTTGGGGGGAGATATCTATTGGGAATTTGAGGTGGTTTTAGAGCCAGCCAAATCAGATTAAACTGTTGCGCTTTTAAAACTCCTATTGTAGCACGATCGCGTGACAAGCAGGATACTTTATCTGGTTTAAATGCGTAGAGGCTTACCCAAAAAAATAGGGACACAGCATTACTGTGCCCCTACTCAAATTAAACTCTCATAACCAGAGAATAATTACTTAACGGAAACTTTCGCGCCAACAGCTTCAAGCTGCTTCTTGACTTCTTCGGCGGCTTCCTTGGCAATACCTTCTTTGACAGCCTTGGGAGTCGCTTCGACTAAATCTTTCGCTTCCTTCAAACCCAAACCAGTGATGGTGCGAACTTCCTTGAGGATCGCGATCTTCTTATCCGCGGGAACTTCTTCGAGAATGACATCAAATTCAGTCTTCTCTTCCACTTCCTCTACGGGAGCACCAGGCATCGCACCCGCGAACATCATACCACCCACAGGCGCAGCAGCACTAACGCCGAAAGCTTCTTCAATTTGCTTCACTAATTCAGAAGCTTCTAACAAAGTTAAAGTCTTAAGCTTCTCTAAAATTTCATCGGTTGCAGCAGACATTTTCGATACTCCTATTAGGTTGATTTAGGATTGAATATTTCAGAAATAATCGCGAAAATTGCTAATAGCAATTAAACACTAAAATTAGGCAGCTTTGTCTTCGGAATCTTTTTCCGCGTAAGCCTTCAAACCGCGTGCCAGCGAAGTCGGAACTTCGTTGATCGCGACAGCCAATTTCGTTGCCACACCATTGATCGCGCCAGCAATTTGCGCGATAAGTTGTTCTTTCGATGGCAGATCCGCGAGGGCTTTCACATCAGCATCAGACAGAAGTTTTCCTTCCATCACACCGCCGCGAATTTCAGATTTCTTGCTGGCCTTTTGGAACTCTTGATACGCTTTAATCGCACTACCAATATCCTCTTGGACAAACAAAAAAGCTGAAGATCCCTTCAGAATTTTCTGCATCGGTTGCCATTTCTCATCGCCTTCTACAGCAATGCCCATCAAGGTATTTTTGGCGACAGTACAAGTCGTTCCCGACTTACGCAAACGTCTCCGCAAATCCGTGATTTCTGCTACAGATAACCCTTGATAATCAATGACGATCGTTAAGGTTGCTTGACTCAAAGTTTCCTTGAGTTCGACAATCATGGCATCTTTTTGTTCTCTGGTTTTGCCCATTCTTTTCTCACCTCCTTATCCCAAGTTTTCGTAGCAATTCCATAAGAAAAACCCCGCCAGGGGGCCGGGCTGAGAATTCAAACTTAAACATTAAAAATTACAGAGTTATTACTCTTTGAGTCTTCTGACTCTTTATCTTTAATTTTTCGTTTTACTTCTTTCGCCTCGGCAGGAAATTAAGCCGATCGCACCTGCTTTCAATGGCTTAAATTAATTTAATTTTAGGGAATCGGTAATCCCTCATAGACATTATACACTATTGTCTATATATTTAGACATCTTCCAAAAATCATGTCAATCGCAGGCAGGAGGCCTGCGCCACAATAGTTGTTGGAGATGTCTATTTAGGACCGATTCCCTAAATATTATGACACATCCAGTTTCAAGTCACGCAACGCGTTAATATCAACTTGAATAGAAGGGCCCATTGTCGAGCAGACATAAAAAGTACGCCAGTAACGACCTTTCGCACCCGGTGGACGGTTGCGGTCAATGGTTTCTTGTAAGGTGTGAAGATTCACTAATAAATCTTCGGCACTGAAAGAGGCCTTACCGAACATAACGTGGACGATCCCTGTACGATCAGCCCGAAATTCTACTTTACCAGCTTTAAATTCAGAAATCGCCTGTGCGAGATCAAATGTTACAGTACCACCCTTGGGGGAAGGCATTAAGCCTCTCGGACCTAATAAACGCCCTAATTTTGCCACTTGAGGCATCACATCAGGAGTCGCGATCAGGCGATCGAAGTCCATCATCCCCTTCTGAATTTCATCAATTAATTCTTCAGAGCCGGCAATGTTCGCGCCCGCTTCCAAGGCTTCCTTGACTTTTTCACCTTTGGCAATAACAGCAATGCGAACAATTTGACCTGTACCTTTCGGTAATGCCACCGTTGTCCGCAATTGTTGGTCTGTATATTTCGGGTCAATTCCTAAGCGAATATGAGCTTCCGCGGCTTCAGGAAACTTCGCGGTAGCCGTTTCTTTTAGTAATTGTAGAGCTTCTAAAGGTGCATAGACCTTATCTTCTACTTTTTTTTGCAGTTCTCGTAATCGGCGAGATGTTTTTTGTGCCATTGTTCTCTCCTGGGGTTTTGACGAAGTGTGAACTTCTCCCCCAATTAATTTTAGATTTTAGATTTTAGATTGGGAATTTGAGATTGATTGAGAAGAGAAAAGCAAAAATAGAGAATTAGCTATTTAACTTAATTCTTTCTTCCTTCTTCCTTCTTCCTTCTTCCTTCTTCCATCGTTTTTTAGTCAACGACGGAGACACCCATATTACGCGCAGTTCCTTCCACAATTTTCATGGCTGCATCAATGTCATTAGCATTGAGGTCAGGCATTTTGGTTTGGGCAATTTCCCGTAATTGAGAGCGAGTAATGCTTCCCACTTTCTTACGGTTAGGTTCACCGGACCCCTTGGGAATACCAGCCGCTTTTTGAATGAGGACTGACGCGGGGGGGGTTTTTAGAACAAAGGTAAAACTGCGGTCTTCATAAACTGAAATTTCCACAGGCACCACCAAACCAGCTTGATCTGCTGTTCTGGCGTTGTACTCCTTACAAAACGCCATGATATTGACGCCATGTTGACCCAAGGCCGGGCCGATAGGAGGTGCTGGGTTGGCCTTTCCGGCGGTAATGGCCAACTTAATCACCGCAACAACTTTTTTCGCCATTCGTTAGCCTTGTTTTTGTACTTGATTAAACTCCAATTCTACTGGGGTATCACGCCCAAAAATTGAGAGTAAAACTTTGAGTTTATTTCGTTCGGGACTGACTTCAATGACGTCGCCTTCAAAGTCTTTGAAAGGCCCTGAGAGGACGACGACATGATCCCCTGCTGTCATCGAAACTTTGACAACGGGTTCTTGCTCGTTTGCTTGCTTAAAGATGCGCTCTACTTCTGTATTACTCAGGGGTAATGGCTTAACGTGCCCTCGCCCCCGTCCATAGCTGCGCTTTTGTTCGGCCCCAACAAAGTTAATCACATTGGGGGTATTTTTGACAACCTGCCAGGTTTCGTCGTCCATAAACATCCGCACTAGGACATACCCAGGAAAGATTTTTTCCTCTGTATTTCTGCGCGAGCCGTCTTTTGAGAGTTTGATTGCAGGTGTCTGTGGGATTTCTACTTGAACGATGCGTTCGGCAACATCCAAGGTTTTAATCCGTTGTTGCAAGTTCGTCTTGACGCGCTTCTCGCAACCAGAAGCTACTTGCACGGCATACCAACGGGCTTCCCCTTGGGGAAAATCTGCCGATTCTTCCGTGTCTGTGGTGCTTCTTAATTCTGATTCCTCTGATGCCAAACTCATGCTCCAAACACCTTCGCCGCTGCCCAATTGAAGAAGTTATCGACAAGGTAGATGAGGCTTGCCGACAGGATTACCATTAAAATCACGGCAAAGGACTCACTCACCAGTTGTTGACGACTAGGCCATACTACTTTTTCCAGTTCTTCTTTGGTTTCTTTGAAGAATGTGGTGACGTTAAACCCAGTTGTTTTTTCTTCTTTGTCCTGTACCTGTGCTTCGTCTTGCTTTGCCACGATTTTTATCCCCCTTGCGATTTGATCTTTTAGATTTTTGATTTGAGATTGCTTCTCGTATTCACTTTTTTGGGCTTAATACGATCGCGTCTTCTTCATATCATCTCTCTAAAATCTCTAAAATTTTATCTTCTTCGTTTTTTTGCCTTTTGCTTTGGGTGGGTTTTTTTGGCAATCCCAGACCCGTTATCCCGTTGAGGCAGAAGCTTTTTGTTTTTTGCTGCCCTTCTATGTGAATCCCTTTACACAACCAATTCTACCCGAAAGTTGTGTTTTTTGACTCTGAGTAGCTTGCCTAAAGGCAGGGCTGCTCCAAGCTAAATACACTTTCGGGCAGAATCTTGGTTTTGGTGATTCAGCGCGCCCTGGAGGACTTGAACCCCCGACATCAGGTTTTGGAGACCTGCGTTCTACCAACTGAACTAAGAGCGCACGGGTGAGGTCTGAGTTAGCAACTTAACCTCTAATGTTTAAGTCTAACACAAGGCGCTCTGGTTTGGCAAGAAGTATTGGGAAATTTTTTTTCCCAAGTTTTTTGCCCATTTAGATCGGGCGATCGAAGCGTTGTTTAACACGGGTGGCTTTACCAACACGATCGCGCAGGTAGTATAACTTAGCACGACGGACTTTACCACGACGGATGACTTTGATGTTAGCCACGCGGGGCGAGTGGAGTAGAAAGACTCGCTCTACGCCGACACCTTGGAAGATCCGACGCACTGTGATGGTTTCGTTAATACCGCCATTACGTTTCGCGATGACAGTACCTTCGTAGGGCTGGACACGTTCTTTTCCACCTTCTTGAATTTTCACCCCGACGCGAATGGTATCGCCAACGTGAATTTCTGGAAGTTGTTTGTTAAGTTGCTCTGTGAGTTTGGCTATTTCTGCCGTCTCAATGGAGCGGATAATTTCTGCGGCCTTCATAATCAGAGATTTGGTCAGACTGACAATCTCCTATCATATATCCATTGGTGTGAGGAGTTCAAGTCTTTGATGGGAAATTTTAGTTTTTTGATGATGGATACTTCGAGTTTCGCGCTGTTTCCCTTGGTTTTCCTAGGTTTGTTGGCATTTTATGTCGCGGCGAATTTAGGCGCAAATGATGTGGCTAATTCGATGGGGACTTCGGTGGGATCTAAGGCGTTGACGTTACGACAGGCAATTATTATCGCGGGAATTTTAGAGTTTACGGGCGCGGTGTTATTTGGCCAAGGGGTTTCGGAGACTTTGGCGACGGGGGTGGTAAATCCTGATAGTTTAGGGACAAATCCCTCGGTATTTGTGGTGGGGATGGTGTCGGTTTTGATTAGCGCGGGGGTTTGGTTACAATTCGCGACGAGTCGGGGTTTACCGGTTTCGTCTTCTCACGCGGTGGTGGGCGCGATCGCGGGGTTTAGTATGGTCGCGGGGGGGTTGGGCGCGGTGAAATGGCCGACGATTGGGTTGATTACTTTAAGTTGGTTGGCGACTCCTCTAATCAGTGGCGCGATCGCGGCGGTGTTTTTCTCCGTGGTGCAGTTTGGTATTTTGGAGAGTGTTGATCCGGTGAAACGGTTACGTTTATCGGTTCCCGTTTTGAGTTTTTTGGTGATTGGGGTTTTTGGGGTTATTGTTTTTCCGGCATTAAAAAAGCCTATCTCGGTGGTTTTCCTGGGTTTGGGCTGGGATATTCCTCCCCTTTATGGGGTTCTGGCAATAGCCCTTCTCGGTGTTTTGTCTTTAATTATAATGAGTTGGAGAGTTTTGGCGATCCCCCAAGCCTCGGAAAATGATCCCTCCCAACCCGCCGAAGTGCGGGGTGAGACTATCACGGATGAGTCATTAACGACTTCTTCCCTTTCTTACCCTTCTTCCCTCTCTCCCCCTTCTTCCTTCTTCCCTCTTCCTTCTTCCTTCTTCCCTCTTCCTTCTTCCTTCTCTTCGGAATTAGTAGAAAAATTATTAGGAAGGTTTCAGGTATTAAGTGCCTGTTTTGTCGCCTTTGCACATGGATCAAATGATGTAGGGAACGCGATCGCGCCTTTAGCCGCGATATTTTATGTGCGTCGTACAGGAGTTATCCCTTTAGATAGATTTGATATTCCATTATGGATTTTTCTATTAGGGGGTGCAGGTATCGTGACAGGTTTGGCAATTTGGGGTAAAAATGTGATTTCAACAGTGGGAGAAAATATTATTGAATTAAAACCAAGTCGAGGTTTTTGTGCGGAATTAGCAACAGCAACAACCGTTTTAGTCGCGTCACGTTTGGGGTTGCCAGTATCGACTTCTCACGCGTTAGTCGGTGCAGTTGTGGGGGTGGGATTTGTGCAAGGGGTAAAAGATGTCAAATTTGATACGGTGAAGTCTATTATTTTGGCTTGGGTTGTCACTATTCCCTTAGCGACTTTAATTTCTGCCGGAATTTTTAGTGTGTTACGTTTATTATAAAAATGATAGGATTTCCTACAGGATGAAGCCCTATGACGGGCAAGATGCCCGTTCCACATTATTCTATTATAGACCTCTTGCGAAAGTGCGAACAAAAATGTGATACAATGAAAAATAACTTCA
>JBBITB010000128.1:0-12561 GCA_037440985.1 Microcoleaceae cyanobacterium bin_387
CCAATCCCCAGTCCCCAGTCCCCAGTCCCCAGTCCCCAGTCCCCAGTCATGGATTTTTGGCAAGTTCAGCCTTCATGCGCTCCAGGGTGGTGTGCATTTGCTCAAACATTTGTTGGGGAGTAATGCCAAATTGACCAAGTTGAGTTTTTAACTGCTCTATCGTCATCTGAGCCATGAAATCCTCGGAGAGTTCAAAACGCTTCATAAAAATGCGATAGCGATCCATCATTGCTTCCATTTGATCAATGAAAAGCTTTTTCCCTTCTCTGTCAAATTTGCCATAATTAGTCCCTAGCTGGATCAGAGCTTGATAGTCCTCAAACAATTGTTTAGCTTCTTGTTGGACAATTTCTGAATCAAAGAATCCCATTGTGAGTACCATTTTTAGAGAACATTTATGAAGCCCCCCCCACGAGAACACCTGATTTAGGAGAGAATCTCCATAGAGACTTTACCTCCATTGCGAAAGAACTCGCGGCTTCGCCTATGGGGGTTTGGGAGAGTTGCTGTTTTAATCGCTCATGTTGCATGACTTTTCAAAAGTGGTATCGCTTCTCAAATGTCATCCCCCCCTTTAATTGTAACAGTGTTTTTTTCAAAATGCTATAAATGTCTTTTTCGACCTTCCCCAATTATTTGTCTCTTAGTGCCATAGGTTCTTCGGGTAAAGATTTTTTTTCATCTCTATCTATTTTAGTTGAGGTTATCTACTGCTTGGCAATTTTCAATTTTAGGTTCGGAGAAAATTGGCGATAGACTTATGATTGGGTGGAATTTTCCCCTGGATATAAACAGGGTTGATCTCAACCGATCTATCATTAACAAAAACTAGGAAGTTGAATTTCTGCTAGAGATTGGCGTTTTTTCTGATTAGCCCCATAGGTTAATTTTTTAATCCAATGAGTTTCGGCATACTTATTTATTGTGGGTAATTCTTGGGAAAAAGGCTCCATCGTCATCAAATATTCTCCCTCGGTTTGTCTCTCAATTTCTTGTCCTTTTTCTCCATCTGGATTCGGCTGAGGCTGAATATACTCAGAACGGTTCACAGTAAAAGAGGGGAAAGTCGGTAATTTTAAAGAAGTCGCGCCTTCTCCTTGTTCTTCTTTCAATTCCACTAGAGAATAACTCTCATTGGGTAAAATATTTTTTGTGGAAATGTCCTCACTTTCCGTAGTAATCGGGGTCGCGGATTCCGTCTTTTCCCTGGGTGAATCTTGCCTGGTAATATCTTCAATATCAGACCAGGGTTGGACAGGATGACTATGGAAATTTGTTTCAATCTTACTATCATTTAATGATAAGTTTAAGACAGGCTCGATCGCGAGGCTTTCTTCATTGTCAACATTGTCAACATTGTCAACATTGTCAACGTTGTCAACAGGGATATCTATCTGACTTTTTACCAGAGAATTAAAACCCTCTAGACTGGGATTTGTTGTTCGTTCCAAACATTTTTCTAACGCGGCTTTAAATTGCAACGTTTGACGCTGTTGCCGATGGAGGCGCGATCGTAACTCTCGACAACTGTTTTCCGACTGAACCACTTGATACAAGAGTTCATTATATCGTTGTTGTGTTAAGGCACATTCTCGCTCAAGATAAGCTAACTGTGATTGACTTTTTTCTAATTTTTCGGTCAAATTTTCCGTAACAACAGCTTGTTGTTGAATAACTTGATTAGCTTGTTCTAACTTCGCAAACAAACGGTTAACTTCGGACTGACTACATTTTAATTCTAACTCGCTTCTCTCACACAAACTTTCCTGTTTTTTTAAAGAAAGTTGAGACTCTTTTAACTCAATTTCTAATTGACTTACTCGTTCCATCAAATCTCTATTACATTCATGGAGTGCCTGAATCAAAGTGACTTGTCCCTGGGAATTGGTTGGGGATAATTTTTGATTGAAGTTCCCTAATAAATTTTCCGTAGAAACAGGATCACTACCAGAGAAAACCGATTGCATAGTTTCGGGTAAGTTTTCATGATTTTCTACAGCAATAAGATCCACATTGATCATGTTAGGAAAAATTACTGTTTCCCAATCGTTATCAATAGATTCGTAATCATTAATGCTATCCTCTGAACCCTGCTGTAATAGGGATTCATCGACATCAATAGATTCATCACTCGATCGCGAGGAATGGGAGGCTGGAGATAAAGGCAAGTTGGCAGGAAAATCACCTTCAGACATAAGTTTTAATCCTTCTCACTTCTGAAATTCCAGTCTATCATATTTTTATCACAAATTGGGAAAAAAACTTGTATCGTGGAAGGACGCGGACAAAAGGAGGAGGGAAGAGGCAATCAAATCAAGGGTTTGTGCAATTAAGAATATCTATGGGGTGCAAGGGGTAGCATCATAGTGTTCCCCAGAGGCTCCCTAGGAATCAACGCGAGTATCCGGGGAGAGAATTAGCATCTGTCAGAGACTTTCACCTCCGAGTAACTCACTATTTTCTTGGTGGACGCGTCTTTCTAAGATAATCATTTCCTCACCACGGATCGAACTGCGGGCAAGGGTTTTATCTTGGTTGTTCAAAATATCTAACTTCGTAAAATCCAGATTTTGCGCTTCCTGTAAGAGTTTATTGACTAATTCGGTTTGTTGAATGTCACTTAATTCATACCAAATATCACTCATTTTTACTTTCAATAAACCACCTAAAAAATTAGGTTGCACTGACTTAATTAAACCTTCCCCAAATTCTTTAGTTACATCCACGATTTGATTTTTTACCCTCGTGATCAGATAAGGTTGTGGTGTTTCGGGTAAGGAAACTGGTTTTTCTTCTACTTCTAAAGGAGACTCTGGGAGCGTTTCTTTTACTTCTAATTCTTTTTTCTCTTCCTCAAGGGGTGGTAATTCTGGGGACGCGATCGCGTCTGGAGTGGGACTGATGGCAACACAAGGCGCGATTGTAGGAGCTATTATCGGAGCTATTGTCGGAGTTTCTTGGATTTGAGTAGGTTTAATGTCTTCCGTGGGTAAATTTGTCGCGACAGTGGTCCTTTCCGGCAATGATTTCAGAGAAATTCCGAGAAAAATTACCAGGATAAACCCGATAAAACCTCCGATAATATTATCCGATAATTGTCTATTTAAAGAGGAAGGAAGAAGCGATCGCGTTTGACGAATCAACCCTTGCCATAGAAAAAAAACTGGCTCAAAAAACGTTGCACTTTCATCGGATTCAGTGGTTTCTAATTGTTCTAACCAACCCTCCAAAATATCAATAGTTATCCGTAAAAAATCAATAATTTTTCCCTTAAGAAAATCCGGTTTTCTCGGTGGACGTGATCCAGTTTGAGCGCGATCGTTAGAGGAACCACGGGAGGCCCTTTGAGGAGGAGAATTATCCGAGTTAATCGGCAATAAGGGATCTTCAGGCATTTTATTTACTTTGGAGAAAAGACAATAATAGGAATTAGGCACAGAAACCCAGTTTCTCTGATATATCTGGGGTTGGGCGGTGAATGCTCTACCAAGAAACCGGGTTTCTAACCAGAAACTTCCCAGTCCTAAATAAGATCAATTTAACCAGACGATAACCTGAGCTTAAAGTACCGCGCTTATGTTACAATTGATGATTATTATTAGCCAAAATACCATGAAACTCAAACGCCGTCAATTGCTCACTTTATTAGGATTAAGTAGTCTGAATTTTTCATGCCTCAGTAGCTTTTACCCAAGCACAAGTTATGCCTCAGATGAAGCCCAAAAACTCACCCCTCTTTCCACTAATCCCCCCCGTCTGCGTTTTATCTCCGTCGCCGACACAGGAACCGGCGATCGCGGTCAATATGCCGTCGCAAACGCGATGATTCGTTATCATCAAAACCAACCCTTTGATATGGTAATTATGGCGGGTGATAATATTTATACAAATGGAGAAATAGAGAAAATTCCTCTTGTTTTTGAAAAACCCTACCAACAGCTTTTAGAACAAAAAGTAAAATTTTATGCCTGCCTAGGAAATCACGATATTCGTACCCAAAATGGCGATCTACAACTTCAGTATCCGGGGTTTAATATGAAAGGACGGTACTATACCTTTCGACAGGAATTAGTCCAATTTTTCGCCTTAGATACTAATATGAAAAATCAGGAATGGAGCAGACAAATCAGTTGGTTAGAAGCCGAATTAAGTAAAAGCGATACACCTTGGAAAGTAGTTTTTGGTCATCATCCCATTTATTCATCAGGAATTTATGGGAAAAATAATGAATTTATTAAACTCTTTACACCCCTCTTTCAAAAATATAATGTTCAAGTCTATATTAATGGCCATGAACATAATTATGAAAGGACTCGATCTATTGATGGTACAACTTATTTAATTTGTGGCGCGGGGGCAGGTTCTCGTCCTGTTGGACATTCCCCTTGGACAGCGTATGCCACCAGTGAATTAAGTTTTGCCACCTTTGATGTCTATGATGATAAAATGATTATTAGTGGGATTAATACCAATGCACAAGTTTTCGATCGCGGTATCATTCCCTTAAAATCTACATATCAAACAGGGTGAACTATGAAAGTTAAACAACTAAAAATTCGTTCATTTCGGGGGATAGAAAATCTTAATTTAGATTTTGCGCCTCAAGTCCCCCTAATCATTGTTGGTAATAATGGGGTTGGTAAATCGAGTATTCTTGATGCTTTTGCTACTTTATTTAAGCGTTTGATTTATTGGATAAAATCGCCTTTATATGACACAGAAATGATGTGTCATATAGAACAAAGTAGCATGAATTATTTAAGTGATCGTGATATTACCAGCGGACACCATCAAGCTCAATTAGAAATTACCATTTCCCTGCCGAAATTATCAGATTTAACTTGGTCGATCACGCGAGTGCGCCAGAAAAATAATAAACAGCTTGGCGAAAATCTCACCGAATTTCGCCAACTGACACAATTTCTCTATGAGCAATGGACAAAAAACGCCAAGACTAATATTCCTATTGTTGTTTATTATCCGGTTAACCGTGCCGTTTTAGAAATACCATTAGAAATTCAAGAACCCTATTTTTTTGATCAAATGGATGCTTATGATCAGTCATTAGAAGTAATAAAAATAAATTTTTCCCGTTTTTTTCAATGGTTTAGAACTGTAGAAGATATTGAAAATGAAGAAAGACGGGATAATTCCGATTATCGAGAAAGACATTTAGAAGCCGTCCGTCAAGCTATTTACTCATTAATGCCCGATTTATCAAATTTACGCATCAGACGTTCCCCCTTACGAATGACTATTAATAAAAAAGGTCACGAATTAACAATAAATCAACTTTCTAATGGGGAAAGATGTTTATTAGCAATGGTAGGAGATTTAGCCCAACGACTCGCGATCGCGAATCCCCGTCTTAAGAACCCCTTAGAAGGCTCCGGCATTGTCTTAATTGATGAAATTGAATTACATTTACATCCCCAAATGCAACAAGAAATTATTCCCCGTTTCAGTCAAACCTTTCCTAATTGTCAATTTCTGATGACAACACATTCTCCCCTAGTGGTTAGTCATATTCCCTCCCAAGGCGTTTATTGTTTAAAAGAAACTCCCAATGGTATTATCGTATTAAACACTGAATCTTCAATGGGCAAAAGCCGTGAGGAAATTTTACAAGAATTAATGGAAGTCTGCCCTACGGCAAAAAAAACTAAAAACTAACTCTTTAAACAGGTTTCTACCTATTTAAGGTCAAAAAAAGTCTCCATGTTTTCTGCGCTGAATCAGGTTCCTTTTTTTCAGAAAAAACTATGAATTTACCCCGTCGTGAACAATTTATTGGTTGTCTGATTGGCCAATGTCTGGGCGACGCGTTGGGATGTCGTGTTGAAGGTTATCCCGCCGAAGTCTGCCAAAATTTTGTTAACTATGAAGTCCGCCCCAAACGCCCCAGGGATCGCGATCGCTTTCCCTTCCCCTTTGGGCAATATACGGACGACTCCCAACTCGCGCGCGAACTTCTCCAAAGTTATGTCGCTTGTGGCAAATTTGACCCCGCGGACTATGCCCAACGCGTAGGGGCTATTTTTATCGAAGATCGGATTGTGGGGCGAGGGCGTAGCACTGAAGCGGCCGCGCTCCGTCTCGCGAAAGGTGTTCCTTGGCAAGAGGCAGGTACTCCATCTCCTAACGCGGGTAATGGTACCGCGATGAGAGCCGCACCTATTGGTTTGATTTTTTATGATGATCCTGAAAAACTGATGGAAGCGGCCCATCTCCAAGGGCTCTGTACTCATCAAGATTTACGATGTTCCGCGGGTGCTGTCACGATCGCGGGTGCTGTCGCGTTATCTCTTCAAACAGAGATAATCGAAGTTGAATCTTTTCTGGAACAATTGAGTCAATGGGTACAACAAATTGAACCGACTTTTGCCAGTTTTCTCAAGGAGCTAAACCATTGGATCGCGTTACCCCCTCAAGAAGCTGTTACTATTATTAGTCAAACAGGACTTCCCTCGGACTATGAGCAACGATGGCCAGGAATTTCTCCCTTTGTTGTGCCGAGTGTCCTCTGGAGTTTATACTCTTTTTTGAGAAGTCCTCAAGATTATTGGGAGACGATTTGTACCTCCATCGAGGTGGGTGGGGATGTCGATACTACTGCCGCGATGGCCGGAGCTATTAGTGGTGCTTATCTGGGTATGGAAGTGATACCTTTGGAATTGGCACAACAACTCAACGATCAGCTCACTTGGGGATATCGGGAACTTGTGGAATTAGCCCTTCAGTGCTACCAGTTAAAAGTATCACGATAAAATGTTAACCCCCCTTCCGTCATGCAAGATTTTTTTGATAATGTCTCCCGTTGGCCTCGCTTTGTCATTACCATCACTCTAGGAATCTTCTTTTTCCTGTTTGAACGTATTAAACCCCTGTTTAAAAATCCTCTTACTGGGATCGCGATCGTGGGTTTTCTGATCGCGACATTTACTTTTGTCACTCTCACCCTCAAAGCTATGTTTGGATTGACACCTGTATAGGGGAAATTCCCAATTATACAGAAACCGGCTTTCTTTGGTTTCTGTAAGTCTTGTGAGCTAAAGTTGCCCTCTCCTCACCTCTGGAGACTGGGGGAACTTTGGCCAAAATTACTTCGTAGGCGTAATAAAATCTATCTAAAGTAGGATGTCAAACCCCTCAATCACTCGATAAATTAAGAGTAATTAGAGGGTAAGTGACTCATAATGAAGTTTGATTTTATTTATCAGTTTTTTCGCGATCCACCACCAATTTATCTAAATAAGGAATTAGCAATCTGCTATATATTGTCGGCATTATTGCAGGGAGATGCCTACGGAAGTGAGTTAATGAAACAATTACAGAGAGAATTTCCTGTTTATCGTCTCTCCGATACCTTACTTCATAGCGCGCTCCATTTCCTTGAAAAAGAAATGGTAGTTAAGGCCTATTGGAAAAAACGGCGAGGCCGCGGACGACCTCGCAGAATGTATCGTATTATACCAGAATCCCGACATCAAGCTCAGGAACTCGCGGGGCTTTGGTATGAATATGTTCACGGTCGAAAGTGGCCTTTAGAGGAGTTTGGCTTCGAGAGTCAAATCGGATAAAATAAATTCTTCCTGAAGTTGCCAGGGGAAAAGACCTAACAGAAGTCGTGAAACTTCTGTTAGGTTTTGTGGGATTTGCTAAATTAGCAATGAACATTGAACACCAAAGAAGATCAGTTAAATGTCTAATCCTGTTATCCCCTCCACTTTTCTGTTAACACTGTTATTAGCAGTAGGTTTATTTTTCTTTATTAAAGCGTCTGTGAAAGACCGCACGGAAGAGGTTAAGTTGACATCCCTTGAAGGGGAAGAGTCCCTCTCGTCTCAACTTAAACAATATTTTGCCCAACGAGCTTACCGAATTGCCCATATCGACTCGACGGGTAATGTTGTCACCTTTGAAGGGGTTGTCAGTCCCAGTTTGTTTCTCGCGATCTTTTTAAGTAGTCTGAGTGCTGTGGGTTTTCTTTGTCTTGGCTTAGTTTTAGCCATGTTATTCCCTTCTGTGGGTTCTTGGTTTTTCGGTTTACTTTTGTTTTCTCCCTTGACAGGGCTTTTTTACTGGCAAAAGTCTGGGCGACCTGAGCAAGTTTCCCTCAAATTGGAGACTATTACCTCACCGTCAAATTTAACCCAAAGCATTGTGACTGTGCGTGGTCATCGAGATGAACTCGCGACTCTGCAAAGCACCTTAAACCTCAAACCTCACGACTAAAATCGGGTTTGTGACATTTTTGATCAACCCAACCCAGAAAAGCGCGGCTCACCACAGCTCATCCTCTTCCCCAGACTCCTGAAAAAGTCAAAATTAAATGGGAAGAGGTCTATATTGTGATAAACTTGCAGGCGATGTCATCCTGTTAAAGGAATTATTTCACCCCCACAGGAGACCTTTCTTGATTTTCCATTAACATCTTTAAACTGGGGAACAGGAAATGATTTTCTTCGACGTATTGGGCGCCAAATAAACCCTTTTCTGCCCAGAAGTACCGATCTGTGGTATGCTCATTTCGTTTGACCAGTAACAATGCAGGAGGAGTAATACCTTCCGCGTGGATAAATTTACGAGCGGCTGTTACTGGTTTATCTTCGCCACTTTCGATGCTATATTGAGGCACACACTCAAGAATTCTGCGTCCTTCTTGTCTGCGGCGACTCTTACGCTTACGTCTCCTGGCCAATTTACTTACCTCCTCGGTTTGCAGACGGGTGTGTAGTTACAGCTACCAAATCCGTTGGCATTATAGAGGATCTGTTCCAAAATTTCAACTCTTTTTTACACTTTGATACAAACTTTACCATCTTGCCCTTAAAGGCTAGTTTAACATAATTTTTTCGGGTTCCACCAGGTAAAATCTCTTTTTGAATTTATTTCTTTTTTTCCGTTTGAGGTGTTACAGATGCCCCAAGGGGACAAAGGGGCTAGTTAATGTGGGTAATGCTCACAGGGCAGCACTAAAGAAGCGCGATCGTGGGCAAGGTGTCGCAGTTCTGTACCGATCCCTTCGAGGGATTTTGGCAGATCTGAGACTCAATGCAAACTCATAGATTCCTGTTAATACCCAGTTTGATGAGTTCACTTTTTTTTGGGATAATATCGGGTTTCGACTAAAGATGAGGTCGAATTTATTCCCGGTTAAGAGTTAAGAAAAACGCAAAAACTCTATAGCTCACAAGTATGAGAATTACGATCGCGCTCCCATAATTATTATGGAACAGACATCCTGGCTGTTCCATACTTTCTTTGGTGTATGAGAATCTCCTCAAAATTAGATCAATGGCGGGGAGGATGCCTACCCTACTGTAGTTTATCGAGATATCTATTAAGAATGAGAAACTTCCGATACTTCTAGGGCAATAGGTTCTCTAATAACTGTTGGCAAAATAACCTTTTCTACCGTAGGAGTACAGCCCAACCAACGCACGGATAACTCCGCGAATTGTTGAGGATCTCCACTCACACAAAAACGAGTGGGTTGCGGTCCCTTAGTATTCTTTAAACCCATAATTTCTAACTCTTGAGCGGTAGAAGCAACGACATGAACCGCGGGATCAACTAATTGCACAGACGCGGGAAGAATAGAACGTAAAACCGGAGCTAATAACGGATAATGAGTACAACCATAAATTAAAGTATCAATCCGTTGCTGAATTAAGGGTGTTAAATACTCCCGAGCCACTTCATAAGTATAGGGATCTTGCACTTGGTTTTGTTCAATTAAAGGCACAAAAGCTGGACATCCCACTTGCCACACCTGACACTCCTCATTCACCTCTAAAATAGCTCGTCGATAAGCATTACTAGAAGCCGTTGCCGGAGTAGCAATAACACCAATACGTTTACCCTTTTCTACCGCGGCTCTTGCCCCAGGTAGAAGTACCCCCAAAATAGGAATATTAAACTCTGCCTGCACCGTTTCCAACGCCAACGCGGAACTGGTATTGCAAGCCATAATCACCATTTTTACCCCTTCTTGAGTCATCCAGGTGAGAATTTCACGGACAAACTGCACTATTTCCTCGGAGGTACGAGTGCCATAGGGGAGTCGTGCCGTGTCCCCAAAATATAGGATCGACTCATTGGGTAATTGACGATACAACTCTCTTAAGACTGTTAACCCCCCTACACCACTATCAAAAACACCAATTTTTCCTTGTCCTAAATCAGTTGTCATTGTCATTTTTTGATTAATATCCTTGTCGAAGATACTGTAGAATACCACGCACGATCGCGTTAGCCATTTGACTGCGGTAAGCCGGATCTGCCAATTTAGCTGCGTCTTCTGCCCCTGTGACAAAACCGACTTCCACCAAAACCGATGGCATAGAAGTTTTGCGAATGACATAAAAACGAGCCTGACGAACCCGCCGATCCCTAGCCCCTGTGGTTTCCAAGATACTGCGGTGAATTACCCGAGCCAAATTTTCACCCTTATCAAAATAATAAGTCTCAATGCCATTAACATCGGGCCGACTCATATCAATGGAATTAGCATGAATACTAACAAATAAAGTCGCGTTGACGCGTTCCGCCAATGCCACTCGCGGCTCTAACTCAATTTCGCTGTCATCAGTCCTCGATAAAATCCCTTGAATGCCCTGTTGTTGTAACAGAGAAGTCACTTGTTGAGAAATATCTAAAACAATTTCTTTTTCTTGTATCCCACCAATACCGATCGCGCCTGGATCATGTCCCCCATGCCCTGGATCAACCACAACGATAATACGTCCATTACGCGCTGGGGGAACCTCTGGCATTGGATTATTGGCTTTTGGGGGAGTGGGTGGAAAACCACCAGTACCTTGTAATTGTAAAGCTAACATTTGAGGGGTTACTTGATTAACGTTAGCAATACGAACCCCAGCCGTGGGACGTACCCAAACTACTACCGTATCTCCCTTTTCTTGAAACGCGGTGATCGCGACGGGACTACCGGGGGGAAGTTGAGGAATTTGACCGACTAAACGTGATTGATTTATTCTTACCCAATAAGCTTGATTCCTCTGATCCCATGCACTTTGATAATCAATGGCGCGATCGCTTCTAATAAATAATTGAGAGGCATTATTGGCTAAATTAATGGATTGAATTGACGCGAGGGTATCAGAAACCCGAGGGCGAGGAGACGCGACAACAGGAGGGGAATCAACACCACGCGCTGTTTTATTAGCCGGGAAAATAATTACCCCTTGCCAATTGACAATACTGCGCCAATTAATATTGGTATCTTTGACTCGCAACGTCACACGAGTCCTCGGAGGATCGCTGGGTAATTGATGGATTTCGACGCGATCGACACCCAGTTGTTTTAAAGCCGCATCAGGAGTTTGTAATTGGGATGAAACCGTCGCGCCTTGAATATCAAGAGTCGCGATATCTCCCGCGGGACTTTGTTGTAGGGAAATTTCGGGGCGATCGCCCTTTGTTAAAATTTGAATCCCTGCCTTTGTCACCTCAATTCCCTGAATTAGCGTATTAGGAGCCGATAGCCGGGGAATATTCGCGCTAATCGTCGCCTCCGGGGGGGGTGATGTGGGAGGCATTGCCACAGGTGAAGAAATTTGATTAATAGGAGTCGGAGTCGGTAAATCAACCGTCCACTGACTCGGCGATGCACCTTTAAATCGTACTTTTTGCGGATCGAGGGTATAACCTCGATTTAATTCAATCACAATCCGCGTTGTATCATTGTCAAATTGACCAATACGCACCTCTTTGATGCCCCCGGAGGAAACCCGTTGTGCGAGATCGGAAGTATCGAGACTCACCCCTGGTAAATCAATCACCAAGCGAGTCGGGTTAAAAATTAATTGAGCCTTGGGTTGAACTCCCCCCTCAGTCGTAATGTAGAGTCGATTAGCAGAAGAGTCAAAACGCCAAGATTGCAGACTCGCGGCTTCGGCTACCGATGATAGTAAACAGACACTTAAGAAACTGGAGATGAGCCAGGGGAATTTCACGACAGTATTTCCTCGTTTGGATTGCCCAAATACCTTCAGCCCAGGGCTGTCAGTTTGGAGCATAGATAGAACTTGTTTGTAGGACTTACACAACAAGGGAATAGTAAAACGTACAGTCAACAGATTTTAGATTTTAGATTGAGATTTTAGCTTAATTCTGACCCACACAGGGAACCTGTGAGATTTTCTGCCTAAAGACGATGCTGTTTTAAGGCATTTACCATATTTTTTAACTTTTGTCAATAGTTAATTGGCTTATTTTGGCAGCAAGTTTTCCGTTGCCGGCGATAACTGATTACCCATTACTGATTACCCATTACCGATAAGACATCGGGTAAAAATTGGATCAAAGGCAGGCAGGATGCCTACCCTACTGTAGTTGATGGAGATGTGTATAGTGCTTTGCCCCCCATTGATGTTCTCAATTGCCGAAACCCATTGATTTTATTGCCTCCACCTTCTCGCTTCTACCTTTGTGCCTTTGTGCCTTTGTGGTTCATTCCTTTTTCCTTCTTCCTTCTTCCTTCTTCCTTCTTCCTTCTTCCTTCTTCCTTCTTCCTTCTTCCTTCTTCCTTCTTCA
>JBBITB010000129.1:0-12179 GCA_037440985.1 Microcoleaceae cyanobacterium bin_387
TTAGCACCAATGGGGAGTTTTTAGCCACTTGCTCCGATGACGGGACGGCAAAACTTTGGGCCCTGGAGAGGGGCGAAGAAATCAGGACTTTTCGAGGTCATTCTCAGGTGGTAACAGGGGTGAGTTTTAGCCCCAATGGGGACTTTTTAGCCACTTGCTCCTCTGACGGGACGGCAAAACTGTGGGCCATCGAGAGGGGGGAAGAAATCAGGACTTTTCGGGGTCATTCTCAGTGGGTAACAGGGGTGAGTTTTAGCCCCAATGGGGAGTATTTAGCCACTTGCTCCTCTGACGGGACGGCAAAACTGTGGGCCCTGGAGAGGGGGGAAGAAATCAGGACTTTTCGGGGTCATTCTCAGAGGGTAACAGGGGTGATTTTTAGTCCCAATGGGGAGTTTTTAGCCACTTGCTCCGAAGACGGGACGGCAAAACTGTGGGATTTTCAGGGGAATTTGATCGCGGATTTCCGGGGTTATCGCGGGAATTTGAACGAGGGGGAACCGGATTTTGTGGAGTTAAAAAGTCCGATTTGTTGTCTTTGTTTTAGTCGTGATGGCAAGTTTTTGGTAACAGGTGATAGCGAGGGGGATGTGCGGTTTTGGCGGGTGGAGAGTTTGGAGGAGTTGTTGCAACGGGGGAGGGAGTGGTTAAGATTGGCTCATGGGTAGGGACTGGGCCCTAGGGACTGGGCCCTAGTAGGGACACGGCAGTGCCCATTAGTGTCAACTGAAGCCGAAAGCAGCCCGCCCGCCAGGGACTTAAGTCCCTGTCTCATAGCTAAAGTCCTCTGAAGAGGACTAAGAAAAAAATTGTCAACTTAGTGTCAACTGAAGCCGAAAGCAGCCCGCCCGCCAGGGACTTAAGTCCCTGTCTCATAGCTAAAGTCCTCTAAAGAGGACTAAGAAAAAAATTGTCAACTTTTTGCGAAATAAGCTGAAACACTTATATCGTTGACGATGAATCAGGGTTTGAATGAATTTCGCTGATATATCTATTTAGTCCTCTTTAGAGGACTTTCGCTTTTAGGCAGGGGTTTTAACCCCTGACAGACTCAGGGTTTGACGTTAAGAAGAAACCCGGTTTCTCCGTAGAGCTCTACTAAGTTGGGTTTAGTCTTGGCCTCAAGAAACCGGGTTTCTTTCTGAGATTGCACATTAAGTCGAGGTTTACTGAAGAAACCCGGTTTCTCGGTAGAGCGCGATGGAATCAATTACCCGATCTAGTCATTGCGACTCAAGAATGTTACAATTTTTAACAAAGTATTGAGATGTGTTAAGTACCAACCGACTAAACAGAAGGAAGGGAAAGCTAACAGTAGCGCGAAACTACTGAGAAGTCAGACACCTCTGAAATAAATTGAAGGAAAGTGTAACTACCCCGCCCGCTTTCCTTCCCAGCTTAGTAGAGTTGGTAAAAGCCAACACCGATAAGCTGAGGTATCCCGCGGGAAATCCTTTTATGAAAACAGCGAAATCTTCAGATACAGATTCAGTACGCGCTTATTTACGGGAAATTGGTCGTGTACCGCTGTTAACCCATGAACAAGAAATCGTTTATGGGAAACAAGTACAACGGGCTACCGCGTTGCAGGAAGCTAAACAGGCTCTTGCGGAAAAATTAGGTCGAACTCCGACGATCGCGCAATGGGCTGAAGTGGTTGAACTTTCGGAAACGGAATTACAACAGATACTTCGCGCGGGAGAAATTGCCAAAAGGAAAATGGTAGAAGCCAATTTGCGCCTAGTGGTATCAGTTGCCAAAAAATATATTAAGCGCAATGTGGATTTACTGGACTTAATTCAGGAAGGCACTATTGGGATGCAGCGGGGTGTCGAAAAATTTGACCCCACTAAAGGTTATCGTTTTTCGACTTATGCTTATTGGTGGATTCGTCAAGCTATTACGCGCGCGATCGCGGAAAAGGCTCGCACGATTCGTCTGCCCATTCATATTACCGAGAAACTTAACAAAATAAAAAAAACCCAGCGTTATCTCTCCCAACAACTAGGAAGGGTTGCTACGATAACGGAAATAGCCACGGAATTAGATTTAACGCCTAAACAAATACGAGAATATCTGGAAAAAGCACGTCTCCCCTTGTCCTTAGATTTACGAGTGGGAGATAATCAAGATACAGAATTAGGCGATTTGTTAGAAGATACGGGGATGTCTCCTGAAGATTTTACCCTCCAATCTTCCCTCAAAGCCGATTTAGAAGTGCTGATGGCGGATCTCACTCCCCAACAAAGGGAAGTATTAGCCCTACGGTTTGGCCTTGACAATGGACAAACTTTAACTCTCTCCAAAATAGGTGCTCAACTTAACATTAGTCGTGAAAGAGTACGACAAATTGAGCGCGAAGCCTTAACAAAATTGCGGAAACGCAAGCAGGATATTAACGATTACATGGCCTGCTAGGTTACTATGGAAATGGGAGAGGACGTGAAAGCTGTCCATTTATGTCAACTTCAGTCGAAGGCAGCCTGCCGCGCCTGGGATTTAAGTCCCAGTCTTATCGCTAAAGTCCTCTGAAGAGGATTAGGAAAAAAAATTGTTAAATATTTAGTCCTAGGAGCGAGGACTTTAGCTTTTAGCCAGGGGTTTTCACCCCTGACTGACAGACTAAGAATTTGACGTTACGTTGACATCAATAAAAGCTGTCCTACCCATCTAATCAAAATCTTGATTTTTTCATTTTTCTATTAATAAGCTCCCTTGTCGTCAGTTACCCCAGAGCCAAGGCAACCTACAGCACTCTGAGCTGTACTCTCCCGAAATCAAATATCAGCAAATTAGGCTATCCGTAGTTGCCAGTTCGGTTTTACTTACTTTATACTCGTAGTTATCCTGCTAAAGTAAATATAAAGCTGTAAAACGAATAACAGCTATCTGATTGACAAAAGGCTGAACTTAAACAGAGAATTTCTCTCAAAACCAGGAGGTCTAACGGTGAATAATACATCCAATCGTTCCCCAGAATTTTTTGATGAAACTGGCGAAAATGCTAATTTACTTTGGCAATATGTTCAATCTTTAAGTCCTGAAACTGTTTCTCATTTGTCTCGTCCTACTTCTAATGAAGTGTTCCAGGTTATGGAGCGTAATATTGTCGGATTATTAGGCAATTTACCCCCCGAACATTTTGGTGTTACTATCACCACTAGCCGTGAACATTTAGGCCGATTATTGGCTTCGGCTATGATTAGTGGATATTTTCTCAAAAATGCGGAACAACGTATGGCTTTTGAAAAGTCTTTACAAACTACTGAAACCGCGACTTTTGATGGTTAATTCGTTGCATTTCTTACTCATAACTTCGGGGAATTGGTGTCACCTAGTCAGTCAGTTACATCTATAAAATCACAAAATTCGGTTAACTCCCCTCTGAGTTTGCCGGATTTTGATGTTTTTTCCTTGGCGCGATCGCTTTTATCTTGGTATGCACGTCATCAACGGGATCTTCCTTGGCGACGGACTCGCGATCCCTATCCTATTTGGGTATCGGAGATTATGCTCCAACAAACCCAAGTTAAAACTGTTATTCCTTATTATACCCGATGGTTGTCTGAATTTCCCAGTCTTGCTGTTTTAGCGGCGGCTGATTTACAAAAAGTATTAAAAGTTTGGCAAGGTTTAGGGTATTATTCCCGCGCTCGTAATTTACACAAAGCTGCGAAAAATATTGTCGAAGACTTCGGGGGCATTTTCCCTGAGAGTTTAGAAGATGTGATAAAATTGCCCGGTGTTGGTCGGACAACGGCCGGTGGCATTCTCAGCGCGGCCTTTAATCAAAGGGTTCCGATTTTGGATGGGAATGTGAAACGGGTTTTAGCCCGGTTAATGGCTTTACAATGTCCTCCCGAAAAAGCCCTTAATACTTTATGGTTGTTGTCAGAAACTTTGTTAGATGATGAAAATCCCCGTGATTTTAATCAAGCTTTAATGGATTTAGGCGCGACGGTTTGTACTCCGAAAAATCCGATGTGTTTATTATGTCCTTGGCGCGAGTATTGTTATGGTTATTTATTAGGTTTACAGGGGGAATTACCGATGGGTGTAGAATCAAGTCCTATTCCTCATAAAATGATTGGTGTGGCTGTGATCTGGAATGAAGAGGGATTGGTGTTAATTGATAAGAGGAAGGCTGATGGGTTATTAGGGGGTTTATGGGAATTTCCGGGGGGGAAAGTTGAACCGGGGGAAACGGTGGAAGCTTGTATTAAACGCGAAATTCAAGAGGAATTGGGCATTGAGATCGAAGTGCGCGATCGCGTCATTACTATTGATCATGCTTATACCCATTTTAAGGTGACATTGGATGTTTTTAATTGTGGGTTAATCCGGGGAGAGCCTAGCGCGATCGAATGTGATGAAGTGCGTTGGGTGACATTAGACGAAATTGAACAATTTCCCTTTCCCAAAGCGAATGAAAAAATTATCGACGCGATCAAGATTTGTCGCAAAGTAGAGGATCGTGGCAACAGTAGCTAAAATCTTTTTTTTTCAAACCGCTCCCAAACGCTCTTAAACGCCGATGGATGACGGAGAGAAATCTTGTAAAGTTAAATTTTTTTCGTTTTACTCTTATTTTTTTGTTACAAAAATTTACATTGACGCGATCGTGCAACAAGAAACAGGTGTGGTATGATTAGAGAAAGTTAGATAAGTATTTTTAGTATAATTGGATGGTGGCAAAAATAAAAAAAATGCCACCATCCGATTATGTTATCTATCATCCGTGAATATCAAGGATTTGTCAAGGGGGTGGAAAAAAAACGCGTTTTTTTTTGTAAAGATTTGTAAAAAAGGTGATTTTTCGGAATAGGCAAGAGTTCGACTTTACCTAAAATCCTATCTTGTGAAACGGTTACTAAACGCGGCTAAACACAGATGAATGAAAGAGTGAATAAAAGGTAAATTTTATTTTGCATCTAAAAGATATTTTAATTATGGCGATAAACAGGGAGAGTAAAATGGAAAGAACTACCTTTATCGCCGAGAGAATCGACCCAAATATGACCATAATGAGCTCGGATAATACGTTGACAAAGAGCTAATCCAATGCCATAACCATCCTCCGCGTGATCGCGCTCTAAACGGAAATGATCCTCAAAAATACGTTCCTTATCTTCCTCTGGAATACCAAGGCCAGTATCAGAAAGAGTCACTTGAACCTTCTGAGTAGTACGATGAATAATAGAAAGCTTAATCTTACCCCCAAGAGGAGTATATTTATAAGCATTATCAAACAAATTCATCATGACTTGACGGATTCTTTGTGGATCACCATAAACTGTGGGTAAATCATGAGGAATATCAGTTTTTATATGAAGTTTTTTATGATGAAATCGTGGTTCAAACTCATAGACAATTTCTTGACATAAACAGCCAATGTCAAGTTTTTGGGGTTGAATATTTAATTGAGATTTTTCACCACGACTGGCCTCTAACAAATCCGCGATCATACGTTCGATAGTATGAAGTTGTTGACGAGCCTGTTTAATTAAAGGAGTAGTCAGGTGAAGAAGCAAGGAAGGATGATCACCAGTGTCTTTAGCCTTTTGAGTGACTTCTAAAGTTTGTAAAGCTAAAGAAGCCGCGGTAAGAGGGTTCCGTAAGTCGTGAGCCAACATCCCAATAATGCGATCTTTAAACTGTAATTGTTCCTGCATTTGTTCCTTTTCCTGCTTGAGGCGCAAGACTTCATCGGAAAGTTGCATAATTTCCGAGACACAAGCAATGGAAGGAATCTCTTGGAAGTTAGTTTCAACAGAATTCAACTGGGAAGGATGGGATAGCCAGTATTCTTCCACAGAGCGTAACCAACGGGGCCACGAATGTTTCAGTTGCGCGATCAAATTACTTCCCGTCAAGCTTTGTTGAGGCTCTGGGTGGATTTTGATCAACGTGGGTATCGCGACCAGTTTAAAATGTTCTGCTAGATAAGGCTGTTCACTGACATCTACCACTTGTAGATCAAATGGATACTCACACTTTAACTCTTGCAGTGACTTACGCAGGAGTCTAATCTGTTCATTGGAGGATGAGCGTTGATCGACAAACAGCAAAAGCTGTAACAGTTCTGGCGCAGGGGTTGGTTTTTCGGAAGAAACCTGCATACTGTCAAGTCTCGGCTGGGAATTTCTACTGGGGAAGCCTTCCTTGGGATCAGAATAATGAAACATAGCCCAGGATTATTACTTCACTGCTAACTATAATTTAATCTCTTTTTCAGATTTTTTATATTTTCTTAAGTTTTTTCCTCCCGACTTCTTTCTTTAATTGGCTATAGAAAATCAAAAATCCATAAAAATATGAATAACAATGGAGGCGGGAAAGAGATCCTGTACAATAGGTGGACACTGGAGAATCTATGAGGCGTGGTAGTTCATTTATTATAAAACAAGGATGGGATGAGAGAATTTCTATGATGTATTTGTGATGCTCCGAGAAAGTTCTAGTCTCGCGGAGATAAAACATAAAATATTATATTAAATAGGGGGGTTAGCTCTGATGAAAATTTTGGTATTGGCTTGGGAATTTCCACCGCGTATCGTTGGCGGGATTGCTCGTCATGTTGCTGAATTATATCCTGAATTAGTGAAATTAGGTCATACAATTCACCTAATTACGGTGGAGTTTGGTCAGGCTCCTCTCTATGAAGAAGTGGAGGGCATTTATGTCCACCGTGTTCCGGTGGGACACGCCCATAACTTTTTTCACTGGGTTGGTATAATGAATGATAGTATGGGTTTACATGGCGGTAAATTAATTTTAGAAGAAGGTGATTTTGATCTTATTCATGCCCATGATTGGTTAGTGGGAGATGCCGCGATCGCGTTAAAGTACCATTTTAATATTCCCTTAGTGGCGACGATTCATGCCACGGAATATGGACGGTATAATGGTTTACATAGTCAAGATAATTATTATATTAATCGCAAGGAAACCGATTTAGTTTATCACTCCTCGCGTGTGATTGTTTGTACTGATTATATGCGAAGGGAAGTGGAACGAGTTTTATCGACTCCTTGGGAAAAAATGGAAGTTATTTATAATGGTATTCGCCCAGAAAAGAAACCCCGCCGTGAAGATTTTGACTCGGTTAATTTTCGCAGAAAGTACGCCAATGATGATGATAAAATTGTTTATTATGTGGGAAGAATTACTTATGAGAAGGGGATTTCTGTCCTATTAAATGCGGCTCCTAAAGTATTATGGGAAATGGAAGGAAAGGCGAAAATTGTTATTATTGGTAGTGGAAATACTGATTCTTTAAGACAACAGGCCTGGAATTTAGGGATTTGGAATCATTGTTATTTTACTGGTTTTATGTGTGAGGAGGATTTAGATAAATTCCAAACGGTGGCTGACTGTGCGGTTTTTCCGAGTTTATATGAACCTTTTGGTATTGTTGCCTTAGAAAGTTTTGCTTCTCGTGTGCCGGTGGTGGTTTCTGATACGGGTGGTTTACCGGAAGTTGTTCAACATGGTAAAACTGGTATTGTTACGTTGACTAATAATCCTGACTCTTTAGCTTGGGGGATTTTACAATTATTACGAGATCCGGCTTTTGCCCAAACATTAGTTCAGAATGCTTATGCTGATTTAGAAAAACGTTTTACTTGGCCTAAATTAGCTCAGGAGACTGAGTTTGTTTATCACCATGTTTTGCAGGCGCGATCGCCTGTTTATAGTTCTTCGGTGTAATGTAATCTGTAATGTAATCTGTAATGTAATCTGTAATATATGATGTGTGAGATTTGGGTTTAAGTTTAGGGTTTGAGGTTTTTTCTGTTTTTAACCTAAGATCATTCTTCCTTCTTCCTTCTTCCTTCTTCCTTCTTCCTTTTACCCATTCCCCATTCCCCATTCCCCATTCCCCATT
Source organism: Microcoleaceae cyanobacterium bin_387 (assembly GCA_037440985.1). Classification (GTDB taxonomy): domain Bacteria; phylum Cyanobacteriota; class Cyanobacteriia; order Cyanobacteriales; family Microcoleaceae; genus JBEDKD01. Next base: position 7,889 of record JBBITB010000129.1, read on the forward strand.
ACCTATTCACGATTTTGCGTAAAGATTGAATGGTAACGATCGCGTGTTGGGCGACAAGATCAATGTCTTCGAGGGTATTAAAACGCCCAATCCCAAAACGAATAGACGCGTAAGCTAACTTCTCGGAAAGCCCCAAAGCCTCTAAGACATGGGAGGGAGCGATTTTGGCGGAAGTACAAGCCGAACCCGATGAAACAGCCATTACAGATTGTAATCCCAGTAATAAAGCTTGACCATCTACCCCATCGACACTAATATTGAGATTACCCGGTAATCGCGATGTGGGATGACCATTGAGAAAAATGTGTGCAATTGCGCACAAATTCTTCCATAAACGCTGACGTAATTGGGTTACGCGTTGGGTTTCCGATTGCATTTCCTCTAATCCCAATTCTACGGCTTTGGCAAATCCGACAATTTGGGGAGTACAGAGAGTTCCCGATCGCGCTCCTCTTTCATGGCCTCCCCCGTGCATTTGGGGAGCTAATTGCACCCTAGGGTGACGACGACGGATATACAAAGCGCCGATTCCTTTTGGCCCATAGACTTTATGAGCCGTTAAAGACATTAAATCAATATTCATCCCTTGGACATCTAAGGGAATTTTGCCGATAGCTTGGGCGGCATCGGTATGGAAAAAAACACCGCGATCATGACACATCGCGCCAATATCGGAGATGGGTTGAATCACCCCAATTTCATTATTCGCGCTCATCACCGAAACTAAAATAGTATCGGGACGAAAAGCCTTCTCCAAAACCGTTAAATCAAGCAAACCATCGGACTGTACCGGCAGAAAAGTAACATCAAAACCTAATTTTGCCAAATAATGGCAAGGATCAAGAACCGCGTTATGCTCTGTCTTAACCGTAATAATATGACGACCTTTACTAAAATACGCCTCCGCGATTCCCTTAATAGCTAAATTATTCGCTTCCGTCGCCCCACTGGTAAAAACAATTTCTTCTGGAGAGGAGTTAATAGCATGGGCGAGAGTCTGACGAGCTTGTTTTACTGCGGCTTCTGCTTCCCAACCATATTGATGAGTAATACTAGCTGGATTACCAAAATACTCCGTAAAATAAGGAATCATCGCGGTTAATACCCGTTCATCTAGGCGCGTAGTAGCATGATTATCCAGATAAATAGGGCGATGGGACATTTGAGGGAATGGGGAATGGGGAATGGGGAATGGGGAATGGGGAACGGGGAATGGGGAATAGGGAATGGGGAATGGGTAAGAAATTAACCAGGGATTTCTCAGGGATGTCAGGGATGATTCATTGGTTGTTACGATAATCCACTTGAGCGCGATCGGCTTATTGCCAGTCTCCAATAACCAGTCCCCAATCCCCCATTACCAATTCCCCATTTCCCATTTCCCAGTAACCAGGACTCGATCGCGGTGATTTACTCTGAGGAAGAGAAGGGAAAACGCGATCGGGCTAAAAAAAATTAGGAACGAGGGGGACGACGCTTGTTGCGTAAAAACTCAGGAATATCCAAACCACCCGGTCCCTGTGCAGGTTCGGGGGTAGAAGGTGGTGGTGGTGGAACATTTCTCCTGAAACCTTGTTCTCTGGGAGGTGGAGGGGGAGGAGCCTCACCGGAAAAGCCCGTCGCGATCACAGTAATCTTAATTTCCCCTTGCATCTTGTCATCAATCACCGCGCCAAAAATAATATTAGCATTAGGATCAACAACCTCATAAATCGTCTCCGCGGCCGCGTTCACCTCATGGAGAGTCATATCGGAGCCACCTGTAATATTAAAGACAACCCCTCTAGCCCCTTCAATAGAACACTCCAACAAGGGCGATTTAATCGCGCCATTAGCCGCTTCCTTCGCCCTGGACTTACCAGAACCCAAACCAATACCCATCAAAGCCGAACCCGCGTCCGCCATCACAGCGCGGACATCCGCAAAGTCAACATTGACCAAACCAGGGATAGTAATAATATCAGAAATACCTTGAACACCTTGGCGGAGAATATCATCCGCGACACGGAAAGCCTCTTGTACCGGAGTCTGCTCCGAAATCACAGTCAAAAGCTTATCATTCGGGATAATAATAAGAGTATCAACCCGACTTTGGAGTGCGGCAATCCCCTCATCTGCTTGCCCTGTGCGTCGCCGTCCTTCAAAAGTAAAAGGCCGAGTAACAATACCAACAGTGAGAGCACCAACTTCCTTGGCAACTTCCGCGACAATCGCAGCAGCACCAGTTCCCGTACCTCCGCCCATACCCGCGGTAATAAAAACTAAATCCGAATTACCCAAAGCATGGGCAATTTCATCACGGGATTCTTCGGCAGCCTTTTGACCGATCGCGGGATTTCCCCCCGCGCCTAATCCCCTGGTCAATTTTTGACCTATTTGTAGGCGTTTTGGTGCATGGGAGAGGGTCAAAGCTTGGGCATCAGTATTAATAGACCAAAACTCAACACCTGTAATTTGACTGGCAATCATGCGATTAATGGCATTACCACCACCGCCCCCGACACCAATTACCTTAATTCTTGCTGCATTGCTGGGTACAATCTCCCCACTGCGGTCATCGCGGGTCATGGCTTTAGGATTACTATTTGGCTCTTCTAAATATACGGTAGGGTTGCTCCCAGATTTGCGAAATGGGTTCGCCGAATCCAAAGATCGTGGAAAAGTACCTTGTTCTTGTGAATGAGTACCCTGGGTAGCAGACCCATCTTTTGGGTTAAGGGTCATTTCAATTTAGGGATGGTGAATAAACTGTTTATCAACTTTAACTGTTTTGCCGATTGTCTCCCACTATACTCGGTACTCCGATAAAACATCCTCATGCTGAATTTTGGCCAAAAGGGACTCGACGGAGGGAGTTCTTGTCCAAAATAGAACTTAAGAGGAGTTGAGTTCTGCACAAATCCTTGGACTTGGGTCAAGACAGATTGGCAAACCAGTAGTCTTCTGCAAAGATTTGAGATGGATGCAAGGACTCTCTCTGCTGATTGAGGGGAAGTAAGAGCTGATACGGGATGGTAGGAGCCATCCCTGTGGTTGCCCTTCTCAGGCATTCCCCTGTGAAATCAGAAGTTCCCAGTATAATCGGTACTTTGATTAAGTGGTAAGTTATTGAGCAAATCAAACTTAACTATAAGGGATGTTGGGTGAGAAACCAATATCGACCTTAACCGATTGATTATACCTCACGAGGGATTTTGGAACAGGGAATGGGGAATAGGGAATGGGCAATGGGTAATCGGTAATGGGTAATCGGTAATTAATAATTAACAATTGACAGTTGATAGTTATTAATTGTTAATTGTCAATTGTTAACCCTCTTCCTTCTTCCTTGTTCCTTCTTCCTTCCTTTAAGGTTGTTTGGGAGTTGCCATTTGAATTACGGGAGTAACAGGATTTTTGAGGTCAATATAGGATATCTTGCTAAAATCGAGTTGTTTTGGTAATTCTCGCATTTGATCGAGGACTTGCAATTGTTCTGGTAACTGGGAAGTATACGGGCCTAAATGGACTAAACCTAAGTCGGTTTTGAGAATGACATTCCCTGGATCTTGCCAATCAACTTCTAAGATTTTCACTCGACTGGTACTGAAAGTTTGGTAAAATTTAGGCCAATAACTGCCATATTGCTGAATACGACCGATTACTTTAAGGGTTGGTAATGTCATTGTCTTTCCACTGCTGGAAAGGACTTCATTTCTTTTGGCGGTTGTTGTTTCTATTGCTTGATAACTTTCTAAAGGCATCCAATTACCGTTAATATCTAGCCATCCTGTTTTTTGGGCAGACTGGTTATTATTCGATGACACACTACTGCCTGGGAGCATGGGCGTGGTTTCGATCGCGATCGCGACGGGACGTTTTTCTTTAACTTGAATAGTTAAACCGGGGGGAAATAAATGACGAGTGACATTAGCTTTGGCAATGGGACCGGAAGATTCTAATTTTTTTGCTAAGGAGATGGGTTCGATCCCCCATAAAGATTGAGGATAGGAAAGAGAAAGCATTAAGCGAATTGTGGGAGGGGAAAGCAATTGATTTCCCTCTACTTTTATTTGTTCGGGTTTTTCCAGTTTCCAAATCGGTTGAGCGATCGCCCATAATACCCCATAAGTGACACTAAAAACGGTGATGCTTTGCCAAAGGATCTGACTTAATTTCTGCCGTCGCTGACGACGTAACCTTTGACGGCGTAGCCCTAATTCTTTTTGAGAGATCGATGAAATATTTGTCATAGCCGAAGGAAGAAGGAAGAAGGAAGAGGGAAGAAGGAAGAAGGAAGAGGGAAGAAGGA
>JBBITB010000130.1:0-11974 GCA_037440985.1 Microcoleaceae cyanobacterium bin_387
ATTGCTAACTCATTCCTAGGGGCAATTTTCCCTAAACTCTCGGCAACACTCCGGCGAGTATCTTCATCCTGAGTGGTTTCTAAAACCCGAATTAACGCCCCTATTGCGAACTCATTCCTAGGGGCAATTTCCCCTAAACTCTCGGCAACACTTTGGCGAGTATATTCATTCTGAGTGGTTTCTAAAACCCGAATTAACGCCCCTATTGCGAACTCATTCCTAGGGGCAATTTCCCCTAAACTCTCGGCAACACTCCTGCGAGTATCTTCATCCTCAGTAGTTTCTAAAACCCGAATTAACTCCCCAATTGCTAACTCATTCCTAGGGGCAATTTTCCCTAAACTCTCGGCAACACTCCGGCGAGTATCTTCATCCTGAGTGGTTTCTAAAACCCGAATTAAATTAGCGATCACGCTTTTTCTGATTGTCTCTGCTAATACTGTTTCTGCCCCTTTTCCAATCGGATTAAGAAAGGTTCGCCATTCTTGCTTTTCCATATTAAAATAACCAAACCCCCATTTAACAATCTGTTCTACAATTGCATCAGATAAACTACATTCTTTAAACTCATTAATTCCCGCAGCCGCTAAAAAATAAGCACGATATTCATAAAAACCTCTATCTGCTTTTTTATAATCCCACTCTCCACACTCATCATCAAAACTAACTAACTTCTGAATAAACGCCTCTTTCTCTCCTGACTCCACATCATCACGCCCCAACCATAATAAAATTACCTGTTTCCATTGGGGTTTAAAAATACGATACTCTTTCCCCTCAACGGGACAATTAACATGATTTTGAGGTACAAAATAATCCCAATCCTTAATCGCTAAAGCCGCAAAATATTCCTGAAACGTGGGATGGAAAAACGCATAAACCGCTTGATCGGAATCCCTTTCCTCAAGGGATGCTAACCCCACCCGATTGAACCATCCTAATTTTAAAGCCCAATAAAATAGAGTATTTTCCCCTTGCGGTTTTCCTAAATACTGTTCAACGAAATTTTCCTCTAAGCGAAACCGAAAGTGTTCCCGGTTAATCGCGTCTTTCGCCAATTCTCCTAACTTTTCATGGAGACATTCTTCCACATCTAATGGAATTTGAAACGGTTTCTGTTCATCCTTCCATTGAGAATAACTCTTAACCAGTCGTTGATAAAGTCCTGCTTGAGTTTCCGGTAATTTTTCCCCCCGTTGCCAAGTGCGACATAATAACCCTAACCGCAGGGGATTTTTAATTAAATCATTAATACGGTTTTGGTTAGGTTCCTTTAACTGTTTTAATAACTCCTGACTCTGGGTAGCATCGCTAAAATATTGTTCAATAAACACCTGAATCTGTTGGGAATTAAAATCTAAATTGCGATAAACATCAAAATCTATTAAAGCATTTTTCTCCCCCTCCCACACATTCAACCGACAGGTTAACACCACCCGTAACCCCTGCATCCATCCTTCTGTTAATTGTTGATTGATACTGGCTAAAGGTGAGGTTATTCCCATTTCATCAACCGCGTCGAGGAGTAACCAAACCTTACCCCCCGTGATTAACTTTTCCAATTCAGACACCCATTCCGGGGAAACTTCCGTTAAACTTCCCGCCGCATCCCGTAACCAATTTTGGGTTAAGAATTGTCGTAAGGGTTGATTCACTTCTGCCAACCGAATTAAAATCGGATAGCCTAAATTTTCCCGTAAAATCCATCGGGCAATCTGATATAAAAGGGTAGTTTTTCCCGCCCCCGGTTCCCCAATAATCGCCAGACGTTGACCTTTACTTTTACTGTTTCCTTGTCGTAAAACTTGCTCAAAAAATTGATTCGGTTCGGTGTAGGTTTTAGTAATTTCTGTTTCTGATAATTGATAAAACCGTGAACCTTCCTCTGGGTTAACCTCGTCTTTTTGTCGTTTTTGCTGTTGCCGTTGCGGTTCAACTAACCCCAAGGGAACATAAAAATCGAGGGAGTTTCCGGCGGTTAGGGGGTTAGTGAGAACGCGTTGTTTGTAAGCATCGAGGCGAGATTGACAAATTTGATGCCAGTTAAAATCATTCGGTTGTGGTGGTTCAGGATCGGGTTGTTGTATCTCGATAATGTCTGCTAATTCTAAGTTTAAAGCCTTGAGGATCGCGCTGGCATAACCCTTATCAATAGGAGTTCCTTTCAAAAACCGTTTAACCGTGTCCAAACTCACATTAGCTTGTTTTGCTAAATACTCCTGTGTCCATAATGAACTCCTCGTGCCTTCTCCTGCTTCTCTAGGTTTTGCAGGGGTAGCCATCTTCTCTCTGATTTTGGTGATTCCGTCTGCTGTAGCTCTAACACCGCGAGGTTTAACCATTCTAACCATAGGACTAACTTTAATGATAACTGAGTGGGAAATCAAGAGCAGTTAGATGCAGAACAGTGCAATACATAAACTGCCCTTGACATAATTTATTTTATTCTATCTTTTTATTGACGGTCGAGAATTTTATGCTACGATGAATAAATATTGAAGGGAAAAACCCTGGTCAGCCGCCAAGCTCACCAGGGTTCCCAATAATTTTCATTCGATTTTCTGCCTTGAGTCTTTGTACCACCAAAAACTTAAGGGTTATTTACACTGCTCTGGCCAAATACCACTTTGGCTAGAGCGTCACTCCCTTAGATAACTAAGGGCTAATTCGCTATGCCTATTCTAGCAGAAAATTCCCAAGCTTGCAAGCTTGACACTCGTCAGCGCGCAGGCGGCATTCTCTATGCCATCATTGCCCCTTTCTTTTATGGCTTGCTGCCTTTATTCTGGCATTTTGTTCCCCTCCCCACAGAACATTTAATTGGTTTTCGCTGCTTATTTACATTTATCACCTTGGGGACAATCCTATTGATCACTCGTCAATGGGATACCCTTCGGCATTTCAGTGGCACTCTAATTACAAAGGTGGCTAAATCCGCCTTTTTCTTAACATTACACTTGGGCTTTTTTATGGGTGCGATTTCCCTGGGCTATCAAGGAGAAGCCGCCATTGGAATGTTCCTCGCCCCGGCGGCCACTGCGATTGTAGCTGCTATTTTCTTAAACGAAAAACTCAACACCCTTAAATTCTTTTGTGTTGGCATTTCGGTATGTGCCGCGATGATTTTCTTCCATGATGCGCACCAATTTCCACGTTTTGCCCCATTAATCGCGTTAAGTTGGGGGGTGTATTTATGCGCTCGTAAAGACGCGTTAAAAGAGGTGGATAACCCCATTTCCTATAGTTGGTTAGAACAAAGTTTGATCGCGGGAGTTTTAATTGTAATTTTAATTTATCGTGTTTCCGCGAATTATCAACCCTTACCTGCTGTTATTAATGGCAATGCGTTCTTAGTCTTAGGTGGCGGATGCGCCTTAGCAACGATCGCGAGTTTTTTCCAGGCTAAGGCATCAAAAATCATAGAGTGCTCTCAGGTAGGAATGTTAGGAGTTATTTCTCCCGTAGTGCAGTTTGGGATCGCGGTATTAATGGATCAAAAACCCGTCAGTTTGTTACAAGCAAGCGCGATTTTATTGTTATTAATAGCCGTGGTTATCTACAACTGGCAACCTCTCAACCCTATTGTCTCAAAAGCAAATTAATTACACCTATCCTCCCCTTAAAAAGGGAGGATAGGGGGGAGCGAGAATCATTCAATTTTAATAGGAGTTAATATGTCGTCTTGTGAGCAAGTCGGTTGCAAACTGAGAAAAACATCAGATAATAAAGCCGTTTGTGTAAAAAATGGCTGTGTTTTCAAGTTAGAAAAACAAGAAACTTATGATTCTAATGGCAATGAAATTTTCTGGTATATATTACTCGCCTTAGTAGTATGTTTCATTGTCGTTTCTACCGCGGGATTGTAAGTAAACCGGATCATCCTTACAGGGCGGCTACCGTCGCCCATCCCATCAAAGATGCAACATTTTTGCTCTGTAACCCCTGTATCTCGCGGGACTTAGACAAGTTTTCGCGTTTCAGAGGTTTGAAAGCCTTACCGCGCCACGCAAAATACGTCAAAGGGGGTAAAATGACCTCAAATTGAGAAAACATTAGAGAGCTAAATCAGTAACGTGACTTGGGAGATAGAATATACTGATGAATTTAGGAAGTGGTGGGATGTCCTGGGTGAAACCCAACAGGATGATATTATCATTGTCGTCCAATTACTAGAAGAAAAAGGACCTAATTTACCGTTTCCTTATTCTTCTGGAGTGAAGGGTTCCAAACATTCTCATCTCAGAGAATTACGCATCCAAAGTGGAGGAAATCCCTTGAGAATTTTTTATGCGTTCGATCCCCGACGCACCGCGATATTATTAATTGGAGGTGATAAAACAGGCGATAATAGATTTTATGAAAAGTATATCCCGATCGCGGCTCGACTGTACGATGAATACATTGAAGAACTACAACAGGAGGGTTTATTATGACAGGGCATCATAAATTTAACGAACTCATCAAGAATATTTCACCGGAAAGACAAGCTAGAATTGCCCAAAAAACAGCGAAACTCAAAGAAGAAATCGCGTTAAATGAATTACAGCAAGCCTTTTTAGAAAAACAAACGGATCTCTATATTAATCATTTACGAGAGATGATTTCAGTCATGGGAGGTGAATTAATTATTAAGGCTAGTTTTCCTGATCGAGAAGTGATCATTAATCGTTTCAGTGACTTACTTACAACGGAATCTCTACAGTAGTAGGGACACGACAGTAGGGACACGGCACTGCCGTGTCCCTACTTTTCCTCCTTGGTATAACTTGAGTTTAAGGCAGGCCGGATGCCTACCCTACAGTAGTTTTGAGATGTCTATTTGTTAACCTCAAAGTATGGAAAATTCCCCCTTTGTGTTCTCTGTGCCTTTGTGGTTCATTAAAAATAGAGCTGATTCCGGGTTAATCAAGGGCTGGCACAGGGCACAGTTGTGTCAAATTAAGGTCAAATCCTTAGTCCGTCAGGGGTTAAAACCCCTGCCTAAAAGCTGAAGTCCTCTGAAGAGGACTAATCGCGAAAGTCATTAAAATCATCATTATGATAAACATAATTAGACATCTTGTTGCCTGTTTCAGCTAGTTTCCATTTGGGACTAATGACTTCGTTTTTCAGTCCTCTTCAGAGGACTTTAGCTATGAGACAGGGACTTAAGTCCCTGGCGGATTTTGAGCTTAAGTTGATACGAATAACGGAGCCCTCCGGGTTTCTCACCTCACCCTCATTTCTCGCCAATAACTGCGATATTGCCCGATCGCGTCTTGAGAAAGAGGCAAAAGAAACTCACTTTTATCAAGAATAGAAAGTGGAGGAAAACGTAGGGGAATATCCGCTACAGACTTGGGTAATTCATTGATAGAATAAGTAGAAATAATCGGGGACGCGGCTTTAGTAAATAAAGATAATTGCATCGCGGTTTTCGGTTGCCAACAAAAATCAATCCATTGATAAGTTAAATCCATCGGTTCTATTTCCGCAGGAATTACCCATAATTCTGCCCATAAGGATGTTCCCGACTCTGGAATCATCACCGCAATATCATCTCGATCAGGAAAAAGAGAAAGTAAATCCGTTGACGCTCCTACCGCTAACCAAGTATCTCCTAAAATCAGCGGTTGTAAGTAACGATCGGAACTATAAAATTTCACTTGTTTATTAAGATTACGCAATTCTTCTTTCAGTTGCGGAATTTTATCTAAATTTGGCGTATTATAAGAATAACCCAGTTTTTTTAGGGTTAAACCAATCACTTCTCTAGGATTATTTAATAAAGAAATTCGATCGCGCAATTCCGGCCGCCATAAGTCTTTCCAGTCTGTAGGAGTCCACCCTAATTTCTTAAATTTATCGACACGATACGCGATCGCGGTAGTCCCCCAACGATAGGGCGCACCCCACACTTTATCCTGATAAGTGACTAACTCTTGACATCGTGCCGGTAGTTTTGACCATAAAGACAGTTTACCAGGATCAAGAGGTTGGATTAATTCTTGCGCGATCGCGTTTCTTAACCAATAATTCCCGATCATCACCAAAGAAGCGCGATCAGACACGGTAAAATGGCCAAGAGATAACTGTTTCCACCTTTGCAGAAGAGCAAACAAATCCTGTAATTGAGTTTGGGGAATCACCTGAAAGGGAATCGCCGATTTCCATTCCTCACGAAAGTTAGAAACCAGTTGAGGCGGTACAGACTGTTTCAACGTTTGTACTTTCAGGGTGGGTTTGGCATTACATCCAAGCCCTAATTGACTAATACTGAGGGCGATACCCCCTATAAGGACATACCTTCGTTTCACTTTGCTCTATTTCCCCCATGAGAGATTCCAAACAAATTCATTTTAACCACGGTTTGTTACATAAGATACCCCAAAGGTTAAATAATTTAGTAAAAATCGCGACATCTCCCAACCCTTGTCTAAAATTAAAGAAACAGAGCTATAGGACCTAGGGAGATCGCCATGATAGCAGAAATCAGAGAACAGATTATTACCTTAACTCAGAAAGTTGAGAACCTTTCTGAAATGATACTTAAACTTAATGATAAATTATCTACTGTAGGGAATCAGACAACGCCAAAGGATGACTTATCTAAGGAGGAGTGTCACTTCGTTTTACCTGAGAAAATTTCCGATCTTCTCAGTTACAGTAATATTGATCCCACCCTTGAACATAAAGATATTCTCTTAGATGATATGACATGGGATAAACCTCATCAAAATCATGAAAAAGAGTTTACCTCCGAACTCCAAATTCAACGACTTACCGCACAATTAACCGCGGCTTATAATCGGATTGCCTCTTTAGAAGAGCAGTTACTTTCTCGCCGAATCCATAGTTAATTATATCATAATAATTGTCGCAAACTCTTCTCTGGAGTGATGAGAAATTATCTTTTCTTCCCTTGCTTTTCTCCCAGACGTTGGGCTAATTTTTCGATCACCTGAAGTAGTTGAGTTTGATGCCAATTTTCCATCAGAGATGCCGCGATCGCGCAACCGCCTGCCCCCACCCCTTCTTTGACAAATCCTTTTTCATAGGCTTGTAATTGAGGATAACGAGACTCGGAAAAATTTAACTGAGTCGCGATCAGGGGAACTGTACCAATTTCTCTAGCTAGTCCTATGGTATCACCTGTGGGATCTTCTGCTACCCAACGGGTAGTTCCCACCACTATTTTTGTCTGATCATACCTGATGTCTAAATAATGCGCGATCGCGTTCATTAAAGCATAAACGGCTAACATTTGTGTACCACCCGCCAACATTACACCACACAAATCACTCGCACCGAGCGCGATCGCGCTGACGACAATTTGCATCGGATCTCCTACCCCTGCCACTAATTCTAAAGGATTTAATATTGCAGAATTAGGTAATAAAGGAAGTGTAGATTTTGCCTCTTTTTCTAAATTTCTATTTCGTTGTATTTGTAATAATCCCTCTTGCACGATCGCGAGTTTTTGATCGTGATTACATTGGGGATGACTACTATTAACTTTATCCATCGCGGCATAACCTAAACCCATTAAAACTGCTAATGCGGTAGTGGTTCCCCCAACCACACATTCCCCTAAAATCAGATAACTATCTTTGGCTTCTTCCCCTAATTTTTTTCCCCATTTTAATCCTTCTTCCCATAAATGTTTTACCGTTTCTAAGGATAAAGCCTTGCCCGTAGTTAAACAGTTTGCCGCGATTCCACCTAAATCAATACAGGGTACAGAAGGCGCAATTTTTAAACCCGCGTTAAACAAATAAAGAGGAATGTTTAATTCTTCGAGTACCGCCCGGGTAATTAACACAGGAGAAGCCCCCGCGATCAGAGGAGGTAATGGATATATCGGAGATACTTGAGGACCATTATATAAAAATTCCGCGTCAGCTAAACAAGTAAAAGCGCGATCGTGAGGCGTTTTACCCGCGGCAGAAATCCCAGGAATTAAAGCCGTATCAGTAAACCCCAAAATACAAGCAAAAATAGGACGAGTACCCCCATAAGAGTCTAACCATTTTTGTCCCTGTTCAATTTCCGTATAAACACGAATCATAACCATTTTCACTTTAAATTTTTTCGATAAACAAGGCAAAGAAAAAAAATCAATCGTTATTTTATCAAGCATTAGCAGACTTTAATTCTTACCCATTACCAATTCCCCATTACCCATTCCCCATTACCCATTACCTACTCCTCATAATCAATTAAAACTTTGATCCAATTGGGAGGACGAGGGATAGGATTACCTAAACGATCTAATAATAACAAAGCCACCAGATGAACTACAAATAAATAAAGATAACTATTAACCCAGAGGAGTAAAATAGCCGAAAGCTGAACCCAAAACAAACTAGGAACCATTAACAATCCCAGTTTCACAAAAAACCATTCTAATAAATCCGTCACTTGACTGGTGACATAAACCCAAAGATTTTCTCCTAATAAAATAGAAAGTAACCAAAAGCGAAAAAAGAAACCAAACACGCCTACAAAAGAGCCTAAAAAAATCGAGATCGACCATTGAACTTTACGCCGCCACAGTCCCCCTAGTAAAACCCCTAATACAGCAAAAGGAATCACAAATAAAATACTGCGAGTCGGTCCCATGAGAACAGATAATAATAATCCCGAAACTAACGCGGACATCCACGCGGCACGATGTCCCCAACGTAGATAAATAAGTGCCATAGGAATCGGGAAAAAGATGCGAAGTAAGGGCCCAAGAGGGAAATAATAATTAACCAGCCAAATTAAACTCGCGGTACTAGCAAAAAAAGCCGTTTCCACCATTCGCAAAGCCGCGGTATGTTCCCTAGTTAAAGGTATTTTTTTCCTCTCACTTTGTGCGAAAGGAGGAGCAGACTCTAAATCAACTTGAGAAGAACCTGGCTGCTCATCAGAAGCATCAGTCTTAGGAACAAAACTTGCCTTTTCCAAATCACTCATTGTAATGGCTTAAAAATAAAAAATTAGGGATAATGAACTGGGAAAGTTAGTTAGGCCAATTTTGTACGACTAACACACAACAATGGGCATGATGTAAGACATAATTACTAATACTACCCAATAAAATTTCGGCTAAACCAGTGCGTCCCCGCCTTCCCACAATAATTAAATCAGCCCCCCATTCTTGAGCCTCCTCACAAATAGTTGGACCAGTTTCCCCTCCCTCCTTTTGTGCAAATTCAGTAGAAATTCCTAGCGCAATTGCTTGAGTCGAATATTTTTGTAACAAAGCTTCTCCCTCTTCGCGTTCCTTCACAATCCGCTCTTGTTCAATTAAATAAGTTTGAGTCAATAACTCAGAATTCATGCCTAAATCCACAGGAATTGATAAACCAATATTAGTCAAACTAGGATTTGACAGAGAGTGAAATAGACGCAATTGGGCCTGAAACATTTGGGCTAACTTTAAAGCTTCTTCAAATACTTTATCTGTTAATTGGGAGCGATCAATCGCGACAAAAATTTTATGGAAAGTCATAATGGATGTTAAAATTCATGTAATTTTACCAAGTGTTTGCCCCCAGGGGCTTGTGAGTGAGAAGATCAAACTAAGAGACGCTCCAACGCGTGAACATCAGGAATAGACAAAATATCGCGATCGCGGTGAATCACATTCTTTTTCTCCAACTTACTCAGAACGCGTGTCACCGTTTCGCGTGCCAGCCCACTCAAACTGCTTAATTCACGATGAGGTAAATTAGGAATTTCCATCACACCATCTTTTAACTGTTTACCTTGGCCCTCGGCCAAAAACAAGAGAATATCTGCGACACGAGAGGTACTATCGGACTCGCGTAAACGGAGACGACGATTAACTTGACGTAAACGCCTCCCCATCAATTGAGCCAAACGAATACCCCCCAAAGGTTCAGTATGAATTAACTGGACAAAATCTTGGGCAGGCATATTACCAATTAAAGTGGGAGCCAAAGTAATAACATCAGTAGAACGAGGAGACTCATCTAACGCGGCCATTTCCCCAAAGAGCTCACCTTTGCCTAAAATATTGAGAGTAACTTCTTTTCCATCAAGGTTATAGGTGCGAATTTTCACCCAACCATCCAAAATAAAATAGACAGAACTGCCCCAGTCATTTTCCAACAAAATCACCTGATTCGCGGGATGACTACGGCTCACAACATGGGCAGTAGCCTTCTCAATGACACTTTCGGGCAACCCGGCAAAAAAAGGCGTAGCCGCGATTAATTGAGTAATATTCGGTTGAGAATCCCGGGAACTGAAGCGGTCATCCATAATGATATCATCGTATTAATAAATAGGTTATAGAGTGCCAAAGCACTCACAGATAGACGGTAACTTATCACATCATGGTTTGGAAAAGCTTACGGTTTCAAGCGATCTTTCTCTGTCCCCCATGTCTAATGACAGCAAAAATATTGAGCCACCAATATTTTTCTGGGACAAGAGCCTTGACATAAGGGAATAGACCTGATATGCCAAGGTGAGGACAAAAGAAGAAGGGCGAATCGGGTTATGTTTAGGATATCTCCTAAAATGACGATAAACCCATGAACTGTGAGTTATTATAGGGAAAATTTTGATCTTTGACCTTCTGACGACTATACCGCACATTTAGGTGCGCCGTCCCACAGTTCCGGTAAGGTCTTATGATAAAATTTCAAATAAAGGCTTTTTTCCGGGTGCTAAGAGCATAGGAAAATCCCCTATTTAGGAAAGTCCCCTATTTTTGTTTGATGGAATCGTGTCCCCACGACTCAAGATTCTGTCTTCGTGAACGGCATTCCCAGAGGTTCCTCCCTTGAATTCTCAAACGGCTCAAATTCAAGCAATCATTAGTGAAATTGACGAGGTTCTGAGTAAACCCAGTCCCCGTTTGCCTTGGGTGGCTTCTGTGGCAACGACTCAGCAACGTCAAGTTCTCGCGCGTGTTCGTGATTTTTTAGCATCTCTGGAACAAGAACTGGCGACTCCAGCCCCTCTCTCGATCCCCACGATCGCGGGTAATGATGTTAATCAGCAGTTAGTCTCTCAACAAATTGTACAAACTGTCGCGACGGAGATGAAAGAACTGCGGACGAGTCTGACGGCCGCGCTGCATACGGATATACAAGCTCTGCGACAGGAGCAGCAGACTTTATTAACAGAAATTAAGCAACTTGAGGCTCGACGGCAATATCATCAGTCTTTGGCTCAACAGCAATCCCATCAGCAAAAAGTGATTGGGGAATTTTTACAGGCTTTGATGAGTCGCCTAGAAAGTCATTTAACTACTAATGTTACGGAAAATTTCGCGAATTTAGAGACTCGTGTCCTTAATAGTGTTCTCTTGGCGGCTACCAGTGGCTCGGAATTATCTACCCAAGTTACGTCAACGGCTGGTGAGTTAACTGTGGGTGAAGGACAACAGGCGACTGGGCATGGGGAATTACCTCTCCTTACTCCCGCCCAACGTTTGGAACAAATGCGGTTGTTGCAAATTCAGTGCGATCGCCTTTTAATGTCACTAGACTCGAATCTCCAGGTTGTCTTTGAAGCTCTGCAACGTAATTTGAAAAGTTATCAGGAATCATTATCCCAAGGTTTAGAACGAATGCACACTCTGGGACAACAGGGTGAGGCGATGTTTGCCGCGTTGGTTAATCATTTGGCCGCGGAATTGGGACGGGAGGCTTCTTCTTATGTGCAGGTGATCCCCCAAGAAAGCACCCTCGAAACTGAGCCTCAGAAACCACCTCTGCCCCAGGAATTTCCTCAAACCCAGGAATTACCACCACCTCTTGTTAAAGAAAAGAAAGAGAAGGAGATAGCTTCTCCCTTTGCTGTGACGGAAACTCCTCTTCCTGATCAAGAGAAATTTCCCTACGCGGGTACAGAAGTCGCCGCCCATCCCCCCGTTTCTCGTTCCGTTTCTGCCCCGGCTGTGATCCCTTTGCCCTCTCCTCCGGCTCCCGTTGAGGTAGATGACTTTCTCGAAGAGAAGCAAGAAGAGATG
>JBBITB010000131.1:0-11855 GCA_037440985.1 Microcoleaceae cyanobacterium bin_387
TGTCAACTGTCAACTGTCAACTGTCAACTGTCAACTGTCAACTGTTAACCTTCTTTTTTATTGATGAATGAATAAGGCGCGATAAACGGGTTCACCCCTTGATAAAGTGGCTTTTTCGCGTTCGGTTGGTACTCCAAGGGGATTTTCGGTTAGCCAATTTCCATCCCCTACCCGTTGAAAGGCAGGATTTTCGGAAACGCGATCGCACATTTCTTGCTCAACTTCTTCCACATCTGACTGAAGGAAAATTTCCGCACCCTTCGGGAGATAATTAGCTAAATCTGCCACTAATTCCGGTTGTACAACACGCCGTTTTTGATGACGTTTTTTAAACCAAGGATCAGGAAATTGAATACTCACCCGTTGCAAAATACCAGTGGGTAATGAGGCTAAAAGCGGTTGAATGGAATGATTAGCATTAGCAAAAACATAATGAAGATTAGTTAAGCCCTTTTCATCACGCCAAAGATTCGCCTCTTCCACCAGAGGCTCGCGAATTTCTAACCCTAAAAAATTCCACTTCGGTTCAACTTGTGCCATTTGCCATAAAAAACGACCTCTCGCACAACCAATATCTAAATGAAGAGGTAAAGTTAAATTAGTATAAATTTTTGTCCAGTCTGGCGGAATGATCGAAACTTGGAATTTACTACACAAAGGATTAACGTGCTGACGCACTCTAACTCTAGCCAAAATTAATACCTCTCCCAATATTTTTTGTAAGAATTTTATTGATTACAAAGAGAAACAGGGTTTCCCAAGGATGAAACCTAATCAAAGGAGAAACCCTTTTTCGGAACAATTAAGCAAGAGAAAACAGTCGTTTTTTAGACTTCCGGCTCAATATCAGCCGCCCTTAATTGTGCTGCTAATCTTTCTGCCCGTTGTCGGACAATCTCTTTTTCCTGTTGGATAATCTCTTTTTCTTGTCGCTCTTTTTCCAGTAATTCTACCCCCCATAATAACATTTCTCCCTTTTGATTCCACCAACGTAACCAAAATCCGGTTCTTTCGGCTTTTGTCCCTTGCCAAACTCCCAGAAATAACCCCACTCCTTCAATCCAAAACCTGTGATTTTCATTGGGTTTTAGCAATTGATAATTACCAGATAAATTCAAGCCATACACCTCTAATAATCCTGCGATTGGTTCAAAAATAGCATAACAGGGAACGCGCAATATTTTTTCATAAAAATACCACTTTCCAGGGGGATAAGTCGGTTTTATCGAATATTCATCACTCGGAGTTTCCGAGAGAAATTCCATGACAATTGCTGGAGTATCTCCCTCTAAATTGGGGGTATAACTCCGACGGACTTCGGGTGCGGGTACAGAGGCTACATTACGAGCATAAAACAAATCAGGTGCTTTAATGACAAGTTTACCATTTAATGTGGCACAAATGCCCAAATTAGACGCGACTAGAATTGTCTCTTGAAGGTGTCCACATACTTCTAAACTGTCTCTAAGGGCTGCCGCGAGTAAGGGTTGATTGATGTTTTCCACTGCTTCCTCTTCTAAGATAAAATCATGGGGTAATTTTTCCCAAGTAATGTTTAACTCGGTGGTGACTGACATTGTGGTTAACCTCTGATTTGATAAGGTTTGATGTCTTACTTATTATGGTGAATAGGTTTCTCTATTATATCTTAAGAAACTGGTTTTTTTTAGTAATACCTTCGCTATTTTTTTGTCGGTTGGGTTGAGGCACGAAACCCAACCTACATTTGATAAGCTGTTACCCATTGAAAATTCCTAAGTAACGCAGGCTTCCAGCCTGTGACAAGGGTGACAAGCAGGATGCTTGTCTTACTTTATGTGGTAATTGTCATTCAATTAATAAACAAGTGTCAGAAATCTGGTTATGAATACGATCGCGCTTCTCGTTTATACTTTAACCGTCGAAATCTGATCTCAACAACTCATTAAACTTGAGAGGAGCTAGAGTTTGTTTCCTTGAATGACAAAAAAGATATAAGTATAAGGGTGATTAAGCCAATTTTTCTCGTAATACTTCCTGATGAATTAAGGCTCTATCTACTAAATATTTGATCCGATCTTTAGACAGTCTTTCTCCCTTAGTATAATGTTCAATCCATACTTGACTAATCAGAGCTGGATCATTGGGTAAATTTGATAAGAGATAACCTGTCATTTCTAACTCATCCATGAGGTTAGTTACTTTGGGATCGTAACTTAATGCAAAACAATTACATCCTGCCGACGCGGCCATAATTATACAGTGTAATCGCATCCCAATTGTCATGTTGACACCCGTAAATATTCCTTTTAATTCTCTGGGATTTGTTAAGGATACAATTTGACTATTTTGGGGAATTTTTTGATGAATTTCTTGGGCAATTGTTAAGTCTTGGGAGGCTTGAAATGGTACAAGTAAAATAAAGGTTTTAGTGACTTTTTGAAATTCGATTAATGCCTGAGTCAAAATGGCTAATTTTTTCGGGGTTAAACTCGAATGCGATCGCAAATTAACCGCGACTCTGGGAGTAGGTAAATTTTCTAATCCTACCACAGGTAAACTGTCTAAGGCCCAAACGGGATCGGGTGCTAAAGTAAAGGGTATTTTCCAATTACTAAGAAGGGTTGCCGAACCCGCGTCGCGGACACTTACCGCGGTACAACCTTTAAAACATTTTTGGGCAATGGCACGGGTAATGGGAGAATTTAATGGCCCGATTCCTTGGGCCCACGCGATCGTTTTTAATCCCATTTTTTGGGCTAATCCCATGAGTCCACCATAATAAAAAGAATTGGTTAAGCTGGTAGAATCTTGGATTAAACTGCCTCCTCCCCAAATGAAAATATCAGATGCTTCTAAGAGTTTATAAATCGGAAAAGTATTCATTCGATCGCGGGCTTCTACACGATACTGTTGACGAGTTTCCTCTGGGTTTCCCGATAAGACAATGGGTTCAATCGAAGGGGGTAACATTTGCAAGAGAGAGGCTAATAATGCCTCATCGCCACCATTCCCTTTTCCGTAATAACCACATAAGATAGCTTTTTTCATATTATACTAAGGAGATTCAAGTTAGTAGTTGTCCTGCTATTTCTAGCCCAGTTTATACCTAAAATTGTTGATTGCAGAAATTTAGTCAATCTTATGTAGTATAATAAGATAAAATGGTAAAATTATATCTCCCATCACCTAATGAATGCTCTATCTATCCCAACTTGGATAATTCACGTTTCTAGTGTCATCGAGTGGACTGTCGCGATCTGGTTAATTTGGACCTATGGCGAACTTACTCGCGATCGCGCTTGGTGGGGACTGGCTTTGGCAATGTTACCCGCGTTAATTAGTGCGATGTGTGCTTGTACTTGGCACTATTTTGATAATAATCCATCTTTGCAATGGTTGGTAACACTCCAAGCTAGTATGACTGTAGTGGGGAATTTTACCCTCTGGGCAGCCGCGTGGTGGATTTGGCGTAACTCCCAATCTCAACTTAAAGAATAAATAATTTCTTATTCCTCATTCCCTTTTACCCATTCCTCATTAGCTATGTTATCAAAAGATAGTTTGTTTGCTCTTTCTTTATTTCCTTATCTCGGTTTTTTGTGGTTTATGACGCGATCGGGTAAATTTCCTCGTCTCGCGGTTTGGGGATTTTATGGCACATTAGTCTTTGTTGGTGTCACGATTCCCGCGGGAATTTATGCCAAAGTTGTTTATCATGAAGCTTTAGCTAATATTGATTGGTTACATGGTGGTGCGGAAGTGTTTTTAACTTTGACTAATATCTTACTGGTTTTAGGTTTTAGACAAGCTGTACTCGAACAAAAACAAGCTTCGGACAATGTTAAATAGTTGAGGCTAAAACCCGGTTTCTTAACCAATACCTTCCCCAAAAACGATAAAATGCCGAAAATCTGTCGTCTGTAGGGGCGGTGCCCCCGTGCCCGCCATAAATTTTCCGCACTAAAGAAGGTGAAGGTATTGTTAACTACAAATCTTTATTGAGCGCGATCGTTTGACGTCAGAAACCGGGTTGGTTTGGTTTGGTTGTAGGTACATTCGGAGATAAATTTTGTTGTTTATTGTATAAGCGCAAAGGGCGAAGCATTCGGAGATAAATTTTGTCGTTTATTGTATAAGCGCAAAGGGCGAAGCATTCGGAGATAAATTTTGTTGTTTCTCCGATGAGATAGTCGCCCGAATGCTTCGCCCCTACGAGGTATTTTTTGGGTGAATTGGGATAAGTCCGATCGCGATCGGGTTTTTGTGAGACGGGGTTAAAAGTGTAAGCAGGTTTGAGATTCCCGTGGGGGGGACACGCGGGGCAGTCCCCTAGAATCGCGCCGGAGAATTAAATTTCACTCAAATCATCGGGATTTAAAGGTAACATCAATCCCAGTAAGAGCTCTGAGCACTAGGGATAAATCTTAAATGAATATACAAACCATCTCAACGACTCCTTTTAACGACCAAAAACCGGGTACTTCTGGGCTCCGTAAGAAAGTCCCCGTCTTTCAACAACCCCATTACCTGGAAAACTTTGTTCAATCTATCTTTGACAGTCTCGAAGGGTATCAAGGCCAAACCTTAGTCGTAGGGGGTGATGGTCGTTACTATAATCGTGAGGCGATTCAAATTATCCTTAAAATGGCCGCGGCTAATGGCTTTGGACGGGTTTTAGTCGGCCAAGGTGGGATTTTATCCACTCCCGCGGCTTCCTGTATCATTCGTAAATATCAGGCCTTTGGCGGTATTGTCCTCTCCGCGAGTCATAACCCCGCAGGCCCTACGGAAGATTTTGGTATTAAGTACAATATTGGCAATGGTGGCCCCGCTCCCGAAAAGGTGACGGACGCGATTTTTGCCCGCACTAAGGTTATTGATCAATATAAAATTCTCCTTGATGTGGGTAATATTGATCTGGATACTTTGGGCTCCTCTGCATTGGGTACGATGACGGTGCAAGTGATTGACTCGGTTTCTGATTATGCTGAGTTAATGGAATCTTTGTTTGATTTTGATCGTATTTCTCAACTCCTCACTTCTGGTAATTTCCAAATGTGTATGGACTCGTTACACGCGGTAACTGGTCCATACGCCTACGCGATTTTTGAGAATCGTTTAGGTGCTCCCTCTGGTACTGTTCAAAATGGTATTACTTTAGAAGATTTTGGCGGCGGACATCCCGATCCTAATTTGGTTTATGCCCATGATTTAGTTGAATTATTGTTTGGGGAAAATGCTCCTGATTTTGGCGCGGCTTCCGATGGTGATGGCGATCGTAATATGATTTTAGGTCGTCGTTTCTTTGTCACTCCTAGTGATAGTTTGGCTGTCTTGGCTGCTAATGCTAAATTAGTCCCCGGATATAAGTCGGGTTTAGCGGGAATAGCGCGATCGATGCCTACCAGTCAAGCTCCCGATCGCGTCGCGGCTCGTTTAGGAATAGAATCTTATGAAACGCCGACAGGTTGGAAGTTTTTTGGCAATCTTTTAGACGCGGGAAAAGCCACCCTTTGCGGTGAGGAAAGTTTCGGAACTGGTTCTAATCATGTCCGTGAAAAAGATGGGCTTTGGGCGGTATTATTTTGGTTAAATATTTTAGCCGTCCGTCAAGAGTCCGTCGAGCAAATTGTCCGTGAACATTGGCAAATTTACGGTCGTAATTTCTATTCTCGCCATGATTATGAAGCGGTAGATAGCGATCGCGCCAATACTCTGATAAAAGGATTAAATGAGAAATTACCAACCCTAAAAGGGCAGAAATTTGGTAATTATGAAGTCGCGTATGCTGATGACTTTAGCTATACTGATCCCGTGGATGGTAGCATTAGTACAAATCAAGGCATTCGTATTGGATTTACTGATGATTCTCGTATTGTTTTTCGTTTATCGGGAACGGGAACTCAAGGCGCGACATTACGGGTTTATTTAGAAAGTTATGAACCCAATATCGCGAAACATCATCTCGATCCTCAAGACGCGTTAAGTGATTTAATCGCGATCGCGGACGAAATCGCGCAAATTCGCACCTTTACCGGAATGGATAAACCCACGGTGATTACCTAATTCTTTGGTAAAGATTTAGTCAAGAAACCTGGTTTCTCTCAGGAATGAAAAATTAATAAAGTAGTGCAGGCATCTTGCCTGCTTTCGATCTCAAAAGAAATCGGGTTTCTCTCAAAAGAAACCCGGTGCTTGGGATTTAGTGAAGAAACCCGGTTTCTGAGGCGATTTTGTCAAGAAAGCAAATTTCTCTCAAAAGAAACCGGGTTTCTGTCAACAGAAATCCGGTGGGGGCTTGGGATTTAGTCAAGAAAGCCGGTTTCTGAACCCTCAAGAATATTAAAAAAATCTATATTTTTTTATTGATGGAGCCAAAAATGTTATAGATTCCTGATATTAGGAAAATTGCCAATCCTAAATCTCAAATCTGAAAAGCCAAAACCCAAAACCCAAATAGAGAGAACGTGCTATAACCATTAAAGAGATGTAGTAACTCTAAGCTTATTAAGGAAAAAGGAATGACTCAAAATTTACTCGAACAACTGCGGGAAATGACAGTCGTTGTCGCCGATACCGGGGACATCCAAGCAATTGAAACTTTTACCCCCCGTGATGCCACCACAAATCCATCTTTGATCACCGCGGCGGCGCAAATGCCACAATATCAAGAAATTGTGGATGAAACTCTGAAAAAAGCGAAAAAAGATGCGGGTGCTGGTGTCTCTGATCAAGAAGTTCTTTCCTTGGCGTTTGATCGTCTCGCGGTATCCTTTGGCCTTCGCATTTTAAAGATTATTCCGGGGCGGGTTTCGACTGAAGTTGACGCGAGATTATCTTACGATACTGAGGGAACAATTGCTAAGGCTCGTCAATTGATTTCACAATATGAAACGGCGGGAGTTACTCGCGATCGCGTATTAATTAAAATTGCCGCGACGTGGGAAGGAATACGCGCCGCAGAAGTCTTAGAAAAAGAAGGTATTCATTGTAATCTTACTTTATTATTTGGGCTTCATCAAGCGATCGCGTGTGCGGAAGCGGGAGTCACTTTAATTTCTCCTTTTGTCGGTCGAATTTTGGACTGGTACAAGAAAGAAACTGGACAAAATTATACTTCGGCAGAAGATCCGGGGGTGTTATCTGTTACCAAGATTTACAATTATTATAAGAAGTTTGGCTACAAGACAGAAGTCATGGGCGCAAGCTTCCGTAATATTGGCGAAATTACCGAGTTAGCGGGATGTGATTTATTAACAATTTCCCCTGGTTTATTAGGGGAATTACGCTCAACTACCGCAGACTTACCCCGTAAACTTGATCCCGAAAAAGCGGATCAGTATCCCATCGAAAAGATCACAATTGATAAGAATACCTTTGACGAGATGCACCAACGCGATCGCATGGCAAATGAGAAACTCGAAGAGGGAATTATTGGCTTTACCAATGCTTTAATTACCCTCGAAACACTATTGGCAAAACGTCTGGAGTTTCTCGAAGGCGCAGAAGTAATTAATCACGCGGCCTAAGATATATTCCCCATGATTTAGAAGGAAGAGGGAAGAAGGAAGAAGGAAGAGGGTAAATTTTTGACAATTTACAATTAAGAATTAATAATTTTCCCTGGGCAATTGTTAATTCTTAATTCCCCTTCCCTATTACCTATTACCTATTTACCATTACCCCTAATAACTGATATAATCTCCGCGGGATTACGAATCATAAAATCTCTTTAAGTTGACAAATAAAGTTTTCTTTTTCATAAAAATGACAGCAAAAATATAGTAAGATAGAGAGGATAACCAAAATGAATAAAAATATTAATCCCCCAATAATACCAATGGAAGATAATCGCACAGGTTTAAGTGTGGAAACTCTCAAATACGCGATTCTTGATAATTTATTCTATGTTCAAGGTAAATATCCTGCGATCGCGACACCTCAAGACTATTATCGAGCCGTGGCTTATACCGTGCGCGATCGTGTACTGCAACAGTGGTTTAATACTACGGAAACGTATCTCAAGCCAAATGTGAGAATAGTCGGTTATCTTTCCTCGGAATTTTTATTAGGTCCCCACTTGAGTAATAATTTAATTAACTTAGGAATTAATGAAGCCGTTTGTCAAGCAGTAACCGAATTAAAATCGGAATTTCCCAATATACCTGATTTTGAGGAAATTCTGGAAATAGAAGAAGAGCCAGGTTTAGGAAATGGTGGCTTAGGGCGTTTAGCCGCGTGTTATATGGATTCCTTAGCCACTTTAGAAATACCCGCGATCAGTTATGGTATTCGTTATGAATTTGGTATTTTTGATCAGGAAATCGAAAACGGTTGGCAAAAAGAAATTACCGATAAATGGTTGAAATTTGGCAACCCCTGGGAAATTGTGCGCCCCGAAGCCGAAGTTAAGGTAAAATTGGGTGGTCATACTAAATCATATTGGGATGAAAATGGACGTTATCATGTGAAATGGATCGCGCGTAAAGAAGTTAAAGGTATTCCCTATGATACCCCGATTTTAGGTTATAATAAATATACTGCGAATACTCTGAGATTATGGAAAGCCGAAGCCGTTGATGGGTTGAATTATTGTAGTTTTAACCCCTGTGATTATTTTGATGAAGTGCAGGATAAAGTCGATTCAGAAAATTTGACAAAAATCCTTTATCCTAATGATAATAGCTGTTTTACGCCCCAGGAATTACGTTTAGAACAACAATACTTTTTTGTTTCTTGTTCATTACAAGATATTATTGCTTTACATCTTAAGTATAAAGGCAGTTTAGACACACTGCATGAGAAATTTACTCTCCAATTAAACGATACTCATCCCGCGATCGCGATCGCGGAATTGATGCGTCTTTTGGTGGATGAACATCACCTGGAATGGGAGCAGGCTTGGGATATTACCACCAATACTTTTGCCTATACTAATCATACATTATTAGCAGAAGGCTTAGAGCGATGGTCCCTTAGTTTATTCCAGAATTTATTACCCCGTCATTTACAAATTATCTATGAAATAAATTACCGTTTTCTTCAGGAAGTCGCGTTAAAATATCCTGACGATCGCGATCGGCTCCGTCGAATGTCACTCATTGATGAAACGGGAGAGCGTTATATCCGTATGGCTCATTTAGCCTCCGTAGGAAGTTATGCCATTAATGGGGTAGCGACATTACATACAGAATTACTAAAAGAAGAGGTACTGCACGATTTTGCCCAAATGTATCCTGAGAAATTCAGTAATAAAACTAACGGTGTCACTCCCCGCCGTTTTCTCTTATTAAGTAATCCCCAATTAGCCGATTTAATTACCCAAAAAATCGGTGATGGCTGGATTAATAATATGGACAAATTGCGACAATTAGAAAATTTTGTCGAGTCCCCGGACTTTCGCCAAAAATGGCATAATGTCAAACTATCAATTAAGCAAGAATTAGCCCATTATATCGAAGAAGAAACAGGAATTAAAATCAACCCTTATTCTTTGTTTGATATTCAAGTTAAACGCATCCATGAGTATAAAAGACCGCACTTGAATGTGTTACATATTATCACATTGTATAACCAAATCAAGGCAAACCCAGATATTGAAATCACACCGAGAACTTTTATTTTTGGTGGAAAAGCAACCCCTGGTTATTTCATGGCTCAATTAATCATTAAATTGATTAATTCTGTCGCAGATGTGGTGAATAATGACCCCGATGTACGCGATCGACTTAAGGTAGTATTTCTCAAAGATTATAACGTAAAATTTGCCCAACGAGTCTATCCAGCCGCGGATTTATCGGAACAAATTTCTTTAGCAGGAAGGGAAGCATCGGGCACAGGAAACATGAAATTTGCCATGAATGGCGCGTTAACTATTGGCACTTTTGATGGGGCAAATATTGAAATACGCGAAGCCGTAGGCAGTGATAATTTCTTTCTTTTTGGTTTAACGGAAGAAGAAGTTTACGCGTTAAAAGCCAGTGATTATAATCCCTGGTATTATTATCATCAAAATCAAAATTTAAGACACGCGATCGATCAAATAGGATGGGGTTTTTTCTCTCCCCACAATCGGGAATTATTTCGTCCTTTAGTGGATAATTTAATGACGAGTGATGAATATCTACTCTTAGTAGATTATGCTTTTTATATAGAATGTCAGGAGCGAGTCAGTCAAACCTATCAAGATGTAGAAAACTGGACAAAAATGAGCATTCTCAATGTGGCTCGTATCGGCAAATTTTCCTCCGATCGCGCTATTCGAGAATATTGTGAAGAGATTTGGCACGTTGCTCCCGTGACAGTAGAACCCAAAAACTACCTGTAATAGACATCTCAATAAACTATAGAGAGTCTCTCAAAAGTAGAGAAATTTACCCCTTTGTGTCTCTGTGTCTTTGTGGTTTATTTTACAGCGGAAACCGCGGTTATGGGGTAAACCCACTTATCGTTCAATCCTCCTAGGGACACGGCATTGCCGTGTCCCTACCGTGTTTCATAACCGCGGGAACTGCTGTATTTCTCGACATCAGTGAGAGGTACACCAACTTATCGTTCAATCCCCGTAGGGACACGGCATTGCCGTGTCCCTACCGTGTTTCATAACAGCTTTGGGCTGTAATGACGATTTTTGGGAAAGAAACGCCCTTGCTGGATAATTCTCATCGCTGATGCGCCCCAAACATATCAAAATAAGGAAAGACAAAACAAGATAGCAAGTTAAGCATCAACCGCGTATGAAGTCTTCTGAGAAGTGCAAACGCCATATTTGGCGACGTTTCCTCACCTTAACCTTAACCTTAACCATTACCCTGATGGGTATCGTGACTTTTTACGCGTCACCCGCGTTGGCGAGTCTCAAAGACGATCACTATGATGGCACTATTTTCACTCTCTATGGTGGAAACGGCTCTTTAGTTCCCCCCAAAGTTACTCTTAAGGACTCTTTTCAACGTCATAAACCCGCGTTATTAGTGTTTTTTGTCGATGATAGTAGTGATTGTAAACTATTTACTACTGTTGTCTCCCAACTCCAAGCTTTTTACGGACGTGCTGCGGATTTTATCCCCCTTAGTGTTGACTCGCTTCCTGTGATTCGATCTCAAGATCCGACTCAGGCTAGTTATTATTACAAAGGTTTGGTTCCCCAAACTGTGTTAATTAATCAAGAGGGTAAAGTTGTCTTGGATGAATCGGGACAAGTTCCTTTTGAAAAAGTTGATGATGTTTTTCGTCAAGTCTTTGATTTACTCCCGCGATCGGAGTCTACGACTCTTAAACGCCGTCCCGTTAATGAACTTAATACGGAATTAGTAAAATAAAACCTTGATCATCCCTGGGGAAAAACGGGATACTCTCGTCTCGCTCCCCCTTATTAACCCCTGGCTGTTTCATTCTCCGCGAAAAATCTTTCTGTAGGGGTGGGATCGCCCATATCTGTGCCACCAAACAGACAGGCTGAAAAACCCGCCCCATCCCCACTGATCAATGGCGGGTTACAGCAGATTCCACAGTTATGAAGTACAGTAAGGACACGGCAATGCCGTGTCCCTACAGGATTTATCCCTCATTTTGTACCTCATAACATCGGGAAACGCTGTAATTTTATTTAATCGTTGGGGTGGGGCGGGTTTATTGAGGTGATTTTTTGGTGTCATAAATTCCGGTGAACCCGCTTCCGGTGGGTGGGGCGGGTTTATTGAGTTGACACTCACGCGATCGCTGATGACCGAATGGAGCCATTTATATCATTAATGTTCGGTATCAGTAGGGACACGGCACTGCCGTCTCCCTTAAATGTTGGGTATCAGTAGGGACACGGCACTGCCGTGTCCCAGGGACACGGCACGGGACACGGCACGGGACACGGCACG
>JBBITB010000132.1:0-11775 GCA_037440985.1 Microcoleaceae cyanobacterium bin_387
CGGATTGGGTAATGGGTAACTGTCAACTGTCAACTGTCAACTGTCAACTGTCAACTGTCAACTGTCAACTGTCAATTACCCATTCCCCATTCCCTAATTAAGAGAAAGCCACTTTTGCCCATTGAGACGCTGAATGACTCCAAAAACAAGGAGATCAAGGGTAATCTTACGCTCATCAATGAGGAAAGGCTCAAGGGTACTCATTTTGGTCTTATTTTCCGCGCAGGAAAAACCTCTTTGAGCTTGGATATCTTCTTTGGGAAAATAAATATTAAACTGACGCTGCCCTTGCTTAAATTTACCAATCACCTGCCAGGATTCTTCGACACTACTGAAACCTAGGATCGGAAATTTGTCTTTGGTGAAAGTTAATTCCAGATCCTCAACGCCACGTTTTGCTAACGCGGCTTTCAACGCGGGCAGATAATCTTGTTGAATAAACTCCCCAAAGGGTTTATCCTCAAGGGCCGGAGCTTTTTCCTTTTTCGCGGGGGCTTTTGCTGGTGCTGCATCTCCGCTGGCTTTCGCGGGTGTTTTTTTCGCCGCGGGTGCTTCAGGAGTAGGAGTTGGGGTTTCCCCGGTATTCGGTGTCTGAGTTTCTTCTGTCATTGGTTTTTACCTGATCTAATTGTTCGCAATAGTTCCGCGGATGGCTTACAACAAAAGAGCTATCAGTTTTTTGGCTGATAGCCGATCGCGTCTCATTTAAGGATCATAAACTGATGTGCATCTTAGATGTAGATCAATAGAGGGTTAAGGTGGGTTTTTGGGTTAAGGTAAAAATTAACCTTCGGGATTGATCAACTAATTCAAATATGGTTTGGCTCACAAGGGACTCCTCTCTAGGAAACTGGGGCAAGGAGATCGCGCTTTGCCCCAAATAAATATGGTATTAATCGTGAGGTATAACGAAGGTGATTTACTTTTTCAGGTTGGCAAGGCCACTGAGATTGAATTTTTGTATCCATTCGGCGCGATCTGTTCCTGAAAAAGAGGGATCTTTTGATTGGACTTTCACTTGATAACGATTATTAACCAGGATCGCGGTTTGTGTGTTACCCACTTTTACCGCGGGATAATTCGCGATCTTTTCTGTACTTTTTTGGTATTTATCTAAACCTTGGGGGTTACTGGCTAAGTCTGTAATAGATAACATCCCTAGCTCTTTACCCCCTTTTTTTAATTTGGCTTCGGCAAAACCATCTTTTTCTTGGGTGAAGACGCGATCGTACCCATTACCACTCGCGGGGAAAAATTGATTCAATTTACCGCCTTCGACTGGTTTTTTCGGTAAATTTTGACCGGGCGCGGTGGGAGAAGCAGGTTTTTTGGTTTTTTGGGTGCTTTCCTTTTGGGCATCATCCCATCGTGAAGGTGGTTTGGGTTGCCCACAAGCCGTCATTGTCAACATCAAGGCGATGAGGAAGGGCGCGAGAACTCGACGCATTGGCGTAAATTTCATTAGCATTTTGGAAGTGATAGGTGTTAAGTAACTATTCTGGCTTATTGTTTGCCAATTTGGATTACAACTTACTTCTAGGGCTGGGATATCAATTCCAGATTTTCTCAGCCTTGTTTCCTGTATTAAATTTTTTTTGATCAAAAAATCCCCCAGCCAACGGTGGAGGATTTTTGGGCCCTTTATGGCCAAGGAAAGTGGCAAACGTAGTAAATTTTACGCTTCACTTTCAATGTGAATAAACAATAAACCCATCACGACTAATGGCATGAGCCAAGTCACCGCGGGTACTAAAATCCAAGGCAAGAAAGAAGCCGCGTAGGAACCTGTCATCTGAATTTCTCCAATCTAAAGTTAGTTACAGGAGACAATGGGAAGGGCGTTTAACTGATGTTATAATCGCTCTTTTTTCCCAAGTCTGAAGACATTTAGGGGTGAATTTCTAGGGGAAGATAGGAAGAAAAATATCGTCTTTTTCTTTGACTAAAAACTCCCTTTTCCCTCGGAGCGAAAAGTCTATTAATTAAGACTTTCGTTAGTTAAATCCACCCCGAAGAATGCCATCAATGCTGGCAAAGTTTTCTAGTAATAAGTACGCGGTAAACGCGGCTCCCGTGGCTCCGATGAAGAAACCCGCGGTGAACTGGCTCCAACCTTCAGAGCTATTGAGGGAATGGGGATCAGTTCCGGCACTGGGCTTCTGGAAGGAAACCAGGCCATAAGCAGACAGACAGGCTGTGGCAATCAACACCAACGCGATCGCGGAAATGAAGGCTCCTAGATTGGCTGCTCCTGGGTTATCACGCAGGGGACCGAATTTAGCCCAAGGTCCAAGTAAGAAATAACCATGAGCCATGCCTACTTCTAAACCGCGGAGGATCGGGGATAATCCTTTGCGGTAAGCAGGGAGGTTGCCGATAAAGGCTTTTGTGAACCCAGACGCACTAATGGGGGTCTCTAAATTACCCACAAAGGGGTCGCCATTGTAGGGTTTAATCAGTTCTGTATTAGGGGCCATTCTTATGTTGCCTCGCGATGAATGATATTCACTAGAAGAGCTTAAGCACATATTTAAGCATGGAGCAGTTCTTTCGTCTCAGTTTTGATTGTTTGCTTTAAAAAAGTTTATTAAACTTAACATTTGCTTGATTTGTCTAGGGCAAAAGTTTATTAAACTTAATAATATTGGGTTGATTTGTCTGTTTGTATGGCAGAAGAGTGAAGGAAAGGAACTAACGAAGAAGCAATAATCATGGGTTTGGGCGATTAAGAATGTCAATGGGACTGTGGCGGTTGCGACTCTAAGCAAGCTCTTACCCATGAGACATCTCCATAAACTACTGTCGGGTAGGCTAACTCTGCCATTGATCCGATTTTTTCCAGATTTCTATTTTTCATTCCACTAGCACAGGCTTGTTGCCTGTGACAAGGGGGATACTTATCCTAACTTATGTGGTTTAAATCCCTAAGCGCTGTAATTATTTTTTAATTCTTTTTGGGATTGCTACGATACCAAGTCGCGATTTGATGGGGGGGGATTCCGAGAATGTAGGCCCCGATAATGATTTGGTTGATCAGGGTGGTTTTGATGACTCCCAGTTTTTGCCAACGGCGGGCACTGGTACTCACGGAAACTGGTAGGATCTCAATATGCCCCTTGTTTTTTAATTGGCGCATCATCTCAAAGTCTTCCATTATCGGTAAGGAGGGATACCCGCCCATTTTTTCAAAGGTGCTACGTCTTAAGAAGATGGCTTGATCTCCATAGGGCATTTTGAAAATGCGCGATCGCGCATTGGCTAATTTTTCTACGACTCGCAACCCGATTCCCGAACCCTCTATTTGTAATTGAAAGGCTCCCGCGATGGTTTGGGGTTGGCTGAGGCTTTGCAACACCCATTGGTCATAATTGGGTGGTAAGAGGGTATCAGAGTGCAGAAAGAGCAGGATCTCTGCTGTCGCGACTTCGGCTCCCGCGTTCATTTGGGTTGCTCTTCCTGGTTGGGTTTCAATTATTTTTACCCCCAGGGTTTTGGCTATTTCTACGGTGTTGTCTTGACTTCCCCCATCGACGACAATAATTTCGATCGTTTTGAGAGAGAGCAATGACGCGATCGTTTGGGGAAGGTTCGCGGCTTCATTTAATACCGGAATGATAATAGAAATTTGGGATCGTGAGGGATCAGGCATTGCGATTTTCGATTGGGCATTTGTTTTTTTTGCCGACTCTTTTGTGGCTTCGCGGTTCACTCCCTTCACAAACCCGTGCGATGGACAACTGTCCACCGCACGTCAACTAGCTTTTGTTGACACCAAAATACATCTACTATAGTATGATACTCTTTTTACACAAACAAGTCTTTTTTACAATTCTTTACAATTATTTTGACTCTGGGTGTTAAGGAGCAAGATCGCCTTTTTTCCCTAGGGTTTGGGGTGAGTCAATAACCGAGACACCCCCATAGAGCCCTCATATTTACTGGGGTTATTTTGCCGATTCTTTCTCTTAAATAGTAAGGATTGTCCGATGGGTGAACTGGACTTTTTTTGATGAACCACAAAGGACACAGAGGACACAAAGAAAGAGCCTATTCCCTCTCTGTCTATCATACTTTTTTGACGCGTTCCCGTCTTTTTTACATTTCCTTACACTTTTCGGCAACGGGGTGTTAAGGAGCAAGATCGCGGTTTTTTTCCCTAGGGTTTGGGGTTAGTCAATAACCAAGACACCCCCATACAGCCCTCATATTTACTGGGGTAATTTTGCCGATTCTTTCTCTTCCATTTTTAGGGAGGGTTTTCTCGGTAATTTTGCCGGTGTCCCTGGGGTTTATCTCTTTCCTAAACCCGTGCGATGGACAACTGTCCACCGCACGTCAACTACCTTTTGTTGACACCAAAATACATCTACTATAGTATGATACTCTTTTTACACAAGCAAGTCTTTTTTACAATTCTTTACAATTGTTTTGACTCCGGGTGTTAAGGCTCCGTATCGCGGTTTTTCTCTGGGGTTGGGGCGGATATAACCACCGCGATTGATGGATTAGTTCGGATTATTTCTTTTATATTGTACGGAGAGTCTGATGGCTTAACTGCACTTCTTTTTCCTGAACCACAAAGGACACAGAGGACACAAAGAAAGAGTCTATTCCCCGGCAATCTATCATAGTCTTTTCACACAATCCTCTCTTTTTTACAAGTCTTTACATCTTCCCGCTTTTTTTGTTGATGAGGGCAAAACTGATCTCACAAAAAATCGTTTTTGTGAGATATAATATTGTTGGTTAAATGAGTGGGTTTTTGTCTGTGGAAGTCGTTATTACAGGTATTGGTTTAATCTCTGCTTTAGGTTCCCTAGAAATGACCTGGGAACGGGTTTTATCTGGGGAGTCTGCTATCGTGTTTTCTCAACCTTTTCCTGAATTAAACCCCCTGCCTTTAGCTTTAATTAATAATATTCCTGTTGATTTAAATAATCTTATTCAACGCTTAGTATATGACACATTACAAGATGCTAATTTAATGCCTCCTTTATTAGATTTTGGTGTTGTTATTGGCTCCAGTCGCGGTTATCAGGCACAATTAGAAAAATTAGCACGAAAAAGGTTAGTAACGGATAATTTATTAGATTTTTCCCCTATTTCTAGTCACTTGTTACCTGTTACTTATTCCCAATTTATTGATTATTTACCCCATAGAGTCGCGATCGCGACTTCTCAATTAATTCAATCCACTGGCCCAATTTTATCACCAATGGCCGCGTGTGCTACGGGAATATGGACGATCGCGCAGGGTTTTGAATTAATCAAAATGGGTTATTGTGATCGAGTCATCGCGGGAGCCGTAGAAGCACCTATTACACCTTTAACGATAGCAGGATTTCAACAAATGGGGGCTTTAGCTGAAACAGGCGCTTATCCCTTTGATCGACAACGGGAAGGTTTTGTTTTAGGGGAAGGAGGTGCTTTTTTTATCTTAGAAAATTATCAGAGCGCGCAAAAAAGAAATGCCAAAATCTATGGAAAAATTTCGGGATTTGGTTTGACTAATGATGGCAATTCTATTACTTCGCCAGATGTGGGTGGGAAAATAGCATTAAAAGCGATTACAGATTGTTTAGAAAGGAGTCAAATAGCACCCGCTCAAATCAATTATATTCATGCTCATGGTACAGGCACTCGATTAAATGATCAACATGAGGCATTATTAATTAAACATCTTTTTCCCTCCGATATTGCTGTCAGTTCGACTAAAGGTGCAACGGGACATACATTAGGAGCCTCTGGTGCTTTAGGAGTGGCTTTTGGTTTAATGAGTTTAACTCAACAAATTTTACCGCCTTGTGTGGGTTTAGCTCAATCAGATTTTCCGTTAAATTTAGTGCGAAAACCTGAGAAAATACTGATCGAAAATGTACTTTGTTTGAGTTTTGGGTTTGGGGGACAAAATGCCGCGATCATGTTAAGTAAAAGTCCCCCGACTTGATCCTTCTCTTAACTCTTTAGTACCGAAATTATCCTCCTATTAACATATTTGTTAATTTTTTCTATCATAGGACAAGATTATTGTCAAGAGGTAAAGAGGTAGGTGATCAGATGAAGGGATTGAGCTGATGATTAATTAATACCTCTCGAACCATGATAAATTTGTAACGAATTGTTGAGATTATATGAAAGACACTCAGAGCTAGAAATAGTACAACAGATATGGTAATCTAGTTTTGAGTGAAAGAGTTGTCACTGGGGAGCCGCACATCAAACAGATAGAAAGCTAGGAGTATCGTGAAGACAATGAATGATAAGCTCAAGAGAAAGTCGTATTGATAGACTATAATAAACAAATAATTCATTTGAAAGTTCAGGGACTCGACAATGGAAGTAGAATCTCATCGCTTTATTTCCTATTTTGAACCCGAACAATCTCAACAGCTTTGCCAACTGGCAAGTGTCGAGAAGTGTTCGGATCAATATCTCATTTTTGAAGAAGGAGAAATACCTGATTTTTTATACCTAGTATTGGAAGGACAGGTAGAATTTAAAAAATATACGGAAAATGGGAAATATCAAACTATTGCTGTTGCTAACCCTAATGATTTTTTTGGAGAATTTGGGGTATTAGATGGACAACCCCGTAGTGCCAGAGCGATTGTCTCTGGTGAAGCCGTTTTGGCGAAAATTCCCCGTGACAAACTCATGGAAATTTTGAGTATTTCTAGGGGGAGTGCTGTTTTACATTTGTTTGGTCATATTTTACGACAATTACGTTCTACTACCGATCAATATGTGAGACAATTAGTGCATAAAGAAAAAATGGTTTTAGTGGGAGAAATGGTGAGCACTATTATTCACGATTTCAAGAGTCCTTTTACTGGAATTAAGTTATCGGGGCAAATGATTAAGGAGTTACATCCCGATGAAGAAACCGCGGAATGGTGTGAACTAATTGAATTACAAGTACAGCGAATGTTAGGTATGGCAGAGGAAGTATTAGAGTTTTCGCGTGGTCATTCTAATTTAACTATACAACCCATTAATTTAGCCACCAGTTTTCAACAATTTGAACGGTTAAATAGAAACTATTTTGATATGGCTAATATTGATTTTATTAGTCATATTTCTGATGTTATCGTTGAAGCAGATGAAAATAAAATTTTGCGTGTTTGGCAAAATATTGTCGGTAATGCTGTGGACGCGTTTGATGGAAAAGGAGGACGGATTGAAATGACTATAGAGCCGTCGGAGCAATGGGCAAATATTATTATTGCTGATAATGGCGCGGGTATTCCTGAAGCAATTAGACTACGGTTATTTGATCCTTTTATTACCTACGGTAAACGCAGCGGAACTGGTTTAGGAACCGCGATCGCGAAGTCTATTGTTGATGCTCATCACGGGGAAATATCCTTTGAAAGCGAAACGGGAAAAGGAACAACTTTCTTAATTCGTTTACCTCGCATGAGAGATAAGAAGTCTCCAGAAAATTAAATGATTTTATCGGCTAGTCTCAAAGGGGTGAGTCTCCCCCGACATCTATCTCAGAGGGATACAAAAACCGAGTTTCTTTAGAAAAAATCGTAATTTTTACTAAGGTATGGAAATTCCATAACTAGACTATTTAGTTAGTAGTTTCCCCCATCAGTGCCGGAAAGCAGATAAGATGTCTGCACTACGTTATTAATTTTTCATTCCTCATAATCTTCGGCCAGAAACCCGCTTTATCTCATTTTTTGTAAGTCTTGTAGAATCTAAAATATAATGGTTTTGAGTATTCAACCCTTACCGATAGAAGTAGTTAATTTAATCGCGGCTGGAGAAGTTATTGATTCGATGGCCGCGGTAGTACGGGAATTAGTAGAAAATTCCTTAGACGCGGGTGCAAATCGCATTATTATTTCTCTTTTTCCTGAGCAATGGCAGGTACAAGTCGCGGATAATGGTATTGGGATGAGTTTGGCTAATTTACAATTGGCAGCCTCTGCCCATAGTACCAGTAAAATTCGCACCGCTCAAGATATTTTTCACCTTAGTACATTAGGATTTCGCGGGGAAGCTTTACATAGTTTAGCTCAGTTAGCTTCTCTGGAAATTTCTAGTCGTCCTTCGGTTAATTCTTTGGGGGAATTTGACGGGGGGAATCGTGTTATTTATAATCGTTTAGGGCAATCTATTCAGGAAAAACCGATCGCGATCGCGCCCGGTACTATTGTTACGGTTTCTGATTTATTTGAAACTCAACCTCTGCGCCGTCAAGGGCTCTCTTCGGTTTCTCAACAAACGCGATCGCTACAATTAATAATCCAACAAATTGCCCTTTGTCATCCCCATGTGACTTGGCAAATTCGCCAAGGTAATACCCTGTTATTACATATTAATCCTGGGGAAACTGGCAAAGATATTTTACCGCAAATTGTCCGAGGAATTCGTGGGAGTGATTTGCAACAATTAACCTTAGAAATTCCGGGTTTAGAAAATGAATCTTCTTCTTTAGAATTAGTCTTGGGTTTACCTGATCGTTGTCATCGTCAAAAACCGGATTGGGTGAAAATAGCTATTAATGGTAGAATGGTGAAAACACCAGAATTAGAGCAAACTATTCTCACTTGTTTAGGGAGGACTTGTCCTCGTGATCGCTATCCTATTTGTTTTATCCATCTTACGGTTAATCCCGATCAAATAGATTGGATACGTCACCCTTCTAAAACAGAAATTTACTTACATAATATCACAGATTGGCAAGAACAAATTAAAATTGCTATCGAAAAAGCCTTACAATTAAATGGTGATTTTCTGGTGAATACCCCAGTGCCTCCACGCATCGGAGAATTACTCAAAGCCTCAGAAAAAAAAGGACATTATTTAACTTCGCCTTCTCAGGAGAAAATTAATAATTCTGAATCGGGACAAAATTTATGGAAATTAAACGCGATCGCGCAACTGCATAACACCTATATTGTCGGCGAACATTCATCAGGAGTATGGTTAATAGAACAACATATCGCCCATGAGCGAATTTTATATGAAAAATTATGCGATAGTTGGCAATTAGTTACCCTAGAAAATCCCATTATTCTCAATCAATTATCACCAAAACAAGTCGAAAATTTAGAACGAATCAATATTGAAATAGAATCCTTTGGCGAAAACCTTTGGGCGATTCGCAATGCCCCTGAATTATTAGCAAAAAGAGATGATTGTGCCGATGCTATATTAGAATTAAGTAAAGTTAAAGACTTACAAGGCGCTCAAGTAGCTACCGCGTGTCGTAGTGCCATTCGCAATGGTACACCTTTAAATTTATCAGAAATGCAGACAATATTAGATCAATGGCAACGCACTCGAAACCCTCGAACTTGTCCCCACGGAAGGCCAATTTATTTATCCTTAGAAGAGTCATCCCTGGCGCGTTTTTTCCGACGTAATTGGGTAATAGGAAAAAGTCATGGCATTTAAGAAACCGGGTTTCTCGTTTTCACCTTTAAATGAAAAGGTTGCACAATTAAGGGAGGATCTGGTAAGGGTAATCCCCCCGTGGCTGCCCGAAAACCCAATACCAACGGTATTATCCCAGGAATGGGCAACACATTAAAATAGCCCGAATAGATGAAGAAACAGGGCTTCTTCTGTGTACTATTAAGGGTAATAACGAGATATTTAGAAAGACTGAAACAATATTGCTCTGCGATCCCAACTCTCCCATCAAAAATTCAAGTTTGAGGGCAACCCTAGGGGAATTACCCTAGGGGTGATCTATTAGCCTAAGTCCTGTGTGTTAAACTGGATTAAGGATAAAAATTGACAAAAAGTTTTCGATAACAAAGGTTAATCAAAATGTCTTTACTTTTAGCAAGAAAATACTTTGAGCAAGAAATTAATCAACCTGATGTTAAAATCGATCTCGCCAAAGCAGCCCTTTATATTGCCTTAGAAGAAGAGCCAGACTTTGAGCCAGAAGACTACCTAAAGGCTTTGGATATAATGGCATCGAAAGTAGAAGAGTATTTGCCTCAAACCAAATATCCTCTCCGTGTCATTCAAAGCATTAATCGTTATTTGTATGATGATTTAGAATTTAAGGGCAATACATGGGATTATTATGATCCTCGTAATAGCTTTTTACATGAAGTCATTGCTCGACGCACAGGCATTCCGATTACTCTCTCCTTAGTGTATTTGGAAATTGCCAAGCGCATTAATTTTCCGATGGTAGGCATTGGAATGCCTGGACATTTTCTGATTAGGCCTGAATTTGAAGACGTGGGCATTTATATCGATCCGTTTCATCAAGGTGAGGTGCTTTTCCCAGAAGATTGTCAGGCAAGACTGACAAAAGTGTATAATCAATCTGTGCAAATGCAACCTGCTTTTTTTGCCCCCGTTACACCGCGACATTTTTTGGCACGGCTGTTAACAAATCTTAAAGCAATTTATCTGAATCAGCGCCAAGCATCAAGGGCTCTGACGGTAGTGGAGCGGATTCTGTTATTATTTCCAGATGCAGTAATAGAAAGGCGCGATCGCGGTCTTCTGTGTTACCAACTGGGACATCCAGAGGGAGCTCGTCAGGACTTAGAAATATATCTGACTCGCTTTCCTAATGCTGAAGATGCTGTTATTATTCGCCAATTGCTGGATCAAATTGATGATTGAGAGTTTTAGATTTAAGAGGGGAACTTTTTCTCAATATATTGGCTCTAAAATCTCGATTAACCCGTCAATAAACTTTTTTTGTGAGGAATGATACAATGAATATGGGTTCACTTTCTAATGTCATTGAGGGGATTCAGAGAGTTTCCTCTCTGATTTTGAAGAGATTTTCTAAACAGCTCGCGGTGATCATGGTAGTTTTAATTCCTGTTATTGCCAGTTTAACATTTAGTACAAAGGCTGTTGCGATTGATCAAATCATGGTAAAATATCGTGGTTTGAATGTGGGAGTTACCTTAACGGAATTGGTAGATTTTGCCAAGACAGGGACGGTTTCCAAACAATTAAACTCGATTTTCCAAATTGCCAATGCCACCCCACAAAATATTAAGACGGTGCGGGAGATTTTTGCTTATCAAGTAAAAGTTGATCCTCGATTTCTTGATGATGTACTCAATTCCTATTATGGCAAATTAGTTTTGGGAGAAGTGAGTAAGTTTGTCACACCAGGGAGTGATACGGGGAAAGCTGTTCAAGATGTGATATCAACCATCAGAATGTCCACCCAAGATGGTAGTCTTTCTTTATTGGAGATTGCCCAAAACTATAAGGGTACAAATGCCATTATTATTGATGGTGAAAAAGTGGTTCAATTGTATCAAGATGCCATGAGAATTGGCAATGAGGCTCTCGCGTACTTACGGAAAACACCTCAAGTGAAAAAATTCCTCTGTACCGATAGCTAAGAAGATTTGAGATAGGGGAGCCTGATCTTAGTTTTCAGGGAAATTCCCATTTTGGGAAATTGGCAGTGGGAGCCTCTGGCTCCCTATTAAACATCTCCAATAATTCACATGAAAGCCTTATTGCCTATAGAGTAAAAGTTAATTTATGGAGATGTCTATTAGAGTCCTAGGGAGCCAGAGGCTCCCACTACTTTAGGCATGGCATGACAAAAACCTCATTTTTGTGAGTGAGAATTCTTCTTAATGCTGTGTCTTTTTTTTATCTGTAAATCATCAAAATTTTGATGATTTATAGCACTACGCCTTAACGTATAGACATAACAGCGGTTTCCGCTGTTATGAGGTACACCCACTTATCGTTCAATCCTCGTAGGGACACGGCATTGCCCATTGGTGTCAACTTAAGCGGAAACCCTTGATAGAT
>JBBITB010000133.1:0-11751 GCA_037440985.1 Microcoleaceae cyanobacterium bin_387
GCAAGGGCAGCATAAGCGTTTGACAGTTGACAGTTGACAGTTGACAGTTGACAATTATCAATTAATTGACTTACGCACTGCAAGGATGGCGTAATTTACACCGTGGGTAAGTCCTATTTTATAACCTTTGAGGAAAACTCTTGCTGTATAAGCCTTTTGGCGAGTTCTTACATACTAAGTTCGGTAGAACCTAATTATCAACTGTCAACTGTCAACTGTCCACTGTCAACTGTCCACTGTCCACTGTCAACTGTCAATTACCCATTACCCAATACATTGACGTTCCCTCTTGGAAAAAGTAGTTTTGAGTAAGTCAATGGAAAATAAGATTGGGCCATTCGTAGGAGCCGTTAATTAAAATGTGTGGAATTGTTGGCTATATTGGCACTCAGAAGGCGACGGATATTTTGCTGTCGGGTTTGGAAAAGTTGGAATATCGGGGATATGATTCCGCGGGTATTGCTACTGTCTGGGAAGGGGAATTAGTTTGCTCTAAGGCT
Source organism: Microcoleaceae cyanobacterium bin_387 (assembly GCA_037440985.1). Lineage (GTDB taxonomy): Bacteria > Cyanobacteriota > Cyanobacteriia > Cyanobacteriales > Microcoleaceae > JBEDKD01. Next base: position 501 of record JBBITB010000133.1, read on the forward strand.
AAGGGTAAACTCCGTAATTTACGCGACAAGGTAGAATTACTGGATAATCCGGCTCCTATTGGTATTGGTCATACTCGATGGGCGACTCATGGTAAACCGGAGGAACATAATGCACATCCTCATCTCGATAGCACGATGCGTGTGGGGGTGGTTCAAAATGGCATTATTGAAAATTATCGTGATTTACGCGAGGATTTGAAAAGTCGAGGGGTTCAATTTCGTTCGGAAACTGATACCGAAGTGATTCCTCATTTAATTGCTGAGTTTTTGGCCGATGAAGAAAAAAAGGATGATTTGTCTTTCTCCCCTTTGTTAGAGGCGGTTAAAAAAACGGTGAATTGTTTACATGGTGCTTTCGCGATCGCGGTGATTTCTGCGGATTATCCTGATGAGTTAATTGTGGCTCGACAACAAGCTCCTTTAATTTTAGGATTTGGTCAAGGTGAATTTTTCTGCGCGTCGGATACTCCGGCGATTATTGCCCATACTCGCACGGTGTTACCGTTAGAAAATGGGGAATTAGCACGATTAACCCATTTAGGGGTAGAAGTTTATGATTTTGCCGGACATCGCCTCAAGAAAACGCCAAGAACTTTAAATTGGAATCCGATTTTGGTGGAAAAACAGGGATTCCGTCATTTCATGGCTAAGGAAATTTATGAACAGCCTGGGGTGGTGCGGACTTGTTTGGAAATTTATACGCGTGACAATTGGACGGTTGATTCTCCTGAATCTCCTATTAAGTTAGGATTGCCTGATCCCCTCTGTAATGATTTAGAAAATATTGAAATTATCGCCTGTGGAACGAGTTGGCACGCGGGTTTAGTTGGTAAATATTTACTGGAACAATTAGCCCAAATTCCTACGAGTGTCCATTATGCTTCTGAGTTTCGTTATGCGCTGCCTCCTATTACTGCTAATACTTTAACTATTGGTATTACTCAGTCGGGGGAAACTGCGGATACTTTAGCTGCATTGGCGGAAGAAAAAGAACGACGGATCGCAAAGGGGGGTAAATTTTCACCTCGTTTATTAGGTATTACGAATCGTTTGGATAGTTCTTTGGCGCGGATTGTTCCTAATTTAATTGATACTTGTGCCGGGATAGAAATTGGAGTCGCTGCGACGAAGAGTTTTATGGCTCAATTGATGGGATTTTATTGTTTATCTCTTGATTTGGCTTATCGTCGTCAAACTTTACCTCTGTCTCGGATATCGGAACTTTTGGAGGGTTTACGTTTGCTTCCTTCTCTGATGGAGACGGTTTTGGAGGGGCAGGAGCGTTATATTCAGGACCTTGCTTATCAGTTTAGTGAGACGCAGGATTTTATGTTTGTGGGACGGGGTATTAATTTTCCGATCGCGTTGGAAGGAGCCCTCAAGTTGAAGGAAATTAGTTATATTCACGCGGAGGGATATCCTGCGGGGGAGTTAAAACATGGTCCGATCGCGTTGTTGGATTCTAAGGTTCCTGTAGTCGCGATCGCGGTGCCAGGAATTGTCTATGAAAAGGCTATTTCTAACGCCCAAGAAGCTAAGGCACGAGATTCCCGTTTAATCGGAGTAGTAAAAATCAATGATTCAGACGCGTCAGAAATCTTTGATGATATTTTACCTGTCCCAGAAGTAGATGAACTTTTATCCCCGGTTTTAACCGTGATTCCTTTGCAGTTATTGGCTTATCATATTGCCGCACGACGGGGTTTAGATGTCGATCAACCTCGTAATTTGGCTAAGTCTGTGACGGTGGAATAGTTGGGGAGATGGGGAATTGGTAATTGGTAATTGGTAATTGGTAATTGGTAATAGGCAATAGGTAATAGGCAATAGGTAATAGGCAATATCGCGTTTCGACTAAAGATGAAGTCGAATTTATTATTTATTCCCCATTAAGAGTTTCCCATTAAGAGTTCCCCATTACCCATTACCCATTCTCCATTACCCATTCTCCATTACCCATTACCCATTACCTATTGTATGTTTCCCCAAAAGCAGTCTCATAATTTGTTATTCTTCACGATCGCGATCGTATCTGTCGCGGCATCGGCTTTTAGTATTGCCATGTTGAATAATTGGTCAGATATAGCCGCGAAGCATGAGCGAGAACTTAATCATTTACAGGCTGTAGCAAATCGCTTGGATGCTTTAGAATGGAGGGCAATCTCCAAGAAAAAAGTTGACTCTGAGTTAGAAACAACCCTAAATCAGACACGAGAGCAAGCCCAAGGGAGTCTGGAAGTGTTAAGAAAAACAGCCCCTTCGGTAGAGCGGATGCAAAGGGTTGAATTAGCCTACAAAAATTATGAAAACTCCGTCAATTACCTTCTAAAATTGTTGGAATTTAGGCGTATTGAAGAAGCCTTAGAATTTGATGAAACTCAAGTTGATCCTAATTATGATAAATTGTATGAAATTATCATTAATGCTACCTCAAAAGCTTCTCAAACATCGGCTAATTTCACATACTGGGCAAATGTTGGCTCGGTGTTAATTGTCTTATTTCTGGTTGGTACTTTGGGAATTGTCTTTCGACAATATTTAAGAGCTAATCAAAGAGTTCAAAACTTGATTCTGGAAAATATGCGCGATCGAGAAGCATCCTTAGAACAAGAATATCAAGTTTTAGAGGCAAAGGTAGCAGAAAGAACTCAGGAACTTCAAAAAGCTAATACAGCACTCTCACAAGCAATTTCTGATTTGCAACAATCGCAAATGCAGCTAGTCCAAAGTGAAAAAATGTCCATGCTAGGACAGCTAGTTGCAGGAGTCGGCCATGAAATCAATAATCCGGTAAGTTTTCTCTCAGGAAATATTCAACCAGCCTTAGATTATCTCAATGATTTATTTAGTATAATTGACATCTATCAAAGAGAATTTTCCCAACTAGAACCCACCCTTCAACAGCAAATAAATACCATTGATTTAGACTACATTCGTGAGGATTTCCCCAAACTAATTGGTTCGATGAAAGAGGGTGTAGTTCGGATTCAGGATATTAGCACCAGTCTCAGAACCTTTTCGCGTTCAGATAGTGTTTCTCCTGTTGCTTTTAATCTTCACGATGGTATTGATAGTACATTAATGATTCTGAAATATCGACTCAAGGCTAATGAAACACGCCCCGCGATTAAAATCATCAAAGATTATGGAAAAATTCCGATGGTAGAATGTTATGTCGGACAGCTTAATCAAGTATTTATGAATTTGCTATCTAATGCCATTGATGGGTTAGAGGAATTAAATCAAAACCATAGCTTTGCCGAAATAGAATCTTACGAAAACTGTATTTTCATCAAAACTCAATTATCCGATGATGCCCAATCTGTGGTTATTTCCATTAAGGATAATGGTGTGGGGATGACTGAGGAAGTTAAAGAGAAAATTTTTGATAATTTCTTCACCACTAAGCCCGTTAATAAGGGTACGGGTTTAGGATTGGCAATTTCCTATTCGATAGTCGTTGAAAAACATGGTGGGACATTAGATGTTAATTCATCTTCCGGTAATGGTGCAGAGTTTGTGATGACAATACCCGTAAAAGGGAATGGGTAATGGGTATTAGTTTGTTACCTATTGCCTAAAAATTATTAATAAGTTGACAGAAATTATGCCTTTTTTGGTGTATAGTCATTCCCCTTTTTTGGGTTTCGCGACGCTCAACCCAACCGACGAAAAATCACTGTATTAAATATTTAAGAATTAACGAACTACAAAGGTACAAAAAAATCTCTCCCCATCTGCGTTTATCTGCGTTTATTTGCGGTTTCAAATCAACATCTCTCCCTAGACTTAATCACCCAAAAAACCGGCTTCTCAAAATAAGAAACCGGCCAAACATAATACATTCAGATTTAAAACGAACTTAAACCTTATCTGGCATGGGCGATATCCATTGCTAAATCAACTGCTACATTCGACTCTTCCATCTTGGCAATATCCAAGATAGTCTTAATCACAGAATCGGGATTCAAACTCATGGAATCAATGCCTAATTCAACTAAGAAACGAGCAAACTCAGGATAATCACTAGGGGCTTGACCACAAATACCAATCTTACGATTATATTTCTTCGCTGCCTTAATCGCGATTTGTACCATCCGTTTTACCGCTTCATTGCGTTCGTCAAAGATATGCGCGACTAATGCGGAGTCACGATCTAACCCTAATGTTAATTGTGTTAAATCGTTGGAACCGATGGAGAAACCGTCGAATACTTCAGCAAATTCATCGGCAAAAATCACGTTACTCGGTAATTCGCACATCACATAGATTTGCAGGCCATTAACGCCTTTTTTCAGACCGTGTTTTTCCATTTCTGCTAATACTTTGCGACCTTCATCGGGTGTGCGACAGAAGGGAATCATGGGAACGACGTTAGTTAATCCCATTTCATCGCGTACCCGCTTCAAAGCCTTACATTCAAGAGCATAAGCCTCACGATAATTAGGATCATAATAGCGAGAAGCACCCCGCCACCCAATCATGGGGTTTTCTTCCTTGGGTTCAAATTGACGACCACCTAACAGATTCGCGTATTCGTTGCTCTTGAAATCGCTCATCCGTACAATTACAGGATTAGGATAGAACGCGGCCGCGATCATACCAATACCATGAGCTAATTTATCGGTGAAGAAGTCTGGTTTATGGGGATATAACGCGGTTAATTCGGCAATTTCCCGTTTGACGGATTCATCTTCTAATTCGTCAAATTTAATTAATGCTAAGGGGTGGGCTTTAATATGGTTCGCGATAATAAATTCTAAGCGCGCTAAACCAACACCATCACAAGGAATCGCGGATAAACTAAAGGCTTCTTCTGGGTTGCCCACATTCATCAAGATTTGTGTCTTGGTGCGAGGTAAATTATCAAGGGCTGTTTCTTGGACTTCAAAGGGTACTAAACCTTCATAAACTTTTCCTTCTTCCCCTTCGGAACAGGATATCGTCACTTCTTGACCATTCTTGAGCACCTGTGTCGCGTCGCCACAACCAACGATCGCGGGGATACCCATTTCCCGTGCAATAATCGCCGCGTGGCAGGTTCGTCCACCTTGGTTGGTGACGATCGCGCTGGCTTTCTTCATAATGGGTTCCCAGTCTGGGTCCGTCTTATTCGTAACGAGGACTTCACCCGCCTGGAATTCATCAATTTTATGAACATCGAGAATCACCCGTGCCTTGCCTTGGCCAATCATTTCACCAACGGCGCGACCTGCAATTAAGACATTGCTAGTACCTTGGAGTTTATAGGATCTGAGCACACTACCGGATTTTTGTGATTGTACCGTTTCAGGACGTGCCTGCACAATAAACAATTCACCCGTTAAACCATCCTTCGCCCACTCAATATCCATTGGGGTATAACTACCACGAGATGCGGAGTAGTGATCTTCGATCTGCACAGTCCAACGCGCTAATTGCAGAATTTCATCATCATTGAGAGCATATTTGCCGCGTTCGGAAACAGGAACGGATACGTTTTTCGTTAGTTTAGAACCGCCGATGTCATACACCATCTTCAGTTCCTTAGAACCCAAGCGTTTTTCTAAAATGGGCCGGAACCCTTCTTTTAATGTCGGTTTAAAGACAAAGTATTCATCAGGGTTGACAGCACCCTGTACCACGTTTTCCCCTAAACCGTAGGCCGCGGTGACAAGGGTCGCGTTTTTAAACCCCGTTTCTGTGTCAATGGAGAAGATTACGCCGGAGGTGGCTAAGTCGGAACGTACCATTTTCTGCACACCAACGGATAGGGCGACATCGAAGTGATCGAATCCTTTAATGGTGCGGTAGGAAATGGCGCGATCAGTAAAGATGGAGGCGAAGCATTTATGACAACATTCCAAAATACCTTCTGCACCGTAGACATTAAGATAAGTCTCTTGCTGTCCCGCAAAACTGGCATCCGGTAAGTCTTCCGCGGTCGCGGATGAACGTACCGCACAGTCTGTGTCTTTGCCATAGCGATCGCACATTTTTTCATAGGCACTGACGATCGCGGTATTTAAGTCTTCTGGGAAGGGTGTTTCTAAGATTAAGGCCCGTGCTTTTTTACCTCTTTGCCGTAGGTTATTGACATCTTCTACATCTAAGTCAGAAAACAGTTCCCGTAATTTGATTTCTAAACCCGCAGATTTGACAAAATAACGATAGGCATAGGCAGTCGTAGCAAAGCCATTGGGAACACTGACACCTTTCGGGGTTAACTGTTGAATCATTTCTCCGAGGGAGGCGTTTTTACCCCCAACTAGGGGAATGTCTGAAATCCCTACTTCTTCAAACCAAAGCACTAGGGCTTGTTCTTTATTCGCGGTTCTGGTTCCTAATCCACTAATTGCTGGTTCTAGCATGAGTTTTTTCCTCTAGTGTTGAACTTCTTCGGTCTGAGTTCACCCGTCTCATTGCATCTGTCTTTATGCACTTATTTGACTTTCGGTTCCCTCAAATTTTTTTTCGCAAACTTTCTTAATGAACTTTTGTTGCAGTAATTATGTCGTAACGTAAAGATTCATTGACTAAAAAAACTATTTTATGATATAAGGATATATCCCTGGGATACAATTACACTTGATCCCTAATAGATAATCCTTAGTTCTTCTGTAGTTTTTCTTGTCGTCTTTACGATTCTTGTTTAAGATAGAGTTATTCTTTAACTCTGTTTCCATTTTATTACTTTCTCTCTTAATTACAAGATAGGTACAATTAGGATACTTAGTATCCCAAAGGAAAAAAATGTTAGCCTATTTGGGATTAGAGGTATTCTTAAAAAAGATTGAAGTTTCATCCGTGGGTCATAAATATGAAAATGAAAGCCAGTTTTAGACAGCCCTCTTCGGGGTTATTAACCGAAGAATGTTTGGACAATAGTTGTCCGATTCAATTTATGTTAGAATTGTTAGGGAGTAAGTGGTCTGTATTGATTCTTAAGGAGCTTTTTACTCGCGATCATCGTACCCATCAACTCTTAGAAGCATTACCCGGAATCAGTTCCAAAACTCTGACAATGCGACTGCGGGAATTAGAAAAACATGGATTAATTCACAGAACTGTTTATCCAGAAATCCCCCCAAGAGTAGAGTATTCCCTCACCGAAAAAGGGAAAGAACTTCAGCCGATTATGTTAGCCTTGAAACAGGTAGGCCAAAGTTGGTTAGGGACAAAAGATTGTGATTGTCCTTTAGAAAATTTCAATCGTTGAACTCCCCAAACTCCCCAGTCGAAACTCAGTTTTTTTGTCATGCTCTCTGATAAAAATGAGCTTTTTTACTCGATCAACCGGGTTTCTATCTATAGTCATTTCAACGTATATTCAGGAATCAAAAAATAGTCATACTCAGAAGACGTGAGATTTAACACGTCTTCTTAAACTTCCCTGGGAGTGGAGTTTTTTCTGGTCGATATGAAGGAGTACACTTTGTATTTGTAACATAGACTCAAGCCTAAATCCCAAAGAAAGCGTGATCGCCTTCTGCTCAAGCGTAGCCATCGCCTGGGCAGAAACCCAATTTTTGAATGTAATTGGCTGAGGAACCCACATCAAGAAACAAACAATTTTGGGGACGCGATCGCCGAAGGGAAGTCATAGTCAATATGTTATTGTTTTTGTTAGTTAAATCAATGAGAAAAACCCTCATTATTATCAACTAAAGTATATCGCAAATCCACATTAGCCATATTAGCATTGGTAAAATTAGTATTAGTTAAATCAGCACCCATCAAACTAGCACCAAACAAATTGGCATTCGTTAAATCAGCATTTCGGAGATTTACTCCCATCACATCAATACCATACAAACTACCATTTTTTAACTTAACTTGACCTAAACCCTCTACAGACTGCCGGACATTTTTTAAATTAGCTCCTAATAAATTAGCCCCTTCCAAATTAGCCCCTACCAAATTGGCAAAATTGAGATTAGCATTTTTCAGATTAGCTGCCACCATACCCGTCAGACTGAGATTAGCACCACTAAAATCAGCCTTCTCCAAATTAGCCGCGTGAAGCGTTGTAGTAATCAGATTAGCCCCTTGCAATTTAGCATGAGAAAGATTAGCATAATCTAAATTAGCCTCATTAAGATTCGCACCTTTAAGATTCGCACCCTGTAAATCAATACCCTTAAGGTTAACTCCACTCAGATCACAACGCTCACATTCCTTCGTTTCCAATAACTTTTTCACCTGCGCGGGATTTTCAGCTTTAACGGGAGAAACAATGCCAATACCGATAATTAAGACTGTTGTGGCTAAAATTCCGTATTTCATCTCCCTTTCCTCCCAAATGTTTATTAGTTTATTAGTCCGTTAGTCCGTTAGTTCGTTTATTAACTTCCTATGTCTCTATATTGCCGTATTTTTACGGATATCTGCGTGACGAGAGGAGGGTTTTTTCTGTGATCATACGGATATCTTGGATTGATCCTTGTCTGTACATCCATGTGATACCAGTCACATTAGCCAGGGAACTAAGTATAATTACGGACACCTGTGATCGAATTTCTGGCATTTCAACCGTTACATTACCCCCATTTCCCTGATCCCCCCAACGCCAAAATAAACTATAACGCGTCGTTAAAATTTGTTAAGATTAAAACAACCTTTGCTATATATTTAGTCAAAGGTTAATCACAAACCAAAAACGAAAATATAAAAATGTTGCGATTAGAGCATATCAGTAAGATATACCCGACAGGTGTCGTCCTCAAAGATGTGAACTGGGAAGTAAAAGTGGGCGATCGCATTGGGTTAGTGGGAGTCAACGGTGCAGGAAAATCAACCCAATTAAAGATTATCGCGGGAGAAGTGGAACCGACAACGGGGGAAGTCATTCGCCCCGCATCCTTACATATTGCCTATTTAACTCAAGAATTTGAAGTTGATCCATCTCGAACAGTACGCGAAGAATTTTGGACAGTTTTTAAAGAAGCCAATGAAACCCACGAAGCCTTATTACAAGTACCGCGGGAAATGGAAAACGCGACACCAGAAGAACTCGATCATTTAATTCATAAATTAGATAGACTTCAACGGAGATTTGAAGCTTTAGATGGTTATAGTTTAGAATCTCAAATTGAGAAGATTTTACCCGAAATGGGATTTCAATTAGAAGACGGCGATCGCCTTGTGAGTGCCTTTAGTGGCGGTTGGCAAATGCGGATGAGTTTAGGTAAAATCCTCCTACAAAAGCCCGATCTTTTGCTCTTAGACGAACCGACTAACCATTTAGACTTAGAGACAATTGAATGGTTAGAAAATTATCTGAAAAACTTAACAACGCCAATGGTAATAGTTTCCCATGACCGGGAATTTTTAGATCGACTATGTACGCAAATAGTCGAGACAGAGCATGGCGTTTCTACAACTTATTTAGGCAATTATTCATCCTACTTACAACAAAAAGAAGAAGCTAAATTAGCTCAATTAAGTGCCTACGAACGTCAACAGAAAGAATTAGAGAAACAACAGGTGTTTGTCGAGCGATTTCGCGCCAGTGCCACTCGTAGTACCCAAGCCAAAAGTCGTGAGAAACAATTAGATAAAATTGAGCGAATTGAAGCCCCGACGGGTAGTTTAAGAACATTACATTTTCGTTTTCCTCCCGCGCCTCGCAGTGGCCGAGAAGTCGTAATTATAGATGATTTGTTCTATACTTATGATGATACCATTCTCTTTTGCGGAGCTAATTTATTAATAGAAAGGGGCGATCGCGTCGCGTTTTTAGGACCCAATGGTTGCGGAAAATCGACACTTTTACGTTTAATTATGGGTTTAGGAGAAGCGACAGAAGGGACAGTCAAACTCGGAGATCATAACGTCATCCCTGGTTATTTTGAACAAAACCAAGCGGAAGCATTAGACTTAACAAAAAGCGTCATGGAAACCATCCATGATGAAGTCCCAGACTGGAAAAACGAAGAAGTACGGACATTATTAGGACGTTTTCTCTTTAGTGGGGATACAGTCTTTAAAGAAGTAGGAGCATTAAGTGGGGGAGAAAAAGCCCGTTTAGCCCTCGCAAAAATGCTATTACGTCCCGCAAATTTACTGATTTTAGATGAACCGACAAATCATTTAGACATTCCCGCGAAGGAGATGTTAGAAGAATCATTAACGCATTATGATGGCACCGCGATCATTGTTTCCCACGATCGTTATTTCATCTCCCAAGTCGCGAATAAAATTGTCGAAGTTCGGGATGGAGAATTTCGGTTGTATTTAGGAGACTATCATTATTATTTAGATAAGATCGCGGAAGAAAAAGAACAAGCGAAATTAGCCAAAATTGCCGCGGAGAAAGCCCTGAAAAAATCCGAAAAAGACGCGAAGAAGAAAGCCTCCGCAAAACGGAAATAGAAGAAAGAAGTAATAAACCACAAAGGCACAAAGGCACAAAGGAAGAGGGGGAGGAGAGGGAGGAGAGAGAGGGAAGAAGGAAAAAAAAAACGTCCCAATCCCCAATCCCCAATCCCCAATCCCTATTCCCTATTGTTTCGCAAGAGTTCTATTTTTTTCTGTTTTGAATATTTTTCCTAAAATCTTGGAAAAAATTCGGCGAGTATCTTCATTATCAGTCGTTTCCAACACCTGAATTAACTCCCGAATCGCGAACTCATTCCCAACGGCAATTTCCCATAAAGTCTTGCCAACAATCCAGCTAGGACCTTTATTATCAGTAGTTTCCAACACCCGAATTAATTCTCTAATAGCGAACTCATTACCAAGGGCAATTTTCTCTAAGCTCTTGGCAAAATACCAGCGAGTATCTTTATTATCAGTCGTTTCTAAAACTCGAATTAATTCTCTAATAGCGAACTCATTACCAAGGGCAATTGTCTCTAAACTCTCGGCAACACTCCTGCGAGTATATTCATCCTTAGTCATTTCTAAAACCCGAATTAACGCCTGAATGGCGAACTCATTACCCAAGTTAATTCTCCCTAAACTCTCGGCAACACTCCTGCAAGTACCTTCATTATCAGTCATTTCTAAAACCCGAATTAACGCCTGAATCGCGGACTCATTCCCAAGGCCAATTTCCCCTAAAGTATTGGCAACAGCCCTGCGAGTATATTCATCCTTAGTCGTTTCTAAAATCCGAATTAACGCCTGAATCGCGGACTCATTCCCAAGGCCAATTTCCCCTAAAGTATTGGCAACAGCCCTGCGAGTATATTCATCCTTAGTCGTTTCTAAAATCCGAATTAACGCCTGAATCGCGGACTCATTCCCAAGGCCAATTTCCCCTAAAGTA
>JBBITB010000134.1:0-11552 GCA_037440985.1 Microcoleaceae cyanobacterium bin_387
TGACAGTTGACAGTTGACAGTTACCCATTACCCAATCCGCAATCCCTAATCCCCATCCCCCATCCCCCATCCCCCATAAAAGTACAACCTACTACCTAGCACCTAAATAGCTAATAACTAACACCTATCCCTAATCACTCTTTTCCATTACCATTACCTATTGGCTCCCCTTTATTTTCCTACCCTTTAAGTGACATTACACTCTAACTTTTCCTTTCATTGTCAAGCTTCTTGTTGTCATTCTCAAGCACGCGCAGGTGTCTTTTCTACTCCTCATGGAATTGTAGAAACACCTCGTTTTATGCCCGTAGGGACTCTCGCGAATGTCAAAACTTTGACTCCCGCGCAATTAGAAGCAACGGGAGCTCACATGGTTTTGGCAAATACTTATCATTTACATCTCCAACCAGGAGAAGCGATCGTTTCTGGTGCTGGTGGCCTACATAAATTTATGGCTTGGAAAGGCCCGATTTTAACTGACTCTGGCGGGTTTCAAGTTTTTAGTTTAAGTGAAATGCGAACTATTACAGAGGAGGGTGTTAAGTTTCGCTCTCCCCGTGATGGCCAGATGATTTATTTAACACCGGAAAAGTCGATCCAAATTCAAAATGAATTGGGGGCCGATGTAATTATGGCCTTTGATGAGTGTCCTCCTTATACCGCGACTCGTGAAGAGGTGCAATTAGCGACGGATCGTACTTATCGCTGGTTGGAACGATGTATAAAGGCCCATCAACGTCCAGATCAGGCTTTATTTGGTATTGTCCAAGGGGGGATTTATCCTGATTTAAGGGTTCACGCGGCCAAGCAGTTGGCGGCCTTAGATTTACCCGGTTATGCCATTGGTGGTGTCAGTGTCGGGGAACCCTCGGAATTAATTGAACAAATCGTCAAGGTGACAACACCTTTATTACCTGAGAATAAACCCCGTTATTTAATGGGAATAGGGACTCATCGCGAGATGGTACAAGCGATCGCGGCGGGAGTGGACTTATTTGATTGTGTCATTCCTACCCGTTTAGCACGACATGGCGCGATATTAGTGAAGGGGGAACGATGGCAAATTAAAAATGCTTGCTTTCGCGAAGATTTTCAACCCATCGACGAAACTTGTCCCTGTTATACTTGTCAAAATTTTAGTCGTGCTTATCTGGCTCATTTGGTGCGCGCCCAAGAAACAGTCGGTTATACCCTTCTCTCCATTCATAATGTGACAGAGTTAGTCCATTTTACCAAACGGATCAGAGAGGCAATCTTGGCCAATCGCTTCATGGAAGAATTTGGTCATTGGATTACTGCTAAGGAAGATCATAAGTGAATCGCGTATGTTAAGATTAGTCGCAATTATGAAAAAAACTGTGTTGGAGAGGTAGATTCATACATGGAAGCCGCATTACTCTTGGCAAAACTGCCCGAAGCCTATTCTGTCTTTGACCCCTTGGTTGATGTTTTGCCCGTAATTCCCGTCTTTTTCTTGTTGCTGGCTTTTGTGTGGCAAGCAGCCGTTGGTTTTAGATAGATTTCTCGGCATAAATTCGTGTTGTCCGAATTTATCTCCCAGTTATCCATCAGGGGCGAAACAATAGGATAATAATAAGGGTATTCTTACCTTTGTTATCCTATTGTCATGTCCCTAATTTATGAAAGTTTTGTGATATTTACTGACGATTCGCGATCGCGTTTTGGAAAGCCGGACGTTCAGAAATCCGTTTAATATAATCCAAAACCGCGGGATAGGAGCTTAAATCCAATTTTAACATCATCGGAATATAAGCTAACATAGCCCCCACAGCCACATCAGCAACCGTAAATTCATCACCCATTAAAAAGGGTTGTTGGCTAAAAATTTCATTTAATGGAGATAACAAACGGGGAGTTTCTTTTTCCCGACTGGCTTCGACAAAAATTCCCGGTCCCAAAGTGGCATTAGCAAAAAATACCCATTGAGTAATTTGTGCTTTTTCCTCTAAAGATTGTGACAGTTTACCATATTTTTCGGCTAAATATAGTAAAATCGCGCCCGACTCCCATAAGGTAAAATCCCCCTCGGAGATCGCGGGAACTTTGCCAATGGGATTAATCGCTAAAAATTCCGGTTGTAAATGAGCACCCGCTTGCATATCAAGCAAGACAAACTCATAAGGGACACCAATTTCTTCTAAATACCATTTAACAATAGAAGCCCGACTGCGAGCACCGCCATAGAGTTTCAACACAGACATTTCTCCTTTTCTTTGATATTTGCCCTATCAACTTCTCTATTATAACAAAACTTTGGCCTTTAGTAAACCACTCTTTTTTATTAATTGTTTCTGATAAATTTTGACTTTTTTTAATTTTTTTATGAACCACAAAGGCACAGAGGACACAAAGGAAAGAAAAGAGTATATATTAGAATAATATAGCCACCCAACCATGAGGATTCTCTTAATAGCTCAAACCCTTGATTTTCTTCCTTCTTCCTTTTAGGAAACCACTCTTTTTTATTAATTGTTTCTGATGAATTTTGACTTTTTTTATTTTTTTATGAACCACAAAGGCACAGAGGACACAAAGGAAAGAAAAGAGTATATATTAGAATAATATAGCCACCCAACCATGAGGATTCTCTTAATAGCTCAAACCCTTGATTTTCTTCCTTCTTCCTTCTTCCTTCTTCCTTCTTCCTTCTTCCTTCGTCCTTCTTTCTTATGATATAATTAGCGATCATTCCTGACTCTCCGACTCACAAATGGCTCCTTCTAAACCCTATCAGCCTTTATTACTGAGACTGCTGCATGGTGCGAATGCCTTCATCGCGCTCTTGGCAGTATTGACATCATTTTTGGTGTACATTATCTACGATCATAGATTATTCAATTTAGGCATTCCTGAAATTCCACGTATTATCGGCATTCATGGGACTTTCGGGAAATTATTACTATTAGGCATTATGCCCGCGTTTGCCTTATATAGTTTTCATCTAGGGGAAAAACGCCTGATTCAATCTGATACCTTTGACAAACTCAAAGAAGTAGGAAAACCGATTTGGTGGTATAGTCTCCATCGCGTCGCAAACACCTTAATGTTATTAGCCATTACCTTTGCCCTGATCACGGGAAGCAAGATGGAAGACGAATGGTTATATAAAAAAGAGTTTGACCAAGTTTGGTATAATTTACATTTGATTTCCTGGGTGATTTTAGTCGCTTGTTTAGCCTTTCATCTATTAATGATCGCGAGAGTGGGTGGAGTTCCTTTAATGCTCTCATTATTTGATATAAAATATAGACAGAATGATTCTCCCGCGACTTGGTTACAAAAGATTCGTGCTTTTTTTAATCGTTCCTCTGATTCCTAGTAGGATGTACGCAGAAGCCCGGTTTCTTAACCAATACCTTTGCCCCACCTAAAAAACGATTTTTATGCTTGTTGGGTTGAGATAGGAAACCCAACCGACAAAGAAATGGTGAAGGTATTCTTAACTGAAAATGCTTATTTCCCGCGATCGTGTCCAGTGAGAAACCAGGTTTCTTGGTTTGCAGTGCCTAAATTCTCGATAGTAATGACTTAAGTCATGACAACTAAAAAATATAGTCTCCTCCCATTTGATTAACCATGAAACAAAATATCTTATTAAGAATTATCGAAGTGATCGTCTTAGGCGGTTGGTTATTTGCCTTACTTGCTCCCCTTTTATTTAAGTAAATTTAACGGAGTTCCTTCAGATAAAAATATCTGTTTTTATCTGCGTTTATCGTTGTTAAATATTTGGGGCGATGGTGCATTGTAATGATATCATGAGTCAACTGTCGTAAGGATAGGGTTTGCTCTGAATCTCATTTCTAATGTCAAGGCACGAAAATAGTATTATAGTCATTCCCAATAAAAATGAATTGGACGGGTGAAATCTCGCTTCTTCTTACTGTCACTGTTGTTTTAATTTCTCAATATACGTTGAAATGACTATAAATCTCAAAACTGTCAACGACAGTTTGTAGAAAATCCACGACATCAACTGATTTCTCATGATCAAAAACAATTAATTGATAAACCTTTATCAGAAAAAATCTCCCTGGCAGCTATCTGTAGAGCGTCTGGGGTATCAAAGCGGTGGCTTCAATATTATGTGTCAATCAAAAATATTATCCCGTGGAAAAAAAGGCAAACATCTCCGAAAAAAAAGAGGTTGATTGACTTGTACCTAGATGAAATGTGGTGCTTTGTCCAAACTAAGTTTGAAAAAGTATGGATTTGGATCGCGTTAGATGTAGAAACTAGAGAAAATTCATTCAAACATAGGGTTTATCCCTAAATCTTTTTTAGACTTTTAACGTGAAATTTTTCCGATGGATTCTCCCTAAAATTTGCTTTAATACCATCGCGCTCCATTCAATATCTTCTGCCGTTGTCTCGCGTCCTAATGTTAAACGAATTGCCCCTAAACCCTCTTTTTCCGAATATCCCATCGCCAATAATGTCTTACTCGGACTTAACTTCCCACTACTACAAGCCGAACCCGAACTAATACCAATTCCGGCCAAATTCATTTCTCTTACTAATGTTTTTCCGGTAATATTTCCCTCGCGACTTACTAGACAAAAACTGACATGATGAGGCAGTCGATTAATTCGATCACCCGTAGGAAGTAAGGAGGTAACATCCGATAATAAATCAAACAAACGATCGCGCAATTTGCTTAATCTCGGCATTTCCATACTCATTTCTTCTTGAGCTAATTCCGCGGCAACCCCAAAACCAGCAATAATCGGGATACCTTGAGTACCCGATCGCAAATTTAACTCCTGTCCCCCCCCTAAAATTAACGGAAATAACTCCACACCCGGACGGACATATAAAGCACCAACGCCCTGGGGTCCATAAATCTTATGACTAGAAAGAGATAACAAATCTATGGGTAATTCTTGGACATTAATCGATACCCTACCCGCGACTTGCACCGCGTCCGTATGAAACAAAGCTCCATGAGCGCGGGTAATTTCTCCTAATATTTTAATAGGCTGTAAAGTACCGACTTCACTTTGACCATAAATAATCGAAACTAATACTGTATTATGACGCAAAGCCTTTTCCAATTCTAAAGGATCAACACTACCTTTTCTATCCACCGATAAACGAGTCACTTCCCATCCTTGATCCTCCAATAATTGTACAGGAGACGCGATCGCGGGATGTTCAACACTAGAAATAATCAGATGTTGAGGGACACGATAACGTCGAGCCATTCCCAAAATAGCCAAATTATTAGCTTCCGTCCCCCCCCCAGTAAAAATAATCGACTCCGGTTGAGCCTTAATCAGACTAGCCACCTGCATCCGCGCCACTTCCATCACCGTCGCAGCCCGTTGTCCCCACTCATGCAAACTCGATGGGTTCCCCCATTGTTGTCTCAACACATTTTCGATCACCCGTATCGCGTCTCGACGAGGAGGAGTAGTCGCGCTATAGTCTAAGTAAATTTGCATGAGCCAATTATATTCATAGGAGCTTGATAAAATTTAAAAGTTAATTTTTCCTTAAGTGCTTCATTAACCGCCCGGTTTACAGACATTGTAATCTTCATGGGATAAAACCCTCTGAGGAGTTAAATAAGAGCCATGATCTTCACATAACATTCTGTAGTTTCGTGTTACAGGGATACTAATAATCAAACGGTTATGGCGAAGTCGTTTACCGCCAAATTCTCTGTAACTCTTCTGTTGATGTAAAGCAGCTAAAATAGTTCGTGCCTTAACTACCACATGATCGGGCAATCCTCGAAGATCAATAACATCGTGGGCAAAGGAGGATTCCCACTCTTGTTTTTTATTTCTTTTTTCCGCAAGGACTTGAACTTTTTGCTCTTGTGCGATACGCTCTTGGAGACAGCGGCGGCAAAGTTTTCCATAGCCCTTGTGACCACACGGAAAAATCATTTTTCGTTTCGTCATAAAAGCATTGGTGTGAGGTGCGATCCTTACCACAAGATGCTTTTAGGCATCAACGCGATCGGATCAAATACAATGTTTTGCTTCTTTAAGAAGAACATGAGTATGGGATAACTTTATTATGAGATAAGTTTGAACCTGAAAACCGAAAACAACAATAAGAAATTTTAACTTTCTCTGTGAAGACTGTTTCGCCTTTATTTCTAACTTATGGGTTACTTTTACTCTTAAGTCTTACGGGCTGTCCCCAGAAGAGATTCCCGACATCCCTGGAGATACCGACTCAGACACATATTCCTCAAGATCCTTTGGTACAGGTTTATTTCAACCAGTTCCAAGGTTCCAGCTATAAAGAACCCTATCGAGAAGTAACTCGTCCCGGTGATAATTTGGAACAGGTGATCATTGATACGATTACCTCTTCTCAGTTTACCGTTGATGTGGCCGTTCAAGAGCTACGTTTACCGAAAATTTCTCACGCGTTACTTCAACGTCGCCAAGCTGGGGTCAAAGTTCGTGTCATAGTAGAAAATACTTATCGTCGTCCTTGGAGTCGTTTCAACTCTACTGACTTAGCTGGGTTGTCTCCGCGAGAACGCGATCGTTACCATGAGTTTATCAAACTTGTAGACACCAATAAAGATGGCAAATTAAGTCAAGAGGAAATCGAAAAGGGGGATGCTTTAGTCATTTTAGAAAATGGCGGTATTCCTATTATTGACGATCGCGCAGATGGTTCACGCGGCAGTGATTTAATGCACCATAAATTTATCGTAGTCGATAATAAAAGGGTAATCGTGACATCTGCCAATTTTACCACCAGTGATATACATGGAGATTTTGCCAGTCCCGAAAGTCGGGGTAACTCTAATAATTTACTCAAGATAGAAAGTCCAGAATTAGCGCGATTATTTACCCAAGAATTTAATGAGATGTGGGGAAGTGGTATCCCAGCCAACAAGGATAGTAAATTTGGACTAAAAAAGACATTTCGACCTGTACAAAGTGTTAATATTGGCAAAAGCAAGGTCGCGATCCAATTTTCCCCAACCTCTGCGAAACAACCTTGGGAAGAAAGCGTTAATGGTTTAATAGGTTTAAATTTAGTCAACGCGAAAAAGTCCGTAGATTTAGCATTATTTGTCTTTTCCGAGCAAAGATTCGCGAATATCCTAGAAAAAGACTCCCAAAACGGTGTACCTATACGCGTTTTAATCGACAAAAATTTTGCTTATCGTTCCTACAGTGAAGCATTAGATATTATGGGAGTAACTTACCCAGACCAATGTCGGATAGATGGGGATAATAAACCTTGGAAAAAACCGATATCTACCGTCGGAGTACCTAATTTAGTCAAGGGAGATTTATTACATCATAAATTTGCCATTTTGGATGGAAAAACCGTGATTACGGGTTCCCATAATTGGTCCGTTGCTGCGAATAATAATAATGATGAAACCTTGTTAGTGATTGAAAATCCCATAGTAGCCGCCCATTTTGAACAGGAATTTAATCGACTTTATAGTAATGCCAGTTTAGGATTACCCAGCAGAATTAAGGAAAAAATCGATCGCGCTGTTAAAGAATGTCCTTCCCCAAAAGTTGTATCATCATCTCCCACAACAAAGTTAGATAATTTGCCCCTATCTCCCATTAATATTAATACAGCGAGTCAAGGGGAATTAGAAAAATTACCCGGAGTGGGTAAGAAATCCGCGCAAAAGATTATTCAAGCACGACAAATCAAACCCTTTACCTCTTTAGAGGATGTCAAACAACGAGTTTCTGGGATAAGTCAACAGGTTTTAGATAAGTGGCGCGATCGGGTTATCTTTAAGTAAAACCTTGATTAGTAGGTTGGGTAGAGGCACAAAACCCAACATCTATTAGTAGATTGAGTAGAGACACAAAACCCAACATCATCCTTGAGTAAAACCATCGGGGTAGAAACCCGGTTTCTTCACTCAAATGGGTAGAAACCCGGTTTCTTCACTCAAATTTGTGATAAACCGACATCGGGAGAGAAACCGGGTTTCTTAACTTAGTTATTTCTAGCCAGCGAAATCGGCGATAAACCCGGTTTCTTAACATTAGGATTGAAAAAAAGTGAGCCAAAATTCTCTCAAACAAATCACAATAATATTAGTCACAATTCTCGTAATACTCTTAGGCAAAATCCGGGGAGTCGAATCACAAAATCAGGCAGAAATAATCGTCAGAAATGAAAATACTTTAGAACAGAACTTAGTCAAATTTAAACAAGTCGAATATGTCGGTCAATGTCCGGGTGTAGTCATCACAGGAAACCTTCCTAAAGGTCGATTTAAATCATCCACCACACCCCCGATATCTAACCGGAAAGTGTTGATTAAGAATATCACATCAGGCATGGACAATGATCCATCGCCTTACACAGATAGGAATTATGAAAATGGCGAATTTTCCGAAGGATTTGACTTTGGTTTAGACAGTCATCACAGAACCCAATCTTTCTCCGTATTGGGAGGGACTAATAAACTACATTATACCATTAAAGATCATGAAGAAATTAAAGAAGAAGGAGAATTAATGGTACAGGTAGAGATTCAAAATTTAGGAGTTTTTCCAAGACAAGCCATCTGTGAAGAAGAAGTGACTTGTCCAGAGGGGAATAGCCACCCTAAAAATAGTCAACACAATTGGCAAGGAAAATCTTGTTATACCACAACCCGTTGTCATTGTCCTTAAATTTGATAGATCAATTGTGAAAAAATGTGCTATAATCTCAGGAGAAAAATTCTCAAAATCGGATAAAATCAAGGAGAGTAAAATGTCAGAAATACATCTTTATATCATTCGTCATGGTATTGCGGGAGATCCAGCAGAATATAGCAAAGATGCCGATCGCGCATTAACCAAAGAAGGGGATCGTAAGACACGAAGAATTGCCCAACGGCTCAAAGAATTAAGTATTAAATTTGACATCATCCTCACCAGTCCCCTAGTAAGAGCCCGTCAAACCGCGCAAATCCTCTTAGAAGAAGGGTTAAGTAATAAATTAGAAGAATTTAGCACCTTAGCACCCGCGGGGGATATCAAAAACTGGTTAACCTGGTTAGAAATAACCCGCGACAGACAAGTAAAAGAAATCGCGATCATCGGCCATGAACCCAACTTATCCCAATGGGCCGAAACCTTACTCTGGGGAGAAGTCAAAGGAGTAATCATCCTCAAAAAAGCAGGAATCATCGGATTAACCTTACCCGAAACCGGTTCTCCAGTGGGAAATAGTCAAATCTTTTGGCTCACGCCCCCCAAATTTTTCATCACCTAACAAACCCAGTGTCGCGGGAATTGTTCAGGAAAATTGGACAAGGCCAAGCGATCATCGTCCTAAAATCCTATACCCGATTTTTCACAAATATTAAATTTTGGTCAGTTTAATTTTTCCCTGTAGTTCTTTTCGTTTTTACTATGATACGATAAGACATTACGAGGGGAGTTCCCTTGGGAGTATCTCACATTTGCCAAAAAATGCAGTGGGAGCGTCTTCAGAAGGCCCAATCTCATAGGGAGCGAGAAGTCCGATGCTCCCCACAGGCTACGCCAACCCAAGGCCAATTTACGAAAATGAGAGGCTCCCAATTCGGTTAGTAGTGTTTGTTTTTATTATTAATAGGTATTTCCCTTTTGGTATTGGCAAGCTTCTCTCCGAAATCTCAATCTATACACTTATCGGATTTTGGAGATATCTCATGTCTATTTATGTAGGCAACCTTTCCTACCAAGTAACACAAGATGCCCTCACGAGCGTCTTTGCAGAATACGGATCAGTTAAACGTGTTCAACTACCCACAGATCGTGAGACAGGACGTTTACGTGGATTTGCCTTTGTCGAAATGTCATCAGAAGCAGAAGAAGTGGCCGCGATTGAAGCCCTCGATGGTGCAGAATGGATGGGGCGTGATCTAAAGGTGAACAAAGCTAAACCCAAAGAAGACCGCGGCGGTAGTTATGGTGGTAATCGAGGTGGTAACTCTTACGGTGGCCGTAATCGCTACTAAACTCAACAGGTTTTTAGGTATGTTGAAATATTGCTTTTGATAGTGATTAACATCCTTAAGTTTCAAGATCCCAGTTGAATTTAATCTTAACAAGGCTTTGTCCGTCGCGATCAAGCCTTTTTTGTCTTTCTCTGTTTCTCAGTCCCGCGGGAACAAAGACCCCAAAAACTTAGTCTTGGCTGCCATTAAGGCGGGCAAATGTCAATCAAAAATAGGAAATAAAAAATAATCAGGGTATTACCCTAAATATCAATCCTGTCAAAACAGCGACATAATCAAGGTTTCTGGTAATGTAGCCTCAGAAATAATCACTCACACAGAAAGTTGCATTATGAGTATTGTTCGTGAATTTAAACCCGGATTAGAAGGAGTACCCGCGACATTATCAAGCGTCAGCTACGTTGATGGAAATAAAGGGGTACTCGAATACCGAGGAATTTCCATCGAAGAGTTAGCCGCCAAAAGTACATTCCTCGAAACTGCCTACCTATTAATATGGGGAACACTGCCTACCCAAGAAGAGCTCACCGAGTTTGAGCACGAGATCCGTTACCACCGTCGGATCAAGTATCGTATTCGGGACATGATGAAATGCTTTCCCGAAACCGGACACCCGATGGACTCCCTGCAAGCTTCAGCCGCAGCCCTAGGGTTATTTTACTCCCGTCGTGCCTTAGCCGATCCCAAATACATTCGGGAAGCCGTGGTACGACTCTTAGCCAAAATTCCTACAATGGTTGCCGCGTTCCAATTAATGCGAAATGGAAACGATCCCGTACAACCAAGAGATGATTTAGACTATTCTGCCAACTTTTTATATATGCTCACCGAGCGGGAACCCGATCCCCTCGCGGCTCATGTCTTTGATGTCTGTTTGACACTCCATGCCGAACATACGATCAATGCTTCCACCTTTTCCGCGATGGTAACAGCCTCCACTCTGACAGATCCCTATGCCGTCGTCGCGTCCGCGGTAGGTACATTAGCCGGACCCTTACATGGAGGAGCCAATGAAGATGTGATTGAGCTATTAGAGAAAATTGGTTCCGTGGAGAATGTCAAACCCTATCTACAAAGTATGTTAGATAAGAAAACCAAGATTATGGGTTTTGGGCATCGGGAATACAAAGTTAAAGATCCCCGGGCGACGATCTTACAAGAGTTAGCCGAAAAGCTATTTGAGAAGTTTGGTGGCGATAAATATTATGAGATTGCCTTAGCTCTCGAAGATGCGGTAGAGGAAAAATTAGGCAATAAGGGAATTTATCCTAATGTGGACTTTTATTCCGGGTTGGTTTATCGCAAGTTAGGCATTCCTACTGACTTGTTTACTCCGATATTCGCGATCGCGCGCGTCGCGGGATGGTTAGCCCATTGGAAAGAACAACTAGAGCAAAACCGCATATTCCGTCCCACGCAAATTTATACCGGAACCCACAACGAGCCCTACATCCCCATGAATGAACGAATTCCCTAGGTTGGGAATAGGGAATGGGGAATAGGGAATGGGGACTGGGGAATAGGGACTGGGGAATGGGGAATGGGGAATGGGGAATAGGGAATGGGGACTGGGCCTTTCGAT
>JBBITB010000135.1:0-11409 GCA_037440985.1 Microcoleaceae cyanobacterium bin_387
CGCGCTCACCCCTTAAAGAAATAAGGGCCAGCACAATTTGACAAAAAAACTCTCCCGCGATCGCCCATAACAGAAATACGCGATCTCCAATTGTGATGAAAAATGAGAGTCCGCTAACCTCAACTGTCTGGGGACAAAATCTTTTGATTCGCTCTAAGTGTCATCTATATAGTGTTTCCATTTCAGAAGTAACACTTGTGGCACAGGCATCTTGCCTGTGACGGGCTGTGATCCCTGCATTTACATCTCCTATGGAATTGCTATATATCTGTAACTAGATGTTCACCTTGGCACGCTCTCAGGAAACAAAAAGTTGCCAAAAAATGAAGCCAGAGGTAGAAAAAAGTAGAATACAGTGAATAGACAGGTATTAATCCTGACTGGGAACTAAAACCGTGAGGGAGTCAGTTTTACTATCTATGGTGAAACTAATCAGACATGATGGCACCTTCCTTAATCGGGTTACCGCGAGTACCTCCCCACCCGGTTGATTTTCACCTTCGTGGAATCTATGTCCACTTGATTGAGGAGAAACCCTGCTTTGCTCTAATCATGGAATATCCCCTCGATTTTGACAATACATAAAGTTCATATCTTTTATCCGAAAGTTCATTCATAAAGTTCATAAAGTTCATAAAGTTCATATCGCGAAAAAGTGGTCAGAATGAGGGGTTAGACCCCTCACTCTAGGAGGCATCTCTCAAGATTTATTAATGACGGCAAGGGCATTTTTTCATAAGAATAATTTTTTTAGGAGGGTATTTTAGACATTTGTGAGAACAAAAGAAGCCTCAAACCATGCCAGACAAAGGAAATACACCAACTGCCCAAAAAGCCCTCAAAACCAGAGGGATTAACAAGTAGAACGATGTAAAATACATTTTATATATTGGTTTTAGGCGATTTCATCCGTCTTTTTGGGTTTGGTTTCCCACTAGGGATAAAAGATGCGTGATCGCGCCTTTTTTTTCCTCAAAAATCTTTCTCTTTCTTTGTCTCCTCTGTGCCTTTGTGGTTGGTCAAAAAAAGATAATATATTTTAAGATTTAGATATCTTAATCTCTAAGGATGGGTTAATCAAAATGCTAGGGGATAAAAGAGGCGCGATCGCCTTTCTTACCTCCGGGTTTACCAAGCAATTCTCAATCCCACAAATAACCGATAAAAAACCGCCCCCACCCACCGATAAATTATCAACAATCCCAAAATTAAGATTAATTGAAATTAAGGGTGGGAAAGTTGATAACAGTTATTGGTTGGGTTGGGCGGGTTTATTGAGGTGATCTTTGGGTAGCAGCATTAATCGGTTAACCTGCCCCTACAAATTTTTCTTCCTATTTCCTCAAGGGACGCGATCGGCCTGACATACAGAAACGCGATCGCACGTTTTTTTGAGAAAGAATCTCGCAGCAAATATGCCCTCCGGGGCGGGTTCGCCTAGATATTTGACACCCATCGACAAATTATATAAACCCGCCCCAACCCCACCAACAAAAAGCTCTCGCGATATTTTCTTGACGAACGCGATCGCGCCTACATTGATATTGACATCAAAGGAATCGCGCTTCTTTTACCCCAGATAAACATGGATGGAAAAACGCGCGGTGGATTGTTGTAGCCAGTTTCATGGTAGGGTGGGGGCGGGTTTATCAGGATTATTTGTGGGTGGCAGATCCGTCACAGCCACCGCGAGGTATTTTTCTAACCGTTCCCCTATCCATACCTTAATCAAAGATTCACTATTGACTCCTAATCGCCGAGCTTCTCGTTCAATTGCTTGTATCATCCATTGGGGAAACTCTATATTTAATTCCTGATTTTCCCATCCCGGTCGTCTAATATTAGTCAGATCGAAATACTCAAGGACGTTTTCATTGTTATCAAACTTTTCGTCTAATTCTTTAGCTTTCATATAAATTTACCTCATTGGTGCGAGAACGTCTAACTGAGATGAGCCTTATGTTAGTCTGGCGATAGGTAATGATAGCAGACCAATGTTTGCCACCGATTTTGCCGATGAGCATAAATCTCGGTTCATCTTCGGTTTTTGCCAAAAGTTCAATCTTGTTGGGATCGCGCCATAACTGTTGAGCCTCGACAAAATCTATTCCATGTTTTTCTTGATTTATTTTACTTTTGTTTTCGTCAAATTCAAACTCCATAGTTGTCAAGGATTTTCCCCAAGCCGAGTAAATACCATTTAATTCAATCACAAGTCTTAGGAAAGACGGTTAATTGTTCCATATTTCTTAATCTTTTAATTCTTCCCATTTCCACTATATCTGTTAAGAGCATACACGGATATAGTGTAGCCGTAAATTCATAATCGCTCTTTCTAACTTTTAAAATCAAAAGATAGATCGCGCTTCCCTTGCAGAAACCGTATCGCGATATTTTCGTGACGAACGCGATCGGGCCTACATTGATATTGACATCAAAGGAATCGCGCTTCTTTTACCCCAGATAAACATGGATGGAAAAACGCGCGGTGTATTCTTGTAGTTTCACGGTGGGGGCGGGTTTATCAAGATTATCTGTGGGTGACAGAATTGATCGCTTAACCCTACAAATTTATCCTCAGATTTTACAGGCCGATCCGGGGCGGGTTCGCCAACATATTTGACACCGATCAACAAATTATATAAACCCGCCCCAACCCCACCAACAAATTTCGTTTTAATTAATGCTTGCTTGGGATCACAACTGCATTAATCCAGACTGAATCGGTATATATTGTTCAGCCGTTAAAGTTCCTAAATAAGCTAGAACTCGACGAGGATCAATACTACGCAATTGATCTAAAAGAACTATAGAGGGTTGAGGTAAACCACCTACTCCCACTTCTAAACGGGGATAAAGAGTAGGATTTTGGCGTGACCATAATCCGGTTTGAGTTGTCAGAGGTACAACTATTAACATTGGATAACGTACTTCTCCCCAAGGCAATCCCATCACAATTACAGGTCGATTGCCTTGCTGTTCATGTCTTCTCGGAATGTGACCGGGTAAGGCAACTAAGATGACATCCCCCCTTGAAAGTAAATCAGGCTGGAACATCTTTACCTCCAATTACTGCTAATCCTAAACCTGGGATATATTCAACTGGTTTCCCTTGGGGTTGACCATTGATGCCCCAATCGTAAATATCAACTTCTGAGAGGTTAGCTTCGGCTTCCTGAATTTGTTGTTCTAGTAACTTATACAGTTCATGTTTAGCTTCTAAATCCAGACGAGAGATGGCTTCTATGATTGTGGTCAAAGGAATTGATACATTTACTATTATTTGAGTCATAACAGAAAATTTGGCTATTGTTTGCACAAAAAGGCTAATGTTAATAATTATTATAACACTAAATATCAATTTCTGGCTTAAATACTTGATATTTTTTGTAAAATTTTATGAATTATGAAGAACTAATGGTGAAATCAAAGGTTGATCGCCCTTTTTTACCACAGATAAACGCGGAGGAAAAAAGCGCTATCGTGTGTATTCTTGTAGTTTCACGGTGGGGGCGGGTTTATCAAGATTATCTGTGGGTGACAGAATTGATTGGTGAAAGAGCCCCTACAATTCGTTAATCCTGTAGGGGCTCTTTCACCCGAATCTTTGACACCCATCGACAAATTATCTAAACGCGCCCCAACCCCACTCGGATTATACAAACTTGAAGGATTTACCATCAAGACTCAGATTAGTAGCACCTTGCACAATTCCAATCAGTTCATTTTGACCAGAAGTTTTAACGAAGATAGCCGTACTTCCTAAGTTTCCTTGGGTGAATGGAGTTAGCAGATAGTCACTAGCTTTTCCGTGCAGTTGGATCACATCTTCAGCACTATTAAAGTCGCTAATTAAAGCATAATCACCGTCACTAGAATTGCCATCATTAGGACTATCATAATAGACATTATTGGCATCTCCTAAGACAAAAATATCACTGCCAATTCCGCCCGTTAAAGTGTCAATTTCCTCAATTCCTGGGTTAATAGCATTGATGTCAACTCCCGTGAGGACATCGTTACCATTTTCGCCTTTAAGCACGTCGTTACCAAGTCCACCGACAAGGGTATCATTTCCATCTCCACCTATGAGGATATCTTGCCCTTTTTCACCATCTAAATAGTCATCATTTTGATTTCCTGATAACAAATCTTGGCCTTGTTTGCCAAAGATTTTATCATTTCCTAGATTGCCAGAAATGGTGTCATCTCCTGCGGTACCATTGAGAATGTCATCCCCAACCGTGCCTTGTGAGCCATTATTATTGGGATTAGTAAAACCAAAACCGGGGCTACCAAAAACCACATAACCCTTGCCAGGAGCATCTTTAAATAAATTCCCAGGGGAACCGACAACAACATCCTCAATACCGTCCCCATTGACATCTCCTGCACCACTAACAGCAGTCCCAGATAAACCGTCTTGTTCTACCCCATTCAAAACAAAGCTGTTTTTGCCATTAATCTCTGCTAGGCTGAGAGCAGAGGGAAATTCTTTGCGGCCCAAGATAACGAATGTTTTGCCTGCATTATTTTTGCCGTCCGAGTTCGCGCCAGATGCTCCTATGAGTACATCGTCAAAGCCATCTTTGTTAATGTCGCCCGCGATGCTAACTGCACTTCCTGATGAGCCTTGAGGATCGAAACCAAAAACGGTAAACCCATTACTGCCATTGAGTTCTGCCGGGTTGACGATCAGAGGAAAGCCTTTTTTTGTACCAAAAATGACGTAGGTTTTGCCAGCATTCACTTGATTATTGACAGTAGCACCCGGAGCACCAATAACAATATCCTCAATGCCATCGCCGTTAACATCACCACCGCTGCTGATCGCGATACCGGCTCGCTCTTCGGGACTCAAACCCGCGATGACAAAACCTGTCGTTCCATTTAAGGCTGTCACATCGACGTTATTAGAAAAGCCTCCGGGTTGACCCAATATCACATAAATTTTTCCCGCATTATTGCCGCCGCTGGTAGTGCCGCCGTCTGCACCGATGATCAGGTCTGGAACGCGATCGCCGTTGATATCGCCACTGCTAACACTACCACTGGAATTGCCGTCAATTCCGTTGATGGTAAAGCCGTTAGTGCCGTTAATTTCTGCTAGGTTTAAATTGGGTGCAAAGCCGGTAGTGCGACCGTAGATGACGTAGCTTTTACCCGGAGTACCGCCAAGGGAACCGGGAGCACTGATGAGTAAATCGCTGATGCTGTCGTTGTTAATATCCCCAATGGCACTGACAGATAAACCTGCATAGTCAAAGGCATTTGTACCCGTAATCGTAAAGCCATTACTACCGTTTAAGGTTGACAGGTTGAAGTTAGCCGGAAATCCTTGATTATTACCAAACACAACATAAGCTTTTCCGGCATTAGACCTCTTGCGAAACTAGCTGAAACGCTCATAATTCCGTGCAGAAGAATCAGGGTTTGAATGAATTTCGCAAGAAGTCTATTATTTTGACCGTTAACAGGGGCACCGAAAGCACCGATCACAAAATCCGAGAGACCGTCACCGTTGATGTCACCGATATTACTGAGAGAACCGCCGCTAAAGCCTTCAGCATCCGTACCGTTGAGGGTGAAGCCGTTTTGACCGTTGAGTTCAGAAAGGTTGACGCTCGCGGGAAAATTTTTACCGCCAAAGACGACTTGACTTTTCCCTGCGGCGTTAACACCGTTGGGATCGGCCGCAAAGGAACCTATGGCAATATCGTCTATTTTATCGCCGTTAATGTCTCCGGTTTTGCTGACAGCAACGCCTGAGAAGTTACCGGGTTCTGTACCGTTGACAACAAAGCCGTTATTACCGGAGAGGTTGGAGAGTTTGAGGCTATTGGTATTGACGGTAACGGTGGCGACTTGTATTTGTTTGCCGTCGGTGAGGACGTAATTAAAGGTATCATTACCAGTAAAGTTGGGGGGTGGGGTATAAAAGAGTTGGTCATCGCTTTGATTGTCAGGGGTGTTGTTGTTGTCAAGGGTAATCGTGCCACCTGCGACTGATTTGGCGTTAAATTCTTTGATCGAGAGGGGGTCTTTGGTGGTGGTGTCGTTGGCGAGGACGTTAATCTTGACGGGGGTGTTGACAGGGGTACTGTAAAAGTCGCTGTTGGCGGTGAATGGGGACGCGATCGCGACGACGCTCTCTGGATCGGGCGCGTTGAGTGCTTCCTGAAGAATGTCAGGATCGAAGTTAGTGAGTACGAGGTCGATAATCGCAGCCTCGCGGGTAGTGGGATTTTTGACGCGATCGCCTATTAGTTGTTGGGCTTTTGCAACATCAGTGGGGTTTAAGTCGGAGATTTTAACTTTCTTGCGGGGGTAATTTTGCAGAGTAAAGGTGTTAGTATTTTCGCCCGGTTTGTAGTCAAATAAAGACTCCGCTTGATTGACTCGCCAGCTATCAGCATATTCGCCATAAAGTTGTTGTTGGGAAACGGGTTCAGGTATTACAGTTCCATCGTGTTTTGCTAGATCATCTTTGGGATTGTTGTTGAAGTTACCGAGTAATCCTTTGACTTTACCTTGACGTTCCTCGGTTAAGTAAACGTTGACGTTGACGCGGGTAGTTCCTACTACTTTGGCAACAAGTTGCTCGCCATTCGGATAGACGACGGTGTAAATATTACCTTCGCGGTAGATACGACCGTCACCAACAACCAGTGAATTATTGTTAGCAATTTGAATGGGTTGGCCATCAATTAAAAGACCTTGGTCTTTGTAAATTCCTATGCGTTTTCCCCCCAGAACTGTTGCTACAGCGGTGTTGTCTGAAACATTACTGCGCGGATTGTTACCAACGGGTTGTTGACGAACTTGGATTTTTAGGTCTCCAGTTGTTGACTCGATTAAGGTAAATTCTCCGGCCGCTTGGAAGTCGTGATATTGGCTGTCAATCGTGACGATGCGAGGGTCGTTGTAGGTTCTGCCATCCTGTTCCGGTTGGGGAGGTTTGGGTTTCTCATCGTCATCGATAATGATACCCGTTGCATCTATTGTAGTAACTGGATCATTGGTGGCAAAACTCGAACCGTCTGGTTTTTTGAGTTTAACCTTAAAAGTTTCTGTTCCTTCTACCTCGTTATCTTGGGTAGTTGCTACAGTGACATCAGCGCTAACTTGTCCGGCTGGAATTGTTACTGTTGTTTGACCAGCAGAATAATCGCCTGAACTTGCTGTTTGATTTTCATACTCGACGACCAAGGTTATTGGCTCATTTGAGGCTTCACGCCGGGATACTGTAAATACTAGGTTTTTTCCCTCATCTGCACGTGCATCTGAAATGGAATATGGTAAATTGTATGGAATTTCATATTCCTTCTCGATTATTAGATTTTTGGTAGCATTGTCTTGGGGATTTTTATCTTCTTTTTCTATCCCTCCACCAGTCATCCCACTGATTTCAATTGTCTTTAAAATCGGAAATTGAGGTTTAGGATCGGTAGGCTTACTTTGAGGACTACCAATTAGGGGAAATGGGTCAGTTGCAGCACCACCTTCAGGGAATTTCACAGATAAAAGTGGTCCCAACTGAGATTTTCCATTCCAATTTCCAATTTGAAATTCTGTTCCGGCTTGCAGTGCCGTCGCACTAATGCCTCCCTGAATAATAGCACCAATATTATTTTTAACTTTTCCAAAAAGTTCATACTTTGCTTTTACTTTTAACAGACCTGAGCCTTGAGAGGGAGCTTTAAATTCAAATTTGTTATTTGGGTTTCCTAAAATACCCTTTTTTTCAGGTTGACCGTCTAATAAAAACGTGACATCCACTCGATCAGGGTCAAAGGTAAAATCTTGCTGTAAGCCAAATCCCACATTACCTTTAATGTCTAAAAGATCGTAACTTAATTTTGCCTTTACTCTTCCGTCTGGAGAGGAAGCTTCTACTTCATTACCCAAGACTGCTAGTGGTGGAAAAGAAATAGCCAAGAGCTTATCGAAGTCAGCTTCTAAATCAATGATATTACTCGATTTACCAGAGGCCGCAATATCTGGTAGTACAGGATCGCTTAGATCACGAGCTGTTTTAGGGGATATTCCATCCTTAATTTTAGGTGTTGAAACGCTAATTTTACCTGTACCGCCTGGAAGGTCTATGCTACCTTGAGGATACTTGATAACATCAAAGCTTAATTCTGCTTGACCTATACTACTATCAACTGATATGGGTAATTCATAAGTACGCCAAGGCGCTTTAATCGCAACACCTTTGAGTTGAGCTTTTATTAAATTTAAGTCTAATTTAAAACCTGCATTTGGCAATTCAAATCCTCGCGTGTTTGAATCAAACGTTGCAGATGCACTTTTAATGCCTACTCCTGGTATGACAGAAAAAGTTTCTCCAAGTTCTACATTTTTAGGAGTTTGTATCGCTATATCTACTGGGTAAGAAAATTTTGCTTCTCCATAATTACCAGGAGTTGCAAAAACAGAAGCTTTAATCTCTGACTTTAAATCCCAGTCATACTTAATAAATAAATTGTCAACTTTACCTCCAATCTCTTTACCAGAATCAGGAATATTTTTCTTATATAATTCTTTTTCAAACCTATTTGAAACACTACCGCCACCCCAATCTTTAATCTCTCCAGCAAAGAAGTCTAGGGTGTCTTTTTTACTCGTTGTTTCCGCCTGCTCAATACGCACCTCTTTCCCATCCAAAATAACGATCGCGCTATCATCCTCAGCCTTCAACGCTGCCAATTCCCCCTGACTCAACGCCTTCCCTTGAACCAAATCCGCAAAAATAGCACCCTCATCCCCAGGAGAATCAATCGGATTAACTTGACTATCTAAATAATGTCCATATTCCTCTAGGAGAACAGACGCGATATCATCCACATTACCGCGATTTTGATCAACTAATTCCTGTGATAAATAAATCGTATTCGTCGCGGCAGCAAAAGCACCTTTAGCCTGATTAATTTCAGCACCCGGACGCACTTCAATCTTAGGGAAATTCGTTAAATCTGTAGTTGCCCAATCCTTGAGATTCCCCAAAGCTATTTGCATCTGAGTCTTAAAATTGGGAGATAAGGCAAAATTCCTTAGATAATTTTTAGCAATTTGTAACGCATCCTGTACCGTTAAATTGCCAATATTTTTTAAAGATTCTAAGGCTTTCATTATATCACCTCTGATTAGTTATTGATCCGAATAACAGAAACTAGGTTTTTGAGGAAACTTGGGTTTGCCCAAGGAGTCACTCTTGCGGAAAAACCCCCTTTGGCAGCTATGGGTTGAGTTGACTCAGAAACTGGGTTTTTGGGGAACTTGGGGTTTGCCGAAGTAACTTTTGTGGAAAAACCCGGTTTCTTGGATATCCCAAAATTTCACATAGATATAGAAAAAATAGTTTTTTAGATTATTTCCTCTATTCATCCCAGATGATAAACCTCTCATCTCTCTAAAAAAACTCCACAGTATGGGTATCTTTTGCCTGGGGACTGTCAACCCTGCTTAAAGACTAAGGTTAAAAGCTCTCACCAACCTTATTTGTGCGTCACAGAAAATGATCATTTATGGAACTTTTTATGCTATGATTTTTACCCCTTTGTTATATATTCACAGATCGCCTCAAAGTAGATTATTTATTCAACAAGGGAAGTCGGTCTTACAAGTAGATATTTTCCGAGGGTAAAAGGTTATTCACTAATGGCTTGGTTAATAGGAATCCCCCGGAAAATATGATCAAGACTTGGGGGCAAACCCTCCAGAAAATGGGTTTCACAGATAGCTTCCTCGTTACCCCACCCGCGATTTTTCACTCCCAACCCGGTTTCCCCCGCGTAAGTCCTGATTAGGGTTAATCAACGGGATTTGATTGAAGAAAAAAGCACGATCGCGCTGGGAAAGATCCACGCGATCGCGTAAATAGCAAATCGATATGATGACAAGATCAGATCAGGGTAAAGTTTTGCATCGTCAAGGGGGCATCATGGAAGATTGTAATTGTATTTCCTGGGCTGAGGGTGAGCTTAGAAAATCGTCGCCCAGGAATAGGATTACCATTCGCATCAGTTACTATGCGATTGAGGAAGTTTCCGGGTGCTGTTAAAATAGCAGCTCCATTGGCAAAAGCAAGACTAGCAGGCAACGGTATTTTGTCATCCGCTACGACAAAATCAGCGATATCTTCACCGCTTGTTGCCTCAAAAATAAAGGTATCTTTACCAGGACCTCCAATCAGGCTATCATTACCAGCACCTCCCATCAAAGTATCATTACCACCACCACCATCAAGGGTGTCATTGCCAGTACCTCCAATCAAGCTATCATTGCCAGCTACACCGTTGATGATGTCGTTACCGCCTAAACCATTGAGAGTATCACCCAAATCTGTGCCGAGGACTCTATCATTACCCTCCGTTGCAGTGGTTGGCGTTGAATCTTGAGCCGTAAATCCCTCAAATTTGTAACCAACATCTGCAAGCAAAGCTAAATCAACTTTAGTGGGGATGTATACCCCTGCACCGCCACCATCACCAAGAAGAGATGGCAGGCCACCATTACCCACAATACTCAATGGATGGGATAAGTCGGGAACTGTACCGTAAGCGGGGTTAAGAGGAATGGGATTGCCCTTATTTTGGGCTTTGGCATTCGTACCAGTCAAGGAGTTTCCAACGGTTCGGGCTCGGAAAATTGGTACTCCCGAACTCACTCCCAGAGCGTGTTCTATCTCATGGGCAGCAGTGATAAAAAGGCTTCCACCTGTGGTATTTGTGGTATTATCGCTCAGGTCAAATGGAGTTACGTCAGAGACGTTTGCACTATCAAATGTGATACTCGCGGCAAAAGGTTCATAATTAACCCCATTAACCCGATCCGGTAAAAAAAAGGAAGAACGATTTTCATCAGTAAAACCAGCCTGTTGTGTATAGGCAGTAGCGCCTGCAAGAGGTTGGGCTGCGACAAAGATTACTAGATCGTCGATCTCCTTGTCCAAAACAACCTTAACAACCTTCGGATTTTCCTCTGGACTTTGAGGATCGGGAACCCAAAACTCTGTACCCGCGGGAACATTGGGAAATTCATCTTGGATGACAGATTCCCAGTAGTCTGCGGCTGCTTCTAAAGTAGCTTTGCGGTTGGGGCCATTGATGGGGTCACTGAAGAATCCATTGGTATCAAACCGATAATCAAATGTGATGTTGAAAGTGCTTACCTGAGACGGAGCACTCGCACGACTTTCAGCTTGGCCAATCGTTTGATAGTGTTCCCAAGCACTTTTCACCTTGCGATCGATAATCGCTTTGGCCGCGTCGTTATTATTGACAAGGTAGAATTTTTCATCGAAGGACGCGGGTACAGGTGTTGGCGTTGCTGTCGGCGTTGCTGTCGGCGTGGGAGTTGCTGTCGGTGTTGGCGTTGCTGTCGGCGTGGGAGTTGCTGTCGGTG
>JBBITB010000136.1:0-11165 GCA_037440985.1 Microcoleaceae cyanobacterium bin_387
TCGGGGGATTTAGGGGGATCAAGATGTACTGCATAGCAGAGGAAACTGCTGTAATTCATCCGTTACATCCGTTAAAAATCTCTGAAAAATCGGTTTCTAACTTTCTTCTTTCTTCCCCAAATCCCCATTCACCAATCCCCATTCACCAATCCCCATTCACCAATCCCCAATTCCCTATTTTTCTTGCCAAAGGAGCGCGATCGCGTAACGCACAGATTCGCCCACCATCGAAAAGCGAGCCTTTTCCGAAGCCATTTGATCCCAACGTAATAATTGGTCCCGAAACGCGGTATCTTGTTGAGCACGTTTCAAAATAACCTGACTAATTAACTTCTTCTGAATTTCCCCCGTAGAAACCCCTTGCTGTTTCAAATAATCTAAGAGACGTTGTACACTATCAACAAAATTCTCAGGAGCTTGAGAAAGTAAAATCGACTTAATCTGATGGGAAACTTCCTTATAAATTTCCCGACGCTTATCAGAGATCGGTTTTAACGGAGCACTTGTCGTTTCTTCCAGAGCTTGGGGACTATAATCTGATGGCGGTGTAGCTAAATTCAATAACATCAGAAGTTTAGAACGACGCGCCATTACTCGTTTTAACATACTAGCATAAATCCGTAAAAAATTCTTAGCCAAAAGTTTACTATTGACTAAACGATTAGCATTCAATCGTAATAAATTATGTTGTTCTGTCGCCTCAAAAAATATAATTTTTAATTGGAGAGAATCCTGATTTTCCAATTCCATCTCCGCGAGGGTAAAAGCCAAGGCTTCCCAATTAGGAGATTCAGGAAAAATCACTTCAATAATAGAATTATTCTCCTCCGGTTTTTGACCAAATTCACCCGGTGCAAAATCCCGATCAAGAGGATACCGATTAATGGGCTTTTTCGTAGTATAATTAAAATGACTAAAAACATAAAGACAATCAACCTTCGATAAATCAACTTCCTCAATTTGCCAATTATGAATACAACAACCCGTTAATTGTGAGCCTTCTAAATTTGTGCGAATCAGATGAGTTTCAATTAAAAAACTATCTCTTAAATCAGCCTCTCCTAACATCGCGTCACTCAAATAAGCCCCACTTAAATCCGCTTTGCGTAAATCAGCACCTCGTAAATTAGCTTCAGTTAAATCAGCCCATAATAAAAAGACTTCTTGGAGATTTGCTCGTAATAAATGAGCCTTCTTAAAACTGGACTTCAGTAAATAAGCGCCCATCAGATTCGCCCGACTTAAATCCGCATTATTGAGTACAGCTTCCGTTAAATCCGCACCCGTTAAGATAATGCGGTGCATATCCGCGTCACTTAAATTTGCCCCCCGTAATGTCACACCATTTAAGTCCGCTTCAATTAAATTCGCGCCTTGAAAATTCGAGTCCCTTAAATTCGCTTCTGCCAGATGGGCTTCTCGTAAATTAGCCCCACTTAAATTAGCACCAATCAGACTGGCACGTTTCATATTCGCTTCCATTAATTCCGCGTTAATTAAATTCGCACCATCAAGTTTTGCCCGTTCCAAATTAATTTGATCAGACTTGGCACTCGAAAGATTCCCATTACTCAGATCCGCCTCTGTCAGAATAGCCCAGTTTAAATCCGCGTCGCACAGAGATGCCATACGCAAATCGGCTTTAGACAGATTCACCCCACTTAAATTAGACTGATTCAAATTAACGCCCGTTAACATGGCATTACGCATATCAGCGCGACGTAAACACGCACCAACAAAAGTCGCCTTACTAAAAAAAGACCAACTGAGATTAGCACCTGTGAGATTAGCACCTGTGAGATCAACCTCTCGGAGATTAACTCCGCTTAACGTTGCACCACTGAGGTCAACGTGGGCAAAGTTACGTTCTCCCTGTTGATACCGTTCTAAAAATTCTTGTGTGTGCATGGAGCGACCGAAGGCGAAAGGGAGAGGGCAAGAGGGAGCGCGATCGCCCTACTCGCGGTATCTGATCCACCTTTGACCCCTCGTTTTATGCCAATTGTATCGCGACCTCTCTCAAAATTGTCAATTATTCAAAGGTGGTTTTATCTTGAGGATGATAGACTTTGATGATAGAGACCTCCATTGTGATGATTGGGCCCCCACAAGACGACATTCATTCCCTCAAAAGGGTAATATCGTCTTTGATAACTTATCAATCAAGATTCTCTTTTTTGAGATGATCATCTTTCTTGACTTATTTAAGTAAAATTGCCTGGATTTACCCTTAACATTTGAGAATCAGAGCCAGTGGTTTTTCCCTGACTGATGGTCGGGATCAACGCAGTATGTTATGATGAGTTCTACTCATTGCCCAATGTGATGTCGATCGCGGCTTTGACTGTTTCAGATCCTTGATGATGAAGCCGCGGATCACTTGTGTGAACACAAAAGATCACAAATTCTAGGTTCTCATCATCCAGTAGATAGCTTATAGTATAAATATAAGTCTATTTATTTCATAAAAAATGGAGTTAAAAAGATGACCCCAAAATCAAGTTTATTGTACCCCACCAGCCGCTATTATGGAGAAGTTAAACCAGAAAATCTGGTGTTTAATGCGAATTTACAAGAGCTTTCTCATAAAGTGACTTATCTCAGTAACTTAGCCACTAATGGTAAAATTTCCCTAGAGGAAGCTTACGAAACTATAGAATCTTTGATGATGAATTTAGACAAAACAAAAAATCAGTTAGGTGTCGGGGACTGTCCTTTTGGGTGACTTACCAGAGATGAAAACAACATAAAATCGCGCTTTCCCGAAAAAATCAAAAAGCGCGATATTTTAGTCTAAACCTCGTGGATATCGGGAGTTTATCCTCATAAATTAATGTTTTTGCAGCAATATTTATTGATATAAAATATCGGGAAGAAAGAAAAAGGAAGAAGCAATAAATAAAATTAACGCGTTGGGCAATTAACAACATCAACCAGCATCGAGGTTATTATTTTTCTGAAAAAAGGAGACAGGTGACAGGTGATAGGTGATAGGTGATAGATGACAGATCATCGGTGATAGGTAGAAATTTTCTCCCCAATTACCAATCACCAATTGTTACTCATCGTCCTGAAAACGATCTACACTAGATAGATAAACAGGTTCGACCCGGATCGCGAGGATACTATTGGGACGAACCACCATATACTCCCCTTGGATAGTCTTAAGAGGGACATTGACAAATTCCCCGGAATCAAACTTGGGGACTAAGACACCGCTGTACCACTTCTGAAAGTCTTGAAGGGTAGAGAAAGGGACTTCTTCTCGATGTCCCCCCTCCAAAAGCAGATGTACTGCATATCTATCAGGAGTTCTAGGCATATTTGACTTTTAACCTTTACACTTTTTGAGTTTAGAATGATTCTACATTACTGGAGAATGGGGAGTAGGGGACAAGGCAATATTTTTACCTTCACGGTTATCTCCCCATAGCTCAGACCAGATTAACAAGTTTTGTATTATATAGCACGTTTACAAATTAGGTCGTAAAATACTCTGGATTTAGCGTTCACCCTGTTCACTTAAGCCGTAACAACCTATGCCTCGTCGTCAAGACATCCAAAAAATTCTTCTGATTGGCTCTGGCCCCATCGTCATTGGTCAAGCCTGTGAATTTGATTATAGTGGAGTTCAAGCCTGTAAAGCGTTACGAGAAGAAGGCTATGAAGTGGTGTTAGTCAATTCTAACCCCGCGACGATTATGACAGATCCCGGTACTGCGG
This sequence comes from Microcoleaceae cyanobacterium bin_387, assembly GCA_037440985.1. GTDB lineage: Bacteria > Cyanobacteriota > Cyanobacteriia > Cyanobacteriales > Microcoleaceae > JBEDKD01. The sequence goes on from JBBITB010000136.1 coordinate 3,724, forward strand.
ATCGGACTTATATCGAACCTCTCACCCCGGAAATCCTAGAAAAAATCATCGAAAAAGAACGTCCTCAAGCCCTTCTCCCCACAATGGGGGGGCAAACCGCCCTTAATTTAGCTGTATCTCTCTGTAAACGGGGGACCTTAGAAAAATATGGTGTGGAGTTAATTGGCGCGAAATTACCCGCGATCGAAATGGCAGAAGATCGTGAACTTTTTAAAGAAGCAATGGAAAGGATCGGTGTCGCGGTTTGTCCTTCCGGTATTGTTAATAATATGGAAGAAGCCCGCGCAGTCGCGCACAAAATCGGCTCTTATCCCTTAATTATCCGGCCCGCATTTACGATGGGTGGTACAGGGGGCGGTATTGCTTATAACCAAGAAGAATATGAAGAAATGGCTCAAGGCGGTATTGACGCGAGTCCTGTTTCTCAAATTTTAGTCGAACAATCCCTCATTGGTTGGAAAGAATATGAATTAGAAGTGATGCGGGATTTAGCCGATAATGTAGTCATTATCTGTTCCATCGAAAATCTTGATCCGATGGGGATTCATACAGGGGATTCAATTACGGTGGCTCCCGCGCAAACTCTCACCGATAAAGAATATCAACGTCTGCGAGATGCTTCGATTAAAATTATCCGTGAAATTGGTGTAGAAACGGGAGGTTCTAATATTCAATTCGCGGTAAATCCCACCAATGGGGATATGATTGTCATTGAAATGAATCCGCGGGTTTCTCGCTCTTCTGCTTTAGCCTCAAAAGCAACAGGTTTCCCGATCGCGAAAATGGCCGCGAAGTTAGCCGTCGGTTATACATTAGACGAAATTCGCAATGATATTACCAAGAAAACCCCAGCATCTTTTGAGCCGACGATCGATTATGTCGTCACAAAAATCCCTCGTTTTGCCTTTGAAAAATTCCCCGGTACGACATCAGCATTAACCACACAAATGAAATCCGTTGGGGAAGTCATGGCCATTGGCCGCACCTTCTGTGAATCCTTCCAAAAAGCCTTACGAGGATTAGAAACGGGACGGGCTGGTTGGGGATGTGATAAATCAGAAAAATTACCTTCTTTAGAGCAAATTCGTGCCGGTTTACGGACTCCGAATCCTGAACGGATTTTTACAGTACGTCACGCGATGATGATGGGAATGTCTCAGGAGGATATCTATGAATTAACGGGTATTGATCCTTGGTTTTTAGATAAACTTCAGGAAATTCTCGACATGGAAAAATTACTGAAACGCACTTCTTTAAAACAGTTAAATAAAGAACAACTACTGGCAGTGAAGCAATTAGGATTTAGCGATCGTCAAATTGCTTTTGCCACGAAAACAACGGAAGATGAAGTCCGCGTCTATCGGAAAAATTTAGGCGTGATTCCTATTTACAAAACCGTAGATACTTGTGCCGCAGAATTTGAAGCATTAACTCCTTATTACTATTCTACTTACGAATTAGGAGCCGCGGTTTGGGAATTTGAGGATGACGTGAAAAAGCTTTCTGCTGTCGAACATAGTCTGGCACCAGACTCGGAGGTATTACCTTCTGTGAAGCGGAAAGTAATGATTCTAGGGGGTGGCCCCAACCGGATTGGCCAAGGGATTGAGTTTGATTATTGTTGTTGTCACGCGTCTTATTCCCTACGGGCTATGGGTTTTGAAAGTATCATGGTTAATTCTAACCCCGAAACGGTTTCGACGGATTATGATACCAGTGATCGCCTCTATTTTGAACCTCTCACGAAAGAGGATGTTTTAAATATTATTGAGGCAGAAAACCCCGAAGGAGTTATTATTCAATTTGGTGGACAAACACCATTAAAGTTGGCAGTTCCTTTGTATAAAGCCTTAGAAAATCATACGGGAGTACAAACCAAAATTTGGGGAACTTCACCAGATTCTATTGATACGGCAGAAGATCGAGAACGCTTTGAACATATTTTGCGTGACTTAAATATTGCCCAAGCCGAAAACGGGTTAGCACGGCATTTTGAAGACGCGTTAAGAGTGGCAAAACGCATTGGTTATCCCGTGGTAGTTCGTCCTAGTTATGTGTTAGGTGGACGTGCAATGGAAATCGTTTATTCTGATATAGAATTAGAACGATATATGCTCTTTGCAGTGCAAGTCGAACCCGATCACCCGATTTTAATTGATAAGTTTCTGGAAAATGCCATTGAAGTTGATGTTGACGCGATCGCGGACACCAACGGAAATGTAGTAATAGGCGGTATTATGGAACATATCGAACAAGCCGGTATTCACTCAGGAGACTCCGCGTGTTCTATTCCTTATCAAACCTTAACACCTCCAGTTTTAGAAACGATTCGGCGTTGGACAATCGAATTAGCGAAAGCCTTAAATGTTGTGGGGTTAATGAATATCCAATTTGCAGTACAAGGGGAAAATGTTTATATTTTAGAAGCTAATCCTCGTGCCTCACGAACAGTACCATTTGTTTCTAAAGCAATTGGAGTGCCCTTAGCCAAAATTGCGACACAATTAATGTCAGGAAAGAGTCTGGAAGACGCGGGTTATACCAAAGAAATAATCCCCACTCATATTTCCGTGAAAGAAGCTGTTTTACCCTTTACCAAATTCCCCGGTGCAGATACCTTATTAGGCCCAGAAATGCGCTCTACAGGTGAAGTAATGGGAATTGATACCGAATTTGGCAAAGCCTTTGCCAAAGCCCAATTTGGCGCGAATCAAGCCTTACCTTTATCGGGAACTGTGCTATTTTCAATGAACAATCGCGATAAAGTTACCGTGATACCCCTAGTCAAAGAATTTTTAGAATTAGGGTTTCATGTTGTCGCGACAGAAGGAACCCGAAAAGTGCTACGGGAAAACGGAGTAAAGGTGGATTTAGTGTTAAAACTCCATGAAGGGCGTCCGAATTTAATGGACTCCATTAAGAATGAGAAAATCCAACTGATTATCACGACACCTTCCGGGGAAGAATCACGCACAGATGGAATATTAATTCGTCGCACCGCGTTGGCGTATAAAATTCCCATTGTCACCACGATCGCGGGTGGAAAAGCTACCGCGTCCGCAATTCGTTCATTAAAATCTCATTCCTTAGATGTCAAAGCAATTCAGGATTATTACATCAGTTAAGATGGAAGTAAAATGAAGCCAATGAAGGGTGAAAATAATAATAACTTTCATCCTTCATTATCAAGGAAAAAGGATCAAGAAAGGTAAAAAAAGAGCGCAAGTGAATCGCAAGAAGTTTTCTCCCTTCTTCCTTCTTCCTTCTTCCTTCTTCCTTCAATTCAATTTTAAAGCACTAACAGGAACATCATCCCAAGAGGAAACAGTCCGCATTATTACAGTCCATCCTTCAGCCTTTTGTGCTTCAGTTAAATTCTTTTCAAAAGACTCATAACATTCTTTAGCTTGAGTCTCATCAGAAGAAGCAATACAAGAATAGAGAATCCCACAGGGATCAATCTGTTCATTAATCCAAATCGTCATAATTGGTGTTCTCCTGGGTAATTTAACTATTTTTCCCCTCTCTTTAATGAGGGTTTCGTGAGTTATTATAACTTATAGCATTTTCCCCAAGAATTGCAACAATAACATTTTGGGAAAATTAATCACAAAGGCACAGAGGGGAGAAAAGAGATTAGGAACTCTTTCACCTATTCAGGAATGAACATTCAATTTTCTATTACAAACTTAGAAATTATTGACTTTGATAAAAAGACTCTATGAATTGAGAGTTGGCTCAACTATCAGGGTGAAATTATTCGTAATCATGAAGTATCGCACGTTTCACAAACGGGATTGATAATTCTGTCAGAAAATTCTGAAAAATGGAAATAGAAATAGGTTCATCGACTAGAAGAACCCATCATAAATTTTTGCCCCTTCTATCTCTGTTAAAATTTGCCATAACTCCGGTTTTTTATTCAAAAAAAAATCAATATATCATCAGGTAAATCTAATTCATTACTCAAACGTTTTAAGAGTTTAAAAGGTTCTTCTTTTGATTGTAAACCCCAACCCCCTTGACGATAGACTATGCCTAAAACGTAAAGTTTTTTTTCTGGAAAATATGCGACATTTCTTTGAGCTAAATAAGCAGTTTTGATGTGAGCATATCGAGAAATTTGCTCCCATAATTTATTGAGATAATCAGGATATAAATTTTACTTTTCTAAACGATAAGACGCAGTAATTATTGCTCTTTCTTTCTGGGCTAGTAACATTATATTATTTGAAACGAATACATCATCATTGGATAAATCTGGTCTATGTTCCTCTTTTATATTCAAAGTTGCCATCATTTTTTGGCAAAAATCAGTATATTGACTACGAGAGATAATTCCTTGTAATATTTGCTTGGTAATCTCATTACCTTTACTGTCAAAATCTTTTTGATCAATTCTCAAAAAAAACTCATGATTTTTCCTATTTTGATATTGCAAAATATAGACTTACTTCTGACTGAGTAAAACGGGTAATAAGGGATTAATTAGAGATGCGGCTAACTGAAAATTTTTCCATCAATTGCCTTGATAAGCGGAAATATTTTTTCTCGTTTAGGTTTAATTCTGAGTATAATAGCTTGTCGATTTTTGTCGCTAATTTCTTAAGGTTATTTTCCTATTGTTAAAGATATTCAATACCTGGTTTCTAGGGAGCTTTATAATGAGGGTTTAAATTTTCTTAAGAAACCCGGTTTTTGACAAAATGCTTGCTTTTTGGTCATCAAAAACCGGTTTTCTCGAACGTCTTTAATCAGTAGGAGAAATTCCCAGTACCCGTAACTGCTCCGCGAGCCTTTCAGCGCGTTGTCGCTCTTGTTGAGCGCGATCGCGTTCCTGTTGTAATTGCTCTACAGCCCAAGGTAACAGATTACCGGCTTCATCCCACCAACGGAGCCAATAACCCTTACGCCCCTCTTTTTCTCCTTGCCAAACTCCTAAGAATAATCCCATATCCGCAATCCAGTAGCGATTATTCTCATCTTTTGACTGCAATTGATAATACATTTCCTCAAGTATATAAACTTCCAGATATCCATCGGCTGAATCAAAAATCACATAAGTCGGGACTTGCAGAATTTTCTCATAAAAAAACCATTTACCCGGAGGAAACCCTTGCTTTGCCGAGTATTCTTTACCGTCACTTTCTGAGAGAAATTCCATCACCAACAGGGGGACTTCTCCTTCCAAATTCGGCGTATAACTCCGTTTATCTGTCGCATCAGGTAATGGTAAAATAGTCTTTACATAAAACCAATCGGGGGCTTTGATGACGAGATTACCATTGATTGTGGCACAGATACCTAAATTCGATGCAATTAACATTGTCGGCTGAATATATCCGATCAGTTCGAGACTTTCTCGGAGTGCCCCTGCAATAAGCGGTTGTGCAGTATTTTCCACGGGTTCTTCTTCTAAGATAAAATCTTCTGGCAACGCGTCCCAAGTAATTGTCAATGTTGACTTTTGCTGCATGGTTGAACTCAGAGTAGCCACCATCTCCATAACTCCTTGTCGTTACTATCTTTTATTATATATTAGAAGGAAGAAGGAAGAAGGAAGAGGGAAGAGGGAAGAGGGAAGAAGAAAATTTTTCACTAAAAAAATACATTTTTATTATTAATCACGTTCTCTTGATATTTATGGCAATAAATTTACCAGTAAATATTTTCTTTAAAAACCGCAGATGAACTCAGATAAACACAGATATTTACTGATATTAATAGGATATTATATTGACTTTTTTTTACTGCTATGATATTATATATTTAGGTGATTAGCTGAGGACTAAAGTTAAAGTTATGACAGATAATCAAAAGTTTTATATTGTCAAACGTCCCGTGGGGACTTGTGATATTATTCCGGCTGATATGGTGTCGAAAAATCTGGAAAATGATGATCCGAATATTATCGAAAAATGGGGACCCTATGATTCCCCTCAAGACGCGATCGCTCGTCGAGTGGGTTTGATTCGTGCCGGGAAATGTCAACCCCAATAAATAGATAATGTGGGATGATATTTCTGATATTATCCTGTGGGTTGAATCAAAGGATGATTTTGACTCTGACATCCATTGTCTATTCAGCTAAACCTACTCTGATATCGAGATAAAATCGGCAAAATCTGGCAAATACCCTGGTATTCCTCGGATGGTTGCTAAGACTTTATGATTTTTTTCCAGCATAATTAAAGTCACTCCATCATCTTCGGTAATATTCAATTTTTCAAAGGTTAAACCTTCTGTTAAAACTAGCAAATCTTCTCCTTTGATAAAATCAACAATAGTATTATTGGCATCGGCGCTTAAAATCACGCGATCGCGTCCCTCACCGCATTTCAAAAGATTATCACCAGAATCACCCCATAACCAATCATCTCCATTGCCACCAATTAAAGTATCATTACCTTCGCCACTATAAAGGGTATCATTTCCCTCCGCTCCATTTAACTTATCATCCCCTTGATTTCCCCAGAGTAAATCATTACCATTTCCACCACATAAACAGTCATTTTTTCCAAAAAGGGTGATCGGAATTTCCTGATAAGAATCCCCGAAAATAGTATCATTTCCATCTCCCCCACAAATAGTATCATTTCCTAAATCACCCCACAACCAATCATTACCCTCATCACCCAGAATAATATCATTACCCTTACCACCATAAAGACTATCATTATTTGCACCGCCCGAAAGAGTGTCATTTGCTCTATTACCAAAAAGTAAATCATCACCACTTTTACCAAAAAGTAAATCTCTCCCTGTTAAATCTTGATGGTAAATACTTCCACCGAATAAAGTATCATTTCCTTGATCACCAATGAGGGTATCATCTCCTTGATCACCCCATAAAATATCATGCTCTTTCCCTCCATTGATCAGATCATGATCTTTGCCTCCATGAAGAATATCTTTATCCAAATTACCATTAAGGTAATCATTGCCTTGATTCCCCAAGATCAAGTCTTGGTTTGTTGTGTCTTGGCTTAAATAATCACCAGAAATTTCTCCCCACATCATGTCATTTCCTGATTTTCCTTCCTGAGTTTCATTTCCCTGTAAACCATAGATAAAGTTATTGATAAAATTACCGATTACTTTATGATTTTCGCCAAAATTATTGATATCAATCCCAGGAATAATATCAGAAATATTGCTCAAATTGGGTAATGTGATTTGGGAGCAAATACACTTTTCTTCTAAATCGGTACTTTCCCAGACGCGATCGTCATTTCCCATATCAGTATCAGTCGGTATTAATACCTGAGAAGGTGTCACGGATGCTGTCGTTGTTAATACCCCGGAAGATATTGGGGATGGTGTCACGGATGCTGTCGTTGTTAATACCCCAGAAGATACCTCTGAAGAGATGGGAGAGGGTGTTGGTGTCGATACCTCTGATGGTGTTGGGGATGGTGTTGGTGTCGATACCTCTGATGGTG
>JBBITB010000137.1:0-2973 GCA_037440985.1 Microcoleaceae cyanobacterium bin_387
GAGGGGCGATCTCCTGGACGATGCGCATGCGCTTCACCTGCCGGTCGAGCAGCCAGGGCCTCTTCCCTCTTCCTTCTTCCTTCTTCCTTCTGCCCTCTTCCTTCTTCCCTCTTCCTTCTCTCTATTTTCCCAGAATCTTAACTAACCCAATGCCACTAAAATATAATCCCATCACAGCCCCCGCGAGTAAACTTTGGGTTAAGGGATCGGTAGAAGGGGTTAAAATCGCGCCTAAAATGACGCTAAATAAGACAATATAACGCCACCCAGAGAGCATTTGTTTTGAAGAAACAATGCCGATTAAACTCAAGAGTAATTGAATAATAGGAACTTGAAAGGCGAGTCCTGTACTAAACATTAATAATAAAACAAATTCAAAATAACGGTCGATCGACCATAATTGTTCAACAACATCTGCACCATAACTGATAAAGAAATTCAACGCGGCCGGAATTAATAAATAATAGGCAAAGACTAAACCGCCTAAAAATAATACACTAGAACCTAAGAAAACAGGGCCTAAAATTCGTCTTTCTCTTCGGGTAAGTCCGGGTAAGACAAATTGAGTAATTTGATATAAAATAAAGGGACTGGCTAATAATAAACCGCTATATCCTGCCACTTTGAAGGAAACAAAAAAGAATTCTCCGGGGGCTAATTGTAAAAATTTTACCCCTTGGGCAGGAACTTCTAATAATTGAACGAGGGGTTTCACTTCAAAGAAACAAGCTACGATCGCGATCGCCACAGCAATTAAAGCATAAAAAATCCGTTGACGTAACTCCTCTAAATGATCAAAAATTGACATTTCTACTTCATCGGGAAGTTCATCTAAATGATCGGTGTCTGAGGGTTGAGTCGACTCAGATTCCATCGGGGACACTAGAGGAGACGCGATCATTTGAGTTTCCAAAGAAGGGGACTCTAATGTATTAATAGAATTAGGTTCAGGAGTTTCTAAATTATCAGGAACCGTCATGGGTGATTGGGATTTTAGATGGGAGATTTGGGATAACAGTGAAAATTCACTGGTGATTATTATACCATAAAACGGGTTTATTGCTAATTTTGTTTATATTGGTGAGTAATAACCCATCAAGAAACCCGGTTTCTGAGTAGATTTGTAGGTTGGGTTGAGGCACAAAACCTAACATCGTCGTGGGATTAAGTATCGCTAAACTCAACCTAGAAAAAATCGCGAAGGTATTGATGGGTTTCTGAGTAGTTTCCTTGAGGAATAATAAGTCATTGAGAAACCCGGTTTCTTACAGTCGGATGTGTATAACTAACTACCTATATTACCATAACACGTCCCCCTTGAATAAGGAGAAATGCTATCATAGGTAAAACCTTTATCTTTTTTCCGGGTTAATTAAATGAAATTAACAAAAAAGTGGCTCACGCATAGGAGAAAAACGATCGCGCATTTTCTGAGAAGACTCCCATCTCGTCGGAGAATGAAGATAGCATACCCAGGGCAAAAACTGAAGAGAAACTTAAGAAATCAATTAATTAAATATCTGTTTAGTAGTTTGCTATGGACTTGTTTGTGCTTATCCCTCGGCAGTGCCATCAGCATAAGTCAACCCGTGGAAGATTCCACCGTAGAAAAGATATTACAACAAGGGAACTTTAGTGAAGCCATTCGCGCAGTAGAGCAAGACTGGAAAAATGATTATCAAGAGTATTTTAGCTCCACTTTCTTCAAGGCGTTACAAACCGGTGAGCAAATAGCTCAGAAGATAAGCACGATCGCGATCGAAACCAAAACCAAGCCCGCAGTGATATGGATGTTACCTCGTTCCCACCAATTAGAATTACTCCTAGTCACCCCAGGAAAAGCACCAATTTATCGAAGTATTCCCGAAGCCAAGCAGGAAATCTTATTACAAACCGTGAAAGAATTAATCCAAGAAATCACAAATCGACGAAAAACACGGAGCCTATCCTATTTAACCCCCTCCCAAAAACTGTATCAATGGACGATCGCGCCCTTAAGCCAATTTTTAGAAGCCGAAAAAATCGACACATTATTACTTTGCGTGGGGGGAGGATTACGCACCATTCCCTGGGCGACATTACACGACGGTAAACAATTTTTAGTAGAAAAATATAACCTCACGGAAATTCCCGCATTTGCCTTAACCGATCATCGTTATATAGATATTCGTCAAGCCAAAATCCTGGCAATGGGAGCATCAGAATTTACCAATCTGAATCCCTTACCCGCGGTTCCCCTAGAATTATCCACCATTACCCAAAAAGGACAAGGGCAAACATTTTTAAATCAACAATTCACCCTAGAAAATATGCAAAATCAACGACGGAAAGAACATTATAAAATTATCCATTTAGCTACCCATGCCGAATTTCAACCAGGGGAGCCGAAAAATTCCTTTATTCAATTATGGCAAAGTCAAATCAATTTAGCCCAAATCAAAAAATTAGGATGGAATAACCCCCCCGTGGAATTATTAGTATTAAGTGCTTGTCGAACCGCCTTAGGAGATAAAGATGCCGAATTAGGATTTGCCGGGTTAACAGTACAAGCCGGAGTTAAATCCGTGTTAGCGAGTTTATGGTATGTGAGTGACGCGGGAACCTTAGCATTAATGAGTGAATTTTATCAACAATTAAAAACAGCAAAAATTAAGTCAGAAGCATTACGAAAAGCCCAAATCGCGATGATTCAAGGAAAAGTTAAATTAACCCAAGGAAAATTAGAAAGTTCCCGAGGCGGAATGTTACTCCCCCTTTCTCTGGGTGAAATTGGCGAGCCAAATTTAACACATCCTTATTATTGGGCAGCATTTAGCTCCATCGGCAGTCCTTGGTGATAAAATCCTGAGATTGGTAGGTTGGGTTGAGGCACGAAACCCAACAACTTCATCAGTGAAGCCAGCAAAAGTGAAATTAAGCCAAGGAAAATTAGAAAGTTCCCGAGGCGGAATGTTACTCCCCCTTTCTCTGGGT
>JBBITB010000137.1:3073-10920 GCA_037440985.1 Microcoleaceae cyanobacterium bin_387
AGAAAAACTCTTAGAGAAAAAGTTGATTAATGACAGACTTTAGTTATACCCTATAGGGGAGAAATATCGCTCAACCCAACCCACAACTATAAATTATCACGGAAAGCCAACACCTAAAAACATAGGAAAAGTTGGGTTTCGTACCTCAACCCAACCTACATCTTTAATGCGTAACTAGAGAGGTTTGAGCCGGCGTGGTAATGGGGGGTAATAGAAAAACTCTTAGAGAAAAAGTTGATTAATGACAGACTTTAGTTATACCCTATAAGGGACTAACTGTTTCATACCCTGTAGTCGCGTTATGCAATCTTGGGAATTTCTGCTACAGAAAGAAGGCGATCGCGTGTGGTTGCCCCTAGAATCATCCGACGTGGAAATTCTGGAGGGGCGATATCGTATCATAGCGCGCTCTAACTGTGCCAATACCGATATAAAAATTTGCATGACTCATCAATCCTGGGAGGAAAAACCATCCCAGACTCCCTTGCACACGCGAAACACCCGCACCAATGAGCAAGGATTGATGGTAGTTATCCCCTATACCCGCTTAACACCTGGTATTTGGGACTTAACTTGTACCGTTGAGCGCGAATCCGATGAAACAGTATTTGAGCGGAAACTGAAACAAACCCTCAAATTACAGGTATTACCCAACGACGCGGAATTAGGAGAGTCTTTACAACGCGTACCCTCCTTATGGGAAGCTCCCATAGATTCCAGCCCCGGTGGTTTAATGACTGATGTGGTAGACTCATTACCCACCCATCCTCAACACGACGACAATAGTTTCGCGATTCCAGATGTGCTCTCCCACCAGGAGACACCAGCCGAAGATACCCTATCTCTTCATCAGTCAATCTCCTTGGAGCAGATACCAGCCCAAGATAGCTTATCCCTCAACGAGTCAATCTCCTTCGAGGAGATACCAGCTCAAGATAGCTTATCCCTCAACGAGTCAATCTCCTTCGAGGAGATACCAGCCCAAGATAACTTATCCCTCAACGAGTCAAGCACCTTCTCCGAGATACCAGCCCAAGATAACTTATCCCTGAATCAGTCTTATCAGGTACAAATAGAAGATAACTTATCCCCCCAGGAGCCCATATCAGAAAGCAATATTCAGCAAGAAGATACTTTAGCACCCCAAGAAGACATTGATTTAGAAGAAGATGTCTGGGCATCACCCAGTGACACACCTCAATTTTCCTTAAAACTAACCCTCGAACAAAATAACTTTATCACTCAATTAGGCAAACCCTTGACTCTTTATGGTAGAGTCGATTTGCCAGAATTTGACTCAGATGCCCCTAACAAGTTAACAGAAATCCAAGAGTTTACCCGCTCCATTAAACTGCAAATCAATCTCCGCGATCCGCAGACATCCCAAGTCTTAGCAGAAGTGGAGCAAAATTTACCCGAAATTGCCCCACCTTGGGTATTTGCCTGTACTCTTTATATCCCCACAAACTGCAAAACTCGTTTGTTTTTAGCAGACGCGACTCTTACTCAGGGGACAAGAGTCTTAATGTCAGAATCCTTTACCTTGACGGCGGATTTATCACAAATATTAACCGTCATTGAAGAGTCTTTCAATGAAGAAGAATATCGCCCGTCATTACAGGAATCAAAGCGATCCGAAGAGTCGCTGAATCAATCATTTTTGGACTTGGTGGCATCTTTAAAAGACGAGTATCCAGGGACAGATTTTGATCTTTCCCGTGAGCCGAACCTCCCGCCCCAAATCAAAGATACTCCTAGTGGTGTGGTAACGCCTCTGAGTTTAGACCTACCGAGTTTTGGTCAAAAAATACCTGAAGAGATGCGTCAGACTTTAGAAGTGAAATTTGCATCAAATCCAGAGGTTTTTGAGAGGGAAATCCCCTCAGAGTCAAAGCAAATTCCGCTCCCGGCAACAGTGGAAGAATGGGTAAAACCGGAAACATCAATCACTTCAGAAAAGGAAGAAAAAACACCCGAAATAGGTGAAGAAATTGCTTCAACAGCAGAGAAAGAAGACACGATGCCCCTCGGGCTCAGCGCAGGTATCGCGTCTCCGGCTGTGGCACCTTCTTTTTCTATCACACCATCACCCTCTCCGAACCCTGTAGCCAATAATCCCTTTCAAGCATTACAGTTAAAAGATAGATTTTGGTCACGGTTAAATTCCTTAGCCAATGATACTGAGTTATTAGAATGGTTAAAAACCACCAACTCAGAAGGAGATTTATTAAGCCCGGAATCTTCGAGAAATCCTGAAGAGGAAGGGGAGAATTTGAGCGGAATTACCACAGAAACAGAAGAAAGAAAAGAAACAGCCCCTATTATAAATAGAGCATCGGGTAAAGGGAAATATCAAGAAATCGTGGTTGATGACTATGAACCCTTAGTCATACCCCAACGACAACCGAAAACCCAACAAAAACAGGGATTTTCTCAAAGAGGTGATAGGAGCCTATCCGCATCAGACACAAACTCTTATGTCTTCGCGGAAAATGAGGTGATACCCGTACCAGAGTTAATCATTTTAAACCCCGAAATTATAGCAGGTCGAGTGGTGAAAGTGCGGATACGACTACCCGAAATGGAGTCACGGGTTTATGTAAAATTATGGGTGTATGATCGTCAAACCTACACAATTTTAGAAGAGCCGCGGTGGTTAACGGACTTAAAACCCAATGGTATAGGGTTATTAGAAACCGTGACAGACATCGAAATTCCCTACGGGAGTTTAGAAGTAGAATTTGCCGCGATCGCGGTAGAACTACCCACCCAACGGGAGAGTGATAAAGCGACAATATTCCGTAATGTTGTGCCACCCCCACCACCGACTTTACCCCTAGAAAATCGGGGACTATAGCTAAGTCACATTCTCCCTCATAAAAGAGAATAAGACCAGGTTAAGGGCAAATTAAAATCAGACAGAAAAAAGTGATTTCGGGCTATGGGAGAAAACGAACCGATAATGCTTGACAGGGAAAATAGGATGAGGGGACAATAAAAAATCTCAAATTTGTATCCCTGTGGCAAGTCCCCCCTGGAAACACAACTTAGCCAAACTTGACATAATAGGGGTATGCACAGTACAAAGTGTATTATTAACTTTGTCAGGAAGCTAGAAACGAGAAAACAAGTGCAAACTTGCTGATATAAGTGTAGTTGAGTGTGAGGGCGTGAAATAAAAATGAACCAAACTTTTACCAAAATACTGTTTGCCTCCCCTTGGATGCTGGGCGTATCTCTTTTCCTCGGTGGAAACGCGATCGCGGCAGAATCATCGGTGAGTGCACAAAACCAAAAGCCACAAGCTCAACTGAGTGAGCAACCCGTAGCTTCTATCTCTAATAATAAACCCGGACAATTGGCACAATTCGCACCGATGCAATTAGCTCAAGTGCCAGCCAATCCCACATCTTCTAACTCGATGGGTTCCATTGTACCCGCGTCTCCTTCCATGCAAACGGGGCAATCGGGACAAAAGAACGGCACAATGTCCCAAATGCCCTCGGTTTCCCAGTTATCCGCAGGTCAAACCCCGAAAACGGGTGCGATGTCCCAAGTTACCTCCGTTTCTCAATTATCAGACGTGCAACCCACAGACTGGGCATTTCAAGCTCTCCAGTCATTGGTTGAACGCTATGGTTGTATCGCGGGTTATCCCGATGGAACATTCAAAGGAAATCGTGCCTTAAGCCGTTTTGAATTTGCCGCGGGGTTAAACGCGTGTTTAGATCAATTAACGCGACAAGTGGGAGCCGCGACCGCGAACTTTGTCACCAAAGATGATTTAGCCATTCTGCAACGGTTACAAGAAGAATTTGCCGCGGAATTGACCTCCCTGCGCGGTCGCATTGATGTTTTAGATGCTCGTACCACGGAACTCGAAGCCAATCAATTCTCTACTACTACGAAGCTGACTGGAGAAGCGATTTTTGCAGTGAGTGATACCTGGGGCAATAGAGCCACTCAGTATGGTTCCCAAGGTCAAAAGGATAACACGCAAACAATCCTCAGCGATCGCGTCCGTTTAAACTTCAATACCAGCTTCACGGGTCAAGATTTATTAAGAACCCGTTTAAACGCGAGCAATACCGTGGCTTTTGACGGAGGAAGCAACACCCGCACCAACTTAACGGGAACAAACATGACCCGTTTATCCTTTGATGGCGATAATAAAAATACCTTTGCTCTGGATAAACTATGGTATCGTTTCCCCGCGGGAAAAAATGCCATCGTTTATGTCGGTCCGATGGGATTGTCTTTAGATGATGTCGCGGATGTCGTGACACCCTTCAATAGTGATAGTCAAGGCTCTATCTCTCGCTTTGGTCGACGCAACCCCGCGGTGTTCCGTGGTCGTGACGGAGCCGGTGGATCACTGACTTACAAATTTAGTGATGGGTTTAAAGTCCAGGTTGCCTACTTAGCCAATGATGCCACCGCGAGCAATCCTAGTGCGGGTAAAGGCTTTTTCAATAGTGGCTACACCGCTCTTGGTCAATTAGTCTTCACCAATAAGAATTTTGATGCGGGTATATCTTATGCCCACAAGTATGACGGAGCAGATGTCAGCATTATGGGGGCGACGGGAAGTTATTATGCCAACCGTCCCTTCCGCGACGCGCCTACTACTTCGGAAAACGTGGGTTTGCAATTTAACTGGAAACTGAGCCCCGGTTTCCAATTTGGAGGTTGGGCTGGTTATACCACCGCGAATCAACAAGGAAGAACGATGTCAGGAGTTCAGAATGGCAAAACCGCGACCATTCTTAACGGTGCTCTGACTCTGGCTTTCCCCGATCTATTTGCCAAAGGAAACTTGGGTGGTTTGATTATTGGTGTACCGCCAAAGGTAACGAGCAGTGATTTTTATAACATTGATGGGACGAAACGCAAAGATAATAGTACCTCTTTGCACTTAGAAGCTTTCTATCGTGTCCAAGTGTCTGACTTTATTTCTGTTACGCCCGGTTTTTATGTAATTACCAATCCTGAGCATAATTCTCATAATTCTTCTCAGGTGGTGGGAACTCTGCGTACAACCTTTACTTTCTAAATTAGGTTTTTTGATCAATTTGATCGAAGTGAACGCGGTAGAAATCTACCGCGTTTTTTTGATCGGTTTCGCTTAACTTTAGATTAGTTTGACGGCGCGTAAGACAAACATAATCGCAGCCGCGGTACCTAAAGCACCCGCGTAGATAACAAAATAGGTAATGGCTCCACTAAGGCTCATTGATACTGCTCCATAAAAGTCTATCCATTTATTGAACCATAGTCGCGGTACAATGACCCCTGTAAGGGTTGAAAAAGTTAGGATTCTGTTATGCAGTCAGTCATTTCCGTTGATTTAGGTTCCCAGTCTTATCAGATCACGATCGCGTCTGATGGTCTTTCTCAATTAGGTTCTTTAATGACATCTCTGCATTTAGGAACAAAAGTTCTACTTGTCTCGAACCCTTCTATTTTTAAACATTATGGCCAAAGCGCGATCACGTCTCTCCAAGAGGCCGGATTTGAGGTGACACAGTGTATCCTCCCCGCGGGAGAACAATATAAAACCACAACATCTCTACAAAGAATCTATAACGCGGCCTTAGAACAAAGATTAGAGCGTTCCTCAACAATGGTAGCACTGGGAGGCGGTGTCATTGGAGACATGACCGGATTCGCGGCGGCGACATGGTTACGGGGAATAAACGTGATCCAAGTACCGACATCATTATTAGCAATGGTGGACGCGTCCATTGGTGGCAAAACAGGGATTAATCATCCCCTAGGGAAAAACTTAATCGGCGCGTTTCATCAACCCCGATTAGTATTAATTAATCCCGAAGTATTAAAAACATTACCATCGAGAGAATTTCGCGCAGGAATGGCAGAAGTAATTAAATATGGAGTGATTTGGGATGCCGAATTATTTCATCAATTAGAAGCCTCAAAACGCCTCGATCAAATGCGTTATGTCAAACCAGAATTATTAGAAGAAATATTAAAAAGGTCTTGTCAAGCGAAGGCAGATGTGGTAAGCAAAGATGAAAAAGAATCAAATTTAAGAGCGATTTTAAATTATGGACATACCATCGGTCACGCGGTGGAAAGTTTAACGGGATATCGGGTAGTAAATCATGGAGAAGCGGTAGGCATTGGGATGGTTGCCGCGGGTGAAATCGCGTTAGAATTAGGGATGTGGGATCAGAAAAGTAATACGCGTCAATTAGAGTTAATCAAAAAAGCGGGTTTACCGACTCAATTACCCACGGGTTTAGATATTGAGGCAATTATTGACACATTACAAACAGATAAGAAAGTGAAGTCAGGAAAGGTGCGTTTTGTGTTGCCGACGGAGATCGGAGTTGTGACAATCACTGATCAAGTTGATGGTGATGTGATTCGCAAGGTGTTAGCAAAAATGTTTTAGACATCTCCAACAACTATTGTGGCGCGGGCATCCTGCCTGCGATTGACATCATTTTTGGCAGATGTCTTTTAATTAGGGACGCGATCGCGCCTTGTAAGAAACCGGGTTTATAATCGAACTTGGTATGATCGTGTGAAAAAATCTGTGTTCATCTGCGTTCATCTGCGGTTAAATAAATTTATCTAAACTGGGGAAAAATACTATTATTGCTCTGCCAGAAACCGGGTTTCTTCTGGCTAGAAACCCGGTTTCTTGTGCTATCATCCCATCATGATCGCGATAACGAGGGCAATAAAAAATAGCAAAATCCAAAGCCACCAATCATTTGAAGAAGACAAGCGATTGACAAACCTTTCTTTACCACAACGTAAACAACAATAATGATCCGCGTCTTGGGAATCTTGAACCCAGGGACAATAGATTTCTGGACACTTATTATTATCCATTATTTTAGCTCCAATTTTTGTTTATTTAGCAAGGAAAAAGGTGGGCAATGCCCACCTTACTATTTAAGAAGCCTGTCGCAATCCTTGGATATAGAAATATTTAGCCGCGTCGATGCTATAGCGAGCATAGACACGATTTTCCTGTTGAAAATTATCCGTTTCACAGCCCATCCCGATTTTTTCTAAGATGTGTCGAGAGGCCTTATTTTCAATTCTCGCGAAGGCTACTAACTCCCCCTCTTGCAAATATTCAAACCCTAATTCCAGACAACCTTGAGCGATTTCTGTGCCTAATCCCAAGCCCCATAAGTGTTCCTGTACACAGTAGCCCACCTGCACCGATTGAGCGCGATCGCTTAAATATAGCTTCGCGAAACCGATGAGGTTTCCTTCGCGTTTACAACGGGCGAGGTAAGGCCCAAATCTATGCTTTTCCCGGTGTTCGATCCAGCTTATTAATTCGGCTTTGGCTTCCGATTTGGTACGCGCTCCGGTGGTGACATATTGCATCACTTTGAGATTAGACAAAATCTGATAAACTTCTGGGAAATCTGCCCATATCGGAGGGACCAATACCACGCGATCGCTAAGGTGAATCTTAGGTAATTTTTTGAGTAACATAGTTTTTATCGGTAGGAGGATGGGGAGCATCTCATTTTGGCAAATATATCCGTAGGGGCGAAGCATTCCGGCAATAAATCTCTCCTTATAACTAATAACCTATATGCCGGAATGCTTCGCCCTCTTCAAAATTGAGATGCACCCGGAGGATGTACTTAAATTAATCGAATTTTTTTAATTATTCAATGTACTAAAATAGAGAAAAGTAGAATTATGTAAAAATAGAAAAAAATAGAAAAATATAGATTTTTGTAGAAATATATTTTCTCCCATTACAGCATCAATGATAACCGATAAATCCTGTAGATACTGTCTTGACTTGTCAAGAGGTAGCGATGCAATAATTGGGGTCAAAAGGTTTT
>JBBITB010000138.1:0-10704 GCA_037440985.1 Microcoleaceae cyanobacterium bin_387
ACAGTTGACAGTTGACAGTTGACAGTTGACAGTTAACAGTTGACAGTTGACAGTTAACAGTTGTCAATTATCAATTGTCAATTATCAATTGTCACTAAATCCAACTTTGTAATAACATTCGCATTTTCCAACCATCAGGAGAAAGGGGAAGTCCTAAATGCACAGGAAGCCAAAAAATAAAGGCCGCGATCACAGTAAAAATTATCGTAATACCTATTCCTCGGAGATATTTTTTCGGACTATGTAACCATCGATCTATCCACCAAGCGAGAGCTAAGGAGGCAAAGACTGAACTCCCCATATAATGATATAAGAAAATACAACGAGTAACCTTTGCCCAAGGGAGTAAATTCGCTGCCCAATTAATGATAAAATAGAAGACTACCCACATTTCCGCGGGAGGGGGAAATCTAAAAATAGGACCGGTTTCCACCTGACTAATATCATCAGAATTATGGCTACTTAACCAGAAAATCACGCGATCGGCTAAGAGCCATAATAGTAAAAATATGGCCAAAGCAGAAAACCACCAGAGCAAAGGATTTCCCATCGCGTGAACATCAAAAATAACCTCATTCATGCCCTGAGGAAGAGAAGGTAACACCGGATCAGAAGGTTTATCTTTACTGGTAGATTGATAAAAATAAACAACCGGGCGCAGCATTAAAATCCAACTATACCAAGTTGAACAATAGGGATGCACATCCGGCCCACTTTTAATCCGTTGATGATAACCCAAAATTTCCTCTTGCATCTGCCAGAAATTGGGAGAGGGATTTTGCAATAAATGGGGTATCCACCCGACACTATAAACCATTATGGGTACAACAAATAAACCCAAAAATAACTTAGGGAATTTGAGATGGGTGATATCATAAAGAAAATTGGTCAAAGGATGTTTTCTCAATAAATCACTATTTATTTTTGGGACTTCTCTCTGAATCAATGCCATTGCCCAAGCTGAAATTAATAAAAGATATATTCCCAAGAGAAACCATAAACCATTCCATTTAATACAGGCAGACATTCCAAACCAAATTCCCGAAATTACTATAAAAATCCATTGTTTTGATGGTTTAGCTAAGGCCTTGAGAAAAAATATGTGGCCTAACAATCCAAACAAAACTAGATAAATATTATTGAGAGCATAACGGGATTCCACGATAAATAAGGCATCAAAACACGCTAAAAAAGCCGCGAGAAAACTATAACTTTTCCGCTTCGTTAATTGATAAGCTAAACTGCCAATAGCTAAGGGAATAAAAGAACCCGTGAAGGCATTAAACCAACGATAATCCCAAGGGGAAAGCATGGAACCCGTTAAACCATTCATCGCGTCTTTACCAAAGGGAAGATGGGAACCAATTAATATCCCTAACGCGATAATATATTGACTTAGGGGAGGATGAGCGTTAAAAAATGGTGTCTTTGTCAGATAATCATTGGCAAATTTGGCATAATATACTTCATCAAAGACAAAGGCATTAAAACGACTTAATCCCCAAAATCGCAGCGTCAAAGAAAAGAGAAATACACCTAACATCCCTAGAGGATACCAGGGTATTGAGCGTTGAGAAAGCTTGTTGAGAAAGGTCATAAAAGGCAATGAGATTAATGGAATTATGTTAGAGGTGATGATTGCATAAATCAAGATTATGACCTTTAATGGACATTAGGACAAGTCTGATCCCCAAATTTATAAATGTTTTGTATTTTGTATTTTTGATTTTGCGGTTAATGAAAAGTTATAGGGTAAATTTTGGAGAAGCTGTGAAGCAATGGGGTAAAATGTGGCAAGGCGCTTGGGAGTGTCGAATTAGAAGCTCAAAAGACTTTTCACGATGTCACTGAGAAAGCATTGGCAACCATTGGTATAGATGGATTTGTCTGTGCGAATTGTGATCGATACTACAAGTGGGGAAAATTTGACCATCAGACGTTTTCTGGTTATTGCAAAGTTTAAGTGAGTGGGTCAAAATGGGTGAAGAAAGCCTTGTTAATCCCTTCTTTGTTTCTTCGATGTCTCGCAAGTCAGAGGTTGCGAGACGTATTTCTGAGTCGGCAAATTTTTGGCTCCGAGGGGCGACATCAACGGATCTGATGCAACTCGCGGAAATTTTGACGATGAGTTTTCACTCTCGTAAAGGGTTTTTGCGGTGGATATATCCCCTTTTTCGTTTAGGTATTTATGAAGATTTGCGAAACCGACTTCGATCGCCCCTTGAGCAATATGTTTGTTTAGTTGCCGAGGTTATTCCTACTCTGGAGGAAAGGGAGATATTCGGCTCGGAGTTAGATGAAGTTTTAGCCGGTACGGTGGAAATGACGGTACGATCGCGTCATTTATGGCAATTTCCGGGGTTACAATATCCCTATTTATCTAATTTAGCGGTGCATCCTGATTATCGACGGCGTGGAGTCGCGCAACAATTATTATGTAATTGTGAGGAAACGGCCTTAGAATGGGGTTTTACGGAGATATATCTCCATGTCCTTGAAAATAATCATGGCGCACGACGATTATATTATCAATTAGGATATCGCCTTGAGCACATTGATTCTTCTTGGCTCTGTTGGCTATTAGGCCAACCCCGACGCTTCCTTTTACGCAAGCATATCGGGGATGCCTTAATCGTCAATTTTTAACCTAACATTATTGGGGAAAGTCGGGAATTACCCATTTTGGGGGTTCCATTCTTTTCTTTCTGATGGCTTCCTCCGCGATTTCATTCATTTTATCGAGGGATGTATTCTGAATAAACTGAGATGCTTTGGTTGCATATTCCAGGTTGGGGCAATTATCCCCTAAGATGCAACCATTTCGGCAATCAACGGCACAATTAACTTTATTAGTCATAACGGGGAGAGATACTCGATCAACTTAAAATAGGGATTGTATCACAGAATTGACCCTCGGAAAGTGAAGAGAAGTTATTAATTTTTATCATAATATGAGCAAATTTTGGCAACGTTTTCAAGGGATTCCTTGGCGAGAATTATTCACCGTCGCGATCGCGTCGAATTTAGCCCTGATCGCGTTGGAGTTATTATTAGGTTTGAGCCTGATGTACTCCCCACCCATCCGGGCTTTTTTACAGATTTTATTTCGTTCCCCTTTGGGTGTCTTACTTCCCGTAGCAGCCACGATCGCGCTCGGGGCTCTAGCCGTCTATATTATGGAAAAATGGAATCAGCAATATCTCCTCAATCGTGCTAATCTCTGGGCATTAGTCCTTTGTTTATCATTGATATTGATTGTCAAAGTGTTTATCCCAGTTCCCTTGGTTTTGGTTGATTTATCTCAAATCACTCTTATGGGAATCATCATCGGTGTTTTTTGGAAGGGACGGCCTTATTGGTAAATGTGTTAAGTGTTCGGATTTATGCTATAATTTAAGATATCGAAACTTTTTTACTCATGGAGCGACTCATGGCCAAAGCAATTTGGAATGGTGTAGTTTTAGCAGAAAGCGATCACACCGAAATTGTCGAGGGAAATCATTATTTTCCTCCCAACACAATTAAGCGAGAATATTTTCAAGAGAGTAACACTCATACGACTTGTGGTTGGAAAGGTGTCGCGAGTTATTATGATATTGTAGTTAATAATGCCGTGAATAAGGATGCCGCGTGGTATTATCCTTCTACTAAGGATACCGCGAAAAAAATTGAAGGTTATATCGCGTTTTGGAAAGGCGTAAAAGTCGAATCCTAACAGAAGGAAGAAGGTTGACAGTTGACAGTTGACAGTTGACAGTTGACAGTTGTTTGAGGGCGATCGCGAGTTGATGAAGAAAATCGGCTTTACTTTCGACTTGTTCTGCTTCTCTGACTAATGCACCTATGGCTGTTCCAGACTGTAGTAGTTGTGTTATTTTGTATATAGCAGTTCTTGGATAGATGAGGTATAGATTTAAAGTGAAAAAGCTTGACAACACTGTTTTTTTGCATACTCCATCTTTGTGAGAACCGCTATAGCATTTTTCAATGAGATGTAAATGCAGGGCTCTGAGCCCGTCACAGGCAAGATGCCTGTGCTACAAGTTTTACTTCTGAAAGGTCAACACTATATATTCACACAACTGTCAACTGTCAACTGTCAACTGTCAACTGTCAATTACCTATTCTTCATCCCAAGTAGCAACGGCTTCCCATCCGAGTCCCCGTCGGACAATAATAGGTTGATCTTGGGTTAAATCAATAATAGTGGAAGCTTGATACCCAGGATCGGAACCATCATCAATAATAATATCGACTAAATGTTCTACTGAGTCAAATAATTCTGCTTTACCAAAATTCTCTTGGTTAGCAATTTGAGCCGCGGGAGCTTTGCCTTCTAAATCACTGGTAATATGGGCAGAAGTAGAAATAATCGGATTTCCTAATGCTTCCAATAATGTTAAACAAAGGGTGCGATTAGGGACGCGAATCCCTGTAGTTTTCCGTTTGGGACTGATCACCATTTTCGGGACAAGTTTCGTCGCGGGTAAAAGAAATGTATAAGAGCCAGGTATCAACCGTCGAATAATGCGATAAGCTGTATCAGAAACGATCGCGTATTCAGAAATATTAGACAAAGAAGGGCAAAGGAAAGTCAAAGGTTTATCATTCGATAATTGTTTAATTTGTCTTACCCTTTCAATAGCAGACTTTACCATAAGATCGCAACCGATCGCGTAAACGGTATCAGTAGGATAAAGCATAACCGCGCCATCTTTGAGGGCTTTTTTGATCTTATTGATTCTATCCCCTTGGGGGTTATCGGGGTGAATTTCGTAAATAATAGCCATAATAAACTCAGGATGAAAAATGATGAACAAAATAGCTTATCTCGAATGTGCCACTGGAATAGCAGGAGATATGTGTTTAGGGGCTCTGATCCATGCAGGAGTCCCTTTAGACTACCTGATCGAACATCTTAACCGTTTGGGAATAGCCCAAGAGTATCAGTTACGCGCCGAAACAGTCCACCGCAATACTCAACACGCGACAAAGGCTTATGTTGATTTAACCTCAGAAAAGAGGCATTGTGCAAGTCAAGACTCTGGTGAAAATCAAGAATCTCCCACATTTGCCCATCACCATCAACATGATCATAAACATGATCATAAACATGATCATAAACATTATCACCATAAACACGATCGCGTTGATGATGATAAGTCTCTCCATCATACCCCCCATCGTCATTTACCCGCCATTGAAAAAATGATTATTTCTGCCAAGTTACCAAAACGGGTAGAAACTTGGAGTTTAGCTATTTTTCGTAATCTCGCGATCGCGGAGGGTTTAGTACATGGGATCGCGCCGGAGGATGTGCATTTCCATGAAGTAGGTGCGACAGACGCGATCGTTGATATCGTTGGCACTTGTTTAGGGTTAGACTGGTTAGAAATTGATGAGTTATATTGTTCTCCTTTACCCACGGGAGGAGGTACGATCAAGACGGCTCATGGACTTTTAAAAGTACCAACTCCCGCGGTTTTACAATTATGGGAAATGGGAAAAGTTCCCGTTTATAGTAATGGGATTACACGGGAATTAGTCACTCCTACGGGAGCCGCGATCGTCGTATCTCTTGCCAAATATTTTGGAGAACCCCCCGCGATGAAATTACAGAAAATGGGATTAGGCGCGGGTTCTCGACAGTTAGAAATTCCCAATGTTTTACGGTTATGGATCGGGGAAAAGTTACCCATAAATAATCACACAGTAAATATATCTGTAGGGGCGAAGCATTCCGGTACCAAACCTCGACTTATAACCAATGACTTATCTGCCGGAATGCTTCGCCCTAACGAAATTGGGATGCTCCCCTTAGATCCCCCCTCCTTAGAAAGGGATGGATTTTTGAGAGATGAGTTATCGACGGAAACGCAAACAATTGTCGTATTAGAAACCCAAATAGATGACTTAAATCCCCAGGCGATCGCGTATATATTTGATCTCTTATTAGACGGGGGAGCCTTAGACGTATTTACGCAACCGATCGTGATGAAAAAATCACGTTTAGGCGTTTTATTGACGGTAATTTGTCTGCCGGAAAAACAACAAGAATGTGAAGGGATAATATTTCGCGAGACAACGACATTAGGGATTCGTTATTCTCAACAACAAAGAAGTATTTTAGAGCGAGAAATTCACTTAGTCAAAATCGAGTATGGGGAAGTGAGGGTAAAAATTGCCAAAATGGGAGAAAAGGTGACAAATGTCCAACCAGAATATGAAGATTGTGCGGCTATTGCTAAGAGTAAAAATATCAGTTGGCGGGAAGTACATCGGTTAGCTTTAGAAAGTTGGTATCAACACCGAGACGCGATCGTGCATTCTTAGAAACCGGGTTTCTTCAGAAAATCTCCACTGAGGAGTAAGTCTCTGTGAGAAACCCTGTTTCTGAGCTCCAACGAGACGCGATCGTGCATCCTGAGAAACCTGGTTTCTTGTGCCAACCCCAAAATAGTGATAAATGTCCTCAAGAAACCCGGTTTCTGAGCGCCAACAAAAAAGTCAAAAAATATTTGGTAAGTATGGGAACATCCACAATAGAATCAAGTCTGTAGGCTTTAATGGTGTCAAGCGAGTTCAAATTTAGGCCTTTTCAGAACCCTATCGCGCGCAGGGAGTGTTAATCCCTTTGCTGATGAGCAGAGCCTATTGGTATAGCCCATTACATTCAAAAAGACTTGACAACATTGGCATATTTATGCTATGTCTACGGCAGCAAAAACTAAGAGATCACTTATGGCAGGGTACAATAGTATCTTTGCCCTGTCTTAGTAATCAATAACCGGATGGGAACACAAAAATCATAGCAAACTATTGATTCCACAGCATCTTAACCTTTTCTTTTATTGTTATCTTCTGGGGCGGATCACAATAGCCGTGATCAGAATCTGATCGCGCAAGCTAAACAAACCTTAAGTATAGCTTCTGCCATCGCCACCAATTACCAACCCAAATCATCAAACAAGAGAGACACTCTTATGAAAGATCAAATCGTATTCGTTGATACCCTTGTCTCGGACTATCAAAACCGGATCACAGACATCAATCAATCTAAAGTCGTCATTTTAGATGACAAACCCAGCGCGATCGGGCAAATTTCTCACGGTAGCGAAGGTAGTGAAAAACTCAGTCAGGGGGGGACGAATCCTGTGAGCTATATTGCCAAATGGGATGGGATATCAACGTCAGACAAATCAACCCAGGACCCCCTGCCGGGATCAGGTATGTTTGTCGTGATTGACCCCCGTGTGGATAATTATGATGATTTGGCCCAAGGAGTTATGGCAGGGGCGGAAGTCCTAGTCATGGATTTAGCCAAAGATGGCGTGGAACAAATTACCGCGGCACTGCAAACACGCCGAAATAGTTTGACTAGCATTCATATTATTTCTCATGGTGAGGTTGGTAAGGTTCAGCTTGGCTCAAATTGGCTCGGTGCTGATAATCTTGATGGTTATGCCCCTCAGTTAGCACAGTGGGCTAAGGCCTTTGCGGGTAAGGCTGAAATTCTTTTATATGGTTGTAATGTAGCAGGAAATGAAACGGGTATCAGTTTCATTTGGCGTTTGAGTGAGTTAACCGGTGCTACTGTTGCTGCTTCTCATAATTTGACCGGGAATGCTGCTCAAGGTGGCGATTGGGATTTGCAAGTTAGCACGGGTAAAGTTAATGCAAGTTTGGCATTGACTGAGGAGGTAAGGGAGAGTTATCAGGGCGTATTTGGAACTCCAACTGTTACAAGCTTTAAGCTGATATCCCCTACTACATTTGATTTTACCACAACACCAGTACCACCAGCCGTCGCACCTACTATCAGTAATGGACCGGCTGTTTATGCGCTCACATTCAGCGAACCTGTAGTAACATCCAGTCTGACCCCCTCAGACTTTGCTGTTCCGGGTACAGGAGCTAGTGTTGTTAGTGTGCAGCCAAATCCTAGTGGTGCTTCTGCAACTGTATTTAACGTAGTCGTTCAAATTCCGACGTCTAATACCACTTTGAATTTAGACCCAGCTCCGGGTGCTACAATCACGGATGCTGCTACTAACACAACAACGAATCCCCTGCCAGCACTCCCAGGTGATACCGTAACTGCTAGTGACACTACTCCGCCAACTATTCTTAGTTTTGGACCGGCGACACCTTCTCAAGCAAATGGTACCCAAACTATCTCAATTCCGGTTGTATTTAGTGAACCAGTAAAGGCATCAACCGTACTAGCTGCTTTACAGTACAGCACAGATAATGGTACTACAATCGCAGCAACATCAGGAGCGACTACTCCTGTTACTACCGATGCAGATGCAAGTACATTCACAATTACGATTCCGGCAGATGCTGCGAACGCGAACACCCACGCACTAGGAATAAAAGCTGGTACTGTACAAGATAGTGCTGGGAATTTGGAAGCAACGGGTAAAGCAATAACAAGTGGAAATGAGCAATTTTGGACGAACAACATAGCACCCACAGCTACTGGTACTTTGGCAACAGGTGCGATCAATACGATTACTCCTGGCAACCTGACAACTACCATCACTGCTACTTATGCTGATAAAGGTAATGTGGGTGGTACTGTATTACCCGCAGAAATAACTGCTGATGATATAGTCATTATTCACAACGGTGCCGTTTACACTGGAGCGACTTTCACACAAGTAGCAGGAGTGGCAACAGGTGTCGCACCCGCAGCAACTACACAGCCCGCCGACTACACCATCACATTCCCAGGAACCCTAACCAGTGCTGATAACGGTGTGTACAGTGTTTACGTTAAGAAAGGTGGTGTCAATGATAATGGTGGCGCAAATGCCCTTGATAAGAACACATTAACTGGTACAATACTTGCTGTGCCTGGTGTGGATACAACCGATGCGACGACAATTGCCTCAAGCATAACAGCTGGAGCAGTTAAACTACAAGACATTAATGTTCTGATCCTGCCTCCGCCAACAGTTAGTATCACTCCGGTTACTACAGCTAACCCAAATAACTTATCAGGTCCCACGAGTACCCTTGATTATAAAGTAGTTTTCAGTGAATTGCTTACTACTGCTGCTGATACCGCCTTAACCACAACACCAGCAACATTCTTTAACGTCACATCCGCTGGAAATCCCGCCCTGGCAACGGCACCAAGTGTCGTATCAGCAACTAAAGACCTTACTACTGATCCGACAGGGAAGACTTACACGGTTAAGGTCAATCCCTCAACAGGAGTATTTGACGGCACAATCCAGCTAAACTTTAACGATACAGGTAATGTAATTGTTGGTGCTGCCTCTACCCTACCTGTGACAGACCCAGTATCAGGTCCAGGTTACGCAGTTGACCGCGTACAACCCGTCGCGACATTTATCCCCCCTGTTACCAGTCCTAACAACGGGGTGACACCACTCACAGGTACGTTGAAATTTAGTGAACCTGTCACAGGTGTGGATGCCACCGACCTGAAAATTAGCGGCGGTGCAGCAATTACATCCGTAACCCCTGTTGCTGGAGGCACTGACTATACAGTGACGATTGGTAATGCAACCCTGGCTACTGGTAACTACACCATTGATCTACTTAATGATGGTACGATTAAAGATACCGTTGGGAACACATTACTGGCACCTATTTCATCGAGTTTCGGTGTAGACTCAAACTTCCCCGTACCCGTTATCGGCACAGTTTCTAGCCCCGCGAAATCGGCGGCTTTCAATGCGGTACCGATTACGTTTAATGAGCCAGTGGCAAGTGGTTTTGACTTAACTAAATTTAGTCTAACTAAACCAGATGGTACAGTATTAACCACAATCGACGGTTTAACACCCGCAACTTTACCTAATAGCAGTTTCACCCTTGATCTATCGAACGAAGCAACTACGGATGGTACCTACACCCTGAGCTTAGTTCAAAAAGGCGCAACAGACGCGATCGGTAACGCGAACACGAACGCAACCCCAGTTACCGCAACCTTCACCGTTGACAACACTGCGCCCACAGCAACCGTTACCCAAGTTACCCCAGATCCTACTAACGTAGGCGTTCCAGATAATACGGTCTTTGTCAACTTCAGCGAACCAGTCAAGGGATTTGATGCAGGTGATTTGCGCTTGAATGGTGCTGCGATTGCAGGTACTCCTGTTGTTACCAAAGTTACAAACAGTCAATGGAAAATTAGTGGTATCACAGCAGCGACAGCGACAGCAGGTACTTACACCCTAAGCATAGATGGTGCAGGTGCAACACCGATTACTGATGTGGCATCGAACGCGTTGGGTACGGTTACACCAAGCAATACTTGGACAGTGGATACGACGGCTCCGATAGCACCAGTGATTAGCACCCCCCTACCAGGACTCACCAACAATACAAAACTGTACCTCACAGGTACAGCCGAAGCCAATAGTAGTGTAAAAGTCTTCTCAGGGACTAACCAAATTGGTAATCCGACTGCTGATAGTAGTGGGAATTGGAGTTTGATACCCCCCACTGCTTTAACTGACGGTAACTATAGCTTAACAGCCACCGCCACTGATGCTGCGGGCAATACCTCCCCCCCTTCCACAGCGGTTGCTCTGACAGTTGATACGACCCCACCGGCTGCACCAGTCATCAAAACCAGTGGTTCAACTACCAGTAAAACACCTACCATCACGGGTACAGCCGAAGCCAATAGTAGTGTAAAAGTCTTCTCAGGGACTAACCAAATTG
>JBBITB010000139.1:0-9992 GCA_037440985.1 Microcoleaceae cyanobacterium bin_387
CGTGCGTAACTCAATTAATTGATAACTGTCAACTGTCAACTGTCAACTGTCAACTTCCTTCTTCCCTCTTCCTTCACATAAAAAAGAGGGAGTAAAAGACTCCCTCTCAAAGAGGCAAAAATGTTACAACGATTTGGGGCTGATGTTAGTATGCCAGACCCATACTGCGAGTTGTTTCGGCACCCAGATAAACACGAATGCTCAAAAAGTCAGTGGGGCAAGCTGTTTCACAGCGCTTGCATCCTACACAGTCCTCCGTGCGAGGGGAAGAGGCAATCTGAGCAGCCTTACAGCCATCCCAGGGCACCATCTCCAGAACATCCAGAGGACAAGCACGAACACATTGGGTGCAACCGATGCAGGTATCGTAGATTTTGACTGAGTGGGACATTATAACAGCTCCAAATGATTCATAAGACCTTACAGGAAATGTTTCCTCTCCACGCCTAAAGGTGCGGGGAAGAAACACGACACGCACGGATTGATCCGCGTCCCCTTTGGGGGGGGAGTAGAAAGAGGTACAGTTTCTACTCATCCCTGTTATTAGCCGGGAAACGCCTATCCTGTACGATGTGATCTGAGCCCAGACAACGTTATCGGTCGGTACTTTCCAGATAGCACTGGCTGACCCTTTTATCCCTGTGCAGGGGCAGTTCCCCTCTGTCTGCCTTCGGTTCTCAAGCTTGGGACTGGCAAAGCATTCCCAGCTAGGAACTTTAGTATTTGCCGATAACGTAGGTCAGAAGACCTGAGTCTGGTCAGCTCTTCTGAAGCGGTGAACTTCCGGTTAGCCTGAAGCCCCCCGTGCTTCAGTCAGGGGTGCTGACTGTTAAGTCTGCATAGTGAATCCAGGCCTAGTTTACCGCGATGCTCCCATCTCTTGTCGAAATGGCCACAAAACTTCACAGTTGTTTACGATGCCTTACTGCATTCGTTTTTCCTTTTTTGTTTTTATTTATTTTGATAAAGAATTGTGACATAGTATGTCGAGAAAAACTAAGCTCAGGATCTCTGAGTAAATTTGTTATGATGCGAATTTAACGCCCGTCTGAAAGGGAACAAAAGTCTCAAGTTTTTGGGAAACTATTATAGTTATGGAACAATCAAAGACATCCCTAGAGCATTTACAGCTTTCTCCAATGGTGACTTATTACTTGCGGAAGCTGTTGCGCCAAAATCTTGACCGATTGAAATTTATTGTCGCCAGTGGTGCGGGACTCAAAGCTGACCCCCTTGCAGATATTAATCAAGTCATTAGAAGTCTGTATTTGGATGAATCAGAAATAAAAGGGAATCTCCAAAAACTGGAAAGTCTGACTGTTTATCATCAAAAGATGGCTTCTCAAGAGGCTAAAAATCATAAAGAATTAGCAGATATAGAAGAGGAAATTTTTTGGTTGTTAGGTTTTAAATTAGAAAAATTTAGTCATCAAGGACGTTTGATGCTTGTCGATGACAGTCCTGAAAATCTGCAACTTTTATCAATGGCTCTCAGTCAATGTGGCTATGAAGTACGCAGTGCAATCAACGGTGCAATGGCTTTAACCAACGTCCATGAAGTCTCTCCTGATTTAATTTTACTCGATATTATGATGCCTGGAATGGATGGATTTGAGACTTGTCAGCGCTTAAAAGAAGATGAAAAAGTTAGTGATATTCCCGTAATTTTTATTAGTGCTATTGATGATGTTAAAAATAAAGTAAAAGCCTTTGAAGTGGGGGGTGTTGATTACATTACTAAACCATTTCAGTTGGGGGAGGTATTAGCACGAGTTAATCATCAATTAAAAATTCGTCAACTCCAAAAACGACTGGAAGAACAGAATATCCGTTTACAAAAGGAAAACTATGAACGTCTCCGTGTCGAAGGGAATCTCCGTGAAGAACAAGAAAAGTTAGAAAGCTTGTTTTTTCGTATTTTCCCCCGAACGATCGCGTCTGAATTTGCGGCGAAGGCAGAATATTTAAGCAATGTTAATACAGAGATGGCGTGTGTAGAATCCTTTGAGAACGCGACAGTATTATGGGCACAGGTTTCGCCAATGGCTATATCGAGTAAAGGGATGTCGCCCGGTGAATTTGTCGGGGTGCTTAATAGTTTGTTCTCCCAA
Source organism: Microcoleaceae cyanobacterium bin_387 (assembly GCA_037440985.1). Taxonomy (GTDB): domain Bacteria; phylum Cyanobacteriota; class Cyanobacteriia; order Cyanobacteriales; family Microcoleaceae; genus JBEDKD01. Next base: position 2,112 of record JBBITB010000139.1, read on the forward strand.
TTCAATCAATTATGTGAGTCCCTGGAGTTAGAAACCATTAAAATTAGTGGGGAAACCTACTGTGTGGTGGGTGGAGTTCCCCAACCCAAGTCAGGTTCGGGGGACGCGATCGCGGACTTAGCTCTAGGAATGCAGAAAGAAATTACGCGATTGCAGGAGGGGGAAAACCTGAGTCTAACGCTGAAAATCGGGATCGACCGAGGGACTGTCGTCGCGGGAGTAGTCAAAGGTAAACAAATAAGATATGACTTGTGGGGCAATACCCTCCACATCGCGCATCAAATTCAGTCTCAAGCCATACCAGGGACTATTGAGGTGACTCAAAGAACATATAAACATCTGAAAAGTAAGTATGACCTGGTAGCGAGTCCTAATCACTTTAGTTTTGAGGGTGACAAAGAAAATCAGACTTATTGGTTAGTAGGCAAAAGATCGTGATCCCCAGTCAACAGAGAAAAGTCAGACAAGATTATGTATTTAAGATGCCCCTTTCCGGTAAAATTCATATACGCGGCATCCAATGAGGATAATTATGAGTGACACATTTGAAAAAGTCAAAAAAATTGTGGCGGAGCAACTCGAAGTTGATCCCGAGAAGGTAACACCGGAAGCAACCTTTGCTGATGACTTAGGTGCTGATTCCTTAGATACAGTAGAACTGGTTATGGCACTGGAAGAAGAGTTTGAAATCGAGATTCCAGATGAAGCCGCCGAAAAAATTGATACTGTTCAAGCGGCTGTTGACTTCATTAAGAGCAATTCGACTGCTGCGTAAGGGACGATCCACACCCAATCATTCGATGGTAGTGGCTTTTTGTCCAAGCTGTAGCTTGGGAGAGTTTGAAACTGAGGGAGATGCCCCTAGTTGGTCATAGCCCTGCTCTTCAATATATATATTTTTTCTCCCGCCTTTAGTCCCACCCTCAAAGTCTTGTGTCTTCTACACTTGCTTGATCGGGTGGGCATTGTGGGTGGTTTTGCTTTCTTTTTAGGCTTTTCACCTTGTTCTGCGTTTTAGGTGTTGTAATTTCTTGAGTCCGAAATCATGGAAAATTTAGAGCGTAAGCGCGTTGTTGTAACAGGTCTCGGCGCGATTACACCGATTGGTAATACCTTATCTGAGTATTGGGAAGGGTTGCTGGCTGGACGTAATGGCATCGGCCCGATCACCTTGTTCGATGCGTCGCGGCACGATTGTCGTTTTGCGGGTGAAGTGAAGGGTTTTGACCCTCACGATTTTATGGAACGTAAGGAGGCAAAGCGTATGGATCGCTTTGCCCAATTTGCGGTGGCTGCTAGTAAACAGGCGATCGCGGATGCGAAGTTGCAAATAAATGACCAGAACGCGGAACAGGTGGGTGTCATTATTGGAACTGGCATTGGTGGCCTGAAGATATTGGAAGAACAAGAGGAAATCTATCTTAATCGTGGGCCGAGTCGCTGTAGTCCCTTTATGATCCCGATGATGATCGCGAATATGGCTGCGGGGCTCACCGCGATTCATACGGGTGCGAAGGGCCCTAATACTTGCACGGTGACTGCCTGTGCCGCGGGTTCTAACGCGGTGGGGGATGCTTTTCGTCTGGTTCAACAGGGTTATGCTAAGGCGATGATCTGTGGCGGAACTGAGGCCGCGGTGACTCATCTCTCGGTCGCGGGATTTGCCTCTGCGCGTGCTCTTTCTACTCGTAATGATGACCCCCTTCATGCTTGTCGTCCTTTCGATCGCGATCGTGATGGTTTTGTCATGGGCGAAGGGGTGGGCATTCTGATATTGGAAGAATTAGAGTATGCCCTGAGTCGTGGTGCTCGGATCTATGGGGAAATGGTTGGTTATGGGATGACTTGTGATGCTTATCACATGACTTCTCCCGTACCCGATGGGGAAGGAGCCACTCGCGCCATCCGTTTAGCCTTGAAAGATGCAGGGTTAAAACCTGAAGAGATTGACTATATTAATGCACATGGAACCAGTACCCCCGCGAATGATTCGACGGAGACAACCGCGATTAAAAATGCTTTGGGTGAAAGTGCCCGTAAAGTCGCGATTAGTTCTACCAAGTCGATGACGGGACATTTGTTAGGGGGTTCTGGGGGTATTGAAGCCGTCGCGACGGTGATGGCGATTGCCAATGATCATATCCCACCTACTATTAACATCAAAAATCTCGATCCCGCCTGCGATCTCGATTATGTACCTGATAAGAGTCGTGCGACAAAGGTAAATGTAGCCTTGTCTAATTCTTTTGGCTTTGGTGGTCATAATGTCACTTTAGCTTTTAAGAAGTTTACAGGTAATTGACAGCTTGAACAAATCCCCAAAATCGGGACAAACTAGGCTGTTTAAGTTTCAATAGCATTCTGGCCTCCGAGGGGCGGGTTCATTGATATCTCTGCCACCAACAAATATCATTTGTTAACCCGCTCCTACCTTCCCTTCGACTGGTGTCAAAGTAAGCCGAAAACCGCCTAGGGTGAAAACTCTTGTCTCATTATCTAGGAATTAAAGCTTCCAGAAAAGGGAATTTCCCAGGAATTTTCTCCTAAAGAAATACTGGTAGTTAAAGATTCTAATTTCGATTGGGTTTCTGGTGTCGCGACTCCCGTTGGAGTCAAATAATAAGCTTGTTGAAACCGCAAAACGGCATATTCCGTTCCTGGGCCGTAATTACCATTAAATTCACCCGTATAATAACCCAGAGAATTTAAGCGCATTTGTAGTTGTTGCACGGAAAAACCACTATTTCCTCGTCTGAGTGTTATCAGATATAATGGTTGAGTGGTTGTTGGTTGTGCCACGGCAATTGTATTATTTACTAATACCGTGAGTGTATTGCCATCGGCAATACCAGTTATAGAAAGTCCATATTTTTGTTGAAACATTTTTACTGATTCTTCTGTTATGTCGCCAAAGTACCCGGTGATATTTTCTCTAAACAAACCTAACTGTTTTAACCGTTTTTGTAAGTCTTCAACTTTCGTTCCTGTATCTCCTTTTCTCAGAGTTAAAATCCCAGGAATAACAGGCGGAATACCTGGATTATTATTAGGTGGTATATTATCAGGTGTGACGGGAGGAAAGCGTTGGGATAAAGTAAAACTAATCGCGTTTAAAGTAGCAGCATCCGCGTATCCATCATTCCGCAAGCGATAATCTTGTTGAAAGTGTTGTACTGCCATACGAGTACGATTATCATATAAACCCGTGACATTAATAAACGGATCTAAGTAGCCTAACTGGGCTAAATTCTGTTGTAGGTTAGAAACTTCTTGTCCCCTACTACCAATGGTAAGGACATTTTGGGGAATAGGATTATAACCCGGATTTTTAGGATTATAGGATGAAGTGGTTAATAAACCCAATACCCCCAGAGTTTGTGAGCCGACAATCCCATCGGGGGTTAGCCCTTTATCACGTTGAAACCGTTTTACTGCATCTAATGTCTTCTGGCCAAAATTACCCGTAATGTTTCCATTTGTACTAAAATAGCCGAAATCTCGGAGACGTTTCTGGAGGTTTTTTACGTTATTACCACTATCGCCAAATTGCATATCGGCTAACGCGGCATTCGCGAGCAGAATAATGGAGATTATCAATGCCACTCGTAATAAAAAGAGATAGGCTTTACCCGAGAGTTTTTGCCAGTTTAATCCTTGAAAAATTCTTAACTCTGAGGGTGACTCTTGGCTAAGAGCTAAGTGAAGATAAGCTAAAGATTCCATTGTGTTTTGTGTCGTAATTTACTAAGGATAAAGATGTGTGACGATCGCGGTTATCCTTGGAGTTAAACACAGTTTTTTTTTGAGATGTCGTTTCCGCAATTTTCTGAGTTAACTCCCTTCAACCCAGAATCGCGATCATCGTTGCCATCTACTAGAATCTTAATCTCTATATTTTAGTTTTGTGGGGATATTTCTCTGATTTAGGTAAATCTTATTTTTCCGTAAAAAAACTTAATTAACTTTTCTTTACAATAGGAAATATTAAGCAAAAGGGGGCTAAAGAAAAGGAGTTTTAGCCCCCCGATAGATTAAGTGAAAAAGTCACAATGACATAACGCGATCACAAATAATCGCGGCTACCGCGGCAAATGCGGTAATACCGATACCGACAAGGGGGTGTTGCCCTTGACTAATGGCAAAAGAGGTAATAATTCCAGCACCTAAACCCGCGGTTACAAACGCGGTGAGTAACTCTTGATGAGAATTTTTGTGGTACATATTAGCTTCTGGGGTAAAGTCTGTTATCCAACCTTTTTCGGTGTTTTTAAACTTATCACCCAAGAGGATATAGTTGTACCAAATTTCCCCCTATTGCAATTAAGCTTTATATTTTGCTAAATTTCTTAACACAAATGCTCTAGGGAGTAGTAGAGGGAGTGGTAGCGCGATCGGTATTTCCAGCTTTTACCCAACCTTCGAGCTCCCCTTCTTTAACTCGTATCCGTTGCCATCTTTTATCCGGGGACTCTTCTAAAACAATAATATCTTCTTTATAACCGACACCTCCCACTCGATTCGCGTCATTATCTGCTTTATCACGCACAATTAAACCGATAGGTTGTGTCACTGTGGCACGATAGGCTCCCGATGGTAACGGTTTCGGAGACGGAGAAGGTGACTCACTAGGGGTAGCTGTTGGCGTAGGTGTTGCCGTCGGGATCTCCGTGGGAGTCACGCGGGCAGTCGGGCTCGGATTTGTGTTTAACTTCGCGGCTGTAGTCGGTTTTTTCGTGACTGTTGAGGACGCGGGTTTACTATCATTAGGATAAATGGGTTTTTCGGGTAACGCGGTTAATTTTGCCGCGAAGTATAATGCCGCGGTGACACTTGCACCTGTCAGAATAATTATGGCTAAGAAAACACCGACTATAAATTTAAACAGATTGTATAACATGACAATTAAGGGAAAGGGTAATCGGTAATCGGTAATCGGTAATTGATAATTGTCAACTGTCAACTGTCAACTGTCAACTGTCAACTGTCAACTGTCACCTTTTATCCCTGGAGACGACGAGAAAGACTGTCATCTCTGGATGCTAAACGTGCTTTTCCCGCGGCTGCCCATTCTTGTAAAAATTTTATTTGCTCTTGGGCTGTACGCGCTAGGGGTATTATCTGACTCGCGGCTTCTAAAATATCATCGGTGGTAAAATCCCGATTTTGGCTAAAACCTATGTGCATGGCTTCAATCAAAGTTTGTTCGATTTCTGCCCCGGAAAAATCAGGGGTTTCATAGGCTACGCGATCGATATCATAATTTTTGATGTTATGAGCGCGTAATCTTGATAAATGTACCTGAAAAATAGCACGTCTTTCTTCTTGGTTTGGCAACCCGACAAAGAAAATTTCATCAAATCTTCCTTTTCTTAACATTTCTGGGGGTAATGATTGAATATTATTCGCGGTTGCTACCACAAAAACGGGGGATGTTTTTTCGGCTAACCATGTGATAAATGTACCAAAAACTCGGCTAGTTGTGCCGGCATCGCCTTTACTATCTAATCCGGCAAAGGCTTTGTCTATTTCATCAATCCATAATACACAAGGGGCTAAGGCTTCGGCTAATTGGATCATTTGACGGGTGCGTGACTCTGATTCTCCTACTAATCCCGCGAATAGTCTTCCTACGTCTAAACGTAATAGGGGTAAATGCCAATGGTGCGCGATCGCTTTGGCGGTTAATGATTTTCCTGTGCCTTGAATCCCTACTAATAATAAGCCTCTTGGATGGGGTAAACCATATTGTCTAGCGCGTTCGGAAAAGGCACTTCCTCGTCTTAATAACCATTCTTTTAAGTTATCTAAACCTCCAATATCGGAAATATTTTCCTGGGCGGGATAAAAATCTAAAATTTGGGTTTGGCGAATGGTTTGACGTTTTTCTGCTAATATTAATTCTAACACATCGGGTTGTAATTCTCCATGAGACGCGATCGCTCTTGCTAAAATCCTTCTAATTCTCTCAAGGGAAAGTCCTTGACAGTCTCGGACAATTTCATCAAAGAAACGTCCTTCGATTTTTTGTCCCATTGATGCAATTATACGTTCGATTTCTATTCTTATTTCTTCTACACTTGGCAAGGCAAATTCTAAAACTGTGATAATTTCGCTCAAGTCTTCTGGTATAATAATTTGAGGGGAAATAATGACAATATTTTTGGGTTGAGATTTGAGTGATCTGGCTAAATTTCGCAATTTTCGAGATATGGAAATATCTTCTAAGAAGCGATGGAAATCTCTTAATATAAAGATAGCCGGAGCATTTACTGGTAATTTTTCCAGAAATTCTAATGCTTGTAAAGGATTTCTTTTCCCAAATCCGGTATCATTGGGATTTCCTTGATATCCATCGACAAAATCCCAGATATACACGGCGCGATCGCCTTGTTGTTTGGCACACTCTGCGATCGCGCTTTCTACCCTTTCCTCTTCTCGTGTCGGAATATAGATAACGGGATAACGCGATCGTAACAATAATTTTAATTCATCACTAAATTTACTCATAGTTGATCGTATTTTCGATGAAATAATTGGGAAATGAGACGTAAAAAATTCAGAAACCCCAGTTTCTGAGATATAAACTTTATACAGATGTTAAAGGATAATTATAAAGCCAATCTTCGTATTCATTATTACTCATTTGTGCTTGTGTCATTACTCCTTGTAAATATTTATCACTATCGGGATCATAGGCGCGACTTCCCTGTAATGCACTGCGAGATTGAATCACTTGTGTACGATGTACCCGTTGTTGCTCATAAAGTCTGAGAGCCTCCTCAATACTAGAACTATGACACAAACATTGTGCCAAAATATAACCATCTTCAAACGCGGTATTTGCACCTTGTCCTAAAGAGGGTACCATTGGATGAGCCGCGTCTCCTAAAAGAGTGACTCGATTTTCACTCCAACGGGAAACAGGTGCGCGATCGAAAATCGGACGTTCGACAATATCTTCAGGCTCTGTCGCGTCTATAATATCAGAAATAGGCTCACACCAATCTGCGAACTCTGTTAAAACCCTCTTTTTCCTATCGATCGCGTTTTCCGAGAGAGAAATCTCAGGAGAAAGAGCCCCCGCGCTCCCAAAAATATAACCTCCAGCCACATCAATTAACATAACATTTTTACCATCCGATGAAGTCATCAAAGATACCTCATTGGGTAATAACAATTCATCTTGATAAGGAATCACCCATCGCCAAGACATTCTCCCCCCATACCGCAGCTTATCATCAGGAAAAAGTTTACTTCTGATCCGAGAATTTAAACCATCTGCACCAATCAACAAATCAGCTTTTATCGTCTCATTATTATCAAAATCAACCTCAACAGTTTCATCATTTTGATGAAAGTCAACCAAACGATAATTGAGATGAATAATATCCTTGGGTAAGGCACTCAAAAGAATACTCTGTAAAAGAGACCAACGAATATTTAACATCGGAAAACCATAACGAGATTTCAAAGAAATCTCATTTTTTCCTAATAATTGTCCAGTTTTCGTTTTTAAATTTACCCCTTGAGTTTCACTCCCTGATAAAATCAGAGAATCGACTAAATCCGGTTGAATTTTTGCCAGAGTTTTTAACCCATTGGGAAAAAGAGTAATACCCGCACCAATGGGTAATAATTCTTTCGCTTGTTCATAAATTTCGACGTTAATTCCTTGGGCCCGAAGCGCGATCGCGGTGGCGAGTCCCCCCATTCCCGCGCCAATAATTACCACATTTTTAACAACAGCTTTTTCAGAAGTCATACTAATTTAGGCAAGAAGGAAGAAGGAAGTTGACAGTTGACAGTTGACAGTTGACAGTTGACAGTTGACAATTATCAATTATAGGACTTACGCACGGCAACGGCAGCATAAGGGTTTGA
>JBBITB010000140.1:0-9561 GCA_037440985.1 Microcoleaceae cyanobacterium bin_387
GAGATTGAACCCTCCCCGCAAGAAGAAGGCACCTCCAAAAGCACAGGGTGAACCCGCATCCACGAAACCACCGGCGTTCCCCACAAGGGGCAAACCCAAACCGCGGCAGGGGAATATCGATGGCACCACGAACGTTCCTCTCATCATCTACCAGAACCCAGCAAACCAACCATCAAACAGAGACGCTCCGGAGGAAGACGAAGACCTTGCGATGGACACTCTATCCGACTCCGATGACCTTCCTTCCCATCACACCGACGCCAGCCCCGAAATACTGCTGGATGAGGAAGAAGACTCTACCGCAGACCCTCCTCCGTCCTCCGATAGTGAAACCTCCAATCCCTTTGTCACCAGTCCCCAGTCCCCTTAGTTTCCCAATGTAAAATTTTGTTTCTTGTAGCAAGGCGATCGATTTTAGAGCATCATTATTAAATAAAGGAATTTGTGTACACCTATACAACGATTTGCTTGAGGAACAGCCATGCAACTAAAGACCAGGGTCGCGGCGAAACGGGCAACGGGAGCTTATGCGTTAATTGATAGTTTAAAACGGCACGGTGTCAAACATATTTTTGGATATCCGGGCGGTGCTATTCTCCCTATTTATGATGAACTCTATCGCGCAGAGGCCGAAGGTGGCATTCAACATATTCTAGTTAGACATGAACAAGGCGGGGCTCACGCGGCTGATGGTTATGCCCGAGCGACTGGCCAAGTGGGGGTTTGCTTTGGGACTTCGGGCCCCGGCGCGACTAATTTAGTCACGGGTATTGCGACAGCCCAAATGGACTCTATTCCAATGGTTATTATTACCGGGCAAGTCCCCCGTGCGGCTATTGGTACTGATGCCTTTCAAGAAACTGATATCTACGGTATTACTCTCCCTATTGTTAAACATTCTTATGTCGTGCGTGATCCGCGTGATATGGCGCGTATTGTCGCGGAGGCGTTTCATATTGCCAGCAGTGGGCGGCCGGGGCCTGTTTTAATTGATGTCCCTAAAGATGTCGGTTTAGAAGAATTTGATTATGTTCCTGTCGAACCGAGTTCGGTGCGGATTCCGGGTTATCGTCCTACTGTTAAGGGTAATCCTCGTCAAATTAATCAAGCTATTAATTTATTACGCGATGCTCTACGACCTTTATTATATGTGGGCGGTGGCGCGATCGCGGCTAATGCCTATCAGGAAATTAAGGAATTAGCAGAATTATTCCAACTTCCTGTGACAACAACCTTAATGGGTAAAGGTATCTTTGACGAAAATCATCCCTTATCCGTCAAAATGTTAGGAATGCACGGCACTGCCTATGCTAATTTCGCGGTGACGGAATGTGACTTATTAATTGCCGTCGGAGCTCGTTTTGATGATCGAGTCACAGGTAAATTAGATGAATTTGCCGCGCGCGCGAAAGTCATTCATATTGATATTGATCCCGCGGAAGTTGGTAAAAACCGCGCTCCTGAAGTTCCTATTGTCGGAGATGTCAAGCACGTTTTACAGGAACTTCTCCATCGTTGTCACGAAATTAATGATTTAGTGCGTCCGAATCAAACTAAGGCTTGGTTAGATCGGATTAATCGTTGGAAAGAAGATTATCCTTTAGCCGTGCCTCACTATGAGGATGTCATTTCTCCTCAAGAAGTGGTAGTGGAATTAGATCGTCAAGCACCGGACGCGTATTATACCACAGATGTCGGTCAACATCAAATGTGGGCCGCCCAATTTTTGAATAGTGGCCCCCGTCGTTGGATTTCGAGCGCGGGTTTAGGCACGATGGGATATGGTATGCCCGCCGCGATGGGTGCAAAAGTCGCGTTACCCGATGAAGAGGTGATTTGTGTTGCCGGGGATGCTAGTATTCAGATGAATATTCAGGAGTTGGCTACCCTTGCCAAATATGGTATTAATGTCAAAACTGTTATTCTTAATAATGGTTGGCAAGGGATGGTACGTCAGTGGCAACAGGCGTTTTATGGTGAGCGTTATTCTTCTTCTGATATGGAAGCGGGAATGCCTGATTTTGTTATGTTGGCGACGGCTTTTGGTGTGAAGGGAATACGCGTTTCTGATTACGATGAGTTGAAAGACGCGATCGCGTCTATGTTGGCCTATAACGGTCCAGTTTTATTAGATGTACAAGTGAAACGGGATGAGAATTGTTATCCAATGGTAGCACCAGGTAAGAGTAATGCTCAGATGATTGGTTTACCTGAACCGAAAACTCCCAAGGCGGGACCACAAATTATTTATTGTCCTAGTTGTGGGGCGGAAAATGAGGCTCATAATAAGTTCTGTCCTGAATGTGGTACGAAAATGTAAGAGTTATTAATTAGTTGAAATAAAGGGGGTTTTCTCTAAGGGGAAAACCTTTTTTTTGTTTGAAACCGCAGATAAACGCAGATGATTTTTGATGAGGCAGAAACCGGGTTTCTTCACGAATTCATGACATTTGAGCGAAGAGTCTGATGTCAGAAACCCGGTTTTTTTGTTTGCATACTATATAATTGCCAATGTCAATGGATAAGGTTTGGCTAATTCACTGAGGACAGACATGGACTTTCTCTCTAATACCGTGGTGCTGTCGCGGATGCAATTTGCACTGACAGCTATCTTCCATATGCTCTGGCCTGTGCTCACAACAGGGATGGGCATTTATCTTGTTATAGTTGAAGGAATGTGGCTGAAAACTCGCAATCCTGACTATTATCATCATGCTCGTTTTTGGGCAAAGCTTTATGTGCTTAATTTCGGTATTGGTGTTGCTTCCGGTATCCCAATGGAATTTCAATTTGGGACTAATTGGGCTCCATTCTCGGAAGCGGTAGGAGATTTTTTTGGTAGCATTTTAGGCTTTGAAGGCTCGATGGCATTCATGTTAGAAGCGGGTTTTTTAGGTATCATGTTGTTTGGCTGGGGGCGCGTTAATCCTGTCATTCACTATCTCGCGACGATCATGGTTGCCTTTGGTGCTAATCTATCTACGTTCTGGATTTTAGTGGCTAATTCTTGGTTGCAAACTCCCGCGGGTGGGGAATTTGTTAATAGCAAGTTTATCGTTGCGGATTATTTTCAGGCTATCCTCAACCCTTTTATGGTTAATAGCGTTCTCCATATGTTTTTTGCGACTTTGGAAACTTCGCTATTTGTTATTGGTGGTATTAGTGCTTGGTATATTTTGAATAAGCGCCATGAAGCTTTTTTTACCAAGTCTTTGAAGATTGTCTTAGTGGCAGCGATCGCGGTGACTCCTTTACAACTGTATATCGGACATTTGAGTGCAGAACAAGTCTATCACTACCAACCCACTAAACTTGCCGCGATGGAGGCTCAATGGGAAACAATTCCCGCGGGACAAACTGCTGATTGGAGTGCTCTAGCTTTACCTAATGAAAAATCTGAAAAAAATGACTGGGAGATTACAGTTCCTAATGCCTTGGGATTGATATTAGAATTTAAACCAAAACTATCCGAACCGGTTCTGGGTTTGAAGGAATGGAAACCTGAAGATCGACCTCGTATGGTGGGTTTAATTTACTATTCCTTCCGCATTATGGTTGCGATTGGTTTTTACTTCGCGGGATTGATGGCATTCAGTGTATTGCAGTGGCTACGGGGTAAGCTTTCACCAGATAATATTACTCAGCAAACTTGGCTAATGGGTGCTTGGATTTTAGCGGCTCCTCTGGGATATATTGCCGTAGAATCGGGTTGGATTGTGCGTTGTGTTGGACGGCAACCCTGGACGGTTTATGGGCAAATCCGCACTGTTGATGCTGTTTCTGCTATACCTGCGAGTAATGTTTTGGTATCTCTGATTAGCTTTGCTTTGATCTATAGTTTTCTATTGGTTTGTACCTTGTATTTTGGCAGTCGGATTATTCGCCAGGGACCTAACTTAAGTCTGCCTGTGCCGGGTAGAGATAATCAACCCGCGATCGAGACAACATTAGCACAACATATTCCCGATCGCCGTCCAACAGAAGCACAACAATAGGAGGTTTAATGACAGCTTTAGAGCATTTTCTTCCCCAAGTCTGGTTTGTAATTTTGGCTCTTTTTCTCTTGCTCTATGTCATGCTAGATGGTTTTGACTTAGGTGTAGGAATTTTGTCACTAACGACTTCAGATGATGAACGACGCAGCATTCTAATGACGAGTTTGGGTAATGTTTGGGATGCCAATGAAACCTGGCTGGTATTAATGGGTGGTGCTCTTTTTGGTGCATTTCCTCTGGCTTACGGTACGATTTTAAATGCCCTTTACATCCCCATTATGTTGATGTTATTCGGGTTGATTTTTCGCGCGGTTGCCTTTGAGTTTCGCGAACATTCTTACCGAAAGTTATTTTGGAATTATGCTTTTGGTAGCGGCAGTTTTTTAGCCGCGTTCGCTCAAGGTTTGGCTCTCGGTGGGGTACTCGAAGGAATTACTGTTGATCACGCGGGACACTTTATTGGTACAACTTGGGACTGGCTAACTTGGAGGTCAATTTTAGTCGCTTTGACGCTCATTCAAGGTTATGTTTTGATTGGTTCGACTTATTTAATTATGAAGACGGAGGGGGAACTACAAAAGACTCATTATCGCACGGCTAAAATTGCCGCTATTACTACACTGCTTGGAGCGGTTTTGATTACGATCGCGACTCCTATTTTTTCCGAAAGTGCGCGGGCAAGGTTATTCGATCCACCCCTGGTTTATATCTTTTCTGTCATACCCCTGCTGGGAGTCCTATTAATTTGGCTGCTCCTTCAAAGCATTAAAAACCAGGAGGAAAGGACTCCTTTTATCTGGACTATCCTAATTTTTTTCCTGACTTTTCTGGGTTTAGGATTGATTGTTTTTCCCTACATTATTCCGACACAAATCACTATTTACCAAGCGGCGGCTTCCCCAAGTGCCTTGGTATTTATGATTATCTTCATTGGTTTTCTTATCCCGATTATGTTGTTTTACAACATCTACCAATACATTGTTTTTCGGGGTAAAGTTTCCGTCGAGCATTATGGCGAATAATCTCTTATTTTTGGGATGAATTTAAGTTAAATAAGGATCTGGGTTTTCTCCTAGGGGAAAACCTTTTTTTGTTTGAAACCCCAGATAAACGCAGATAAACGCAGATGATTTTGGATTTTTATGGAAGCAAGGAGAGGCGCGTCTCTCTGTTATCAACTAAATATTCCCGTGCCACATTCTCAAGGGATTCTCTAAGCATCGTCAAAATTTTTTTTCTAATCTCTAGCTTAATTGCGGTTTTTCTGTTATTATTCTACGGACAGAAAAATAATCAGACCCCAGCATGAATTTTGTAGATCAGCAAGTGTTAATCCCCCACTCTGTATATGTTAAAAAATTACGTCCATTATTACCATCGGAGGCCTTCGATCCTGATCCCAGTAAATTAGTTATACTCTTGATCAATCTGGGGATTTTGCTACTGGGATGGGCGATCGCGGATCATCTTGATCAGTGGCCCGTCTATCTTTTATGGCTGTATTTACCCTTAGCCCTGATTATGGCTAATAGTGTCATCGTCTTATTATTTAGTACCCATGATCTTCTTCACGGTAGTGTTCAAAAACACTCCAGTTTTACTTATCTAATTAGTTTGCTAAGTTTAAGTCTGTGGTGGATGCCTCCTACTCAGTGGAAATCTCTTCATAATCGTGTTCATCACAATAACACAAATTCTTTAGCCGATCCCGATCGCAATTACCTCTACGAGCAACCGAATACTTGGGGGAAATGGATTCATAATCTCTTTGCTCCTTCCATTGAAGTTAATCGCTTTTGGTTCATTTTTGGTATGGGAACCGCCTGGGGAGTTCATGATTTTCGTAATGTTTCTTCGGTGTTATTTTTTAATGATACCAGTGTCGATTATGTTCCCGCAGCCTTTACCGTCACTCCGAAAGATCGGTGGATCATTGCTCTGGAATGTCTGGCAATTCTAAGTCTTCATTTGGGCATCTTATTCTATCTTGACTTTCATCCTCTTAAACTGGCTCTTGCCTATTTCTTGCCCATTGCATTAGGTCACGCGGGGGGGATGTTTTATATCTATACAAATCATCTGGCTTGTCGGATGACTGAGGTTAATGATCCCTTGATCAATAGTGTTTCTATCCGGGTACATCCTTTGTTTGATCTATTGCACTTTAATTTTTCTTACCACACAGAGCATCATGTTTTTCCTAGCATTAACTCTGATTATTATCCTCTGGTTCAAGAATTATTAGAAATGTACTATCCCGATCGCATGAATTTGGTGGACGCGGGTGAAGCTTGGCGGTTATTGTTGGAAACTCCTCGGCATTATAAAGATGAAACAACCTTAACGGATTCTTTGGGGGAAATGTCCGTAAAGTGTCCCCTTGATAATTCCTCTGTTACTCATAAAAAAGAGGAGCAAATTGTTGTTTGATCCGGGGAATTAAGAAACCGGGTTTCTTGGGAAAACCTCGACAGAGCGAGAAGTCTGTGGCAAGAAACCCGGTTTCTGATCGCGCGCCCCCTGCGAGAAACCGGGTTTCTCATCGAAAACCTCGACAGAGCGAGAAGTCTGTGGCAAGAAACCCAGTTTCTGATGGCCAACTCAGAACCCCCGCCTGCGGTGACAGGGGGGGATGCCTAGTCAAACGCCCCAAAGTGCCATAAAATAACCCAGAACGATCGCGCTTTGGTAGAAATCCGGTGAATCCGGGGCAACTTTTGGCGCCGAACAATATCTCAATCACCATTGAGCGATGCTTCAATTTCCACGAAGCCCGCCCGATAGAGGGAAGCAAACTGCCGTAAAAAAACTGTACAAAAACATCAGGAAGCAATAACTACCATGACTCACTCGATTATATTTATTGATCCTTCTGTAAAAAATTATCAAAGCCTGATCGCAGATCAGCCCAACTCCGAAATTGTCATTTTAAATGAAAATACCGATGGCATTGTGCAAATCACGGAAGTGCTGGCGAGTAAAAGTAACATCGAATCGGTACAAATCATCTCCCACGGTAGCCCAGGTAGTTTGTACCTAGGTAATACCACCCTCCAAGAGCAAAATTTAACCCAATATCAAGAAGAATTAAAAAAGTGGCAAACCGCCCTCACACCCAATGCCGATATCCTCTTATATGGATGTAACGTAGCCGCCGGAGACACGGGATTACAATTTATCCAAAATCTACAGCAATTAACAGGCGCAGATATTGCCGCATCCAATAACAAAACCGGAAACCAAGCATTAGGGGGAGACTGGGAATTAGAAGTAAAACAGGGAAACATCGAAACCCAACCCCTAAACTTTCCCAACTACAGCTACACCCTAGCACCAACAGGCACGGCAGATAACAAAAACATTCTCGTCAGTGCCACTCCCAGATCCACCGCGATCAATGTTTTAGGCAACGACATCGGCAGCGGCAGGCTCAACGTCGAAAGCATCGTTACCCCCCCCAGCAATGGTACCGCGATTATCAATGACTGGATTTATGTGGGCGGCACTTTCATCAGCATCGGCGGACAAACCCGCAACTATATCGCCAAATTAAACCCGACAACAGGTGTCGCCGATGCCACCTTCAACCCAGATGCGAATAATATTGTCTTAGATATCACCCTAGACAGCAGTGGCAACCCCATAGTGGGCGGATCTTTCACCACCATCGGTGGACAAACCCGCAACAAAATTGCCAAATTAAACCCAACAACAGGTGTCGCCGATGCCACCTTCAACCCAGATGCGAGTGGTACAGTCTTAGATATCGCCATAGACAGCAGTGCCAACCTTATAGTGGGCGGATCTTTCACCACCATCGGCAGACAATCCGGCATCGGAATCGCCAAATTAAACCCGACAACAGGTGTCGCCGATGCTACCTTCAAGCCGAATGCGGATAGCGCAGTCAGGTCTATTGCCATTGACCCCAAAAGAGACATCCTCTACACCCCCAAAGCCAACTTCAACGGTTTAGACACCTTCACCTACACCGCGAAAGACAGCACCGGAAACAGCACCCCCACCACAGTTACAGTCCTAGTCAACGACTCCCCCGTCCTAGACAACACAGGCACACCTACACTCAACGCCCAAGACCTGAACGACAGTAACAGTCCGGGCACATTAATCAGCACCATCATCACTAACATGGGCGGTAACAAAATCACCGACCCCAACACCAACGCGAAACAAGGCATCGCGATCACAGCCTTAGATACCAACAACGGCAAATGGCAATACACTACCGACGGCACCACCTGGAATGATACCCCCACCGTATCCCCCACCAACGCCCTACTCCTGGCTAGTGATGCCACCACCAAAATCCGATTTGTCCCCAATACAGGCTTTGGTGGAACTATCTCTGACGCGATCGCCTTTGCCGCGTGGGATCAAATCACCGGCACCAACGGCAGTACCGCGAACTACACAGACGACCAAACCAAAAACACCACATCTAGTGTCTTCAGTAGCGCGACTGAAACCGCCAACATCACCATCGACACAACCCCACCCACCGTCACGATTAATCAAGCCAGTAGTCAAGTCGATCCGACCGTGAATAGCCTGATTAACTACACTGTGGAATTTAGCGAACCCGTCACCGGATTTGATGATACAAGCGTGACATTAAGTGGAACCGCGGGAGCGACTCAGGCAACAGTAACGGGAGATCCCAAAGGGACAACCTATAATCTCGCGGTGAGTGGGATGACCAAAGCCGGAACGGTGATCGCGAGTATTAACGCGGGTGTACTCACAGATGTGGCAGGAAATCTGAATATCGCCAGTACCAGTAAGGATAACGAAGTGACGTTTAATCCCGTCGGTCCCTACGTCCGAGGGATGACCCGACTTGATGCCAATCCCACCAAAGCGGGGACGGTGAATTATTTAGTCACCTTTAATCTGGATGTCACAGGAGTCAATGCTGCGGACTTCAAGCTACTCACCACTGGCGTGACTGGAGCCAGCTTGGATTCAGTCACCCCCATTGATGCCAAAACCTATCAGGTGTCAGTGAAGACGGGAACTGGAGATGGAACTGTCCAACTCAATTTAGTCGATGATGACAGTATCGTTAATGTCATCCAAGAGCCTCTAGGGGGAGCGGGTCTAATCAATGGAGACTTTACCGGACAGACCTACATAGTTAGTAAGAATAACCCGCCGATCGTTAATAATGCGATGACGGCGCAAGCGGCGACGGTGACGAAGGCGTTTAATTATACCTTCCCCGCGGATACATTTACCGATGCGGATAAAGATCCGTTAACCTACACAGCGCTCCAAGAAAACGGAAACGCGTTACCAACGTGGTTAAAATTTGATTCCACGACTCGTACCTTTAGTGGTACACCGGGCTCGTCCGACATCGGGAGTGTGAAGGTAAAAGTAAAGGCGACCGATGGAAAAGCCACCACCAGTGATGTGTTTCAAGTTGTGGTGAGTCAACCGACACCAACCCCAACCCCAACACCAACCCCAACATCAACGCCAACACCAACCCCAACACCAACGCCCACACCAACCCCAACACCCACACCCACACCAACACCCACAA
>JBBITB010000141.1:0-9345 GCA_037440985.1 Microcoleaceae cyanobacterium bin_387
CCAGTGATTTTTTATTCTCCCAAGGGGATACATCTATAGATAATGGTGAGAAAGACTCGACAAGTCTTGGAAGTGATTTTTTATCCTTGTCAAGGGAGAAAGACTCGACAAGCCCAGCCAGTGATTTCTTATCCTTGCCGAGGGATACATCTATATATGAAGAGAGAGACGACTCGACTTCCTTAACCAGTGATGTCTTATTCTCCGAAGGGGATATATCTATAGATAAAGATGAGAAAGATTCGACTTCCCTTGCCAGTGATTTTTTATCCGGGCGGGGGGATATATCTATATATAAGGAGAGAGACGACTCGACTTCCTTAACCAGTGATGTCTTATCCTCTCAAAGGGATATGTCTATATATGAAGAGAGAGATGACTCGACTTCCTTAAACTTCCCAAAGAATACATCTATATATAAGGAGAGAGACGACTCGACTTCCTTAAGCTGTGATACCTTATCCTCCCAAAGGGAGAAAGACTCGACAAGCCTTGCCAGTGATTTTTTATTCTCCGAAGGGGATACATCTATAGATAAGGGTGAGAAAGATTTGACTTCCCTTGGGAGTGATTTCTTATCCTCTCAACCGCCAAAAGACTTGATAACTCAAGTCGGTGATTTTTTATCCTTACGGAGGGATACATCTATAGATAAGGAGAGAGACGACTCGACTTCCTTTGCCAGTGATAGCTTATCCTTGCCTTGGCAGAAAGATTCGACTTCCCTTGGGAGTGATTTCTTATCCTCTCAACCGCCAAAAGACTCGATAACTCAAGTCAGTGATTTTTTATCCTTACCGAGGGATACATCTATATATGAAGAGAGAGACGACTTGACTTCTCTTGCCAGTGATGTCTTATCCTTGTCAACGGAGAAAGATTCGACTTCCTTTGCCAGTGATGTCTTCTTCTCCCAAGGGGATACATCTATAGATAGGGGTGAGAAAGATTCGACTTCCCTTGCGAGTGATTTTTTATCCCTCCCAAGAGAGACATCATCTATAGATAAGGAGAGAGATGACTCGACTTCCTTTGCCAGTGATAGCTCATCCTTGCCAAGGGAGAAAGACTCGACAACTCTTGTCAGTGATGTCTTATTCTCCCAAGGGGATACATCTATATATAAATATGAGAAAGATTCGACTTCCCTTGCGAGTGATTTTTTATCCTTGCCAACTGAGAAAGACTCGACAAGTCAAGTCAATGATGTCTTATTCTCCCAAGGGGATACATCTATATATAAATATGAGGAGAGAGACGACTCGATTTCCTTAACCAGTGATTCCTTATCTTTGGGATGCGAGACATCTATATATAAATATGAGGAGAGAGACGACTCGACTTTCTGGGCGAGTGATTCCTTATCGTTGTCAAGGGATATGTCTATTATATATGAGAAACACGACTCGACTTCCTTAACCAGTGATAGCCTATCCTTGCCAACCGAGAAAGATTCGACTTCCCTTGGGAGTGATTTCTTATCCTTTCCAAGAGAGACATCATCTATAGATAAGGAGAGAGATGACTCGACTTGCTTAAGGAGTGATAGCCTATCCTTGCCAACTGAGAAAGACTCGACAAGTCTTGCCAGTGATGTCTTATTCTCCCAAGGGGATACATCTATAAATAAGGGTGAGAAAGATTCGACTCCCCTTGGGAGTGATGTCTTATCCTCTCAACCGCCAAAAGACTTGATAACTCCAGTCAGTGATTTTTTATCCTTACCAAGGGATACATCTATATATAAGGAGAGAGATGACTCGACTTTCAGGGCGAGTGATTCCTTATCGTTGTCAAGGGATATGTCTATATATGAGAAACACGACTCGACTTGCTTAAGGAGTGATAGCCTATCCTTGCCAACTGAGAAAGACTCGACAAGTCTTGCCAGTGATGTCTTATTCTCCCAAGGGGATACATCTATAGATAATGATGAGAAAGACTCGACTTGCCTTGCGAGTGATTTTTTATCCTCTCAACTGGAGAAAGACTCGACAAGTCTTGCCCATGATTTCTTATCTTTGCCAAGGGAGAAAGATTCTACTTCCCTTGCCAGTGATGTCTTATCCCCCCAAAGAGAGACATCGATAGATAAGGGTGAGAAAGATTCGACTTCCCTTGCGAGTGATTTTTTATCCATCCTAAGAGAGACATCATCTATATATCAAGAGAGAGATGACTCGATTTCCTTAACGGGTGATACCTTATCCCTCCAAAGCGAGATATCTATAGATGAAGAGAGAGACGATTCGACTTCTTTAAGGAGTGATGTCTTATCCACGCGGGGAATATCTATACATAAGACATCTGTTAAAAATCACGTCAAAGGCAGGTGGGATTCCTACCCTACTGTTATTTCTGGAGAAGTCTATCCTCGGGAGACAAACTCGACTTCCTTAAGGAGTGATACCTTATCCTTGGGAGGGGAAACTTTTCTATCTGATAGTGAGTTAGACTCCCTCACTGATACCACGATAAAAGAAAACGACGAAACTCGATCGCGCTACTTAGCCCATCCCACGCTTACCGATAATCAGGATAAGGAAAATTTACCGGTTTGGCGAGATGAATTGTATTTAGAATTTCATCGAGGCTGTTACACGACTCACGCGGAGCAAAAATACTGGAATCGTTACAGCGAAGGCTTATTATACGAAGCTGAATTATTTTCTACCTTCGCGTCTATTTTCGCGAATTTCCCTTATCCCAAAATTGCCCTCGAAACCGCGTGGAAACAAACTCTCTTTAACCAATTCCATGACATCTTACCGGGTACTTCTATCCCCGAAGTCTATGAAGAAGTTAACCCCACTTGGCAACAGGTGACTGAAAAGGGAGAAGAAATCCTAAAAAACGCGATCGCGTCTCTGACATCCCATCTCTCTCTCCCTACTCCTCCCCATCTTCACGCGAAACCCATTATCATCTTTAATTCCCTTAACTGGATTCGCTCGGAAGTTGTCTCTATCCCTCTCCCCACAACTCAAGAGAGTTTCCGTGTCTATAATGCACTCGGAGAAGAAACCCCAACCCAATTTTCTGAGCTCAATGACTGTGCTTGTCTCTTATTTTTAGCCCCTGATATCCCCTCTCTGGGATATCGTGTTTTCTGGTTAACCCCGAAAAAAACACCCCAAACCGAAAAATGCACAGGAAATGACAATTTTATTTTTAGTGTAGCACAGGAGAACGCACTTGGTCAAGAAAATAATTTTGCTGGCAAAGAATGGGTGTTAGAAAATACGGCTTTACGCGTAACAATTGACGAAAAAACTGGTAATTTAATCAGTCTTTACAATAAAGCGAATGAAAGGGAAACCCTTAATGAAAATGGAGGTAATCTTTTACAAGCTTTCGCGGATAGTGGCCAATATTGGGACGCGTGGAATATCGATCCCAATTATGAAAATTATCCTTTACCCGCACCTACCCTCCTCTCGATTGAATGGATAGAAAATGGCGAAATTCGTCAACGGATACGAGTGATTCGCAAAATTGCTAATTCCGACTTTTGCCAAGACTACATTCTTGACGTGGCTTCACCCTTGTTGCGGATAGAAACTAAAGTGAATTGGCAAGAAACTCATGTTTTCGTCAAAGCCGCCTTTAATTTTAACCTCAATGTTGACTTTGTTAATTATGAAATAGCATCAGGCGCGATCGCGCGCACGACTCAACCCAAAACTGCACAGGAAAAAGCGAAATGGGAAGTAAGCGCGTTACGTTGGGCAGACATGAGTAATCATGAATATGGTGTTAGTTTGCTTAATAATTCTAAATATGGCTATGACGCGACACCCAATCAATTAAGACTCAGTTTATTAAGAGGAAGTACATGGCCTGATCCGAACGCGGATCAAGGTTTTCATCATTTTTCCTATGGTGTCTATCCCCATCAAGGAAACTGGCAAGACTCCAAAACTGTACAACAGGGTTATGCCTTTAATTTACCCTTAAAAGTTTACCTCTCATCCTCACAATTAACTGGTTTATACGGTAATTCTATCGACAAGCAGGAGAATCAAGGAGAGGGAAAATTTTTAGATTTAGGGGATGAGAGTTTAGTCTTAATGGCATTAAAACAAGCCGAGGAGGAGGAGAATGTCTGGATTTTGCGGTGTTATGAGTCGGAAGGGAAATACTCCAATCTCTCTTTAACCCCAGAAGGGCAATGGCAAATTTTAGCTGAGGTTGATTTACTCGAAAAAGCGCGATCGTGTGTCAACCTAAAAATTACACCTTGGCAAATCAAAACTTTTGCCCTAACCGCAAAGGCTATATAACACAAAAAGCGAAATTTGTCAATACCCGAATCGGAAAAAAGCCATTAATGGGAAAAACATCTGTGTTCATCTGCGTTCATCTGCGGTTAAATCAAGGGGAAAAAGTACCTCGGAGCCGTGATCGCGTGTCAAAAGTTTTGTCGTCACCTCAAAGGCTCTGTAACACAAAAAGAGAAATTTGTCAATACCCGAATCGGAAAAAAGCCATTAATGGGAAAAACATCTGTGTTCATCTGCGTTCATCTGCGGTTAAATCAAGGGGAAAAAGTACCTCGGAGCCGCGATGCGTGTCAACTAATTACACTTTGGCAAATCAACGCTTTTACCTAACCTCCAAATGATATTTAACCACTTGGTTTTCACTTAACCATGACACTTTATAGACTAACTTTGCCATAATCTCAAGAATTTGTATCACAAAATGTCGCCTTTGTCAATACCCTAATCCGAAAAATTTTCAGATATTTAGTCCTATATGCGAGGACTTCAGTTATGAGACAGGGATTTTAATCCCTGGCAGGCGCTAATTAGCACCATCATAACCGAACGAAAAAGGGCGGAGAATACTACATCATTACCCATTCCCCCTTTTCTTTACAATCCGTTACATTTAGGAAATACAGAGAGAAAAGCCTCTCCTAGAATAAAATAAGGTAGGCAATTATGAACGGTAATTTTCGCGTCGGGACCCTCTTTGGTATCCCATTTTATGTCAATTTTTCATGGTTTTTCGTCCTTGCCTTAGTGACATATACATATAGTAATGGCTTGGCGAATCAATTTCCAGAATTAGGGAGTTTATTGCCTTGGGGATTAGGTTTAATCACGGCATTATTAATGTTTGCTTCGGTTATTGCCCATGAATTAGGACATAGTTTTGTTGCCATTAAACAGGGAATTGACGTGAAATCAATAACGTTATTTTTGTTTGGAGGTTTAGCGAGTCTCGATCGCGAATCAAAGACACCTGGGGAGGCTTTTGGGATCGCGATCGCGGGACCCTTAGTGAGTCTTTTGCTCTGTGGAATATTAACGCTAATTGGTATTAGCACAGGAATTACAGGACCTTTTGCTGCAATTTTAGGGTTATTAGCTTCAATCAACTTAGCCCTAGGATTATTTAACCTAATTCCGGGTTTACCTTTAGATGGGGGAAATATCCTCAAATCCGCGGTTTGGAAATTCACAGGAAACCCCTATAAAGGTGTGATTTTTGCGGGTAGAGTCGGTCAAGTCTTTGGAGTAATTGCGATTATATCGGGATTATTTGGAAGTTTTTGGAATATTTTAATCGGCTTTTTCTTGTTACAAAATGCCGGTCAATTTGCCCAATCTGCGACGATTCAAAATGAATTATCTGGATTAAACGCGATGGATGCGATTACACCCAATAGTCCGATTATTTCTGAAGGTTTATCTCTGCGTGATTTTGCTAATAATTATGTGATCGGTCAAAAAAATTGGCAACGATTCTTAGTGGTGGATAGTGAAGGGAAATTACAAGGCGCGATCGCGGTTGATGATCTGAAAAGTATTCCCACATCTCAATGGCCGGAAGTAACGGTAAAATCACTGATCAAACCTGTAGAATTTAGCAAAACGGTGAAACCGGAACAAAACTTATTAGAAGTGGTGACGTTGTTAGAGCAATTAAAGGTACAAGAATTACCTGTAATTGAGAGTAATGGGGTTGTGGTAGGAATATTAGAAAAAGCATCAATTTTGCGCTTACTGCAACAAAAAGCCCAAGCTAATCCGGCTTAATAATGATGGATTTTATTGCAGAAGGAAGAAGGAAGAGGGAAGAAGGAAGAAGGAAGAAGGAAGAAGGAAGAAGGAAGAAAATTAATGGTTTTTGCCATTAACAACCTCAACCACTGTCGAGGTTTATGTAAAGCGGGAGCATCTCACATTTGCCAAAAAATGCAGTGGGAGCGTCTCGCTCAGACGGAATCTCATAGGGAGCGAGACGCTCCCACTACCAATTTACGAAAATGAGAAACCACAAAGACACAAAGACACAAAGACACGAAGGAAGAAGCAATAACATTAATGGTTTTTGCCATTAACAACCTCAACCACTGTCGAGGTTTATGTAATAGACGATCGCGCTTTTTTTGAGAAGAGGCGCGATTTTTTGGGGAGATGAAACCACAAAGACACTAAAGACACGAAGGAATATGAGATTTGCCCAAGAGAGTGAAGAGAGGGGGTGATGAGATCATGGTAAGGGTGAAAGAGGTGGAAGTAGTTCAAGAATAGATTTTTGTTTTCTGAAACCTCAGAGCTACCACCTTGAGAGGATGGACGATGATGCCCTTTTCCCTAATTGTGATAAATCTTAATACACATTCTCATCAAATCGTTTTAAGCTAAAAGACAACGAGAAATTTTCATGGTCTCACGATAGGGACTAAGATTCAGCATTTAAACGGGAAACTTAGCATGAGCAGTAACTTAGCGACGAAATTGCGTGAGGGTACGAAAAAATCGCACTCAATGGCAGAAAATGTCGGTTTTGTCAAGTGTTTTTTAAAGGGTGTCGTCGAAAAGAGCTCTTACCGCAAATTAGTGGGAAATCTCTATTTCGTGTATTCCGCGATCGAAGAAGAAATGGAGCGCAATCGGGAACATCCGATTGTGTCTAAAATTTACTTCCCAGAATTAAATCGCAAACACAATCTGGAGCAAGATTTATCTTACTACTGGGGTGCTAATTGGCGTGATGTAGTGGCTCCATCTCCCGCGGCTCAAGCTTATATCTCTCGCATTCAGGAAGTCTCTGCTAATGCTCCAGAATTGTTAGTGGCTCACTCTTATACCCGTTATTTGGGAGATTTATCGGGGGGTCAAATTCTGAAGGGTATTGCCGTCACCGCGATGAAATTATCTGATGGTAAAGGTACTGCTTTCTATGAATTTCCGACTATTTCTGACGAAAAAGCCTTCAAAAATATGTATCGTCAGGCGATGAATGATTTACCTGTAGATGACGCGACGGCTGATCGTATTGTCGATGAAGCCAATGCCGCGTTTGGCATGAATATGAAGATGTTTAACGAGTTAGAAGGGAATTTGATTAAGGCTATTGGTGTCATGCTTTTCAATACCCTAACTCGTCGTCGCACTGCGGGTAGCACCGAATTGGCAACCGCGGAACAATAAAGACAAAATCAAGGCGTGATATCAGGCTCTTTCTTGGGAGAGAGAAACTTAAATCCTGACTTTTTGATGGCACTGAAAGCGTCACCAAGGAGTCAGGATTTTGTATGCTTCTGTTTGTATTATGACAAAATCAGGGTTTATTGTCACAGAAACTACATTGAGAATTCACCTTGACCAATCTAAAATAAACTGGAAAGGTGTGAAGGAGAAATTAACGTGACAGAATCAAATCCCTTGGTGCGGCAGCGCCGGACGTTTACCGCGGCTTTTTTCGCGGCCGCGGGTGCTTTTACTTTGGGTGTGCTATTGCCAATCAGCTTAGGGAGTAAACAAGGGAGCCAGAGTCTGACTCTGGGTAAATCCCAACCGTCAAAAACTATACCTGAAGTGGTTTTGCTTCAAGACAGCATCGCGCAACGAGTAGAGGGTTCCCAAAGCGCGATCGAGAAGATCGAACAACGTTTTAATGTTTTAATGCCAGAAAGGTTTCAGGGAGCGATAGTGAGTCAAGCTAAGTTACCATCACAGAAGAAAGTAATAGCTTTAACTTTTGATGATGGCCCTTGGCCTGAAAGCACCACCCAAATTTTAGATGTTTTGAAAAAGAATAATATTAAAGCCACCTTTTTTTGGGTAGGGAGATATTTACAAGCTAATCCCGCCCTCGGTAAAAAAGTCGTCGCACAAGGCCACGCGATCGGCAATCACAGTTGGAGTCATCAATATTATAAATATAATGAAGAAGGAGCTTCGCGTGAAATTGAGCGGACTTCTGCTTTAATTCAAGAACAAACAGGTGTAAAAGTCTCAATGTTTCGTCCACCTGGTGGTATTCTTACCAATGGATTAGTAGATTATGCCCAAAAGCAAAAATATGCAATTATTATGTGGTCTGTTGATTCTTTAGATTGGCGTTCCTCTGCCGAATCTTTATTGGAGAATGTCTTACGTCAAGCGAATGGTGGCGGCATTGTGCTGATGCACGATGGGGGCGGAAATCGCTCAAAGACTGTGACATCATTACCGAAAATGATTGATGAATTGAAAAAAAAGGGATATGAATTTGTCACAGTTCCAGAGTTATTGGCAATGCAAGATCAAGAAATGATTTCAAATCAAAAAAAACCGGCAACAACCACCGCAGATCCCCCACACTAAATTATTTCCAAATATCTCTTAAAACCCGGTTTCTTCCTTCAAAAGAAATCGGGATATTTATTTGCCTAGATTGCGTTTCATTTGTTCTAATTCATCATTCATTTCTAATCGTTTAAATTGTTCATCTAAGGTATCAAATTGACTCCCTGTACGAGCAGTTTTCTTTTGATTCCATCCGCTGGTGTCCCACTGTTGTTCGGTGGAATTATTATGTCGATTTGCCTCAGCTTCGGCGTATTTAGCTTGTACTTCTTTCCGTCTTAGTTGAATTTGACGATATAATTCTTTGGCTTTTTCAGTACGATCTTGAACTCCTTTCATTTGTCCCCATTGCTGATTTCCTTGACGCAATAAAGAGGCTTCTCGCTCTTGGGCAGCATGGGCTAAATCAAGTCGATTTGCGGTTTTAGCTTTGTCAATGCGACTATGCCAAAGTTGTACTTCCTTCGCGGTTTTTAGGATATCTTCTTGTAATTTTTTTTCTTGGCGTTGTAATTGTGCAATTAATCGTAGTGTATCGTCTTCCTGTTGTCGTAATTGTTCCTCTAATGCTTGCAACTCCAAGTGAGGATTATTCCGCAGGAATTCATCTAATCGGTTTTCAAGAAAGTCAAATAGGCCCATTGGTAATTGGTAATTGGTGATTGGTGATTGGTGATTGGGGATTGGGGAATGGGGATTGGGTAATAGACTTCTCCAAAAACTACTGTAGGGTAGGCATCCTGCCTGCCTTTGACGT
>JBBITB010000142.1:0-9027 GCA_037440985.1 Microcoleaceae cyanobacterium bin_387
GGAAGAAGGAAGAGGGAAGAAGGAAGAGGGAAGAAGGAAGAAGGAAGAAGGAAGAGGGTTTCTTTGGGAAATTCTGCACTAAATGTATTTTTTTGACAAGAAACCCGGTTTCTTAATACAAATCTGTTGCCTAGACTTTTTCTTTATTAAGTGTCTCTTTCTTTTCTTTCCTCTGTGCCCTCTGTGCCTTTGTGGTTCAAAAAAAAACACACGACAATAGCACGATGAGAAAAAATAAGTCCTCATCGTAATAGAATCAACTGTAACACATTGTGTTACAAATGTCAAGCAAGGTCTAAAAATTCGAGACTGAGCGCGTAGTCTTGGGGAGGGATAGAGTTCGATCGCGTGTGAGCATCACCGTCTCTATCTAACCAAATCGCCTGCATTCCGGCATTTTTCGCGCCTAAATAGTCAGCCTTAAAACTATCGCCAATATGTAACACGGTGTCAGGAGTACAATCATGTTTTTGTAACGCGGCGAGAAAAATATTAACATCTGGTTTCGCGAAACCCACTTCAGTAGAAATAGTAACTGAATTAAAAAAATGGGATAAACCGAGAACTTCTAATACAGGATAAAGACGAGAATCAAAGTTTGATAACACCGCTAATTCCCAACCTTGATTTTGCCATTTGGCTAAAGTTTCCTTGACTTCTGGATAAACAAACCAAGGCTCCGCGGTTTGAAAATAATCATAAAGTTCGACAAAGAATTGATCAAAGTTGCTAAACTGTTCTAAGTATCCAGTAGTTTGAAACGTCTGCTGCGCGATCGTGTACCACCAATCATATTCTTTTTGGGGAATATGGGAAACTTTAACACCAGGAAACGCCATCGGAGACGCGGTGAGAAAACTCTGAAAAAATGCCTTATTTAAGATATCGGGATGTGCAATTATCCCAAATTTATTGGCGATTTTAGCATAAGATTCACCAACACTACCACGAACACCAAATAATGTGCCTACCGCGTCTAAACAAATAACTTTTAACATGATAAGAAGGAAGAAGGAAGAAGGAAGAAGGAAGAAGGATGCGTAGCGACTTAGCCTGTGCGTTAGCGGAGCTTCTAGGGCAAAGCACAAACATCTTGCGCGCTGGGGATCTCACAGGGAGCCTCTTGCTCCCACTACCAATTTACCCAAATGGGATGCTCCTGTTAACTAGCCCTTTTTCTATAGATTAAACGTAAGGATTCGCCTGTGGAAAGAAACCGGGTTTTTCATAGCAAGTAAAGCATTCACTTAAGTTGCGAATGCCAGAAAACCGGTTTCTCCGAATCCCGTGTTTACTGTTCAATTTATTGACTTAAAAGCATCTCTTGAAAAGGTCGAGTTATCCAATTAAATGCTACCTTAATTTGATGATCTAAGGTAGGTAAACGATACAAATAAGCTAACCGTCGGACTAAATGGGCAAGGGGGCCATCAAGTTCAATCCCTAACCCTGTGAGAGTCGCGTTATCTGTTCCTAATGTCATCATTTCTCCCAAGGGAAAATAACGGAATGGTAACAGGGGCCGTGCTGTTAATAATGCCCAAATATTCCACGCGGTATAATCTGCTTGTTGAATGGCGACTTGTGCCGTTGCGGGGACTTCTTTTCCGTCCGCGTCTTGACAGGCTGCTAAATCTCCCAAGGCAAAAATCTCTGGATAGTCTTTTACTTGTAATGTGGAATTGGTAATAATTTGTCCTCGTTTATTTTTAGCAAAATCCAGATTTTCCACAAGGGGAGAAACTTGATTTCCTACAGTCCATAATACAATATCTACGGGTAATGTGTCAAGTTGTCCTTTATACAGGAGAGATATGGTATTTTCTGTAACCGATTGGACACTGGTTTCTAAATCCATCCATATATCTTTTTTTTCTAAGGCTTTTTTCGCGGTATCCCGGTTAAATTCGGAGGAATTTCGCAGAATCGTGTCACTTTGTTCGATAATACGGATACGGGCTTTTCCTCCTACACAATCGCGTAATTTACAAGCTAATTCGACACCACTATAACCGCCACCGACGATCGCGATTCTAATTTTTTCTGCGGGAGAAGCTTCTAATAATCGTAATTTTTCTTCTAACTGATAAGCATCGGAGATATCTCGGAACGTGATCGCGTGTTTTTCCGCTCCCTCAACTCCATTTAAGGGTGTTTTGCCTCCCATAGAGAGAACGAGATAATCATAATTTAACAATGTATCATTTTCCAGTTTAACTTCTTTGTCTTCTAGGTTAATATTGGCGACTTCGCCTTGAATAAAACGGATATTTGTATTAGCTAAAAGAGCGGAATAAGGGGGAGCAATTTCCCAGGTTTCTAATTCCCCCGTTAATAATTCGTAGAGAAGCGGGGAAAAGAGGAAACGATCGCGTTGATCGACGAGAGTAATTTCTGGAGTTTCATGTTTGGGGAAAGGGAACTGACTTAAACGTAACGCGGTATAGAGGCCACCAAAACCTCCACCTAAGATGCAAATACGGGCTGGTTGTTTAGGGGTTGTCATAAAGTTGAGAGAGTGTTGTCATGTCACTTTTTCTATGATAGCAAATTTTTTTCAGTCTGGTATGATATCAGAAACCGAGTTTCTTAGGTGATCCGGCCTCAGTCTTATATAATAGTCATACCATAGTACGATATCCCTTTTGAGCCTTAATAAGGAAAAAAAATGACCGAATTAACCCTATTAAAATTCAAGAAAGAAGTCAAAAAATTTGTGCAACAACTAAGTGAAACAACCATCCCCAACCTTTATGGCGTAACCGATGGTAAAGCAGTTGGGACTTATGTTGAACAAACATTACATCAATATCTAGGGAAAAAATACACTTATACACCCGGAAACGCGGCAAGTGGTATCGACTTTCCTGACTTACAAGTTGATTTAAAAGTAACTTCAATGCGTCAACCGCAGTCATCTTGTCCCTTTCGAGATGCTTCTCAAAAAGTCTATGGTTTAGGTTATCATCTTGTTATATTAGCCTACGAAAAAATAGATAATCAAGAATCACGGATCGCCTTATTAAATTTTCAAAATGCCATCTTTGTATCACGGGAACATACAGGAGATTACCAAACTACTTATGGGATACGAGAAATACTCCGTCGTGATGGGAATAAAGATGATATTATTGGCTTTCTTGAAGAGCGAAATTTACCTCTTGATGAAACGGGACGCGAAATTTTAGCGGATCGCATTATAACACAACCGCCTGAACAGGGTTACTTGACTATTTCTAATGCCTTGCAGTGGCGACTGCAATATAGTAGAATCATTAATATAGCAATAACAAGTTCTACAAAAGGAGTCGATAATCTACTTGCCTAAAGAATTTGGAGACTTTCAAACTCCCCCAGCACTGGTGCAGGATATACTACACCATTTAAGTGCTAATAATCAAATAGGAAATCGAGTTATTGAACCCTCCTGTGGTTCTGGTAATTTTATCACGGGTTTGCTCAATCTTCCCACTCCTCCTGATGAAATCATAGGGATTGAAATACAAGATTTTTATGTAAAAATTGCCAGAAAAATTGCAGAAAATTCCTCGAAAACTCGTGTTACAATTACTAAGAGTATTATTTTTGATCTTGACTTTAAATCAGATTTTCAGTGGCAAGGTAAAGGAAAACTTTTAGTGATTGGAAATCCTCCCTGGGTAACAAATTCTCAGCTAGGGACTGAGGAGAGTACCAATTTACCTCAGAAAAGTAATCTGAAAGGATTACGAGGTATTGATGCTCTAACCGGTAGTTCAAATTTTGATATTTCTGAGTACATTTGGATTAAATTACTGAGAGAATTAGCCGATGAAAAACCAACGATCGCGCTTTTATGTAAAACCTCAGTCGCCCGTAATGTTCTTCAATTTGCTTATATTAATCAGTTACCCATAAAAAAAGCATCTCTGATACTGCTTGATGCAAAAAAATGGTTTAACGCGGCCGTAAGTGCCTGTTTATTTTGCGTAGAAATGGGAACGACAAAAGGCAATTATGAAGCAGAAATTTATCGAGATTTTTCCCAAGGCGAACCCATTTCCAAAATTGCCATTATCCAGGGAAAATTAATTTCTGATATAGACTCCTATCAAAACTCAAAAATTATTGAAGGAATTTGTCCTTTAACTTGGCGTCAAGGAATTAAACATGATGCAGCTTCCGTGATAGAATTAACCTCTGATTCCCAAGGATTTCTGAAAAATAAATTAGGGGAAACCGTCAACATTGAAGAAGAATATATCTATCCCCTGTTAAAAAGTTCAGACTTGTTTAATCAAGAAATAATTAATCCTCACAAGTACGCGATAATCACTCAAAAAAATCTCAAAGAAGATACCCATAACTTAGAGAAAATCGCACCTCAATTATGGACTTATCTCATCACCTATAAGAATATCTTTGATAAACGAAAATCATCCATCTATAAAAATCGTTCACCCTTTGCGATGTTTGGCATCGGAGATTATACATTTTCCCTTTATAAAGTTGCGATTTCAGGTTTACATAAAATTCCGAAATTTCGCCTAATTTCTCCAGTAAATAATCGTCCCGTTATGCTCGATGATACTTGTTATTTTCTTCCCTGTTATTCGCTCGAACAAGCAATTTTAATCAGGACTTTACTCAATCACTCTCTCTGTCTTGAGTTCATTTATTCCCGGTTTTTCTCAGATGCTAAACGCCCTATCACTAAGAAATTATTGCAGTGCATTGACTTAACAGCTTTGTTAAGAAATGTCGATCGACAGCTTTTATTATCTGAGGTTGATTTGGAGTTTGAGCGTGTCTCTAAAATTTCAGAGTGTGAAAAACTTACCTTGTCATCTTCCTTAGAAAAACTGTTACTTCCCAACCTCAATGATACATTACTCTTTCCTTGACAAATTGACAATTGAACGCGGTGATCTCAAATAGAAGAATAAGCGAGGCTAATTTTGATGTTGGGAAAAAAAAGAAAATCCTATTTTAAGTATAACCACAAAGGCACAAAGGACACAGAGGAAAGAACAGAGAGTAGGGGAGCTTTCACAAGTACGGACTCTTTCACAAATATTCAGGCTATGTAGAGAAAACATCGGTGAAAGATCCCTACTCTTCATTTCTTAACCTCAAAGTGATGGAAAATTACTTTCTTTGTGTTCTTTGTGCCTTTGTGGTTCATTTTGTTTTTATCTAAAAAAATTACCAGTGCGTTGTATAATTAGCCACTTAGGTTAATTATAAGACGATCTTGCCTATCCGAGAAAAAAGTTATCTGATCAACTTCAAGGTGATAGAGAGCAGAGGGCAAACTCGGCCAATCCTATCGGCATTAAGCATGAAAGTTTTAGCTGAATAATTTGGGATGATTTGGGAGACGACAGACGCGGAAGAATGGATTAATAAACCTGATTATATTCCCCCATCGTCTCCCTTTTAATCAATGCTCTACGCGTACTCTTTCTGTTTGATTGGTTCCCTTTTTAACTCGGCATACAACTGTTCTACTTGAGTAATATTATTACTCAATGTATAACGATCTAAGACTCGTTGACGGGCTTTTTGTCCTAAAATTGTGGTAAACTCAGGTTGCTCCTGTAATACAGGCAAAAGTGTTTGTAATTGACTGGTGACTCGTTGGGGATCTAAGACAATTCCCGATCCGTCTTCTAATACTTCACCATCGGCTCCCGCATCCGTCGCGATACAAGCTAAACCACAAGACATCGCTTCTAATAATGATAGGGATAATCCCTCGACAAAGGATGGTAAAATAAAGACATCAGCCCCTCGCAGAATCTCAATTCGTCTTTCTTCATCACCGATAAATCCTAACCACAAAATCCCATCATCGGGACCATAAAACATTTGTAATGAGGATGTTAATGGGCCATCGCCTACTATTAATAAACGACTTTTTCTCCCCATATCGGCTTTTTTCCAAGCCTTTAATAAGGATTCTACATTCTTTTCCGGCGCGATCCGACCTTGATAGACAAATACGCGATCGCATCCTAATTTAGCTTTTAACTCAGAGCCACCCGGAGAATATTTGAGGGTATCAACGCCATTAGGAATAATCGCGACTCGCTCCTCGGGAACCCCCAATTTGACCAAAATATCTCGCTGAATATTCGAGAACACAATCACCGAGGTATAATTGGCCAAAAAAGGCGCGTATAACTGATACATTAACTGTTGTGTACCCGAAGTCAAATTACGGACTTTCCGATCAAAAGGCGGGTGAAATGTCGCGACTAAAGGCAAATTCAATTCTTCACAAATTTCTGGCAAATGCAGAAAATCAAGGGGTGAAAGTGTTAAGGAAGCATGAACTAAATCCGGTTTTAAACGGCGTAATGCCTTCTCTAAAACTTTACTCGATTTAAAAGTGGGAATGGTATAAATTTGGGATTTATACAGACAGGGAAGAGAAACTTCTTTCATGGAAGCTTCCCCCGTTCCCGATCCCCATTTCCCATTATTGAGACTCCATTCCGGTTTGCTTTCAGGGTTAGGAGCTTCTTGGGCAAAATGTAAGAAACTCACTCGATGACCCCGATCTAATAAAGCATTGGTCACTTCTCTTGAATAAGTGACATTACCGCAAAACGGTGATTTTTTTCCCAGCCACGCGATGTGCATTCCAGTTAATAATAATTGGTTATCAATCTGTTTTGCTTTACTTTACTATGAATCGCGGGAAATGTACCAGGAGAGAATACCGCCCACGATCGCGCATCCGCCCAACCCCACAAACACGGTAGGTAAACCAAAAAAGGTTTCGGCAACACCGGCTAAGGCCAAAGGTAAACTCAGGGCAATATTAACGGCATTATTCTGTAAACCAAAGACTTTTCCCCGCATTTCTTCAGGGGTTTCTCCTTGAATAGTCGTTTGCATCGGAACCCCCACCAGGGCGGCAAATACTCCTAATAAAGTAATTAAAAGGACTGTTAACCCTAATTGATGGGTAGAGAGAGACAAAAGCATTAAGGACGCGGCAACACCAAGGGAGCCCATTAAACTTAACTGAGTATGGGAGAACTTATGGCCTAAATAACTCACCAACATCGCGCCTAGGCCCATTCCTACACCCGTCGCAGCTAATAAAAACCCAAATTGAGAGGCCTTCATCCCAGGTAATAATTCAGCCAGACGTACCGCCAATACTGCCAACGCGGCAAAAATAGAAAAGAGAATAATTAACTGAATTAAGGCATTTCGGACATGGGGATGATGTTTGATATAGCGTAAACCTTCCCGTAAATCTGCTAAGGGATGGGGCGGTTCGTGTTCTGGGATACCGTTTTTTTCGCCTGTATTGAGGAGAATCAGCAAAATGCCCGCGATCGCGTAACTCCCGCCCACCACCAACTCCTTACCAAAACCAATACCTCCACCTAACCTATTAACGATCGTATCAGCCAAAGCCAACAGAGGTTCCCCCACAGCAAACCCAATAATGACAGAACCCATCATCGTTGTGGTATAGAGAGAATTAGCCGATAAAAGATGACGTTTTTCCACAACTAAAGGGATAGCCGCCTGCTCAGCGGGAGCAAAAAACTGCGTTAAAGTCGAAACCAGGAAAGTTACCAGCAGTAAAAAACAGAACCCCAAAGGTAATTTACCCAATCTCACCCCCGTCGATAACCACAATAAGAGGGGCACACTTAACACCAAACCCCCCCGTAAGAGGTTTGTTACCACTAAAACACCCTTTTTGGACCAGCGATCCACAAAAACACCCGCGGCTGCGCCAAAAAGAACCGCGGGAATAGTAGAAGAAATCATAATCGCCGATACCCAACCGCTAATAGGTTGATCTTCCCCTTGAAAGTGAGTCGCGATCAACGCGATCATTAATACCAGATAGACTTTATCCGCCAATTGGGAAAAAATTTGACCACTCCAGAGAGCCAAAAAATTCCGATTGCGTAAAACCGGCAAAAAACCTCGTTGCGTTGGCATATCATCAGGGGGAGGAGAAGAAACAAGATTATTTAATAAAGCATTTTCCTCCTTGGGAAGTACAAGAGGAAGGCTAGGA
Organism: Microcoleaceae cyanobacterium bin_387; assembly: GCA_037440985.1. GTDB lineage: Bacteria > Cyanobacteriota > Cyanobacteriia > Cyanobacteriales > Microcoleaceae > JBEDKD01. The sequence goes on from JBBITB010000142.1 coordinate 8,036, forward strand.
GAATCCTCCTCTGGGTAATTCCCCTCAACTCCCAATTCTGGGATAATCTCAGATGGCTCTATGGTTGTGAGTCTCCCATTTAGCGAGGGTGTTTGATCACAAGTAATAACAGATTCTATATCTGTGTCTGTGACATTGCTCCATTTCTGCTCAGACGTGAGGGGAGAGTCTTCATTATCCATCATGGGATAGTTTAAAGGCACAAGGGACTTTTTCAAATCAGAATCAGACAATTGCATCATATAAAGGGGGTAGCCAGGGATAAGGAGATTTGGAGATTGGGGGTTAGATCCTAGTTCAACTCTACCCCGTTTCATCATTGTGTAACTTTTTATGAATTTTTCTCTAATCTTGAGGAAATCTTTTTGGCGAATCTCTGTGCTATCCCTTGGGTTGATACGGTTAATACCAAACTTTAGCGCAAAATTACTAAACTCAACTTATCAGAGTAAGGAGAGGGGCGCCTTTACTGCGCTTTTGGCTTCTCCTGAAGATATTGATATTGACAGCCCCCCATACAGCAGCACTAATTATTTTCTCCAATAGGGTTTTTCAATAAGTTATGGGTTTTATGAGGGTTAACCACAAAGGCACTAAGACACTGACACTAAGAAAGAGATATCACAGCGAAACCCAACGCGATCGTCCTTTCTTTCATCTGTGTTATTGAGCGTTTAGGATCTGTTTAAAAAAGACTTGGGCAGTGCAGTAGGTTGGGCTGATTGGGTTATCCTTTTTCAGCAATTGTGTTCCCAATCCGATATGTATTTTCTCTTTCTCTTTTCTCAAACAAAAAAAAGATTGAATCAAGCACAGCAGCCTTGACTCAACCAGGACTATCAGCACCACCGACATAGCCGTGTACAGGTTTACCCTAGTTAATTTATGCCATCAAAAGCAAAACCCCCTCTAGTAATTAGAAGGGGTTTTGGTAAAAATTAACCGGGCATCGAGCTATTTTCCCAGGCAGTGACCCGCCAAGTATCTTCGCC
>JBBITB010000143.1:0-9012 GCA_037440985.1 Microcoleaceae cyanobacterium bin_387
TGTCAACTGTCAACTGTCAACTGTCAACTTCCTTCTTCCTTCTTCCTTCTTCCTTATTAATTTATTATGAAAAAAGCCGTATTTTTAGATCGAGATGGGGTTTTAAATATAGAAGCAGGATATATCCATAAACTGGAAGATTTAAACTTAATTCCGGGTGTGGAAAAAGCAGTCCGTCGTCTTAATGATCAAAATATTTTTTGTTGTTTAGTCTCTAATCAAGCGGGGCCTGCAAGGGGTTATTATCCGGTTAGTCATGTAGAAGCATTACATCAACGCCTTTGTTACTTATTAAAAGAAGAAGGTGGTGCTCATTTAGACGCGCTTTATTATTGTCCTTATTTAAGCGCACCGGAAGGGGCTAAAAATCCTGAGTTTACCCGTTATACTACTTGGCGTAAACCTAATACAGGTATGTTAGTGGCAGCCGCGTGGGAACATGATTTAGACTTAAGAAAAAGTTTTATGGTAGGGGATAAAGCTACTGATATTGATATGGCTCATAATGCCGGATGTACTGGGATTTTAGTACAAACGGGTTATGGTGAAAGTGTTTTAAGTGGCGCATATCAACATCATACTAAACCGGATTATATCGCGGCGGATTTAGGGGAGGCTGTTAATTGGATTTTACAATGATAGGAGTTTCTGAGAAACCGGGTTTCTTTTCCCAAATTGTCTTATGTGCCAAGAGTCTCATGTGAGAAATCCGGTTTCTTTTCACAGCGCGATCGCGCTTTTTTTAGTCCCTCCGAAACCGGATCAATAGCTTCTTGTTTCGGGTGGAATCTTCACTCTTTTTGTGAAGTGATTTAAGAGACATTCACCCGGTCTTTTTTGGGGCGTGATCGACTCAATGCAAATATAGATATAATTGATAAAGCATCAGGTTTTCAGAGTGAAATGACGCGACAACCTCACGATCAATTTGCCAAACAGTATCTTAAGGGATTACTGAGTGGACTAGGAAATGTGGAATCCTCTCGTGATGTGGGCTCGGAAGTCCAACAAATAGATGTCTGGTTTGATCCTACTCCCCAAGCTACTATAACTCCCGAACTTCTGGGATTATTGGGTAAAATGGTGAGTGTATCCTGTTTGTTAGAAGCTTTCCGAAATCAACCCAGTAAAGCGGAAATTCGTACTTGTCTGCAAAAATTATTTGCGGTAGAAGGGGAATTAAAACGCTCAAGTCGACGGGAGCAAGACTCATTGGGGGAAACTGAGCTCCCTCGTTTATGGATTTTAGCAACTTCAGCATCGACTAACCTCCTCGATACTTTTGGTGCTAAACTGGATTTAGATAATTGGCCAGAGGGTGTTTATTTTCTGGCTGATGGGTTTAGAAGCGCGATCGTCGCGATTAATCAACTGCCCATAACAGAAGATACGCTTTGGTTAAGAATTCTCGGAAAAGGTGTAAATCAAGAAAGCGCAATTGCCGAATTGATTGCACTATCAAAAGACAATCCCTTACGCCAAAATGCTCTCGAACAAATTGCAAGTTGGCGAATCAATGTTCAGATGAATCAAACATTAACTGAAGATGATAGGGAGTTGATTATGATGTTATCTCCTGCTTATCAGGAATGGCGCCTAGCAACTTTACAAGAAGGCCGACAAGAAGGTCGACAGGAAGGCCGACAAGAAGGCCGACAAGAAGGCCGACAAGAAGGCCGACAGGAAACACAGCGCCTTTTTATGGAAACGATGCTACGAGTCCGTTTTGGTAGTTTAGATGAGACTTTATCTGGTGTTATTGACTCTTTACTACAGTTACCAATGGAGGATGCTGCACGTTTTCTGTTGCAATTGTCCCGCGAGGAATTATTAGCTCGCTTTGGCGCAAGTAACAATAATTAAATCGGATAAATAAGGGGGAAATTATATTTAATAATCTCCCCCTTATTTTTCAATTGGGTTAGGATGGATAGTACACAAAGAAACTTGGTTTCTCGGACAAATATGCCGGTTTAAGGGCGAAGTATCTACTCAGAAACCGGGTTTCTAGCCACCCGTCGTGGATGGAGTTAAAAGGATTACTTTTGTTCCCGATCGCGTTTCTTTTTTAGAGTTTTTTCCGAAAGCGCGTGGGCGAGATTCAGGAAAATTAGGGTGATAATCGGGCTTTTCCGAGACGACTGGTTTCATACCACTTCGCAATTTCGGGAGCCCATTGTTGAAAATGAGGCCACATTAAATCACAGAGTTTTTGAATTTCTAATTGGGCATCCTTTTTATGTCTTAAATCGCAAAAATGCAAGAAGGATCTTAAGTTAAAACTAACGACAAAATGTTGACGATAATCAAAAGGTAATTTGCCTCGCGCGTGTTCTTCGGACATTCCTAATTCTTCAGTATCTTTTTGATAGCGTTGGGCTGCTTCTAAACACCATTGTAAGTCGATTTCCCGTTGTTCAGGGGAATAGTAATATTTTTTGCCTTGACGATCTGTATAATAGCCAACAGGACGTAAATAAAAGACTTCTTCGATGTGTTTTTTGCCTTGGGCTACTTCAATAAATTGATGTCCGGTGTAGCGAAAAGATTGAACATCAAAACTGATTCCCACGCGATGAGTCCTCGCTTGTTGCATTACACTATGGGGAAAATACCCACAATTAAAGACAATTTGCGGATGTTCTAAAGGCCCATAATGACCGCGATCGCCCGCTAAGAGTCTTTTCACTACTACTTCACCGCAATTTTCCTCACTTGGCCAATTCTCTCGATCATCGCAAACAAATTTATCGCTATAATCTTGATGAAGCGCGGCATATATCACTTGTTGCGGATTAGGAGTTTTCGAGATAACTTCTACTCTAAATCGATCCATCTAATTAACCTTGACTAATTAACTCACAATTGGGAAAATTTATAGACAAAGTTGTTTTTTTCCCATATTTGTGTATCATTATTTCAGATAATGACACAATTATCCTACTTTTTTAGATTATCTTAACAACTATTACCAAGATGATGCTTTCCCATCGCTTTACAGAAGCTCTTATTTATGCTACACAACTTCATGCCACTCAAGTGAGAAAGGGCTCTGGTGTTCCCTATATTGCCCATTTATTGGGTGTCGCGAGTATTGCTTTAGAATATGGGGCGAATGAAGATGAGGCGATCGCGGCTTTACTCCATGACGCGATCGAAGATCAAGGGGGAAACACGACTCGCGAAGAAATTCGTCGCCGTTTTGGTGATATTGTCACTGAAATTGTTGATGGTTGTACTGATGCTGATACAATTCCGAAACCCCCTTGGCGACAACGAAAAGAAGACTATATCGCGCATCTTCCGACGGCTTCGGCCTCGGTGCGTTTAGTTTCTGCGGCAGATAAGTTGTATAATGCTGCCACTATTCTTAAAGATTATCGCATCTTAGGAGATAGTATTTGGAGTCGTTTTAAAGGAGGAAAAGAAGGAAGTTTATGGTATTATCGTGCGCTAGTGGTGGCATTTCGTCAAGTGGAATCAACGCCATTAGTAGATGAATTAGATCGGGTTGTTTCGGACTTAGAAAATTTAGTGCAAAACGAAAGTAATACTTAGCAACGGATATTAGCCACTAATTTTATAACGGATGTAACGACGGATGAAAGAAATATAGTTAAATATTCACTATTCCCTAATCCCCAATCTTCAATCCTCAATTCCCAATCCCTAATCCCCAATCCCTAATCCCTAATCCCTAATCCCCAATCCCTAATCCCCAATCCCTAATCCCCAATTATGGCAAATTTGCGTTTAGAAAAAATTACTCGCCGCTTTGCAAATGTGACGGCAATTGATGATATTAGCTTTGATGTTCCCGATGGTCAATTTTGGGTATTAGTTGGCCCTTCCGGTTGTGGAAAGTCAACTATTATGAGAACGATCGCGGGTTTAGAAAGCGCGACGAGTGGAAATCTTTATATTAATAATATTTTAGTGAATGATATCCCGGCACGTCAAAGGGATGTCGCGATGGTATTTCAAAATTATGCCCTTTATCCTCACATGACGGTTGCCGAAAATATCGGGTTTGGTTTAAAAATGCGGGGAGTAGAAGCTCATAAAATTCAAGAAAGAGTTGGAGAAGTAGCGCGATCGCTTTCTATTGATCATCTCTTAAATCGTAAACCCAAACAGTTATCAGGAGGCCAACAACAACGGGTAGCATTAGGAAGAGCGATCGCGAGAGAACCGAAAGTTTTTCTGTTAGATGAACCCTTATCCAATCTCGATGCCCAATTAAGAGATGATACCAGAGCCGAATTAAAACAATTACATCAACGGTTAGGAATTACCACAATATATGTGACGCATGATCAAATAGAAGCGATGACATTAGCCGATAAAATAGTTGTTTTACAACAAGGCAAAATTCAACAAATTGGCGATCCCCAAACCATTTACTCCAAACCCAAGAATCGGATGGTGGCGACTTTTATCGGTAATCCACCCATGAATATTTTACCTGCGACTTATACTAATGAAGGTTTTGTATTGGGAAATCAAATTTTAGCTTGTCCTCCGGCAATTCGAGAGAGAATTAAACCCCGTGAAAGTCAAGGTTTTGATTTAGGCATTCGTCCCGAAAATATAGAATTTTTAACCGATAATATGCCTACTTATACAGATTTCGATGCTGATCCTTGGGCCTTAGAAAAAGTACCTTTAGAAATCGAAGTAAAAGTCGTTGAACCCTTGGGACGCGAAATTTTAATTCGTGGGAGTTTACCCCTTCTTGAAGGTGAAAATTCGGCGGATAGTCTGATTCAACTCCAAATAGCTCCTAATATAAAGTTACGTCCCCGCGATCGTGTTTCGATTCTCCTTGATTTCAATTATTTATTTATCTTCGATCCCAGTACAGGCGTAACCCTTTATCCTTAATTATTGTAGGTTGGGTTGAGGCACGAAACCCAACGGGAGCATTTCAAAGAAGCAAAAAAAATGGCGTTGCACATTTTCGGGATGATAGTCAAATTTGCCTCAGCTGAAACTATTGATCAATAAGGAAAAATATTTTTGCTCTTCTTGAAAGCATCTCTTGATTGTGCAACGCCAAAAAAACTGTAGTGGGTTGGCGTAGACTGTGCGGAGCATCAGAGCGTCTCGCTCCCGCCGGGATTTAATAGGGAGCGAGACGCTCCCACTACCAATTTACCTTGAGAAGATGCTCCCAACCCAACCTACTAAACTTATTATTTATTCTGCAATTCTTGTTTTAATTCACTGGGAGAAAATGCGCCATATTCCGTAATAATACTGGCAATTAATTCCGCAGGAGTAACATCAAACGCGGGATTATAAAACTCCACACCTTCAGGACAAATGCGTGTATTTCCAACTTGATAAAGTTCCACTGGATCGCGCTCTTCAATGGGGATTTGACTGCCATCGGATAATGTAAAATCTATGGTAGATAAAGGCGCGGCCACAAAAAAGGGAATATTATGAGCTTTGGCAACTAAAGCTAAACTATAAGTCCCTATTTTATTCGCGGTATCCCCATTTGCGGCAATACGATCAGCACCGACTATTACCGCGTGAATTAAGCCTTTTTTCATACAATGGGCGGCCATATTATCGCTAATTAATGTCACAGGAATACCCTCTTGTACACATTCCCAAGTCGTTAATTTTGCCCCTTGTAAACGGGGTCGAGTTTCATCGGCATAAACTCTTGTTAGTCGTCGATCGCGCCATGCAGAGCGAATAACACCTAATGCAGTTCCATATCCCGCGGTGGCGAGGGAACCCGCATTACAATGAGTTAAAATGTTTAATTTTTCGGGTGTTTTTGGTAAAACGGTTAATCCATGATCGCCTATTTGTTGACAAGTTTGTAAGTCTTCGGCTTGAATTTTTTGGGCAGTTTCTAATAATAGTTTGGGTAATTCTTCGACAGTAACATTAGTTTCTTTTGCGGTTTTTAAGACGCGATCGATTGCCCAAAATAAGTTAACCGCGGTGGGGCGAGTCGAGCGTAAATAATCACCAATTTTTTCTAATTCTGTTAAAAATTGAGCGCGATCGCTTGTTGTGATATCGCGAGCGCCGAGATACATTCCATAGGCAGCAGAAACACCGATCGCGGGAGCCCCTCGAACGATCATGGTTTTAATCGCGTTTCCCATTGCTTCACAGTCGCAAATTTCCACAAGAGTATATTCATTGGGTAAACGAGTTTGATCAATCAGAAGCACGCGATCATCTTGCCAAACAATAGGATAAACCGGAGAAGTCATAGATTTAAGATTTGTCAGAATTAGTATAGGGTTATTTTATCGGAAAAAAGCCCATAATACCTGAAAATAAGTTTAAGTTGTTTGGGGAATTTTATTCTGCTACTAAAAGAGTAATAATTTTGTTGAAGAGTTGAGAAAATTTACCCACGATTTCCTCTCTCATAATAAACCGTTAGAAAGCATCCCATTTTTGTACATAAGTAGTGGGAGCGTCTCGCTCCCTAGATCTCTCAGAGGGAGCGAGACGCTCCCACTACTACAGTTTTTTTTACATATTTGAGATGCTTCCAACCGTTAGTAAGTTATTCCGAAGGGACACGCGATCGTGTGGCTCTGGCTTACCCTTAACGCGAAACACCCTCAAAAAAAACTCTCACTTTTCTCCTCATTCCTTCCCACCAAATACTCAATTTACCCTTAATATACTTCCCTAAACCCTTAGAAATTTTCTCAAATTTATAGTAAAACATTAAATCCATAATATCCTCAGCATTCAACGCGCTTAAATAAGCCACAGCCTTCTCAATTAAATCATCCGTATCTTGGGTATATTTCTTAAGGGCAAACCTTTCCGAAAGATTCCATTTCGTGCCAAACTCCCGTAACATTTCCTTTTGATACTCACTAAAGTCTCCTATCTCATTTTCTAAATATTTCTCAATGTATTTAACCGCAATTTCCGCCCCATACATTCCATGTCGAATCCCTTCACCGCCCAAAAAATTAACCGTGGAAACTGCATCCCCGATCGCGATCGTATTATCCCGATAATAAATATCATTCAAACCGGAACTATACTTAAGAGTTGAACCATGAATATCAATAATTTGATAATCCCCCTCTTTGATGTGCAAATAATCCTTTATAATCATGTCTATATAACGTCTTAAAGGTTGTGTTTCTTCCACAACTTGATGCTCAACATTAATTTTACCCGCGCCTACTTTTAAGCGATTAGCTTCCATCGGAAAAATCCAAGAATAACCCTTTGGCATCCATTTATGGCCTAAGAAAAAGACTAATGAGTCTGCATATTTTTGATAGACTTCCGGTGCAACTTCAATTAAATACTCGATTCCAGTGCCACTTAAAAATGGAGGTTTTTCACTTTCCTTATTATACATAACCGCTCTGGCAAATCCCGTCCCATCTACTAAGACTTTTGTCCTAACCTGAATTGCAGAAGAGCGCGATCGCGTCTTGAGAGAAACAATCGTTTTCCCATCCTGTTTCTCATAGGAAATATAACGACAACCTAGCCAAACTTCACCACCATTTGCCTTCACATCCTGAGCCAAAAACTCGCGTAAACGGGCAAAACTTAACACCGCGCCCAAAGTCTTCGTCGACTCCCAAGTTTTCTCAACCTTAGTAGTAACTACCACAATTTTATGCCACAAACTCCCGATTACATCTTGAGGTAAATTAAAGCGATCGAGAGTATCAATAGGAGTTCCCGCACTAGAAAAATCATTTTCCGAAAAACTCTCATGTTGTTCAACTAATAACACTTGATAACCTAATTTTGCCAAGACGCGAGCACAATGAGCACCAGCCGGGCCTGCGCCAATGATAACTACATCAAAATCTTGCATTTGACTTAGAGAAACTCCCTTAAAGAACATGACTTTTCATTAAACTCTAACATAAATTATCTCTTTTTCCCTAGGGGTGAGGTAAAAACTGAAGACATCTCCAACAACTATTGTGGCGCAGGCATCCTGCCTGCGATTGACATGATTTTTGGGAGATATCTTAATATTTTCTCGAAAAGAAACCCGGTTTTCACCTAAGTCCTAATAAAGAGAAAAAACCGGGTTTAAGAATATTATATTAAGCGAGAATTATTGAGAAAATCGTGCCAATAAATCCTCCCGCGACAATTGAAGAATCATACGCACAACCTCCTCACGCGGTAACTCCAGAAGGCGAGGAATAATCCCAGAAAGGGCATCATCTAAAACCCCAAAACGCACCTTCAATAAATCGGTAATAAACGATCCCCTTTCTTCTAAAGTACCCTCCTGTTTTCCCGTTAATTTTCCTTCCTGAAAAGTCGCTTCTCGCCATTCCAAATAAGCAGGTGATAACGTCATAAGCAACTCCCTGTCATCTTGTGTTGAATTTTGATTTAATTGGATATTGACGCGCCAAATGGCAATCTGTTCCAAAGCATTACGACGGAGAGGATTATCCTGTGGCAGGGCAATAAGTTCATTAATCGCATTTTCTTGAGTTTTCCCCTTTCCCAGAAGTCGTAACCAAAGGGTTTCTTCTGTAATGGGTAATTGATTAATCGCGATAATAGCAGTCCTCAAAGCATCTGCCAGAAAATACACTCCACTAGGCCAATTATCTAGCTCTAGTTTAGCACCAAAACTATCTAATAAAGCCTCCGAAGCCGAAGTCGTCAATATCCATAAACGCGGTAACTCATTTTCCGTTACCGACTCCTCATCACGCCTTAATTGACGTAAAAACTCCCCTTGCACCGACAATAATTTTAAGAGACAATTTCGCACCTCTGTCTTACTAGGTTGATTGCGGAAAGCTTCCAATAAACAGGAAACCGTCACCAAACGCCCCAATACCCCTAACATTTGCGGATCAGTCGTGCTTTGAGACGAAGGCTCAAACCAGACATCCACCTGTTGCACCTCCGTCATGACATCACGCGATGATTCTACCGTCCCCAAAGGTGCTAAAAGTCCCTTAAGATATTAGACCTCTTGCGAAAGTGCGAACAAAAATGTGATACAATGAAAAATAA
>JBBITB010000144.1:0-8982 GCA_037440985.1 Microcoleaceae cyanobacterium bin_387
TCCCCAATCCCCAATCCCCATTCCCCAATCCCCAATCCCCAATCCCCAATCCCCTATCGGGACGGCATATCCGAGAGGTTACTGTCAGGGAGATTGCTCACAGCACGTTGCAGAGAAGACAAAGCACGGTTATAACCAATAATCGCCAAAAGGAGATTTCGTTGCGCCCGTGTCAAATCCGTTTCCGAGTTAATTACATCCGTTTGAGTCCCCACGCCAGCTTGGAAACGTAACCGCGCCAAACGTAAAGACTCCTTCGCCTGTTCCACACCCTTCTCCGCGGTACCAATACTGTCAAAACTCGATTCCAGAGTAAAATAGGATTGTTCCACTTCCCGGCGGATCTGATTTTGCAATTGGGAAAAACGACTTTCTGCTAACGCGATATCAAGTTCCCTTTGTTTAACTCTTGCTTGAGTCGCTCCTCCATCAAATAAATTCCATGTCAGACGAGCACTGAGACTATAACCATCGGCCCAACCCCGCGTCGCGTAGGGGTTGCCATCACCCGGAATTAACCCAAGCACTCCATAACTCGCGGAGAGATTTAATCGGGGTAATTGAGATGTCAGCGCGGTACGACGCTGTTCTTTACTTAAATCCCTTTGCACTAACTGTTCTTCTAACTCAGCGCGATTTTTCAGTGCTAAGACAATACTATCCTCAAGGGATAACTTCCAAGCTCCTGCTTGTTCCACGGGATCAGCCGCTAACAACTCCACAGAGGGATTGACATTTAAAATTTCTGTCAAACGACGTCGGGCGGTACGTTGATCACGTCGTGCATTATTTAAGTTTTGCTGTTCATTGGATAAATTGACTTGAGATTGTAACACCGCGAATCGAGTACCCACCCCTGCCCGTTCCAAAGCTTCCGCGTCTTGTAAACTCTTTTGCGCGTTCCTCACCGCGGCTTCACTAATCGCGACTTGTCCATCAGCAGTTTGCACATCATAGTAAGAGGTGGTAACATTCAAACGCAGTTCTTCGACTAGGCGTTCTAGTTCTAACTCGCGGAAGCGTACTTGCTGTTCAGTCGCTCGAACCGTAGAAGCAGTACGCCCAAACAAGTCCACATCATAGCTCAATTGCAAATTGCTATTAATGTTACTATTGGCAAAATTTTGATTAGTCACGGGTTGACCCGCGTTTCTCGCACGACGGTTGGCGGCGCTGACACTGAGATCGGAACTAGCACTGAAGGCGTTATTGGCATCTATGTTTAGATCTAATGTGGGATACCACGCGGCCTTGGCTTCTCGCAACGCGGCTTGACTTTGTTGTAATTGCAGAGAAGCCTGTTGTAAGCTATCGTTATTGCGACGGGCTAAATCGAGTGCCTGTTGTAAAGTAATGGGTTGAGTTCCTTCGATCTTCACCTCATCCGATCGCGTGGGAAAGCTTAAGGGGTTGGGGCGGGGTTCTAAATAACCCGGTGGATTTGTTTGTAATGTCCCATTGGGAGGGGGTGTGGGAAAGTTGTTTAAGGGTTCCGCGCTATTAGTCATGGGAACTTGCGCGATTTCCTGAAGACGTGGCACCGATTTGAATGAGGGGCGCGTCTCGGCTTTCTCTGGCATTTCTGGAGTTCTATGATCACTTTCTCCTATTGCGGGCAAAGACAAATGTTCTACGCTATTCTCCTGTGGGTAAGTGATGGCCGATAGGTGAATAATATGATCCTTCTCAGTGTTCTTTTCGGCAATTCCCTTGGGTTGAGTCTTAAACTCTCCCAGGGAAACAGAGTCTAAGACCGTCCGATCAATAATTGTAGGGGGAGTAATCATCTCTGCCACCGGAGATGCTCCTTCCTCCTTATGCTTCGGTTGAGTCTTAACATTTGTCTTTAACCCTAACTGACTCGCAGTCGTAGAAGAGCGCGATCGGGCAATAGACTCGCTCCCCTGAGAAAGAGAAGTCTCTTGAGGGGTATTAGGAGTAACTCGTTTAGAACTTAATTTAAACTTTTCCTGTAATAGGGGGGTTGAACTTTCTGGGGAAACTTCCACAGACTCCGAAACAGGAGACACAGAAGAAACAGGATCAGCCTGTGCTTTTCGCTCAGGATCTCTATGTGAGATAGAAGAATTTGACTCAACGGGAAGTAGATGACTTTCCACGGAGTTATCCTGATACTGAGGCGACGGCTGTGCTGAAGCACTTCCCTCCACAGGATTCAAGGTAATTGCTGCACCAACCCCCACAACCATCAGATGAAGAAAAACACGCATAAGTCTTTTTGATACGTCTGCAAATCCAGAGATAATTTTAGAACAATAAGGCTCATCCATCAAATAGGATTTTCCTTATTTTGATTTTTCCCCGTCGCGACTGAGATTAATTCTTCAACCCCTGTCACGGGTAAAATCGGGGTTTTTAATTGTTGGACAAGATATTCTACTGTCATATCATCAAGGAAACGAGTATCTCCTTGTTTGAGCATGACGGAGGGTAATAAAATCCCTTCTCCTAAGTCTTTTCCCTGTAACGCCTCTAACAAATCTTGACCGGTTAATAAACCTGTTACAGTCATAGTCTGTCCCCAATAACGACTGTTTAACGCGCTCATTTTTACTTCTAACCCTTCCACCTGATTTAGTTTTGTTAAAATCGGTTGAAAGGCTTTTTCTACGGCATTTCCTACTACCCAAGTCAAACGTCTTGACGGTTCAATTTGGGTAATTTTTGCCTGGGTAAACGCGGTTTCAAATTGTTTGATAAATTGGCGAATGGAACCTACTCCATTACCAATTTGCGGATAATCTTCATAATGTTCTGTTGACGGTAACTCTTCTCCGGCAATTAAAAACCATTCATCGGCTAACCAGATACAATTTTTTCGGGTTTTCCGTTTTAAGGTTTTTTGTAGTGTTTGTACTTGTGTGATCACCTCTTTTGCCTTTTCGGGTGTGACTGGACTCATTTCATCATTAGGGGGGCGAAATTTTGTTAACCCCACTGGTACTACTGCGACGGATGCTACTGCCGGAATGTTCCCTTTATGAAATTTTGCTAAATCTAATAATGTTCTTTCTAGGTGTAGTCCATCATTAATACCCGGACAAACAACCACTTGCGCGTGAATTTGTAATCGTCGTTCTTTAAACCATTGAATTTGCTCTAATATTTGACTGGCACGGGGATTTTTTAAGAGATTTATTCTCACGTCGGGTTCCGTGGCATGAACGGATACATAAAGGGGTGATAATCGCATTCTTTCGATTCTTTCCCATTCTTTTTTGGTTAAATTTGTTAGGGTTAAATAACTGCCATAGAGAAAACTGAGACGATAATCATCATCTTTTAAATAAAGTGTTTCTCGTTTGCCGGGTGGTTGTTGATCGATAAAACAAAAAGGACAATGATTATTACATTGTATTAAACCATCAAAGAGTGCGGTGGCAAATTCTAATCCTAAATCTTCATCATAATCTTTTTCGATTTCTACTTTGTGAATTTTCCCTTTTTTGTCTAAAATTTCTAATTCTAAAAATTCTTCGGCACAAAGAAATTGATAATCGATCAAGTCCCGGGGTTTTTCTGTATTAATTGAAACTAGAGAATATCCGGGTTTTAATCCGATTTCCTCGGCAATAGAATCGGGTAACACTTTTGTAATCAACGCGGGAGTAATAGATAGTTCACTCATAGATATTAGCAGATAAAGAAGTAAGAAATTGAGATTAGGGGACGGTATTTACTATACCATAAATTGTAAATTTTGGGGGATGATGACTTACCAACTGGGTTGTTCTAAAAACAATAGTTTTTTCCGACAATTGTCTTCAGCAAGAAAACCCAATTTCTCCATAGCTTTTTATTCCCTCATGGTTAGTAGGGACACGGCACTGCGGTGTCCTGGGTTTCATCGGAGGTGGCAATTTGAGTGAATTATATCATAGCGCGATCGGAATTATCATGTATATTTTTATATATTTGATTGGGAAGGCTCTCCCCATCTTCGGATCTATGCAGAAACCGGTTTTTTTAAGCAAACATCGTCATTTCATGTAGGGAGATGGCAGTGCCATCTCCTTAGTATTTACCCTGTATTTTGATATATTAAGTTTGCAGAAAATTTCACGATCGCGCCTGGTGTCTGGTGTCAACTTCGTGAAGGAGATTGTCAAATAAAGAATATCTGGGCACTGGGTGACTTGATCTGCTAAAATCACTGAAAAATAAACACGGGGACTTTACTGGTGGACTAGGGGTGAAGCATTGCCCAATAAAATGTGATGAGGGGGATAGCTTCGCCCCAATAAATACTAATTTACCAGAGAAAAAAACCCAGATTCAATAACTTTAGGTAAAAAAATGACTCCAAAACAATGGATGATTCGCCGGATGACGATACGGGAACTTAATTTAGCACTAGATTGGGCGGCGGAAGAAGGTTGGAACCCCGGATATTATGATGCAGAATCTTTTTATCAAACTGATCCTCAAGGATTTTTCATGGGTTATTTGAATGATGAACCGATCGCGTCCATTTCTGCCGTTGCCTATGATTCCACTTTTGGTTTTATGGGTTTATATATTGTCCGGCCTTCCTTTCGGGGGCAGGGATGGGGATTAAAATTGTGGCAAGCCGCGATCGAATATTTAGGCACGCGAAATATTGCTTTAGAGGGCGTTATTGCCCAAGAAGAAAATTATCAAAAATTTGGTTTTAAATTCGCGTATCGTCATATTCGTTATCAAGGCAGGGGAGGTGGTGTTATTCCTGATGCTCTGATTCCTATTTCAAGGGTTCCTTGGGATGAACTTTTAGCCTATGATTCTCAACATTTTCCGGTTTCGCGTCCGGTTTTTTTGAAGCATTGGATTCAACAACCAGAAATAACCGCGTTCGGTATCAAGGATCATGCAAAACTCAAAGGTTATGGCGTTTTAAGACTTTGCCGTAATGGGTATAGAATTGGGCCGCTATTTGCCGATAATGTGGATTTTGCCGAATTATTATTGCAAGGATTAATGGCAAACATACCGGATTCTCCTGTATTTTTAGATATACCTGATACTAATTTAGCAGGTATTAATCTGATGGAGAAGTACGGAATGAGACCTTTTTTTTCTAACTCAAGAATGTACAGATTAAATCCAGTAAATTTACCCCTAAATCAGGTGTTTGGGGTGACAACATTAGAACTGGGTTAAACCTGATAAGCTATTCCGTATTGACAGGCTATATCGGGGATATCTAATGTAAAAGATCATCCTTTTATGTGGATAGCACGGAATTTAGACAAGGGCTAATTTTTTGATTTAATCGGTATGAGACGGGGATATTTATGAGGGGTTATCTGTTGGGTGGGGCGGGTTTATAAATGTTGTCTGTGGGTGACAAAATTTATCGGCGAACCAGGCCCTAAATAAATGATGGTTGTGCTACCGGAGATGATATTACAGTTTTGCCTAATTTCACTATTATACAACAATTTATTTCGGCATCATCTTTTTACCTCATATCATTGAGAATTGCCCTATTAGCAAAATGTAGAACAGGCATCTTGCCTTTTTCTATAAACAATTGATTAGGGGTGCATCTATGTGCCAAAAAAGTGTAGTGGGAGCGGAGAAATCTCTATTAGAAGCCTAGGGAGCGAGACATTTTTGCTTCCCACAGTCTACCCCAACCGACTACCTATGATAAAAATGGGATGCTCCCATTGATTAGAAACAGGGAGGATGCCTGTTTAACAATTTGCTTGCCTACTGATATCCTGTCTCCTTTAATTTCTTATAGAAACCGGCTATTTTTGTTTTAACACGACTAATGTGATATCATCAAATACCTTCTGTTTCCCAATAAATTTTCGCAAATCGTCAATGACGGCTTGACGAATTTCTTGGGCAGAAAGCCCCCGATTTTCTTGGACTATTTGACAGAGTTTTGCTAACCCATATAGCTCTCGATCAATATTTTCGGCTTCCGTAATTCCATCGGTATATAAAATTACGACATCTTGGCTATTTAACCCGACTGTTGTTTGGGCAAAAAACTCCGCGATCTCTGTATCTAAACCGATGGGAAATCCTAAATTAAGCGTATCAATTTTCTCGATCTGGCCATCAGCTCGCACGACAATCATTTCCTCATGTTGTCCGCTTAATTTGACCACACCATCAGCATAATCTATCATGGCTAAGGTCATATTTTTCGAGGAATTCATCCGTTCTATATTACCATAAATGGTGCGGTTGAGGATATCAAAAAAGCGCACGGGATCGGTTTCATTACTTTCATTTAGAGTGCGTACTGCTGTTTGTGCCATTAGCATTAATACACCACTTTCTAAACCGTGGCCTGTGACATCACCGATCGCGATCTTCACCCCCTGCTCACTGGATAAAACATCATAATAATCGCCCCCTACTTCATCGGCTGGTTCCATATATCCAGCAATATCTAAACCCGCGATCGCGTCTAATTCTGCGGGTTTGGGTAAAACCATTTCTTGTAATTTTTTTGTGACATCTAACTCCGCACTCAGGCGCAAATTTTCCTCTTGTAATTTTTCGTTAAGGGTGCTAATTTCTTGATTAGCTTCAGCTAATTGGGCGGTACGTTCTTGAACTTTATCTTCTAAGGTACGATAAAGCAAGGCATTTTCCAGAGAAATCGCGGCTTGAGAAGATAAGACTTTGAGGATTTCTAGCCGATCGCGTGTAAAGGCTCCCATAGTCAGATTATTTTCTAAATACAGAATACCGATCAGTTTGCCTTGATTAATAATAGGAGCGCATAAAATTGACTTAGGTTGGTTTTTGACAATATAGGATTCCTTGGTAAAAACTCCCTCATTTGTGGCATCTGACAAAACCACATCTTCCTGAGTTCTCGCGACATATTGAACTACCCCTAAAGGCAGATTTTCGCAGTCTTCAACAGCCAGAGATTGCGAAACTTGTACTGGCTCAACGGCGACTTCTCCTGTGGCTTCAATGGTTAACTTTCCCTGATTTGATAAAATGAGAAAGCCTTTTTGTGCGCCGCCATTTTCCAGTAAAATTCTCATTAACTTCGCTAATAATTTATCGAGGGAAATTTCACCCGCGAGCACTTGAGAAGCTTTGATTACTGTAGCAAAATCTAAATCGGAACTAGCTCCCGTTGTTGAAGTAGCTGTACTCGTAACAGTTATTCCCAAATTAGCGGTTTTCTTGCCAGATTTCTGAGACAATAACTGCGGATATTTCTGCTCTAAATCCTCTACTTTACACTTAGCCCCCCAAAGTTGATAACAATAGTGAGCTTTTCTCATGTAAAGTTGGGCAATTTCGACTTTACCTTTCTGTAACCAAAACTTAGCCTCCAGTTCGTTGCCTAAAGCTTCTTCCTGAATATAGTCATTTTTCTGGGCGGAAGCAATAGCGCGATCGTAAAAATCTAATATCACTTCCATTTCTTTACCAGAAATACGAGCCATTTCCCCTTCTACCAACAAGTATTTATGCAGAAAATTTTCGGGACAGTTATCTGCCCAAATTTTCATTTGTTTTTGGTTAGTTTCAATTTTTTGTCGATAAGGAATTTGCTCGGATTCGTCAAGGGTTGGATAGAGAGCCACTAAAATTAGAGAATTATAGAAATTATTAATAGCATTAGTAATCATACCTCGCACATAAACCAACATTTTTTCAGCCGATTGGATACAATCTAAAGCGGTAATATTGTCACCATACAAGTAAAGAACTTGAGCCTTATAGGTTAAATAGTTAGCAAGAGCAAAAAAATTTTGATGAGTTTGACAATCTTCAAGATAATCAGCTTCAGAGAGGGATTTGCTGGCAAATTCCCTAGGTTTGGGACTCAAACCACTTAAATTATAAATGGGGAGTTGGCAGGCGATGATAGTATGATAAGCTAATAAATTTTTGATTTTTTTCGTGAATTTTAAATAATCATTAAGAACCACGAAGATTTCGCTAAAAATTTTACCTGAAGCCCAAAAATTAACTATTTGATGGAAGGAGATATAGCCGGCAAACTGTAGCTCTCCTGACTCCAGACAAGCTTGATAACCTTCGTTATTAATCACTTCAGCTTCTTTGATGGGCAGAACCCAATGTTGGATGTGATTAAGATTATTAGCAACTCTCGCTTTCATAGATGAGTCATTAAAGCGCTCAGAAATGCTTAAACCTAAACGAGCAAATTCATAACCTGACCGATATTCTTCTAAAATTGAACTGAGGACAATTGCATAGGTAGCATAAGCTTTAGCGGAAACAGCAATAGAACCGTATGTAAGGCAAACATAAGCCATTTTTGCCGCAATAATTCCAAAGAGTTCTGGGTTACTAAAATAAGCGGGAGGATCGGCACAGACTAATAAAGTTAGAGCGGCTCTCATTTCGGAATTAGTCATTTCTGGTTGCTCTATCAGGGTGTGAATTTTCCCTGGTTCCCAAAGTTTTCTTACTTGAGCTAATTCATATTGTAAAGCATTGGCAAAGTCTCGATCGGGTAACTCAATCGCAAATAAATTTAAGGATTCTCGGGCGGCATTAATCGCAGATTCATATTTAGACATCATGGTTAACATCACAATTAACAGCTTATAAATTACTGCTTTTTCTAGGTTAATTTTGCATTTATTAATCACTAAATAAATCAATTCTTCTGCCAGATCAAAATTACTGTTTAAGTATTCTATTTCAGCTCTTTCTTTGTGAAGTTCTAGGGTCAATTGATACTCCTCTTGCCAAAAATCACCACTTAATAAAGATATGCCGATGATCAAATATTCTCTGGCTGCTAGATACGCGGTTGAGTCTTTCGCTTTGCGGGCTGCGATTAAATTAAATTTGGCTAAGGCGATTTTTTCAGTTTGATCGGTAATTAAGTCACGTCCAATATTAAAATGTTCAACTATATCGAAAATTTTTTCCTCTTGTTCTGTCTCGGACATATTCAGTTGTAATAAGCGCCCTATTTTCAGGTGAACGCCTTTTTTATCTGAGTCCGCGATCAAA
>JBBITB010000145.1:0-8480 GCA_037440985.1 Microcoleaceae cyanobacterium bin_387
TTGGGGATTGGGGATTGGGGATTGGGGATTGGGGATTGGGGATTGGGGATTGGGGGGTTGGGGGGGATCATTCTCCCCCCTTATTAAGGGGGGTTGGGGGGGATCTAAAACTCTTAATAAATGAGGAAACTCACCCCGAGCCTCACAAATAAATCTTTGTCCTTGAGTTACGGTTTTCAGACATTCGCGCCAAGAAAGGGGATCGGCAATAGTAGGAATAATTACCCGTTCGGACTGTTCGGAGGCTTCCAATGCTATACGCCGCCAGCGTTCCAGCTTTTGGGGACTCGGTTTTAAAAGAGTGCGATCGCTGATTACTGGAATAATACAATTTACCCCTAACTCCGTCACCTGACGCACCACATCATCAAAGGCATTCCCCTTGGGTAAGGCCGCGATTAAAGTAACATCAACAGGTAATTCCGTGGTTAAAGAGAATTCCTCTAACATTTCACCCCCCAAACCCTTACCCGTTGGAGATTGTATTAATCGAGTTAACCAACAATGGCCAACCCCATCGAGTACCAGAAAACGATCGCCCTCCCTCAAGCGCAAAACTCGACTTAAATAATGCTGTTGGAAAGCAGTTAAATCAATCAAAGAATCACAGACTTGAGAAAGAGCGATCGCGATACGTTGAAACTGAGACATTAAATTTAGGATTTGGGGATTTAGGATTGGGAATTTGAGATTATCCTATCAAAAATCAGAAATTCAGACTCAGAAACCGGGTTTCTGGGATGAGGCTCTGAAAACTAACCAGTTACCTTCATCCTTACCCCCTTGATCCTTCCTCCTTCATCCAGGGGAGCCTCAGTTTCCTTCTTTCGCCTTTTTCAAATAATCTGCCAATACCTCAGTGGCTAACTGCGTAATAGGTTTCCCCTGACGTGCAGCCTCTTCCTTAATCTGAGTGTAGATTTCATCACGCACGCTAATGCGACGACGAGTTTTAGCAGCGGGAGCGTCTTGCTCCTCTTCAACGGTTACAACTTGATCGATAGTCTCAGTCATTGATGCAGTAGATTGGTAATTGGTTACAAACTGAAGAATGGATTCCGCACTAACGCGATCGCAAAAATCCCCAAAACTCTCAGCCGTTTGACGTTTTTGCTTGAAAAAAACAAAAACAGGCTCCAGAAAAGCTTCCAAATCCTTGACTGGAAGCTTTTCTACAACAGGTTTGGCCAGCCGCGTTTGATTGGGGGAACCTCCGAGCCAAACTTGATAGGCTTCGGGAGCACTTCCCACAAACCCCAATTCTGCCATATAAGGTCTCGCACATCCATTGGGGCACCCTGTCATTCTTACAACAAAGTGTTCTTTTTCCAAACCGACTTTGGTTAAAACACTCCGAATCCGCCCTAAAATCTCAGGAATTACTCGCTCAGATTCCGTCACAGCTAACCCACAAGTCGGTAATGCCGGACAAGCCATCGCGTAACGCACTAAGGGATCGATCTCTGATTCTTTGCGAATACCGGCACGACTTAAAATTTCCTCAATTTCTTTTTTGTCTTCTGCCGCAATATCATAAAATAACAAGTTTTGATGAGGCGTTAACAAAATTGGTACATGGAATTTCTCCACAATCGAGCGTAACGCGGTTTTCAGTTTAAACTCCCCGCGATCGTAAACACGACCATTATCAATGGAGATTCCTAAAAATAATTTGCCATCTCCTTGTTCGTGCCATCCTAAAAAGTCCTGATACTTCCATTCTGGTAAGGGCTTAAAGGCTTCTAAGGGTTTGCCAAAATACTCGGAAACCTTTCCACTAAACCATTCAATCCCTTTTTCGTGTATCAGATACTTTAATCGTGCATGACGACGATCAGTGCGATCGCCATAATCTCTCTGAGTCGCAACAACCGCTTTTACCAGATCGTAAACATCATCCTTCGAGACATAACAAAGGGGATCGGCAATACGGGCAAAAGTCTCCTCTTTATTATGGGTGCGACCTAAACCGCCCCCCGCGAAGACATCAAACCCCTCTAATTCCCCAGCTTTATTAGTAATTACCACTAAGCTCAAATCCTGGGAATAGATATCCACCGAATTATCTCCGGGCACTGTCACGCTAATCTTAAATTTGCGTGGCATATAATGGGTTCCGTAAATCGGTTCCTCTTTATCGGCGAAATTCGTGCCATTACGATCGCGTTGACGAGCCGCTTTCACCTCTGGATGTTCTTCTGCGGAAATAACCTTTTCCCCATCCAACCAAATTTCATAATAAGCTCCCGTCTGGGGAGTCAATAAATCCGCGATCCGATCAGCATAAATTCTCGCGTACTCATACTCAGGACGATTTTTATAAGGCGCGGGGGGGGCCATCACATTCCGGTTTAAATCACCACAGGCTCCCAGGGTTGACCCCATACTTTTAATAATCGCGGCAAACACCGTCTTGATATTTTTCTTCAAAACCCCATGCAGTTGAAAGCCCTGCCGTGTCGTCGCGCGTAATGTTCCATTACCATATTCGACTGATAGATCGTCTAACGTCAGATACAGTTGGGGCGGGATAAAACCACCCGGACTGCGA
Organism: Microcoleaceae cyanobacterium bin_387; assembly: GCA_037440985.1. Lineage (GTDB taxonomy): Bacteria > Cyanobacteriota > Cyanobacteriia > Cyanobacteriales > Microcoleaceae > JBEDKD01. Next base: position 2,552 of record JBBITB010000145.1, read on the forward strand.
GTGCGAAGCATTAACTGATAATCTTTTTCTTGCCCCTTGATACGATTATCACGGTTATCCTGTTGATAGGAACCGTGAAACTTGAGCATTTGTATACCCTCTTCACTGAAGTGGGTTGTATCTTGTAATAACTCAGTCGCGATCGGTTCTCGCAAATAATTGCTACGTTCTTTCATGCCTTCCACTTTAGAAGGCTTTTTGCTAGATGTTACTGTGGGATTAGTAGTCATGGAGGCCGTAATGATAAAAAATAACCGCGGATATTTTACTTGACAAATTGACTCAGATATGAATCACCGGCAACAGTATTAACGGTAATCCGGTCGGATTTCTGATGTTTCTTTGTTGATGGTAACATAAAACTCTCATGGGACGAATGTTTTCATAAATCCTTTAGACTTGCGATGCTCGTCCTCTCATGCCCCATTATGGAGAATTAGTCAAGATGCCAGATCCTCTCATGTATCAATTAGATACTTTTGTCGTCTTAGAAACAAATCAGCCAGAGCAATTTCTCACCGTTGACGAATTACGGGAAAAGTTGAGGCGTATTTTAGCACAACGTCAAGATGATTTACCAAGAGATTTACAAAAATTTGCATCAATCGAAGCACAAACTCAATATTTGCTTGATACCTCCTGTGAATTAGATGTCGGCCCCGGAAGATTTTTACAATGGTACGCGGTGCGTTTAGAAAAATAAACTTGCCCAGGAATGAAGAATTATACTCTTTTCAAGATACCGTTTTTTTTCTATAATGAAAGGGACTATAGCAGTCCTGAGTTATCGTCCATCCCAGAAACCCTGTTTCTTGTCACAGAGAAGCCATTCGGGGTGAGCTTTCTCGGAAAAGACACCCAGTTTCTTCATATTTGAGAACTCGGACTGGCATCAGTTCAAGCAAATTATCAGAGCCTTTAACAATGTAGGAACTCTCCTACTAGAAGCCAAGATTTAAGAGGGAAAAACTAGGAAGCAATATCAAAAGTAAAGAAATTCCCCAGAGTCATTTCTAGTTAATAATGCCTATTAGATTTGCTCTTTGTCCTTAATTATCCTGTCGATTTCTTCGGAATAATTGTGAGAATTTTACTGGTAGAAGATGATCAAGTCCTCGCAGGACTGCTCAAACAAACATTGACTTCTCAACATTATCTGGTTGATGAAGTCGAGAATGGTCAAACGGGCTTGGAATTAGCCGTTTCTTTTCCTTATGACTTAATTTTATTAGATGTCATGTTACCGAAGTTAGACGGTATTACTGTTTGCCGTCAAATTCGCTACAACCGTAAGATGACACCCATTCTCTTAATGACAAATCAAGATAGTAATACTCATAAAATAACGGGATTAGATGCGGGTGCAGATGATTATCTTGTGAAACCTTTTGATTTGGATGAGTTATTAGCTAGAGTCCGTGCTTTATTAAGGCGTGGGACAATGGCATCTTCCCCTATTCTCCAATGGGGTGAACTTAGTCTTGATCCTTCCCTTTGTCAAGTCATGTACCAAAGCAAATTGTTAAATTTAACCTCCAAAGAGTATGAAATAATGGAACTATTTTTACGTCATCCTCAACGAATTTTTAGTCAAAGTTCCATCCTCGATCATCTTTGGTCTTACGATGATCCCCCTTCGGAAAATACCGTGAGAGCACATATTAAAACTTTACGACAAAAATTTAAAAAATTAGGTGCGGCTGATATTATTGAAACGATTTATGGTTTAGGTTATCGCTTGAAACGAATTGAGGAAAATATCTCCTCTTCTCCTCTTCCTCCTGATAACCCTTCTCTTTCGCCTTCTCTGGAATTTAAAATGTTAGCGATTTGGGAAAAATCAAAGAGTAAATATCACGATCGCGTATCTATTATTGAGGACGCGATACGGGCCTTGTCCCACAATTCTCTCACGGAGGATTTAAAAGAACAATCTCTCCGTGAATCTCATACTTTAGCCGGTTCCTTAGGAACCTTTGGATTTCCCAAAGCCTCTGAGATTTCTCGTCAAATTGAAAATGCTCTAAAAACAGAGAAAATCTGGGATAACACCAAGATTGAATTATTATCAAAATTAGTGGATGATTTGCGAACATACCTGAGTAAAGAACCCACTCTTACCAAAAAATTAGTACCCATTGAGTCGGTACAATTATCATATAAACATCGTATCCTTATTATTGACGATAATAATTCCCTGACTCATGCCCTACAAGAGGAAGCCCTATCCTGGGAAATGGAAATAATTGTCAATAATAATTTTTCCCAAGCGAGGGAATCTCTGAAAACAATTGAATTCCAAAGTATTATTTTAGATATTGGCTTATCAGAGGGAAAAGAAACCGGATTACACTTTTTAGAAGAAATCGCAGAAAAATACCCTAATTTACCTGTGATTATATTAAGTTCTCAAGAAAGTTTTTCTAATCGCATTAAAGTGGCGCAATTAGGAGCCAGATTTTTTCTGCAAAAACCGATTACCTCACAACGAGTATTTGAGACAATCAATCAAGTTTTACAAGAATCAAATCTGCCCACTGCGAAACTTTTAATTGTTGATGATGATCAGGAAATTTTAGAATTTTTAAAATTAACTCTCATCCCCTGGGGATTTCAAGTAGACTTACTCAATGATCCGACAAAATTCTGGGAAACCTTAAAAACCTCTGCCCCGGATTTATTAATTTTGGATATTGAAATGCCCAAGTATAATGGTATCGAACTCTGTCAAGTTGTTCGTAGTGACCCCTATTGGAGTGACTTACCAATCCTGTTTTTATCATGCCATTCTGATGCCCAAACCATTGAGAAAGTCTTTTCTGTAGGAGGGGATGATTATATTAATAAACCCATTATTTGTGCTGAATTAATTGCCCGAATTTCTAATCGCATTCAACGGACTCAGATGTTGAGAAAATTAGCTGATATAGACAGTTTGACAGGGCTAATAAACCGTCGTAAATCAACACAAGATATTATTAGAGCTTTAAATACGGCTGAACGAGAAAAAGAATTTGTTTGTTTTGCTATTCTTGACTTGGATCACTTTAAAAAAGTGAATGATATACATGGACATGAAGTAGGCGATCAAGTCTTAATTCGCTTTGGTGAACTCTTAAAAAGAACTTTTCGTAAAGAGGATATTATTGCCCGTTGGGGAGGGGAAGAATTTGTTTTAGGATTATATGGTATCACTCGTCAACAAGGTTTGGAGCGAATTAAAACATTACTTAATTTGATGCACGTTCAAGAATTTATTAATACGAGCGGTCAAATTTTTCATCTCAGTTTTAGTGCTGGCGTTGCTGAATATCCCCAGGATGGCCATGACCTGAAAACATTATATCATAATGCTGATCAGGCTCTTTATCGTGCTAAATCCGCAGGACGCGATCGCGTTTTTCCGGCACAATAACATTCTCTTTTTTGTAGTACCTGTACCACTTGTATTACAATTGTAAAGTTCTATATGCGCTGATACGGTCAAAATAACAATTTTTGTAAACTGCGATCAGGTATTCACAAAATTTTCACAATGTCAAGATAACATCGGAAGTCAAATACCACGATTTCGGTGACGAGATCTATAAACAAATTCGCTTTTTCAAAACCAATTTTATGAATACTTGTCCTTGTTGCTCTAACCCCCTCCTGCGTCACATCCGCAGTCACAGCATTTATTGGTTTTGTAGTCACTGTCATCAAGAAATGCCAAATCTCACCGGCGAAATAATAGTTGATCGCCAACGCCAGAAACTAGAGTATGTACTCACAGTACAGAAAATGCAACCATTATTAAATCGTTCCAGTTTAAGTAAAGCCTTTGTCTAAAAAACCCAATTTATGAAGGAAGAGGGGGAAGAGGAAGAGGAGAGGCAGGAGGGGGAAGACAGAAGAAAGAATCTTCCCCAATCGTGAAACCCAATCGCGAATATCCTCTTCTTATCCTTTCAGGACAATTAAAGCCAAATCAATACGGTTTTCTGAGGGTTGGGAAACTTCTGCGCGTAAACCAGGTCCAAAAAAGGTAGCAATCTTTTCCTGTTTTTGTTGCCAAACATCTAAGGGAAAATGAGGAGAATCAAATTCTAAAACTAAGGTATAAAAACCATCAATAGAACTCTCCCGTAACCCTTGTAAGACGGGTCTTTCTTTATCATTAGGTGCTAATTTTAAACGACCTAAAGCTTCATCCAAATGGGCGGCTTGACCATAACGATAACGAGTGACGTCTTGACGCAGTTGATTTTGAGTTGGAGTCGCCTGTTTTTCGCGTAGAATCAAGACTTCTGGGGGGGTTGCTTCAGTAAAAGGAATTGGTTTCAGTTCCGATGCTTTTAAGGCAAACCCTCCCAAAATCACAGGAAACCCATACAAGAATCCTGTGATATTGACAGTCGCGTTATTGGTAATATACGCGATGGTTCCCACGACGAATAAAGCACTTCCCAGGACGATACCAAGGTTGGCTAAAGAAATTTTACGGAGCATAAGTGCTAGTGCAGTATATATGAATGATACCTCTGATTTATTATCATCTTTTCTGAACTTTTTAAGAAATTTTTTGTCTGTCTCGGCTGGGAGAAGGGTTCGGCGGCGCGATCGCGGCGATGGGACTGGGAGCATCCCAAACAGTAGGGGCCTTGGGGGAGCCTGGACTCTACCCATAGCATAACCACGATAAGTTAGGCATGAAAATTTAATAAAGTAGTGCAGGCATCTTGCCTGCTTTCTCTCTGAAGGGCTCGGAGACAAACCCAATACTGAAGTTATTGATTTTTCATTGCTTATTTGTTAAAAGCAGGAATTTATTATGGTAATGCTTTACCCCTACAAATATATTTACCAAAAACAGAAGCACCCTGGAGACTGATATTAACTTGGGTAATTGAGCAGAAGTCGATGCTTGCAAATGTCCTGGTGTTGGGAATAATAAACCAAACACAATCACGGATGTCTATAAAAATCTAGTAAACTCGATCAGGACAATTGAGCCAGCAGTAACAGATACTCAGTTTGTGAACAGAAAAATGGTCGCTCATGGACTGGGATGCTCCCTAATATGCTAAAAACAAGATTTCATCTTTGTTTATTGGTTTCAAACCAATAATTCTTGGGTTGTGCTACTGAGTGGGGATCACCGCCGGGGGTATCCCCAAAAAGCTCTCTTTTTCTAAAAATCTTTGGGTAGCCAGAAGACGACAACCCAGACAAAGAGTATTATGAGGATAGTCTGATCTCTGATGGAAGTGACCCCTCCGCCTCTTTTCCCCCTATTCATATATCTTAAACTATGCACAAAGACGATACAGTGCAAACCGCGACAGTCAATAGAGCCATTTTGGAGCAAATTGACTCCCTTAAGCGCGAAGATGAACGACTTTATAATATTCTCGCGGTCGATGTGTGGGCCTTAGCCAAGACAATGGATGAGTTTCAACCGGGCTTTTGGGCTTCTTTTATGAAAAATCGTGAGAAGGCCCTCAAGCGCTTTATGGCGGAAATGATTAAGAATAAATCCACTGATACGAAACGTCCCCCTTTCCTACGTTAGTTTATCCTCACTTAAGTGACTAAGAAGACTCCATACGCGATCGAGCAGGCTGCATCAACCACCTTTCTCATGGCGGTTTACCTCAGTTAAGCTTATATTGACAATACTTTAAAGTGAACAATCACCGAGGAATTACACATAATGGATACGAATACAATTAAGGAACGGGTAGGCCTGATTGAGAAAAAACGCGAGTCCCTGGTGCGGTTATTACAACGAACCGACTTAGGGACTCTCCGCATTGATGTTAATCAGGCGATCGAGGAAATTGATGATTTGATTGCCGAATTTAACGACACTTTCCCAGAAAATAAGGATAATTAGGGATTGGTGATCGGCGATAGGGGATAGAGCATAGGGGATTGGGGATTGGGG
>JBBITB010000146.1:0-8409 GCA_037440985.1 Microcoleaceae cyanobacterium bin_387
GCTCGTGAAGCCCTAAAAGCACTTGATATTATTCCGAAAGATTTTGATACAAATGATCCTCGATCGCTCCCCGCCGTCAAAACATCCGCCCGTGGAAAAAGACTATTTGCCTTGTTATTTTTAATACTCGCGATCGTTAGCGGTGCAATGATATTAGATGGAATAAAGACGGCAATAAAACCGCGGGCAATAAGCTCAGTATATGACATGACTGGAGTAAAACTCGATATAGATGAGGTTGAAGTGTTAAACTATAACGTATTTTCTTTCTTCACATCGATAGATATTAAATTGTCAGAAAAAGGGGCAGAAAAATTTTTGGCTGCAGAGTATCGGCTACCTTTTAGTAAGGGTGGTTACACCATTGATTTTGATAGTAAAATAAGGGTTCTATCTATTAGAGACGATTGAGATTGTCCTTCATTCAACTATATGAATAGGGAGCGATAGTTTCGATAGATATTCAATAGTTCGGAAAATTTGGAAAAAAATGGCTGCAATGGTTAATTTTTCGTGAAAAGTGACTTCCCTCAAACCCTTATTCTGTCGTTGATAATCAAAAAAATTCCGAAGTTATGGATGGGTATCTATTTTAATTTATAGTCTGAGTTAAAACCATGTTACAATCTCAAATAATCTACCAAAATCGCTATCAGCTAATCCAGCAATTAGGAGAAAATCAAGGCCGACAAACTTGGTTGGCATCAGATTTATCTCAGGGGAATCAAGTAGTAGTAAAACTCCTCGCGTTTAGCCCACAAATGGAGTGGGATCAACTCAAGCTATTTGAGCGAGAAGCCGCAGTATTACAGCGGCTCAATCATCCCAAAATCCCTAAGTATCGAGATTATTTTTCCCTGGAAAAAGAAGAGGGGGATGGTTTGTGCTGGTTCGGCTTAGTACAAGATTTTATTCCGGGTTTTTCTCTGCAACAACTGATTACACAAGGGAAGAAATTTACCGAAAGCCAGATTAAAGATATCGCGACACAAGTGCTAGAAATTCTGATTTACCTCCATAAATTAACCCCACCAATCTGGCATCGAGATATCAAACCCAGTAATTTACTTTTAGGAGAAGACAACCAAATTTATTTACTCGATTTTGGCGCGGTACAAAATCAAGGGGCTGTGGAAGGAGTCACATTTACGGTGGTAGGAACCACAGGTTATGCTCCTTTAGAACAATTTTGGGGAAAAGCCGTTCCCTCCTCAGATTTATATGCCTTGGGAGCGACAATTATTCACCTATTAACAGGGATTTCACCGGCGGATTTACCCCAGGAAAAATTGCGGATTAAATTTGCCGATAGAGTGAGTGTAAATCGTGCTTTTGTAAAATGGGTAGAAGGAATGACGGAACCCGATCCCCATCAACGATATCAAACGGCTTTGTCAGCACTAGAGGATTTAAAAGCGGGGCATTTTCTGAAGGATAATTTCCAACTAATCACTTCACCATTTGGCGAAAAAGTTAAACTGGGTAAATCTCATCAAGAGTTAAAAATTGTGTTACCAATAGATGATTATAAATATCAGGTTCTTCTTCCTGATTTGCTCATTCAATTAGTGTTGTTGAGTATCTTGGGTGCTGTTTTTCTAGTAACAACATTACAACCAATACAAATAGCATTAATTTTATCAAATCTAATTACTATATTATGCCAGGGATTATGGCGCAGATCAGGAATAGCATGGAAAATTGTTTCCATTATACTTTTCGCACCCGTAATTCTTATTCTATTTGTGTGCTTATTCGTCTCATTTTTATCAGTATTAATATTTTTCCCCTTATCAATATTAATCGCCAAAGTAGTATTGAATTTAAAAAGAATCTCATCTACTCAATCTTCTCATAGTCAGTATGACATTCACTTTGATCGAGAACGATTTGTGATTGACCAAAGACGAGATGGTAAGTGTCTCGATCGCGCACAAGCAAAAACACCCGAAATTAATGATTGCCAGTTAAGTGATTCGGCTATTTCGATCTTAGCTGGAGGGAAAAAATATATGTTTGCTGATGGTGTAGGAGAGAGGGAACGGAAATGGATAGTAACAGAAATTAGAGAGTGGCTCCAAGAGTCAAAAAATTAATTAACCTTTGGCAAAATTGCCACAAAAGCGCGATGTAGATGTCAGAGAAAATTATCCCCAATATTTTTTATTTGAAACCGCTCCTAAACGCTCCTAAACGCAGATGATGATTTTTTGGTAAAATTGAGGGCGAATGGCCGGGCGAATGGCCGGGCGAATGGCCGGGCGAATGGCCATTCGCCCCTACTAGGGCAACCATCCATCACCCCAGTGGAAACACCCACTATGGTAGGAGAAACCTGGTAAACTAAGACTTGGCGTATCGAAGTAAGAGGTAAAAAACGATGACTGGACTGTTGCAACGCCCGATTTTAGTTGTGGGTATTGGGCTCTCTTTGGCCCTTTGGTTTTTGGATAGTCTCCAACATTCTCTCTCTGTATTGGGAGAAATATCGCTTTTTACCCTTATTTCTGTCACTGGGGGCTTTTTGTGGTTTCAAAGTCGATCGCGCACTCAGCCGCTCTCCCCTACCCCGACTCGCCTCACACGGGATATGGTACAAGACGCGATCACCCAAGTTGATACAATTCTTAATCAATTAATCACAGAAGCTCCTAATTCTGATACGATACCTCGTTTCCAAGCCGAAATCAGTAATTTGAAAGGGGAACGCGATACGGAATCATTAAATATTTCCGTAATGGGGGGCAAAGGTGTTGGGAAAACAACCCTCATTCAAGTTTTACAGTCTGAATGGATATCACGACAAACTCAAACCATTACGGTTAAGGAATTTCCTGCTTTATTTACGGAGGTAAATACCCCGGATTTATCTCGTTTTACTTCTGATTTAGTCTTATTTGTTACCGCGGGAGATATTACGGATTCAGAATTTCAAATTTTATCTCAGTTTAACTCAGTGGGACAACGATTTTTACTCCTTTGGAATAAACAGGATCAATATTTACAGACACAACAAGCTCAAATTTTTCATCAATTATGTCAACGGCTAGAGGGATTAGTGCAACCTCAAGATATTAACGCGATCGCGTCTGCTCCTAATCCGATTAAGGTGCGTCAACATCAAGAAGATGGTGGTATTAATGAATGGCTCGAAAATCAAACCCCTCAAATTAAGGCTCTCACGGAAAGATTAACTCAAATTTGCCAAGAGGAAAAGCAACAATTAGTCTGGGGGAATACCCTTCGAGAAGTGATTAACCTCAAGTTAGATATCAAAAATGTCTTGAATGCAGTGAGACGCGATCGAGCCTTACCCATCATCGAAAAATATCAATGGATCGCGGCTGCAACAGCTTTTGCCAATCCCTTGCCCGCGTTAGATTTACTCACGACAACGGCTATTAGTACCCAGTTAATCGTCGATTTAGGGGCAATTTATCAACAAAAATTTACCCTTGAGCAAGGCAAAACCATCGCGGCTGCCTTAGCAAGTCAAATGGTAAAATTAGGATTAGTCGAAGTTTCCACTCAAACGATTACTCATTTCTTAAAAATCAATGCGATTACCTTTGTCGCGGGGGGTTTAGTGCAGGGAGTTAGTGCGGGATATTTTACCAGAATTGCCGGATTAAGTCTGATTGAGTCCTTCCAAAATCAAGACGCGTCCTTTGATAAGGGTGAAGGGAATTTAGGAGACGCGATCGGCAAAACCTTACAAAAAGTGTTTCAACAAAATCAACAAATTCCCCTGATGCAATCATTCATGAAACAAGCATTATGTCATCTCTTACCAGAATCATCTCAGACAGTGGGGACATGGCAGTGCGGTGTCCCTACCGAGGGTGGTTGTCGTGGTTAACAGCACAAGAGTCCAGTCGGGAAAGTTATTGAGTCAGAGAAAATTTGTTGCCCACAGAGAAACAAATCGCCCACTCTTGCAAATAACATAGGTAAAGACGATGTTAGACCTAGATTTTGCCATTACCCAACTTAATGCCCAAGAAAAGGCAAGACTGACAGAACTAGAAGTCATTATCGCGCAAGGAATTCAAACCTTTTACAAGGTAGGCAAAGCCCTTATTGAGATTCGCGACAACAAACTTTATCGTGAAACCCACAAAACCTTTGAACTGTATTGTCGGGAAAAGTGGAATATGGCCAGACGAACAGCCTATCAATTGATGGACTCCGCCAAAGTCATGGAAAATTTGTGCGCCATGGCGCACAAATTTCCCACCAATGAACGTCAAGTCCGTCCCTTGACAGGACTACCCGCGGAGCTTCAACAGGAAATTTGGCAAGAAGCTGTAGAATCATCCCCCAATGCTACTCCGACAGGTGCAACCGTCAAGCGTTTGGTCAAAGCGCGAATGGGGTTACAGACAAAGACAGACACAACTTCATCAGAGTTATCCCAAGTTGAGCAGCTACAGCAAGAAAATAAGCAACTTAAAGAAAAACTCCGACAACAAGAAATCGAGCGGAAGCGCCGAGCCGCGGAAGTAGCCGCGGAGTTAGAACGCCTGCGCTTTGAAAATCAACAGTTAAAAGCAGAACTTTATCAACGAGATATTGATTGGGAACGCCGGCTCGCCTATGAGCGAGAAAAGATCCGCCAAGAAGTCAGAGCCGAAATGAAAGGCGAGTATGAAGCTCAAATTAATGCCTTGACGAATCAAGTGGAATCTCTGACAAAGCAACTTGCACAAATCACCACAAAATATCAATCTGTGTTAGCAAGGTTAGATGCGATTGAAGGAGCCCGATAAATGGTCACACTCTTAGAAAACCCATTACGAGTGGGGTTACGACAGGAACGGATACCAGAACCCCAAATTGTGGTCATCTTTGGTGCATCCGGCGACCTGACTCAACGTAAACTCGTTCCCGCGATCTATCAAATGAGGCTTGATCGCCGTCTTCCCCCAGAAATAACCATCGTAGGGGTAGCCCGTCGAGACTGGAGCCATGATTATTTCCGTGAACATCTCCGCAAGGGAGTCGAAGAGTTCGGCGGAGGTATCGTCTCCGAACAATACTGGAATGATTTTGCCAAAGGTCTTTATTATTGTTCTGGGGATATAGATCAACCCGATAGTTATCTCAAACTGAAAAACCTTCTCGGCGAACTTGACGACATTCGCAAAACCAGGGGCAACCGGGTTTTTTATCTCTCTGTATCCCCCAACTACTTCCCAGAAGCCATCCGTCAATTAGGGGGCGCGGGAATGCTTCAAGATCCCCTCAAACATCGTCTCGTCATTGAAAAACCCTTTGGGCGTGATTTAGGTTCCGCCAAAGCCCTCAACCGAGTAGTGCAGAATGTTTGTGCAGAACAGCAAGTCTATCGGATCGACCATTATCTCGGTAAAGAGACTGTTCAAAATTTAATGGTTTTCCGGTTTGCCAATGCCATTTTTGAACCCCTCTGGAATCGTCAGTTTGTCGATCATGTTCAAATTACAGTCGCTGAAACTGTGGGTGTCGAAGATCGCGCCGGTTATTATGAAAGTTCCGGGGCTCTGCGCGATATGTTACAAAACCATCTCATGCAGATTTTCTGTCTCACCGCGATGGAACCTCCCAACTCCCTTGATGCTGATAGTATCCGTACCGAAAAAGTGAAAGTTTTACAAGCGACTCGCTTGGCGGACCCCAATAACTTAGATTTATGTGCCATTCGTGGTCAATATTCCGCGGGTTGGATGAAGGGAAAACCTGTCGCGGGTTATCGTCAAGAACCCGGTGTTAACCCCAACTCCACGACACCAACCTATGTCGCGATGAAATTTATGATTGATAACTGGCGGTGGCAAGGGGTTCCCTTTTATCTACGAACTGGCAAGCGTTTACCGAAAAAAGTTAGTGAAATTGCCATCCAATTCCGTGATGTACCTTTGTTAATTTTCCAATCGGCAGCCCAACAAACGAGTCCTAATGTTTTGACGATGCGCGTCCATCCTAATGAGGGTATTTCCCTGCGCTTTGAAGCGAAAATGCCCGGACCTGATTTACGGACACGCACCGTTGATATGGATTTTAGTTATGGCTCTTCCTTTGGTGTCACATCTTCTGATGCTTACGATCGCCTCTTGATAGATTGTATGTTAGGCGACCAAACTTTGTTCACTCGTGCTGATGAAGTAGAAGAAGCATGGCGCATCGTTACTCCCGCGTTAACGTTGTGGGATGCACCCGCCGATCCTTCTTCCATTCCTACTTATGAAGCGGGAACCTGGGAACCCACGGAGGCGGAACTTATGATTAACCGTGATGGCCGTCGCTGGCGTCGAGTCTAAAAAGACTGGGGACTGGAGACTGGGGACTAGGGACTAGGGACTAGGGAGTTGAGGAGAGATGGGGAGAAAAACAAATCACTCATCCCTTATGTCCGTTACAACCGTTAAACATCCGTAGCTAATTTATTCCCTTGCGCCAATGCCCTAATCCCCAATGCCCTAATCCCCCAATCCCCAATCCCCAATCCCCATTCCCCAATCACTGATAACAAAGGATGAAGTAAAAATGGTAACAACAACCAAAGCACCTGCCATTGTTCCGCTACAAGCACCCAAAGATATTTCGATCGATCATATTGAGTCAGAACTTAGTAAAATTTGGGATAGTTACCGTGATGTGGGTGGTAATGGTGATTATCCTGTTGCGATTCGTGCCACTACTTTTACCTTTGTCGTCTATGAGCCGGAGGAAACTCAACAGTTACTCGCGACTCTTGGCTTTTATACGGGCCCCGTTGATGGCATTCTCGGACCGGCTACTGTCCAAGCTATTCGCGCCGCCCAAAAGGCCTATGGACTCCCCAGAACCGGAAAAGCTACTGATGAGCTTATTCTACATTTGCGTGAGGATCTGGCACGAAAAGCCTTACAGAATCAAGGGACGAGTGAATCTTCCTCACCTCGTAACAATGCCTTAAATGCTTCTAGTGGTTCCGGTTTGGCAGACGCGATCGCGACTGCAAACCCCTGTCGTATTATTGCCCTATGTCCCACCGCGGGAGAAGATACAGGAGTCCAAGCCCAAGTATCAGCCTATTGTCCCGTCAATAAGCGCGGAAGCACCACCTTAACTTGTTGTGAATATATTACCCTCCGAGGTACAGAGTCAGCCTTGGAGCGAGTAAGTGGTTTAGTCACGGAATTAATGATTAATGACTTACCTCGTTTCCTCTGGTGGAAAGCTACTCCTGACTCCAATCATGCTTTATTTAAGCGTTTAGCTAATTCCAGCACTTCTGTCATTATTGACTCTAGTTGTTTTGGTGAACCGGAAACGGAATTACTCAACATCTCTGCTTTAATGGAGCAAGGTATTCCGATCGCGGATCTGAATTGGCAAAGGATCGCGCCTTGGTTAGAATTGACCGCGGCCACCTTTGATCCCCCGGAACGTCGCGCCTCGGTTCGTGAAATTGATCGCGTGACAATTGATTATGAAACAGGCAATTCCACTCAAGCTTTTATGTATTTGGGGTGGTTAGCCAGTCGCCTCCAATGGCATCCTGTTTCCTATCAACTTGAAGAGGGGGATTATCAAATTAAGCGAGTTCAATTGGTAGGCCCCGATCACCGACGCGTGGAGGTGGAATTAGCCGCGATTCCTGTCGCGGACTCCGGTGATGTTATTGGTGATTTAATTGCCTTACGCTTAGACTCTACCAATGAAAAAGCCCCCTGTAAAACTGTTCTTTGTTCAGAAACGGGAGGATGTATGCGGATGGAGTCCCACGGCGGAGCTCAAAGTGGCCTAGTTCAACAGGTAACTCCCTTATTTGATCAGCAAACTGAACAATTGTTAAGTCAACAGTTACAACGGGGGGGACGTGATATGCTTTATGAGGAAAGTTTGGCGATCGTAACTCAAATTCTCAAGCTAAAACTATCATAAGGCGCGCAACAAATCCGACATGGATAAAATTATAAATATTTTATCCGTGTCTTTTTGAAGATTGCGCTACGCATTGCACCCGATTGACGTTCGTAATTGCTCAAACCCATTCATTTTGCTTCTTCCTTCTTCCTTCTTCTATATAATTAATCTCGATTTGAGCGGAGGTAAAAATGACTAAATATGTAATGTGGGGCAGTTATTGTGAGAATGTCCTCGAAAAAAGAGCACCTTATCGCGATGCCCATTTAGCCGGTTTGGCTAAACAAAAAGAAGATGGTATTTTAATTACTATTGGGCCGACTCAAGATTTAACCAAAATCTTTGGTATTTATGAAGCTGATGATGAGGCAACTGTCCGTAAATTAGTAGAGTCCGATCCCTATTGGCAAAATGGGATTTGGACTGAATATCATATCAAAGAGTGGATTCAAGCTTTTTGAAGCAAGAAGGTTGACAGTTGACAGTTGACAGTTGACAGTTGACAGTTACCCATTACCC
>JBBITB010000147.1:0-8130 GCA_037440985.1 Microcoleaceae cyanobacterium bin_387
TTGACAGAGGTGAAGTTGCCGCCGACTACCGCTTTACCACTGCTATCTATCGCGATCGTATTGACGGAGGCGATGCTGTTGCCTCCCATCCCGAAACCGGTGTTGAAGGTGGTATCGAGGCTGCCATCGCGATTCAACCGCACTATGCGATAGTTCGGAGAAGAGCCGCTGCTGTAGGAGAAATACCTGCCCGCGTAGATCCAGTCGTTGATGGTGGCTGTGCCGTGGGCAGGAGCCGTGACACTCTCCACGGAAAGGCGGCCACTACCGGTATCATTGGCGAGTACGTCGATCGCGACTGGGGGAGAGTTGAGGGGGACGAGTTTGTTGTCGGGATTCACGGCGGTTCCGAGAAGGCAGGGGCGTTAATGGGTGTGGCTTTAATTCTACCGATTTTTACCTCTAATTCCCAATCTCCTCCTAATGCTTGATTTCCCGTTTTATGATTAGAAGCCGCGATATAACCATTCTAAATAGGGGTTGCTGAAAAAGTTGTGAAAAATGATTTGCTAAATTTACATCATCAACAAGGGAAAAACTAGATAACTTTCAATTCTCTTGTTTCCAGAAAAGATAAGTTCTCATTATCAAAAACCGCCCCTAAGCTATTTTTGACAAAAGATTAAAAAAAACATAAACCTGCCGTAGCAGGGTGCAAAGATTCATTACTAAAAATGTAATTGCTATGGCTGTTTCTGAAATATAAATCCTTTGAGCAATCACTCTATTTAAACTGAATTTTCGCTTGGTTTGTCAAAATTTTTCTTCAATAAAATTAGGGATTTTCTCATCTTCTCCCGCTGTTTTTTTTGCTCCTTTACTGAGATTTTTTTGTGGTCTTCCTCATGGGGCTATTCATTCTTATTCCTCTATCTTCACACCATTTTCTATTCTCTTCGTATCTTGGTTTTTCGCTGGCGGGGTGACAACTCGCCAGGTATTCTTGTTCTCTTAACCACTGAATTCCTTTAACTTTTTCTTCAGGTTTTAGATAACTTTGAGTGCCTTTATATTGAAGTCTTAAGCTTTCCACTCCCGAAAAAATAGCTTGATTTTTCCATTTACTAATAAAACTAGGCGAAACCTCTAATAATTTGACTATTTTCTGATAAGACTTCCCTGATAAAATCATTTTAACTGCCAAAGCTCTCTTAATTTATTTAGCCTCTTTTGTTTGATTAATAAAATCATTTAGCTCATTGATTATGTTAATTTCTATTTCCTGGTAATTCCAACCAATGTTAATATTATATCTGTTATGACCTATTTAGGATTGCTATATTTCTCGTTACTATCTCTGATAACTTTTCATACTCTTTTAAATAGGACTTACGCGGAAACCGGGTTGATTTTGAGCAAGAAACGAATCTGTCTCAAGGCGCGATGAATCTAACCCGGTTTCTTCCTATTTAATGAGAAGCTCAATAGACAATTAAAAATTAAAAGGCTATCTGAGCCATCCCTTCAAGCGTTCCGCGACTTGAGGCCGCCTCAGTTTTCGCATCGCTTTATTTTGAATTTGACGCACCCTTTCGCGGGAAACATTGAAAATCGCACTCACCTCTTCTAAGGTATAAGCTTCACCCGTCAATAAACCATAACGCAAGGCTAAAACATCCTTTTCTCGCTCAGTTAAAATATTATTCAAGACATCTAAAATATCTTGACGCATCATATTTTCACTCATCAAAGATTCCGGTGATTGAGTATCGTTATCCTCAATTAAATCCATTAATTCGGAAGATTCATCGGTGCCGATGCGATGATTTAAAGATAAAGATTTACGACGGACTTGCAGTAAATAATGAACTTGTTCGGAACTGGTTTGTAACAATTCGGCAATTTCCGCTTCCGTGGGGTTACGATGCAAGGTTTTTCTTAAGTCTCGATAGGCTCTTTTTAACTTGGTTAATTGTTCGACAATATGAATGGGTAAACGAATCATTCGACCTTGATTCGCTAAAGTCCGTGTAATGCCTTGACGAATCCACCAATACGCGTAGGTTGAAAATTTATAACCTTTTTCGGGGTCAAATTTTTCTGCGGCGCGATTTAATCCTAAAGCGCCTTCTTGAATTAAATCTAAAAATGGTACTCCTCGATTAAGATAACGCTTCGCAATAGAAACGACTAAACGTAAATTAGAACTAATCATTTTACGTTTAGCCGAGCGCCCGTGATAGAGATGTGCTTGTAATTGCACATCGGTTAATTCTGCTGCCGTCGCCCATTCCTTATTTGTTGGTTTTCTTCCCAGTTCGAGTTCTAATTTCTGTTGTAACTCTTCAAGGATAATTAATTGTTGGACTTGACGTGATAATTCTAATTCTTCCGATGGTGTTAATAAGGGATAACGCGCCATTTCCTTAAATAAGGACGACAGGGCATCATCCGCGACAAATGTGTAATAATCTGATTTTTGTCGTTTTGCCGCAACAGTGGCTTCATCCTCCTCGTATTCGGGTATTTCTAGGAAGGATGGTTCATCGGCCACTACAAACAAGGGGAGATCAGATTTTGCTATCTCTTTTTGCATATCGGTCATTGCCCCTATTCCCTTAGATTCAGAGTGCTTGGCCAGCTCTATTATACTTGACTAGATCCCTCTTGAACTGTTTTGTTAATGACCCACGTCGGGCTAATCACGACAATAGATATTATTATTGTCACATAGTTTTGACATATAGACAGCAAAATTGCCCTCGGTAGTCTCAAAACTACCGAGAGTGGATGATACAGAATTGATTTTTTCAGCAATTATGATTAATGAACGCTACTACTATGGGAGTCTGGGGGCAAAGGCCATGACCCCATGCGAGATATCTTGGTAGTACGTTCAGCTAAAATTAATAACAGATAAATCGTTAACACATAACCCGTTGCGAGGATCGGGATAATCACAGGAATATCATGGTAAATCATAAGTCACGGCCAGTGGTTAGGGGGAACGGACAGGATAACCGCAATACCGACTACATTAGATCAGCATAGGAAACCAAGCCTTGTCTGCGAAGGCTGCTTTGCCATAAAAGCCCCTGAGAATGACGACACCGCCTTCCCTGTTCATCTCTGTTATTAACTCAATGGTGACTTGACACACTCAACAGATACACTCTGTGCATTACCAAAAAACGGCAACTAACCATAGTGCATTCCTAACCCGTGATTCCCCCCATAACAAGTGACGAACTTTGATAAGTTCACACCCCTACAGTAAGGTTTACTTTCTGACGAGTTTATCAAGGCTATTACCACCAAGTTACTACAGGTACTCTCAAGCTGCCGGGGAGTCCTGCTGTACTTAATGTATGGAATTGTTTAAATCCTTATCAATTATAATAACACAACTTTGAAAATTTTTACAGATTATTTTTCTATTTGGGTAATAATTTGATACATTTTGCTAAACGTGCTCTGATGGGAGTCTGTTATGGACGATCCTCGTGTTCTGTGTCTCGGTGAAGTTCTCTTTGACTGTTTAGCTGATCAAAGAGGACGTGGTTTTGATGAAGTTGAGTCTTGGACTCCTTTACCTGGTGGCGCTCCGGCAAATGTCGCCTGTGGCTTGGTGAAATTAGGTACGTCCGCGGGTTTTATGGGAACTATCGGCTCTGATACCCAAGGCAATCAATTATTAAATTTTTTGGAGACTGAGGGTGTCAATACTGAGGGTGTTCAAAGACACGAAACAGCCCCCACAAGACAGGTTTATGTCTTACGCTCGGAAACGGGCGATCGCGACTTCGCGGGTTTTGGAGAATACGCGACGACGGAATTTGCCGATACTTATTTCAACGTGCTTCAAATTCCGACATCTTTGTTTCTGTCCTCGGAGTTCCTAGTTTTAGGAACTCTGGGATTAGCTTATCCCCATAGTCGAAACGCGATTGGCCGGGCACTCCTCTTGGCGGAGCAATATAATTTAAAAGTCCTGCTTGATATCAACTGGCGAAAGCCGTTTTGGGAACACCCATTTTGGACTAACGAAGAGGATATCAAGTCCCCTATACTAGGTTTATCGAAAAAAGTTGATTTTGTCAAGCTCTCAAAGGAAGAAGCTTTGTGGTTATTTGGGACAACGGACTCTGGCGCGATCACGTATCATCTGGGTTCGGTGGAAGGGGTATTTGTCACAGACGGAGAAAATGGTTGTAATTATTGTCTGTCGGAACATGAGGGGACATTTCCGGGGTTTCCGGTAGAAGTGGTGGATACAACGGGCGCGGGTGATGCTTTTGTCGCGGGGTTTATTCATCAGTTATGTCAAAAGGGGATGAAGTGTTTGCAAACCGCGGAAAGTGTTAAGCAGGTTGTAGAATATGCTTCCGCGGTGGGTGCGTTAACGACGACTCAATTAGGCGCGATCGCGTCTTTACCGACGGCAGATGAAGTAGAGGCTTTTTTGGGAACACACAAAAGGCAAGAATAGGTTAAGGAATCCTTTTTCCTTCCTTCCTTCTTCCTTGTTTTTCCCGATCCCGAAACCCCCATAAGAATAAGAATTATCCTGCATTTGTTAAGGGATATTACAAGTTTCCACATTTTCTATAATGATGGTTATAATGCAGGATAATTTAATGCATAACTATAACAAAAATGAAACCTATAAAACGGTATGTAGCCGAGTTTATTGGCACTTTTTGGCTTGTCTTTGGGGGCTGCGGAAGTGCTGTCTTAGCTGCGAATTTTCCCGATCCTGTCACCAATACTCTAGGTATCGGATTTGTGGGAGTAGCCCTCGCGTTTGGTTTAACAGTAATGACAATGGCCTATGCTGTTGGTCATATTTCAGGGGGTCATTTTAATCCCGCGGTTTCCTTGGGACTTTATATGGGGAAACGATTTTCGGGAAGGGAACTTTTGCCCTATATTATCGCGCAAGTTATGGGTGCGATTTTAGCATCCATTGTTCTTTATCTGATCGCGAGTGGTAAACCCGGATTTGATATCGGCGGTTTTGCTTCCAATGGTTTTGGGGATAACTCTCCGGGTAAATATAGTATGTTTGCCGCGTTTTTAGCTGAGTTTGTCCTGACTTTTATCTTTTTAATAATCATTCACGGTTCGACTGATCCACGCGCTCCTCAAGGGTTTGCACCGATCGCGATCGGTTTAGGATTAACTCTGATTCACTTAGTAGGAATACCTGTTACCAATTTATCCGTTAACCCTGCCCGTAGCACGGGACCTGCTTTAATTCTCGCGATTTTTGGTGGTAAAGGTTGGGCCCTGGCGGAGTTGTGGTTATTTTGGCTCGCGCCTATTTTGGGAGCTATTGCTGCGGGTTATGTTTATTCTTCTTTCTTTGAAGAATCGAAAGGAGCAAAAGTTACTGAATCGTTGGGGCTGTAATCAAAGAGACAGCAGTATCCACTTATTAACTTGAGGATATTGACTCAAAAACCGGGTTTCTCGATCAGAATTTGTTAATATTTTCGCCAAGGAAACCTGATTTTTTCTGCTGAAGTTGACATATTAATAAAGCATGATTTTTCCACCTAAAAAGAGGATTTCATCCTTTTCTTAGGTGGTGAATTTTTCCTCTTAATTAATTGTGCCGATGAAGGATTAATTATTGATTATTAACAACGCGTAATCGTTGTGTCAAGATTGTCATACCACCGGAACGCATTAACACCGCGGAAACCCAGCGATTTTCGGCAACTGCGGGGGCTTTTCCTATCTTAAATAAGCCCCCTGCATTAAGAACTTCTAAGTCGGCTGGGGAACTACTTAAAAGGTTTTTTTCCGAAATAGGTTCTTCGATCGCGCTTCCTAAAAGGATATCATCACCGAGAGGTTCTTCGACAATAGCATCAAAGAAATATTGTTGACCTACTTGAACTTGATCGGGTAAATTAAACTTAATATTCGGGGGATTTTTACCCGATTTCATTTCTGTTTTTTCTGATAAGATTTCTTGTTTTACCAATTGATTGCTTTCAAATATCTGTTGAGAGCGAATAGTGGATTTCAAAGTCACATTTCTGCTATCTAATTTTTGATTTCCCATAATTGTAGTGACAGTTTCGGCGATAAAACCATTACCTTGTTTTTTCCAAGATTGTAACTCTGTGCGATAATTTAGCGTCTGCTCACGTTTCCAAAAAGCCGCGATCACGTTTTCCATACTTTGACGATTTAAGCCATCACCATGAGTAAAATTACTACTATAAAATTGCATCAAAGCAGATAAATCACGACGATTAGCCGCGGCATCCATTTGAGTTAAAATTTGAGTAAGTTCGGCCGGTGCGGTTGATGGTGCTTGGGCAATGGTAACAGGAATAACCGATTCTGATTTCAGCGCGTTCGCCTTGGGCGCGTGCGTTAGCACGATCGCGCTTCCCAAAACCGTATTAAACCCCAAAGTTAAACAGAGAGAGAGGGGTGCAATTACGATCGCGGAGGTTTTCGCCCTGATACTTTTGGGCAATAAACGTTGAGAAATGACACGGGTAAACTTGAGAAAGACAGTCAAGGGCTGAGACATTGTATCTTAGATGTATTTGTGTTAGGTGGAAAATATTAACTCGCAGCTATATTGTAAACTTTAAATCTGAAATAGACCAATTTGTTGAGTTTTGAGGAGAGAAAACAACCTTGACGCAGACACCCCCTCGTTTATTAATTGCCGCGAGTGGTACTGGTGGCCATTTATTTCCAGCGATCGCGACGGCCGCACAATTACCAGATTATCACATTGAATGGCTAGGTGTGCCAAATCGGATGGAAACGGAGTTAATCCCCCCCCTCTATCCCCTCCATACGATCGCGGTGTCGGGCTTGCAAAAACGATTTAGCCTCGATACCCTACGCGTGATCGCAGGACTTCTGAAGTCGATTTGGCAAGTGAGACGTATCCTCACAGAGGGTAATTTTCAGGTGGTTTTTACCACTGGAGGTTATATCGCCGCACCCGCGATCGTCGCGGCAAAAATCTTAGGCATACCCGTGATTATCCATGAAGCTAACGCGTTACCGGGTAAAGTGGCTCGATTGTTAACCCCTTGGTGTCAGAGTGTCGCGATCGGTTTTGCCAGTGCATCACAACATTTAAAGGGAAGAAAAACTATTTTCACCGGCACACCCGTGCGATCGGAATTTTTCACCCCCCAACCCCTAGATTTACCAATTCCTGAAAATGTGCCATTAATTGTCGCGATGGGAGGAAGTCAAGGCGCGGTTACACTTAATCAATTAGTGCGAGAATCTGCCCCCGCATGGTTGGAAAAAGGCGCGTGGATAGTGCATTTAACCGGGAATAATGATCCGAACTTTGCTAATTTTCAACATCCTCAATATATCGCGATGCCCTTTTATAATAATATGGCGGGTTTATTACAAAGAGCCAATTTAGCCATTAGTCGCTCCGGTGCCAGTGCGCTCACAGAATTGGCCGTGACAAAAACCCCCGCGATTTTAATTCCTTATCCATTTGCCGCGGAAGATCATCAAAGTTTTAATGCCAGGGTATTTACATCAGTTGGAGCGGGTTTATCCTTTCCTCAAAGTGAATTAACTCCCGATGTATTGCAAAGTAAAATTTTGCATTTATTAAACTCCCCCGATGAATTGGTAAAAATGGGAGAAGCCGCTTATCAAATCGCCGTTATTGATAGTGCCAATCAATTAGCAAATTTAGTCCGTCAAGGGGTGCAGGAATCAACAGAAAAACTCAATTTATCATCGTGATAACCTTCCTCTTTTTGAACAGGACAACCCCTTTGACAGGTCGACTTAGCAGACATTTCCACCATGATGAGCGGCAGCTATGGGGGATAACCTTCAGGATTTTTGTCATAATAAAAATATTCATAGTTTTGGTTTTTTCTTGCCAGAGAAAAAGCCAGAATTATTAACCTGTTTGGCTATGGAAGGAAATGTTGTGCTATGGTAAGAAAAATTACCATAAAATCTATAGATTCTGGCAGGGGTGGCAAAAATGAAACAGCAAGCAGTAACTCACCTCCAGTGGTTAGTAACATTGGGTGTAGTAAGTGCATTTACTTATCCGGTAAACGCGCAAATGCCGTCCCCCATAGCCCCCGCGTCAGACGGTACAGGTACGATCATTAAACAGAATGGGAACCAACTCGATATATCTGGGGGTTCCCTCAGTGGAGATAA
>JBBITB010000148.1:0-7867 GCA_037440985.1 Microcoleaceae cyanobacterium bin_387
GGTAACACCAACACCATCAGTAACACCAACACCATCGGTAACACCAACACCATTAGTAACACCAACACCATCGGTAACACCGACACCCATTATTGACTGTATTGAGAACAAAATTCCTCGGCCTAATTTTAATCAACCTAATGCCACAGATAATGTCATTTCTGGCCAACCTGGTGTGATTAAAGGTACTGAGAAAAATGATCAGTTTAATGGCTCTTCTAGCCCTAATTTATTTCAGGGTTTAGGAGGTGATGATAACTTAATTGGTGGTGTCAGTAATGATACCCTTTTGGGTGGCAAAGGCAATGATTATATTGATGGCCAAGAAGGGAATGATTGGCTTTATGGTGGTAAGGGTAATGATATTGTCATTGGTAGTTTTGGAGAAGATACTCTCTTCGGCGACTCCGGCAATGATACCCTCAATGGTAGTGAAGATAACGACACCCTTTATGGTGGCAAAAATGATGATTGGCTCCGTGGTGGTAAAGGGAATGATCGCGTTTATGGCCAACAAGGAAATGATGTTCTCTTTGGCGATCAAGGAGATGATTATCTTGATGGTGGTAGTGGCGATGATACCCTACTCGGAGGCAGTGGAAATGATACCCTACTCGGAGGAGAAGGTGATGATGTTTTAGATAGTGGAAAAGGGAATGATTTACTCAATGGAGGTGTTGGGAATGACACCCTTTATGGCTGTGAAGGGAATAATAATCTAACGGGTGGTGACGGTAACGATCTCTTTATTATCGGTTTCCCTAGCAGCTTAAATATCATTACAGATTTCACCAAGGGTTCCGATAAAATCGCGGTATCGGGTGCTTCTTTCAGTCAATTAGATTTAGTGCAAGATAGTGCTAATACTCTAATTAAACTGAAGAATGGACAACAAATTGGGACTCTTCTGAATGTGAATGCGTCTCTATTGAGTGCAGATAATTTCCTTAGTGTCTAGTTAGTACGGACTCTTTCGCCAATATCTACACAACCAATCCTAAATACTGGTAAATCCGCCCCCAAAGACTTTGGCGGCGGATTTATCCATTTTATTCGTCACTTTGAAACCGCAGATAAACGCTCCTCAACACAGATACTAAAGTGAGACCCCGATCGCGCCCT
The DNA here is from genome assembly GCA_037440985.1 of Microcoleaceae cyanobacterium bin_387. Lineage (GTDB taxonomy): Bacteria > Cyanobacteriota > Cyanobacteriia > Cyanobacteriales > Microcoleaceae > JBEDKD01. Next base: position 1,123 of record JBBITB010000148.1, read on the forward strand.
AATTTCACATTTAAGGCACTGTCACAGAACGTAATAATCGCTCCACAATAGTACGAGAACGCCTTCCACCCGCAGCAATCAAACGATGAGACAAAACATGAGGTGCAAGAAACTTCACATCATCAGGAATAGCAAAATCTCTCCCCTCCAAAAACGCGAAAGCCTGGGTAGCCCGATGTAACGCGACCGCGCCACGGGGACTCACCCCCAAAGTAATCTCTTCATCAGAGCGCGTAGCGCGCACCAAATTCAAAATATACTGCTGTACCGAAGTTTCCACCCTTACCTTCCCAGAGAAATCTCGTAACTCCTGCATCTCTTCCAACCCGATACAAGGCTCTAAATCATCAACTGTTACCCCCTCTGAAATCCGTTGTAACATTTTTAACTCCTCCTCCTCCGTCGGATACCCCAACGTCAGAGACAACATAAAACGATCCATTTGCGCTTCCGGTAACGGAAAAGTCCCTTGATACTCAATAGGATTTTGGGTTGCAATCACAAAAAAAGGATGGGGGACCATACGAGATACTCCATCCACCGTCACTTGACGCTCTTCCATCACTTCCAATAACGCAGACTGAGTACGCGGAGTAGCCCGGTTAATTTCATCAGCTAACAAAACATTAGTAAAAATCGGGCCTGCGAGAAATTCAAACTCACCCCGACTTTGATTCCAAATATTTGTACCCGTGATATCCGTTGGCAATAAATCAGGAGTACATTGAATCCGTTGAAAACGTCCCTGAATCGAACGTGCCAGGGATTTAGCCAAAAGCGTTTTACCCACACCAGGCACATCTTCCAATAAAGCATGACCCCCAGACAGCATCGCGACTAATACTAAACGAATCGCGTCCGCTTTCCCCACAATAGTACGACTGAGATTTTCCTTTAGTCGCTCAATACGTTCTCTCATAAATTTACTTAAATTAGTAATTGTTTATTACACATCTCTAAAACTCTTGTAGGGGAGGCGAATGCCTGCCCTTTAACCTTATTTGGCGGAGATGTCCCTGCTGTTACGATATCACAGTTTTCAAAACCATAGTATATCAAAATCCCAGTGAATTACTCACCCAGAAGAAGGCGTTGGGCAAGAATAGAATCTTCTTCAATTTGGCATTTGAGTGCATCAAGGGAAGAAAATTTTTTTTCTGAGCGCAAATAATGTTCTAAATGGACGATTAAAGTTTTACCATATAAATCACCATCCCAATCAAACAGATGTACCTCAATCGTCGTTGTTTCACCGTCTAAAGTAGGACGACAACCAATATTCATTACACCAAAAAGAGAAGAAATTGCATCCGTTGATGGTCGATCATAAATAAACTCCTCTTTGTCTTCCTGTAACTCAACTCGTACCGCGTAAACACCAAAACCGGGTACAAATTTATCAGGAGATAATTGCAAATTCGCCGTAGGAAATCCTAATTTTCTTCCTAATTGTTGTCCCTGTACCACCGAACCCACAAGACGATAAGATCGACCCAGAAATTGATTCGCGGTGTCAATATCCCCTTGTGATAGGGCCTCTCGAATCAGGGAACTACTGACTCGTTTCCCATGATCTGTAAATAGGGGCACAACTGTAACATCAATATTATAAGTACCCGCGATCGTGTGTAACATTTCCGCGGTCCCAGCGCGTTCATGTCCAAAACGAAAATCGGCCCCGACACTAATACGTTGGGCCTTCAGTTGTTGCACCAATACCACCTCCACAAAATCCCTCGGACTCAAAGCCGCTAATTCTCGATCAAAGGGGAGTAATACCAATTGTTCCACCCCTAGAGCCTTTAAAAGAGTCACCTTTTCAGAGGGAGGAGTCAAAAGCTTTTTCGGTTGGCCACTAAAAAACTCTTGGGGATGAGGATAAAACGTGACAACAGTCGGATAAACCCGCTCCATCACCTCCGCAGAAGTCCTTTCATTTCCATAAGCAAAACCCTCCCCTAAACCGCTCTTGGGCATCACTCGCCCTTGTACGATAGCAGTTTGGTGAACAATGGGCTGTACGACTTGTTGATGTCCTAGATGTAAACCATCAAAGTTTCCCAGGGCGATCACCGTCGGAGTCAGCGCGCTTTCAGATGACGAAGTTACCCACACGCCTTACATTTTTAAACATTTCGCTTTACATCTTGACATATTTTGCCACAATCACAAGGGGGATAAAAAAGACAAGGGCAAAAAAATTACCCCTTCACGCGTCAGCTTTGGGCTTTTCCAGAGAATTTGCCTCACCAGTGGGATCTGGAGGGATCAATTGGATCGATAAACCTTCCCTTGCCATTAAACTATCAGGGAAACGCTGGGCGACTTGTTCACCCACCTGATCCAGAAAATCATCATTATGCAAAGGATCGTGATGAAAAATCACCAATTTTTTCACATTCGCGACCTTAGCTAATTTTACCGCTTCCTGCCAAGTAGAATGACCCCAACCCACCTTACTAGATTTGGTGGAATAATATTCTTCATCCGTATAGGCCGCGTCATAAATCAAAACATCAACATCTTTGGCTAAAGACAAGACATTTTCATCAACGCGATCGGGGAAATGTTCCGTATCAGTGACATAGGCTGCGGCATAGCCTTGCCAACTCACCCGATAGCCCACAGCTTCCCCTGGATGATTCAACAGAGCATTTTGCACCAGAACGTCGCCAATTTCCACAGATTGACCGACTTTAATATCATAAAATTTTAAGTCAGCCCCCATCACTTGTAAGGGTACAGGGAAATTCGGGTGTAGCATTTGATCATTTAAACGCTGTTCGATCGTAGCCCCATTGGGTGAAACAGCCCCATAGATATGAAAACAATTTCCCTTAATAAAAGCCGGAACAAAAAAGGGAAAGCCTTGAATATGATCCCAATGGGAATGAGTAAAAAAAAGATGTGCATTAACAGGCATCTGGGACAGAAGAGATTGACCCAAAACCCGCAAACCCGTGCCACCATCAAAAATGAGGCGATGATTTGCGACGCGCATCTCCACACAAGGAGTATTACCGCCATAGCGAACCGTCTCCGATCCGGGTGACGCGATACTGCCTCGAACGCCCCAAAAGTGAACCGTGAATTGGTTTGACGTGCTAGACATGGGTTTTCCTGCAAGAGTTTTTAGTCGATCCATCGGTATGCGGTGTATATCTTTTCAGAATCTTTGGGCTGACAACCTTGGAGATTCTTGTACTGCATTAATTAAAGGTGATGCCATTATAACCTTAATCCTAGGTCTATAATTTCCATCTAGTTTAACAATACATTTTTGGGGAAACAGAACCTAGGTTCGAGTCCGAAGTCCCAGGCTCTAACAGAAGGGGTTAAAGTGGTTTACGATGGATCAAGTCACAAATACTATAGACGATCTCACTCCGACCGCAAAAGCCATGTCAAGGGAAAGTCATGAAGTTTTCTCGGTTAAACCTAGTGTTTTGACCCCACAAGAGAATTCTGTTACTTATTCACCACGATCGCGTCCGATCAGGGCGCGTCAGGTTCCTCCTCGGAACCATCGTGGCAGTCGTACCACCAAGGACCCTATTACTCTTTTTAAGTGGCTATTGCACTCTTTAACAAGCTCTCAAGGCTGGCTACTGGCATTAGTAATTTTAATTTGGGGACTGTGGAATGGCAAACTTTTAGTCTCCACTGGGGCTGGAGTCCTCATGATGATCTTAGTCTATCGGATGCAAGATTGGGATTGGCAGAGTATTCAAAGGGATTTAGCGCGAGCACTGGGGGGTTCAAATCGTCAGTTAACCCTCGCGGTAGGATGTGGCGGTTTAGCTACCTTGGGTACTTATATGGCCCTGTCCATTTGGACAGACTCCAGTAATCCCTGGATGGCTTCGGGGATGATTTTACAAAATGTCGCGACACTTTCTCTCTTCGGATGGTTATTGTCGCGGGGACTTCGAGGTAAGGATAATCTAGCTGAAAGTCGTTTTCAGCAAATGTTAACGGATCTAACTAATGCCGATCCCATGACACGTTTAATTGCTGTACGACAATTAACTAATTTAATTACAAAAGGTCATTTATCTAAAACTCGTCGGATCAACAGTTTACCTGTTGGGTCCTCTGTACCCCTATCTCTCTCAGAAAGTGAGCTACCCATGACAGAGGGGGCCATTGCTGATTGTTTTCGTCTCATGTTAAGTCGAGAACCCGAAGAAGTGGTGCGAGAGGCGGTTTTAGATGCTTTACAAGTCTTGGATCGTTTTCCCCATTCTAAAAGCTAAAGGTCAAGTCATCGACTATTAATTGACCATCAAAGGCATAGAAGGTGACTTGATAAATATTAGTCGCGCTAATACTTAAGGGGGTACTAGGGGCAATACTAGAATTTGACCCTACTAAATTGGGCCCTGCTAGTTGCACTTGATCGAGGAGGTTTCCTTCTCGATCGCGTGCCGCTAATATTGCCCGTCGGGAACTGGTGACTAATCCTGAGACAAATGTCACGGGAGACTCAAAGAAGATTTCGATCATTCCATGTTGAGGCGCCCCCATTAAAACGGTAATTCCGGGTTGATTGACAAACGCGGGGTTTGAAGGTTGAATCGCGATCGCGTTGTTAAAGCTAATCCCCCAATGGGCAAATTGATTTTCCACTACTTCAAAACATTTTAAGTCTTCTAGGGCGATACGGATATAACTGGGTTTCTTTACAGGACATTTTTCCCACCCTGATCGGGGCGAGCCCACACTTCGGGAGCGGGTTCCTCTATCAGGAGTCGCGATCGCGATATCCCCCACACACCATTCACTTTCGTCTTCACCCGTTTCCATATCTGGGATGTCGGGGCTATAAATTGGGCTGCTTTCTACCATAAAAGCTTGTGGTTTTCTTGTCTGAAGTAACTGCATAGTAGGCAACCTCTCCCTTAACTGTTAATGTCTTTGCATTTATCCCGATGTCCCTGTCGAAGAGTTTTCATCTTCTAACACCTACATTGAGAAATACGATTATTCCTATCCCCGATCCGGATTGAATCCCCACAAAACCTGAACATCCTTTGTGATTTCGTTTTTTGATTGTCAATATCTCTCGTTAGACTTTGGGTGAGGAATTTGGGTGAGGGGTGACACCCCTCACTAAATAATTATGACAGATATTTGAGTATTTGACGAGAGAGATGAGGCGGTAGGAAGTAAGTCGTAAAGTCCTCAGTTGTACGTCGTCGGTTGTAGATGTTAGATTAGTAAAGTGTTAAGTAATAGGGAAAAACCTCAAACCTAACAACATTTCACTGGAAAGTTGATACCAATACTTCTGAATGTATTTTGTTAGTAGTACCCAGATCCTCACGCGCTGTTATATACCGCCAAAAGGACATGAATACATCCCAATTGGATCATCATTTTTGGGAAAGATAACACAGACAAACTCAAGAAAACGCACAAAAAATCACTAAAATTATGTTAATACCAATTGGTTTTCATCAAAATTCCCTTGTCACATCTCTCGGTAGAATAGTGTATTATACAGGAGATAAAAATCTTTGGTTAAATGAGAATCAAGCCAGTTTAGAATCCTTGCCAAACTTAATTTTTTTACATGGTTTTGGGGGAGGTTCCAGTGCTTATGAATGGTCAAAAGTGTATCCTGCTTTTGCCGCAGATTATCGTATTTTAGCCCCAGATTTAATTGGATGGGGACGTTCCGAACATCCCCCGATGAATTATACCGTGGATGATTACATCAAAATATTGATCCAATTTTTAGAAGAAACTTGTCAAGAACCCAGTACAGTGATCGCGTCATCTTTAACGGCTGCTTTCACAATTAGGGCTGCCATTTTACGTCCTGAATTATTCAAATCATTGATTTTAACTATTCCATCCGGTTTATCAGATTTTGGACAAAATTATGCCCGTAACTTCTTAGCTCAATTAGTGAATCTTCCCATCATAGACAAATTTTTTTATAATGTGGGAGTAGCTAATAGTGAAGGCATCAAGATATTTTTAGAGCAACGTCAATTTGCGGACGCACGTCGGATTTATCCAGAAATCATTGAAGCTTATTTAGAATCAGCATTACAACCAAACGCGGAATATGCTGCCCTGTCTTTTGTGCGAGGGGATTTATGTTTTGATTTATCTTTATATATTTCTCAATTAACAATTCCCACCGCGATTATTTGGGGTAAAAAATCGGAGTTTACCAGTCCTGAAACTGGACAAAGATTAGCTAATCTCAATCCTGACGCGATTCGGGTGTTTGAAGTAATCGAAGATGTGGGTTTAACACCCCAGTTAGAAATGCCTGGGGTAATGGTTGGATTAATTCGACGTTTTTTGAAACTTCTGGAAGCGTGAATTATACTACTTCGGAAGTGTAATTTTCATGCTAAAATTGGGTTCTAGGAGAGTTTTTTTATAAACCACAAAGGCATAGAGGGCACAGAGAAAAGACAAGAAAACACAGAGAATTTCCACGGTTAATTCGGGAAATAAACCATTTTTTCTGTTCCTCTCAAACCACCCTGCTCCCATGAGAAGTGTAATTTTTATCTTCTCCTTGGGAATCAGGGGATTTTTTTTATAACCACAAAGGCACAGAGGGCACAGAGAAAAGACAAGAAAACACAGAGAATTTCCAGGGTTAATTCGGGAAATAAACCATTTTTTCTGTTCCTATGAAACCGCTCCCATGAGAAGTGTAATTTTTATCTTCTCCTTGGGAATGAGTAGAGTTTTTTTATGAACCACAAAGGCACAGAGA
>JBBITB010000149.1:0-7792 GCA_037440985.1 Microcoleaceae cyanobacterium bin_387
CTGGGGACTGGGGACTGGGGATTGGGGATTGGGGATTGGGGACTGGGGACTGGTGACTGGTGAATGCTCAATAGGGTATTTTACTTAAACCTTCTTCATTAAACCTTCTTCCTTTTTCATTAAACCTTCTTCCCCTTACCCATTACCCATCACCGATTAGCCATTACCCATTACCCATTACCCATTACCGATGTTAGAACTGTTTAGCTCAGGGATAGTATCCCTATGGCTGCAAATGAGCGGCGTGAATAGAGTTATCAATAATGGAACCCAACGCGCCTCATGGCAGGTGGGACTCCCCAGTTTTGTGATATCTAATGATTCCGACTCACAGGCAGTCCAAACTATGCGACAATATATTAAGGATTTATCTGCGAAAGGATTAGCCCAAGGCGCTCAGGGTATTTGGCTATCTTCTAATGGACGGGTGCTGGCGACTCATCAAGAAAAATTATTAATGCCTGGGGCATCCTTAACTAAAATTGCTACTTCTTTAACCGCGTTACAGATGTTAGGTCCCAATTATCAATGGGAAACCCGTTTGCGGACAACTGGTTTTATCCAAAATGGGGTTTTACAGGGTGATTTAATTATTGAGGGAGGCGGTGATCCTTTATTTGTCTGGGAAGAGGCGATCGCGCTGGGCAATAATCTTAATCAATTAGGTATTACTGGGGTAACAGGTAATTTAATCGTCACAGGGAATTTTTTCATGAATTACGAAAAAAATCCCTTAGTCGCCGGAGAATTATTCCGTCTGGCTTTAGATTCCCCTCGTTGGGCACCGGAAATTATTAGTTGGTATTCTAAAATGCCACCGGGTACGAAAAAACCTCAAGTTACTATTTCTGGCGTTGTCACTTCTCAAAAATCCCCTGTCGGAGGACGTTTATTATTAAGAAGGCGATCACTTCGCCTTGTCGAAATCCTGAAACAAATGAATGTTCATAGTGATAATGACTTAGCCCAATTACTCGCAGACAAATTAGGAGGTGCTAAAGTTGTCCAAAAACACGCGATCGCGCTTACGGGAATCCCTGAAAAAGAACTGAACTTAATCAATGGTTCAGGATTAGGAGAAGAGAATCAAATGACACCAAAAACAGCCTGTACTCTATTTGAAACCTTTCAACGTTATCTCCAAAACAGCCCTTTAACTATCGCGGATTTTTTTCCGATGGCCGGACGCGATAAAGGCACAATCGAACATCGTCATATTCCGAAAAATGCTGTTGTCAAAACTGGAACCTTAGATAATATTATTGCCTTAGCTGGGATACTCCCAACCCAACAACAAGGATCAGTCTGTTTTGCTATTATTAATCGTGGTAATGACTGGGATGGACTCAGAAGTGAACAAGATGTCTTTTTGCAGAATTTAGTCAAACTTTGGGGAACGTCTCCTACCCTTTCCCCGTCTATTACACCCCAGATTAATGGCAATCTACCAGGGTATGGCAAACGCGATCGTACTATCTTTCCCTCCACCTATTAAACCCTATTATTCTCAGTGTTATGCACAAGTCTCTCTTCCTGGTTAAAAAAGCCTAAATATCAGAAAAATTACTGATATTTTTCTACGGATGATGTAGTAATTACTAGGTTAAATCCAAACCACAATGATTTTTCCTCACCTCTTCGTTATGAACATCAAAACATGGCAATCCCTAGAAACTATCGAGTTTCCCGAACCTGTGGATACTAAAAAATTCAAAACCATTGTAGTTTCGCCAGGAATTGAAAAAATTATTGGTGTCTCTGGTGTTGATGCCTATATCATCGGAACAAATCTTCCCGTTTGGGCACTGGTTGACTTTCGTCGGCTCGGACTTACCGAAGAAGAAATTTTAATCGGGTTTCCTTATTTAACTATTACTGACTTGCATAATGCTTGGTCCTACGCCGAAAAAGCTCCCGAAGAAATTGCCAAAGCTATTCACAAAAATAATGCACTTGACGAGAATGAATACCCAGAAAATACCATGAATATTTCTTACTGCTTAATCCCTTTAATAATGACAGGTAATCCCATAAAAAACGCGATCGCTACCCTTCAGCCGCAGGCTATCGTGTCCCTTTTTTAATTCTCCCTTTTTTTATTATCACCATTGACTTCTTTCTTCATCGAATCAGCATCAATTTCTGTGACAACTTGACCACCGCGACCATCCCCTGTTACCATAACAGTTTGATCTTTTAATTGTCCTGACGCTTTCGGTCCCGTTAAATTAAAAGCCGGATCAAGTTGTTGATAAAAAATATTACCCTCCGCGTCAAAAGTCTGATTTTTCACATACCAAGTTACCTTATCAGAATTTAATTGGGAATTTCTTTTTTCTCCAATTCCGATCACATTACCGGTTAAATAAAAAATATTATTAGCCATATCTCCGCGACCTTGATTTCCCATCATCGTCACTTTCTCTTGCCGTTGCAAAACCGTCACCTTTTCCGGTGCTAAAATTAATTGAGAAGGTAAACTCCAACTCAGGATTTTACTCTCAATTTGCAGAGGAGGATCAGTCATCAAAATTTGGGCATTTCTGGAAAGAGTCGCAATTTTGGTTTTGAGTTCCACATCCCCTTGATCCGCAAAACCACTATCCGTGACTTTATCATCTTTATATCGTTCAATTTTAACGGGACTTAAAAGGGAACTGATTTTTTGTTGTTCGATCATCCAAATTACATATTGAGTATATAATTTAGTCACAGGCTCTTTTAAATTAACCACAACATCACCAATTAAATCCATTCGCTTTTGACGACTAAACACCCGTGCTTCCTTCGCGATCGCGTTTAACTGTTTATGTTCTCCTCGCAAATTCTTACGCACAATCAAAAGGTCTTCTTTCGGTCGCCATTCTAACTCTTCTCCATGCAAAACGATACCATTTTTCGGATCTGTCGCGACAATATCATCCTTTAAAAAAATCTTATTTCCCTCGGGAGTGACATAGCCAGTTTTGGATTGAACTTGATAAAGTTCTTTGCCATCTTGATAGAGGAAACCCCTGGGTTTTTTGATATTAACTTTATTGGTTTCTTTACTGTAATATGTTTCTTCAGATTTCACCACCCAAACTTTTTGTCCCTTTTCGTTAAGCTGTTCTAAAGCAGCAGTATCGAAAGTTAATTTACTATCAGAACCTTGGGCTTTATTCATGTCTTTTGCCCCTTGATTCGCACGGGGAGTTTTCGGCGAATTTCCGCAACTTGTGAGGCTCCCCATTAAGGTTATTAAACTCAATAAAATCAAGATAACTTTTAAGGGAAATCTACCATTAAGAAGAAACATAAAAATAATAGTTGAGATTCAACTTACCCGTAAAGATAACGTGATATCACAAATGAAACAACCCTGCCCGAACCCCCCTTGGGGGGGGTTTGAAAGAATTTCCCCCAAGGGGGGCGGGGGGAATCGTCTCGTGACTATTTTATCACTAGCAGTTTAGGTTAAAAATAAACTTTGACTCGTTTTATGTGTGTTTATTTTGATCATCCTAGTGCAAAACAGATCGAGAGGCATTCACAATTTTTCCTCATAATAAAAAAAGATAATAGTCCACAAAAACTGATTATCTTTTCTTCATTATGAATTGCTCACAGAAGATTAGCGATCATCATGTTCATCGATCAAGCTAATACCCGATAGAGGACGATAGACATAATTAGGGCGCATCGTTTTTTGAATATCATCCTTGATGATTTCTAAATCAATGTAGCGATCAGCAACATTAATTAAACTATCGCTAGTCATGGAGCGCAAACTGACAACTTCTACACGGACACCGCGATAACTAACAGCATCCACCGCGTAAGCTAAATCACCATCACCACTGACTAAAACCGCGGTATCATAGGAACCCACTAAAGCCATCATATCCACCGCGATTTCTACATCCAAATTAGCTTTTTTAGAACCATCAGGAAGCTGTACTAAATCCTTAGAAATGACACGATAGCCATTGCGACGCATCCACAATAAAAAACCTTGTTGTTTTTCATTGGTGCGATCAACACCCGTATAGAAAAAAGAGCGTAATAAGCGAGAACCCGCGGTTAAACGACAGAGTAGTTTCGTATAGTCAATTTCTATGCCCAGTTGTAAAGCTGCATAGAAAAGGTTGGAACCATCAATAAAAATCGCAACTCGTCCACGATTTTCTAAAACCTGTTCAGGTGTAAAGAAATCACTATTTTCTAGTTTATTCAACATGATGTTTTATGCCTCTGTTTTTTTATGAGATTGCTATCAGCCATTAGTCGAAAGCTGATAGCATTAAACTAAATAGCTTCTGGTAGTTCTAAACGCCGAAAAACTGGTTTAGGTTCTCCTAGAATCTGATTTGCGGGTAAAGTTCCCCAGCGAGAATGAGCAACAAAGTTTGCTAAAGTGTGAACCGCTGTTTTGTCATTAAAGTCAATTGAAAAGCCCAACTGCTGATAGATCGCATTGCTAATATTAGGAATAATTGGAGACAATAGATAAGCCCCCAGTCTCACCGATTCTAGTACAGAATAGAGCACTTGTTCGACTGCGGCAATTTTTCCCTGTTTATAGAGTGTCCAAGGTGCTTGTTCGTCTATAAACTTATTACCTGATCTAATCAATCCCAATATCGCATCGGCTGCGGAACTAAACTCCAAAGACTCATAAGCTCGAGTCACTTGCTCACCCAAGGGAATTCCTATTTGTTTCAGAGTATTTTCTGAAGAAATATCATCTCCTTCGATGTTGGGAACTTTTGTACCACAGTATTTGCGTACCATATTTAAAGTACGATTGAGCAAGTTTCCCAAATCATTTGCCAAATCTGCATTGAGGATATTTATAAAACGTGTTTCGTTAAAATCACCGTCCTGTCCAAATTCAATTTCTTTGAGGAAATAATAACGGATAGCATCAGCGCCATAGCGATTCACCAGAGCGACGGGATCGAGGGTATTACCAAGAGTTTTCCCCATTTTCTTACCATCTTTCGTTAAAAATCCGTGTCCAAATACACAACCGGAAATAGGAACTCCTGCTGACATAAGCATCGCAGGCCAATAGACGGCATGGAAACGTAAGATATCTTTACCAATCAGATGTATATTAATGGGCGACCATTTTGAGAGGGCATATTCAAGGGTGGCTTCACTATCGGGGTCTAGTAACGCGGTGATATAGCCTAAGAGAGCATCAAACCAGACATAGATAGTATGACTGGGATCTACGGGAACCGGAAACCCCCACTTCAAGTTTACTCTAGAAATGGAAAAATCTTGTAAACCTTGACTCACAAAACTGAGAACTTCATTACGACGAGTCTCTGGTTGAATAAACTTTGGCCGTTCTTGATATAGTGCCAAAAGCTTATCTTGGTACTTGGAGAGACGGAAGAAGTAGTTTTGTTCGTCTCGCCATTCCGCTTCTTTATTGGGATGAAGAGGACAGGTGTGATCGCGGTGCAATTCCCGTTCTTCTTTAAACTCTTCACAAGAAACGCAATACCAACCTTGTTGACGACCTAGATAGATATCCCCAGAATCCCAAACCCGCAGGAAAAATTCATTTACTATTTTTTCATGACGCGGTGCCGTTGTGCGACTCAAGCGATCATATTGAATATTTAATTTTTCCCAAAGGGATTCAAACTCCGCGACAATTAAATCGCAGTGAGTTTGGGGATCTCTTCCTAAACCCTGGGCTGTCCGTTCCATTTTTTGGCCATGTTCATCGGTTCCTGTGATCATTAAAACGGATTTACCACGCAGTCGCTCAAAACGGGCGATCGCGTCGGCGGCCATAGTAGTATAAGCACTACCGACATGGGGGACATCGTTGACATAATAAAGGGGAGTTGTGATAGCAAAGGTATTGTTTGTTGTCTGATTAGATTTCATCTATCGCTCAAAGGCTATTCCCTAAAAAAAGACAGTTTATACTATAACTCAGACCCGGCACTTATAAACCATCGTCACATTTTTATTTCTCCTGATTTTGTCAGATATCATGCTCTGGGGAGACGATTGAAACTAAACATCCCTTACATCAATCATAATTCTTTTAAGCTCTTTTTGACATTTTCTCTTTAATTTTTTAAGATTTTACTGGGTGGATGTGCCATGACCAACACAGTATGTGAGAATTTGTACCCCAAGGGGATGAAGTTTGGGCAAAATGCCGATAAGATGTGATATATGGGTTGTAGGGGATAAGGTTTGACGGGATTTGCAACGGCTGGACTCGCGAGAGTGTTACTCTTGCACTTATCTGAGAAAACTATTAACCTTTGATAAGGCTCGATAAATCATCGTTTATTTTTATGTTCAATTCAGGTGGGGAGATTTCGCCTTTCTTTTCAAGACGATATCTGTTCTAATAAGGTCTTATTAGTTCTTACTAATTTTTTTTCTGGGAAGGTGGCTCTTTGGGATTTACATTTGATCAAGCAGGAAGAAAATCAAGGGTTTTTGTCATTAAGCAAGTTCTAACTGTAGAGTTTGCGATATATAGTTCGCGGTGTCAGTGCTGTCAAGATTCTTTTTGGCTAAAATCTAGTTTGGTCTAAATAGAGTCAGGTTTTCAGGTAATCTCTGGAATTATGGAGATTTTACCGGGCAATGCTCTCCTCTAAATAAAGATAAAACAGAGCAATAATATCAAAAAAAACTTGCCATTTCTACAATCATGCAATCTACTGCGAACTATCTGCGTTTTCTGACTCCGAACCATAGTAAACCTCAAATTCCTTTGTTTGTTTATTTACCAGGGATGGATGGAACGGGGGGGTTATTGCGATCACAAATTCCCTATTTATCATCCCCATCTGTTCTATCAATGTCTGACGATTTATCATACCCACACCTGTCAACTTTGCAGAGAAATCTGACAGGTATGCACCGACAAAAAAATTCCCCCTGGGATACCATCGGACTTATGGAAGGGTTTGATATTCGTTGTTTGTCCATTCCCGTAGACGATCGCTCTAACTGGGATGAAATGGTGAATCAAACTGTGTCTTTCTTACAAAGGGAACTGGAGAGGGGACAAAAACGACCCATTTATTTATGTGGTGAATCCTTTGGCGCGTGTTTAGCCATGCAAGTCGCGATGAGATCCCCGGAATTAATCGATCGCGTTATTTTAGTAAATCCCGCGTCCTCCATCAGACATCAACCATTAATTCAGTGGGGTTCGTCTTTGACTCAATGGGTCCCAACACCTTTATATTCCATGTCGGTGTATGGACTGTTACCTTTTTTAGGCGCGTTGGAGCGCATGGATTCCCTCCACAGGAGGGCTTTACTGGACGCGATGCGATCGGTTCCTCATGGGACAACGGTTTGGCGGTTAAATTTGGTCCGAGATTTTGCTTTAAGTCTGAATGAATCTCAATTAAGTCGGCTGAAAATGCCTGTATTAATGATCGCGAGTGGGCGCGATCGGCTCCTTCCCTCTATAACAGAAGCGGAAAATTTAGTGAAATGCTTACCGAATGCCCAAATGGTAATTTTACCCGATAGTGGTCATGCTTGCTTACTGGAAACAGAGGTTAACTTATGGGAAATCTTGCAAAAAGTTTGGTGAGTGGGGAAGGAAGAAGGAAGTTAACAGTTGACAGTTGACAGTTGACAGTTGACAATTATCAATTATCAATTATCAATTATCAATTATAGGACTTACGCACTGCAAGGGCAGCATAAGGGTTTGAGCTTGTCGCTTAACGCAATGGCGTAATTTCATAGTGCGCATTGGTGTCAACTTAAGCCTAAAACTATTGAGAAATCTCGCTTTTAGCTGAGT
>JBBITB010000150.1:0-7741 GCA_037440985.1 Microcoleaceae cyanobacterium bin_387
TCACAACAACCGGGAGTCAAACTTATAACAGTGCCGTAACAATTGCCAATAATCCAACTTTAACGGGTAATGGTATTACCTTTAATTCCACCTTAGATGGAAATACTAATCTCACGGCAAATTCCGGTACAGGAAATCTTACCTTTACTGGTGCAATTGGCAGTACCACAGCATTAGGAAATCTCACCGTTACGGGTACAACTCAACTTAATAACAACGTCACAACAACCGGGAGTCAAACTTATAACAGTGCCGTCACAATTGCCAATAATCCTACTTTAACGGGTAACGGTATTACCTTTAATTCCACCTTAGATGGAAATACTAATCTCACGGCAAATTCCGGTACAGGAAATCTTACCTTTACTGGTGCAATTGGCAGTACCACAGCATTAGGAAATCTCACCGTTACGGGTACAACTCAACTTAATAACAACGTCACAACAACCGGGAGTCAAACTTATAACAGTGCCGTCACCCTTGCCAATAATCCCACTTTAACGGGTAATGGTATTACCTTTAATTCCACTTTAGATGGTAATAGTAATCTCACGGCAAATTCGGGTACAGGAAATCTCACCTTTACTGGTGCAATTGGTAGTCAAACACCCTTAGTCAATCTCACCGTTACTGGTACAACTAAACTCGATGCTAATGTCACGACAACGGGAAGTCAAACTTATAACAGTGCCGTCACCCTTGCCAATAATCCTACTTTAACGGGTAATGGTATTACCTTTAATTCCACCTTAGATGGTAATAGTAATCTTACGGCAAATTCGGGTACAGGAAATCTCACCTTTACCGGTGCAATTGGCAGTCAAACACCATTAGGAAATCTCAGTGCGACAGGCACAACTAAACTGAATGCAAATGTCACGACAACGGGAAATCAGATCTATAACAGTGCCGTCACCCTTGCCAATAATCCCACTTTAACGGGTAATGGTATTACCTTTAATTCCACCTTAGATGGAAATACTAATCTCACCGCCAACTCCGGTACAGGAAATCTCACCTTTACCGGTGCAATTGGTAGTACCACACCATTCGGAAATCTCATAGCTAATAGTACAGGTACAACGACATTTAATGCCGTAAATTCTGCTAGTGTCACCACCAATGCCGGTGGCACAACTCAACTCAATGGTAATGTCACGACAACGGGAAGTCAAATCTATAACGATGCCGTGACAATTGCCAATAATCCTACATTAACGGGTAATGGTATTACCTTTAATTCCACACTAGATGGTAATAGTAATCTCACCGCCAACTCCGGTACGGGAAATCTTACCTTTACCGGTGAAATTGGCAGTACCACAGCATTAGGAAATCTCACCGTTACTGGCATAACTAAACTCAATGCCAATGTCACAACTACGGGCAGTCAAACCTATAATGATGCCGTCACAATTGCCAATAATCCTACTTTAACGGGTAATGGTATTACCTTTAATTCCACTTTAGATGGTAATACTAATCTCACCGCCAACTCCGGTACAGGAAATCTTATCTTTACTGGTGCAATTGGCAGTCAAACACCCTTAGTCAATCTCAGTGCGACAGGCACAACTAAACTCAATGCTAATGTCACGACAACGGGAAGTCAAACCTATAACAGTGCCGTGACAATTGCCAATAATCCTACTTTAACGGGTAATGGTATTACCTTTAATTCTACTTTAGATGGTAATAGTAATCTCACCGCGAATGCCGGTACAGGAAATCTTACCTTTCAAGGCGCGATCGGTGGTACTACACCCTTAGTCAATCTCAGTGTGACAGGGAAAACTAAACTCAATGCTAATGTCACGACAACGGGAAGTCAAACCTATAATGATGCCGTAACAATTGCCAATAATCCTACTTTAACGGGTAATGGTATTACCTTTAATTCCACCTTAGATGGTAATAGTAATCTCACCGCGAATGCTGGTACAGGAAACATCTCCTTTGGGGGCGCGATCGGTGGTCTCACACCATTAGGGAATCTTACTATTAATAATGCCAATAATGTTACCTTTAATGCTATTAATGCCGCCAGTATTTTACAATTAGCTGGGAGTGGTACAACTACCTTTAATGGGAATATTAACACCACGGGAAGTCAAGGAATTAATTTAACAGGTACAAATTTTACTTTTAATGATCCTGTCACCACGACAAATCAAGGTGCTGTTACTATTAATAATAGTGGCAACTTGATTCTGGCTGCACCTTTCAATTTAGATGGTTATTTTAATCAAACCGGGATGGGTGCGGTTTCTCTTTCCGGTAATATTACCACTAATAATCAAAATATCACATTTAATGCCCCTGTCACCTTAAATGCACCTGTACAGTTTACACCCGGTAATGGCACGATCGCGTTCAATTCTACTCTCAATGTCGGGAATTATCCTTTAAGTTTAACCGCGGGTGAAATTGATTTGGGGGGGACGGTATCAGGGACGGGAATTTTAGAATTAAAACCAGTAAACCCCGGACAAAATATCATCCTAGGGGGAAATAATGATACAGGTAATGCCACTTTAGACTTAACCACAAAAGACTTAAATAACTTATCTCAAGGTTTTAAATCGATCGCGATCGGCAGAAAAGATGGTACTGGTAATATTACTATAGATTCCAATGGTGTCACCTTTAAAGATCCCACTACCTTACAAACGGGAAGCGGAAACATTATTATTAACGGTACTCTTGCTGGTATTAACCAAGCCAGTTTAACCCTCAATGCACCTACAACAACCTTAAATAATAATATTACTACTCAGGGCAAAAATATTACAATTAATGGCAATACTATTTTAGGCAATAATGCCACAGTTAGTACAGGCACTCAAGGCGATATTCTTTTTAAGGGTACTATTAATGGTACTCATAACCTTACCTTAGAAACGGGTAAAGGTAATATTCTTGTAACAAGTGATCTCGGTAATAATACACCCTTGGGAAATCTTACTATTAACAGTGCCAATAACGTTCAAACGGCGTCAATTTCTGCCGCGAGTATTATCCAGACAAAGGGCACAGGTATAACCACTTTCAACGGTTCCCTCAGTACAAATACTCCCACAGGTATTAACCTGAATGGGAATAATTTTTCGATCAATGGAAATGTCATTACCCGTAATAACGGCAGTTTCACTATTAACAATAGTGGTGATTTGAAGGTAGCGGCTAATACTTCGATCAATTTAGACGGAAATTTTAATCAGACGGGTAATGGCAATGTGTTTCTCTCAGGAAATATTAATACTCCTCAAGGTTTGATTAATTTTAATAGTCCCGTAACTCTCACGGGATCGAGTATTTTGAGTACAGTAAAAGGTAATATTACTTTTAATAATAGCCTGGATGGAACCAATAATCTGACTTTAAACGCGGGTACGGGTGATATTAATTTTTCGGGAGAAGTCGGGGGGAAATCGCCTTTGGCTAATTTGACTATTAATAATGCCAATAATGTCTTAGCTACTAATGCTATTAATACAGGAAGTCTCCGACAATTGGCGGGGATTGGCATCACAAATTTTAATGGTAAAATCAATACAACCAGTCTTGACGGCATTAATTTAACCGGGACTAATTTTAATTTTAAGAGTCCTGTTACTACTCAAAATGGGGGTAATTTTGTTATTAATAATAGTGGCAACTTAAATCTGGCCGCACCTCTTAAGTTAGATGGTTATTTTCAGCAAACTGGTACGGGTGCTGTTACGATTTCCGGTGATATTACCACCCAGAATCAAGATATCAGATTTCAGGCTCCTGTTAATTTAAATGCACCGGTTCAATTTAATCCGGGTGATGGCACGATCGCGTTCTCTTCGAGCCTATCTGCGGGTAATTATCCCCTGACATTAATCGCGAATGAAATCGACTTTGGAGGTGCGGTATCGGGAACAAATACTTTAGTTTTACAACCCGCGACACCCGGACGAAATATTATCCTTGGCGGTGTTAATAATCAGACTAACGCGTTAAACTTAACCGCCTCAGAATTAAACAATATTCAACCCGGATTTAGTTTAGTAACAATCGGGCGTGCCGATAGTTGGGCTAACGTAACTATTGCCAATAATGTTACCTTTTCTAACCCGATAAAAATTCAAACCCGAGGCGCGATCGCGATCGAGGGAAGCCTCACCGGAAATAACAACGCGTTCCTGAATCTGGATGCACCTCAAATTACCTTAAACTCTGATATTCTCAGCAATAATAATATCAGTTTAGGGGGAAATATTATCCTAGGTAAGGATGTCAACCTGATAAGTAATCAGGGTAATATTAATATTCAAGGCGTGATTGATGGAAATCAAAAATTAAATATTAATGCCAGTGCTGGGGATGTCACATTACAGGGGAATATCGGACAAATCACGCCTCTTTCTGGGTTTAGTCTCACGGCATCCCATAGCCGATTAGGAGGAAATATTACCACTAACGCGGGTGATATTATTTTTAATGCTCCTGTCACTCTTACCGAAAATACTCGATTCAATAGCCCTGGTAATATTATTTTTGGTAGCACCGTTGATAGTAGTGAAGGCAACAAAAATCTATATTTATCCGCCGGAGACGCAATTAACTTCCGAGGGGTTATTGGTGGTACTCAACCTTTAGGAATTTTAATGATTGAAAAAGCCCAAAATGTCACCGGTGCATCCAATCTTAATGTCCAAGATTTCCAAGTTAAAAGTGGTAATCTTACCTGGAATGGAGATATTACCGCGAATAATATTGATGTGAATACTACTAATAATTTAACTCTTAACAATATTAAGGGAGGACAAATTCTCCTTAATAGTAATAATGGTGATATCAAAACGGCTAATTTAGATGCTTCTTCTCCGACGGAAAATGGAGGCACGATCGCGCTCTCTGCTCCCTTCGGTTTGATCACCACAGGGGACTTAAATACATCCGGCAACAGTGGTGGAAATATCAGCTTACAAGCGAAAACATCTATTACAACGGCAAAAATTAACTCCAGTGGAAGTCAAGGAAATGGAGGCAATATTTTTCTCGATCCCATTGGCGATATACAAGTAGAATATATCAACGCCCAAGGGGGTTCCCAAGGTATCGGAGGGAATATATTTATCGAATCAACAGGAGGATTTTTCCGCGCGAGTGGTGCATTTACCTCCAACTTTTTCACCACAGGAAACGTCAGTCTTTCCACCGCGGGCGGTTTAGGAGGCGGTAATATTACCATTAATCACGCGGGGGGTGATGCAGCCTCTCCGATTCAACCTTTTGTCGTCGGAAATGTTACTAATAATGGTACGGCTGCTGCTATTACTACAGGACAATATTCTATTTTATCCCAATCATTCCCTGGCTCCTATAGTATTGGGAATATTGCCCTTCGCACCGATGACGCGATCGCGACTAACACTCCAAATACATTAACAATTCCTCTTAACTCCAGCAAATTAACTGTATCAACACCCAAGGTAAACATCACCACACCAAGGGAAACAATACCAGTAATCAAATCAACAACCACTACAGACACATCAACAGGGATAATACCAGTAATAACATCGACGAAAACGACAAATATATTAACAACACCTACAACGATCATATCGCCTTCATCAATAACTGAAATTCCCCCAAATTTATCAGTTATTCCTCTTGCTCATACCACATTACCGACTTCTTTAGAATCAGGAGTATTTTTCCCTCAAAAACTACCGGAAAATTATGAATTTTATATTAATCAATATGACAAAATAGTACCCCCATTAACCGCACCGATGACAGCAAAAGAGAAAATTTTGTCCCTAGATCCTGAGATATTAAAGTTTGCCGCCAATATTAACAATGAATGGCCTATTATTCTACCCATATCTAATACAGTCAAAGGAGAAAAATTTACTACTATCAATACCACCCAAAATCTAGTTTTTAATAATAATGCTGCTATTAATAATCAAATTGGATATGGAGATTTGCTCACCCCCATTTTCCAACAAAAGGATCTGGAGAAAATGGTGGGGCAACTTGAGCAAGTCAGAAGTAAAGAGTTTTCAGATTATCTTGGCGTAACCGCGAATCTGCCTCCCGATACCAAAATGACTCTGGCTAATATACAAAAGAATTTAAAGAGTATTGAAGCCCAAACAGGTAAACGCTCTGTTATGATTTATGTGATCTCACTTCCCGATCAATTGGAATTGCTTTTAGTACCCTCCCTTGGCAAAATAACTCGTTATCAAGTATCTGAAGCCAAAAGAGAATTGCTACAGGAAGCCATTTCTGAATTTCGTTCTCAAATTACCAATCCCAGAAAACGTCAGACAACATCCTATTTAGCCTCGGCACAACTTCTTTATAAATGGATGATCACGCCGATGGAAAAAGATTTAAAAACCTTGGGAGTTAATACACTCTTGTTATCTTTAGATCCGGGTTTGCGAAGTTTACCCGTTGCGGCTTTGCACGATGGTAAACGCTTCTTAATCGAAAAATATAGCTTCAGTTTAATTCCCAGTTTCAGTTTAACAAATACTCGTTATGCCCCTGTGACAGACGCGAGTGTGTTAGCAATGGGGCGCTCTCAATTTTCGGAGCATAGTCCCTTACCCGCGGTGCCAACGGAGTTAAAAACGATCGCGTCTCTGAGACAGGGGGAATCTTTCCTTAATAATAATTTCACCTTAAATAACCTAGAAAAAGAGCGCTCAAGTAAGGCTTTTCGGATCGTCCATTTAGCAACCCACGCCCAATTTAACTCAGGTAATCCTCGTAATTCTTATATTCAATTATGGGATTCTAAACTAACACTTGAGCAGGTAAAAACCCTCAACTGGAATAACCCCCCCGTTGACTTATTAGTATTAAGTGCTTGTAATACGGCATTGGGCGATCGCGACGCGGAATTAGGTTTTACCGGATTAGCAATCCAGTCAGGAGCCAAAGCTGTCTTAGGTAGTTTATGGAGTGTCAATGATCAAGCCACTCTGGGATTAATGAGCGAATTTTATCAACAATTACGGATATCTAGCATCAAAGCCGACGCGTTACGAGAAGCTCAAATCGCGATGCTTTCAGGGAAAGTAAAATTGCATAATGGGCGACTGATCACCAGTCAAGGAGATATTCCCCTACCCCCTAATTTGCCCTTAAATGAAAATATTAATTTGAGTCATCCCTATTACTGGAGTGGTTTTACCTTAGTGGGTAATCCCTGGTGAGCTTTAGATATAGCCTTTCTCAGAAAGATCAGATCGACTTTATTCCGTAAAGTGGTATAGGAATAATAAAAAAATTCTAATTTATTGTAAAATCCATTGTGTTGATCTCCCCAAATCCTTTATTACAAATAACATGAATCTTTTCCCCATTTCTAGCCTGATTAACAGAAGTTATGGGGGATCGACGTAAGAAATTTTTTTGTCATTAGGAGTATATTAAGAATTGTGAATTTTTCTCTGGCGAGAGAAATTAAGAATCTTTACAAAGTTTTGTCCGTGGATAAAAATCAGTAGTATGATCGGAAACATGACGATAAAATCTATAGATTTTTGACAGGGGAAAAAATGAAAAAACAAGCAGTGACTAACCTCCAGTGGTTAGTAACATTGAGTGTAGTAAGTGCATTTACTTACCCGGTTATCGCGCAAATCCCCCCCCCCATAGCCCCCGCGTCAGACGGTACAGGTACGATCGTTAAACAGAATGGGAACCAACTCGATATATCTGGGGGTTCCCTCAGTGGAGATAA
>JBBITB010000151.1:0-7619 GCA_037440985.1 Microcoleaceae cyanobacterium bin_387
ATCCCCATCTCCCCAAGTCCCCAATCACCAGTCCCCAATCCCCAGTCCCCAATCTCCCTTTTATGTCACAATGATAAAGCCGTCATCATAAAATGATTAAAATACAACGTGAGTCCTGTTGCAGAAGCTACCAATACCCTAACAGGGGGAAACTTAACCCCCGTCTCCCTTAACCGTCGTGCCGTTTTTCCCTTTACCGCGATCGTCGGTCAAGAAGAAATGAAATTGGCCCTCCTCCTCAACGTCATAGACCCCAAAATTGGCGGTGTCATGATTATGGGCGATCGCGGCACGGGAAAATCCACCACCATTCGAGCCCTCGCGGACTTACTCCCAGAAATAGATATAGTCGCCGACGATCCCTTCAACAGTCATCCAAGTGACCCCGAATTAATGAGCGATCTCGTCCGCGAAAGAGTCTCACGCGGAGAACATATCCCCCTCACTCAGAAAAAAGTCATCATGGTTGACCTCCCCCTCGGCGCCACAGAAGACCGAGTTTGCGGAACCATTGACATTGAAAAAGCACTATCAGAAGGCGTAAAAGCCTTTGAACCCGGACTTTTAGCCAAAGCCAATCGGGGTATCTTATATGTAGATGAAGTTAACCTCCTCGACGATCACCTCGTCGATGTCTTATTAGACTCCGCGGCAAGTGGTTGGAATACCGTAGAAAGAGAAGGCATTTCCATCCGTCACCCCGCCCGTTTCGTCCTAGTCGGCTCAGGAAACCCAGAAGAAGGCGAATTACGTCCCCAATTATTAGACCGTTTTGGAATGCACGCGGAAATTCGCACCGTAAAAGAACCCGCGTTAAGAGTACAAATCGTCGAACAGCGTTCCGCCTTCGATCAAGAACCTCAAGAATTTCTGGAAAAACATCAACAGGAACAAGACGAATTACAACGGAAATTAGTCGATGCACAAGAACGCTTAAAAACCGTTCATCTTGATTATGATTTACGCGTCAAAATTTCCCAAGTTTGTTCCGAATTAGACGTTGATGGACTCCGCGGAGATATTGTTACAAACCGAGCCGCGAAAGCCTTAGCCGCCTTAGAAGGACATTCCGAAGTCACCCTTGACGATATTCGTCGCGTCGTCACACTTTGTTTACGTCATCGTTTACGAAAAGACCCCCTAGAGTCCATTGATTCCGGTTACAAAGTCCAAAAAGTTTTTGACCGTGTTTTTGGTCTGGAAACAGCAGAATAGATAATAGGTAATAGGTAATAGGTAATGGGGAAACGATGAAGGATGAACACTCAATAAATGTCTCCATCCTCAATCCTTAATCCCCAATCACCATTGCCATGAAAAAACGTATTCTCGGATTAGATCCAGGTTTAGCCATATTAGGATTTGGTATCATTGATACTGAAATTCTCAAAAATGGTGAAAAAAATCACCTTTCCCTTGTCGATTTTGGCGTCATTAAAACTCCCGCAAATCAAGCAATTGGTCAACGACTTT
Source organism: Microcoleaceae cyanobacterium bin_387 (assembly GCA_037440985.1). Taxonomy (GTDB): domain Bacteria; phylum Cyanobacteriota; class Cyanobacteriia; order Cyanobacteriales; family Microcoleaceae; genus JBEDKD01. Next base: position 1,474 of record JBBITB010000151.1, read on the forward strand.
CTACCATTTACGAAGACTTACACGAGTTAATTAGTGAATTTAAACCAGACTTAGCCGTAGTCGAAAAACTCTTTTTTTACCGCATGGCAAATACCCTCTTAATTGCTCAAGCCAGAGGGGTTTTAACCTTAGTTTTAACCCAAGCCCAAATCCCCTTTATTGAATTTACCCCCGCCCAAATCAAAAAATCCTTGACAGGATATGGTAATGCTCCTAAAATAGAAGTACAAGAGGCCGTCGCCCGTGAGTTAAATTTGGATTATATTCCTAAACCAGACGATGCCGCCGATGCCTTAGCCGTCGCCTTAAGTGCTTGGTTTGATCATGAAATAATCCCTAAATAACACCCCTGTATAAACTCCTTCCTATGGGCGGTTTCTCTCTTATCTTAATTACTGAAGGTAAAAATCAGAAAAATCCCCCCTTTGTGTCCTCTGTGCCTTTGTGGTTCATTTGATTTCCACAAAGGATAAGAAAAAGAATGAGGATATCACCCTTTCTTTTCTTTTCTGTTTTTTTTCAGAATTACTGAAGGTAAAAATCAGGAAAATCCCCCCTTTGTGTCCTCTGTGCCTTTGTGGTTCATTAATTTTTCGATATCTTCAGCAGTAAAAAATATGGTCATTTTAACATCTCAAGAAATAGCTCGATATCGTTCCGAATTAGCCGATAATCATGATGCCTTAGAAGCTCTTGATATGATAGAAAATTGCGAAGGAGATATGGAAGATGCCGCGATTTCTTTAGCACTTCGGGCAGGGCAAGAGCCCAATACTTCTGATAGGTGGTTGGATGGTTTCGCAAAACGCTGTCGAGTTGTTATCTGTCAAAGCAATTTTCGTTCCCAGTTAGAAAATGGTAATGTCAAGGAAATGGTAGAATATTTAATTGGACAAAAAATTTGTCCCCGGATTTTGGCCGCCCCTGTGGTAATTTATGTAGTGAAAACTGGACTTGATGATTTTTGTAATCCCTTGAGTTATCAATTACAATAACAGTAGTGCAGGCTTCTCCCAGCCTTCCCCTCTACGAAACGAATCAACCCAAGACTCCAGTTATTTAATTTTTAGGAAAAAGCGCGATCGTCATTTTTTGTCGAAAAATGTCTTACTGCCAGCTTTTCAAAACTGCCCTCAAATGTTCAGGAGAGACAATTAAACCATCAGGTTTATGAGATTCTAAGGTTTCTTGAGTATGAAAACCCCAACTAACCGCGATCACCTTAATTTTTGCCTTTTTAGCGGCATTAATATCTCGTGTCTCATCACCCACATAAACCACATCATTAGGATCAATACTATTGTCTTTTAACCAAGCATGAATCACCTCATGTTTCTTAAAAAGATTACGACTAGAATAAATAAAATTAAAACAGTCTTTTAAGTAATATTTTTCCATTACCCTAGAGACATTTTCCTGAGAATTAGAAGTAATAATTCCTAATTGATATCCCATTTTTTTCAAATCTATAATCATTTCGGGAATACCCGAAAATAACCTAACCTCTTTAATCTCATTATTAAATTCAGCTTTTAACCGTCTGAGTAAACAGGGTAACTTACAGAGAGAAATGCCTGAATGTCTAATAATTTGCCAAGAAGTTAAATGTCTAAGTTGTTCTAATTCTTCAGGAGTCGTGCTTTTATATCCAAATTCACTCGATAAACGGTTACTAATATTAAGGAGTATATTGAGTGTATCTGCTAAAGTTCCATCAAAATCAAAAATAATTACTTTTGTCATAGGTGATATAAGGAAGAAGGAAGAAGGAAGAAGGAAGATAAAAAATAACTGTTTTAGCAATTATTAATAACGTCTATACGTCAAGTGCTACATACTCTATTCTAATAGAAATAAACATTATTTATAATCAGAAAAATTTTTATTTTATCCCTTACTAACTTCCTGAATTATTCAAATTAGCCCGTGCATTCCGACGTAGTATATCAGGTTTAATACGACGCAAAGCAGAACCCGTAAAACGACGATCCCATTCCTCATCAGAAATGTTAGCTAATTCTGTGAGAGTAGGGACTAAATTTTCCGGGTAAGGCTGAAAATCTATTATATCTGTTTCTTGGGCAAAACGTTCATTCCAAGGACAAACTTCTTGACAAATATCACAACCAGCAACCCAATTATCTAAATTTTTTCCTATTTTATCCGGTAAAATTTCGCCACGATTTTCTATCGTATGATACGCGATACAAAGATTAGCATCCACCACAAAAGGTTCAGTAATAGCTTGAGTTGGACAAGCATCAAGACAACGAGTGCAAGTACCACAATGTTCGGTATGGGGAGTATCAGGAATTAAGGATAAATTTGTCAAAATTTCCCCTAAAAACACCCATGAGCCATATTCTCTTGTAATGACATTACTATTTTTGGAGATCCATCCTATACCCGCTTTTTGTGCCCAGACTTTATCTTGAATTGGTCCAGTATCAGCATAATATTTCGCGTCTATTCCTTCCCCTTGACTCTGTAACCAATTAGCAAAAGCCTTTAATTTTTTCTGCATCACTTTATGATAATCTCTACCCCAACCATAACGCGATATTTTGGCATATTCACCTCCCTTTTCTTTCCGCCTTCCTGCTGCGAGAAGGGGTTCAGGTGATGTATAATAATTAATTGCAACACAAATAACTGACTCAACATTCGGCATCACTAAACGGATATTTTGCCGTTTAGGATTATCCATCCATCCCATTTCTGCTTGATAACCTTTATCTAACCAACGTTGTAACCGTTTAACCTCTAACTCTCTATCCGTATCAACCGATGCAATACCGACTTTATGAAAGCCTAATTCTAAGGCTTTTTCCTTAACACGATCGCGTGTTAATTCCCCATCATTCATAAATCCCCTTTCCCTTGTCTGGGTGAGAAAAAACTCAGGCAAAAAACCTGAGTTTGCGAAAATAATTAATTTTGACTACTTTCTTGGGCTAACCAAATATTAAGATCGCCAATATTAGAAAAGTCCAAAAGTACATCACTTAAGGCTTCCAAACTCATTACAGGTAATTGCAAAATCAGTTTTTTGGTAGATTTATCCAATGAGCCAAAGCGACGCTTAAGGAGATGAAGAATGACAGTAGCTTCACCTTCCTGTCTGCCTTTTTGTTTACCAATTTGGATACCTTCACGGATGATTTGCTGATAAATTACAGATTCCCGCATCATCTCCTCTCCCAACAATAAATGAATTAAATCTCTATCCTCAAATCGTAAACCCGCGAGAATTTGCGTTGCCGCCGCCATATTTATCCGCAGATTTTCCTCTTCTATTTTAGCCACTTCCGAGCCGACTTGCTCCAATAATTGTTGGGGAGTATCACTACGCGCTAAAGTAGCAAACGGTAATAACACAGGGTTCGACAAAAAAATCGCAGGATCTTCTTCCCAGAGTCGGATCGTATGATACTGATGTCGGGTATTTCCGACAAGAAGTTCCTCCGAAAATAACGCGTCTGAAATTGTCTCTTTGAGAAAGATCACAAATTGTTGAACAGGGCATCGGTATTTACGATAAACTCTTACCCAAGAGTCTAGCATCCGCAGGGGAAGAGGGGGATCAGAAGGAGGTAATGTTTGAAATTCAATATGGAGAATTTCATCGTTTGTTTGTAGCAGCGTGACAGTATCCGCCTGTATCCCTTTCAGACTTAATTCGGTTTTGATCACTCGCACTTCTTGGGGTTCGTTACCCAGTAGCCACCGAGCCAAGTCCCTCGGATATTCTTCCGCTAAAAATTTACAGATATTATCGTTACTCACTCAATTTTTTCGGGATTCTTACATGACATTCTTTATTCTAATACAAGTGGGAAAAAATATCTTCTCCGTTGCCTTGAATACAATTTTCATTTTTACTATCACTCCCTTTCTCTAATTCCCCGTGCTATAAGTCTCCGAAACAAAACGATTATTCATCTGTGTTTATCTGCGTTTATCTGCGGTTTCAAAAAAAAGACAGGCTTATCTAAGATATAAGTCAACAAATATCTTGATAAACCTGCCCCTACCTCTTGAATTATTAATGCGGTACTTTTTCTAACATCAACTTCGATCGCTTCAAAAATTCCGGTATCTCTACGGGATAATCACCCGTAAAACAGGCTGAACAAAAATGATTAGGATCATCCTTCGTCGCCTGTAACATCCCTTCCCAAGTCAAAAATGCTAAAGTATCTACCTCTATTTGTTTGCCAATTTCTGCTACGGATTTTGTCGCGGCAATCAATTGATCTTGATTATCCGTATCAATACCATAGAAACAAGGATGAGTCACTGGTGGTGAAGATACTCTCATGTGAACTTCTGTGGCCCCCGCGTCGCGTAAGGCTTTCACAATTTTACGACTCGTTGTACCCCTGACAATCGAATCATCGACAATAATTACCCGTTTGCCATCCAAAACATCTCGCAAGGGGTTTAATTTCATGCGAATACCAGACTCTCGCATACTTTGGGTGGGTTGAATAAATGTCCGGCCAACATAACGATTTTTAATTAATCCTTCTGCAAAGGGTATTCCTGATATTTGGGAAAATCCGATCGCGGCGGGAATCCCAGAGTCGGGAACCCCAATCACAATATCAGCATCAACGGGTGATTCTTTGGCTAATTGTTGTCCAATTCGTAAACGATAACTATATAAACTTTCTCCGTGCATTTCACTATCGGGACGGGCAAAGTAAATCATTTCAAAGATACATAAACGCGGTTGCGGTTTTTGACTCCAATGAAAAGAGGCCATCCCTTCTTCTGTAATCCATACTACTTCTCCGGGTTCTACATCTCGCAGATATTCGGCTCCAATAATATCTAAACCACAGGTTTCTGAGGCTAAGGCATATCGCACCGGATTTGTCCCTAATGTTCCTATTACCAGGGGACGTACTCCATGAGGATCTCGCACTCCCATTAAACCTTTCGGTGTTCCTATTACTAAACTAAAGGCTCCTGTACAACGATGAAATGCACTAATCGCTCCCTCTAACCAGTCTTTCCCATCATTTACTTCTAGCGCGATCGCGATCGCGATCATCTCGGAGTCCGTGCTACTGATAAAATTACAATTACGCTTGACTAGAAATTCCCGTAATTCGGTTGTATTTACCAAATTGCCATTATGGGCTAACGCGAGACTCCCTAAACGGGATTCGACAAGCACAGGTTGGGCATTGACAACCCGCGATGAACCCGTCGTTGAGTAACGAGTATGGCCAACGCCTATATAACCGGGGAGATGACCTAATGAAGATTCGTTAAAGACTTGAGACACTAAACCCATGTCTTTGTGAAGGTGGAATTGTTCCCCATCAAAAGTGGCAATTCCCGCGGATTCTTGACCTCGGTGTTGTAGCGCGTATAAGCCAAAATAAGTCATCTTGGCCACATCTTCACCCGGAGCATAAATCCCGAACACTCCACAAGCTTCTTCGGGTTTATCGGGTTTGGTTAAGTTTTCCGCCTCGGTGGGATAGGGGTTTGGCATCATGGTATCGTTTGGCTCCTCCTCTGGTTGGTAGGTAACTGATGTCTTTAAGGCAGCACGTTCTGGGAATATTTCCCCCATACCTTAAAGTTTTGTTAACATTGTTAACTTAACGGTAACGCATTGACGCACATTATTGATCGGGTTTATCACTAATTAGTCATCACTTCTGCCCAAATTTTCCCCTTAAGTCTTGAAACCTTCACAATATCGCGATCATGGTTTTTCTTATGAAAAATTATAAAAAAATATCAAAAAAAAACTCCATATCCCCTTGACAGAACGCGGGGATTATGGGATACTATTTTTAGTATAATGGAATGGTTGTGAAAATTTTAAAATTGCCGATATCCAATTATTAAAGCTTGTCAATATCACACCTTAATACTACCATACCCCCTATTCCTGATCAACCCCCCCATGTAAAGTTTTGTGAAAAAAAGACGGTTTCAGGTGGGATGGGTTTACAATACGCGCACATCATCCCACTCTAAGGGACTCAACCCAACCCGCGATCACGCTGTTTTTTGACAAAACTTTACAAAAAAACACGCGTTCCCATCAGAATACCCCTTGACAGAGCGCGGGGATTATGGGATACTATTTTTAGTATAATGGGATGCTTGCAAAAATTTTC
>JBBITB010000152.1:0-7498 GCA_037440985.1 Microcoleaceae cyanobacterium bin_387
TCTTCCTTCTTCCCTCTTCCTTCTTCCCTCTTCCTTCTTCCCTCTTCCTTCTTCCCTCTTCCTTCTTCCCTCTTCCTTCTTACTGAAAAGTGCGGTGATGTATTTTTTGGAGTTGCTCGTATTCTGACATTTTACCGCTACGGCGGAGAGTGCGTAAGCGAATTTCCACCGTTAAACGAGCATCGGAACGACTAATGGGTTCAAAACGTAACCCAGTAGGTCCATTCGTTACTAGGAAAAATAGACGTTGGGCATAGAGGGTTGTAAATAATTCTTGACTGTCTTCAATCTGACATATCCTAAACAGGAGACCAAAATTAGGATGATTCAGGTATGTTTCACTCATTTAGATTTCAATTTAGCAATAATATTAGGAGTTTATACAGGAGTCGATCGCGTTTCTTGTACAGCCATAGTCTTTTTTAAGATTCTCCACAAAGCGCGATCGCCGTAGCTACAGAATAATCTTGATCATGGCTCAGACTCAACTGCCATTGGCAAGGTCCCCAGGAGGCCACAATAGCCGCCGCCGCACCGTGTAAATACACTTGAGGAGCACCACTGGCAATACGTCGAATCTCTATTTCTGTGTAGCAAATTCCCCGCCAACCAGTCCCTAGAGCCTTGACCACAGCTTCTTTTGCCGCCCAACGCCCCGCGAATCGGTTATACAAGACTCTGTTCATTTTAGCTGTAATGGTACTTTTTGAAACATTTTCCCCTTGACAATCTTTTTGCTCCCCCTCCGTATAAACTCGTTGGATGAAGCGATCGCCATATTTCTCTATCACCGCTTGTATCCGCGGAATATAGACAATATCCGTCCCTAGGTAGATTTTCAATCCTTTCTCCTTCATTCTTCCTTCGGTCTTTCCGTAATTGTACATTACAGATTACACTTACAATTGCCGATTCTATGTCAGTTACACGCGATCGTAAAGAAAATTACAGATTACACTTACAATTACAGATATAGTAGTAAGCGTAATAAGTAGATAGGCTGTAATTCTAATAGCAATTTTAGAGTAACCATGACAGCTTATCTTCGCGTCTAAATGGGAAAAAGAATATGGCATTAACTCAAGAAGATATTTGGCAAACCCTCAATTCAGAGTTTGAAAAGACTGGAAAAATCCTCTCAGTTGTGGAATTGCAAAGAATATTAGGAGGATCATTTTCCACCCATACCAAATACCGGAAAGCTTGGTTAGAAAATCGAGGTTTATCTCCGGGGGATGTATCTGTTATTAACATAGAAGAAATTCCCAGTGAAATTCGTTCTGAATTACATAGTGCTGTGGATAAAGCACTGATTAAAGCTTACGAGTTACTCAGTAATAAAATTGATAGTCAACGAGTCATTAGTTTGGAAACAGAGAATGAAAAATATCAGCAAAATACCCTAGAATTAGCGGGATTAAAATTAGCATATCAACAATTATTAGAACGCTTTGAAATGAATTCTAAAGAAATGGGACGTTTGCAAGATATACAGAAAGATTACGAGTCACAAATTGAAACTCTCAAAGCGGAAAATCAATCTCTCAAAGCTCGATTAAAAGAGTAGTTTTTTTCCTTGAGCAAGGGTTAGTAAAAAGGTGATAAGCCCTACTAAATCTCAATTACCTATTCCAAAAGTGTGAAAAATAAGGAGATTTGTAGATACAGTCTTGAACTGTCAAGACTGTATCTACAAAACCAAAAATTTCCCATTTATGGCATTTTATCCTGGCGTGAGACGGGTTTATGACCAACACAATGTAGTACAATTTAAGTAGGTTGGGTTCCTTTCACATCTCTATTTTATTAGATAATGGTGTTATTGTAGCTGTTTTTTTAATAAACCACAAAGGCCGATTAGGGCACAGAGGAAAGAAAAGAAAGAGAAAGTCAATATAAAAAATATCTAGGTTACAGATTTTTAGGGGCGGGTTTACTAATCTAAGAAACCACGTTTCTTGTCAAAGAAAACATTGAGTGCAGAAGTCTCCAAAGAAACCCCGTTTCTGAGATCCCACCCCTATCAAATAGCTCCCCATCCTACCCAGAAACGGAACCCCCAAAAAATCAGTAAAGTACCCATCGCAAACCAATCCCTTTTTCGGAAACGTAATTCATGCCATTCGACACGATGGCGATCGGGACTGGTAAACCCTCTCACTTGCATCGCGCTGGCAATTTGTTCCGCGCGTAAAAGTAAATTTTCTAGTAATCTTTCGGCTACCATTAACCACACTTGTGTTGCACGACGGAATCCTAATTTTTTCCAATTAATTGCCCTGGTACTTACGGAGCGAATTAAATTTTGGATTTCTTCTAATACTAGGGGAATAAAGCGCAAGGATAATGTTAAAGTTAAGGATATCTCTGTCACAGGTAAATTAAATCTTTTCAAAGGTTCCATTAACTCTTCGATCCCCGCGGTAATTTCTTCACTCGCGGTTGTTAATAAGAAAAGTGTGGTACTGTAAACTACGGTAAAAAAGAGGGTACTAACTCTAATTGCTAATTCTAAGGATCGACGGGTAATGGTAAAAGGTCCTTGATTCCAGAGTACATAATTATAATTAGTGGGTTGTGGGAGTGAGGGGGTAGGAGTTGGGCTACTAGATGGAGTTTTAGATGTTGATTTTTCACCGATCCCCAAGGGATTATACCAAGGGCGAGGGGAGGCGGCTGGTGCGAGTTTTTCCGGTTGTTGGGCAAAGGTTAATTCATTAGCGGGAAGACGAGGTTGATGTTCGACTGAAATGCCATCGGGCGCAACGAGACTTATGGCAAAAACGAGGAAACTAAATAATAGGAGAAATCCCATTTGTTGTTTCCATACTCGCCACGGGATCGAGGTACTAATCGTGACAATTACTAATAAGGCGACTAGCATTACTCGCCAGGTGGAATTGGCTAAAACTGGCGCGATTAAAAAACTCATTAACCAGCCTAATTTTACTCTGGAGTCGATGTGATGTAGCCAAGTTATCGGTTGCTCTAAGTATAGTCCGATGGGTAGCGATCGCAGTAAATCCATTTTTCAGGGAATGGGTAATTGACAGTTGACAGTTGACAGTTGACAGTTGACAGTTGATAATTAGGTTCTACCGAACTTAGTATGTAAGAACTCGCAAAAAAGCTTATACAGCAAGAGTTTTCCTCAAAGGTTATAAAATAGGACTTACCCACTAAGAAATTACGCCATCCTTGCAGTGCGTAAGTCCTACAATTGATAATTGTCAACTGTCAACTGTCAACTGTCAACTGTCAACTTCCTTCTTCCTTCTTCCCGATTATTATTTCACACGCTGGGCTCTATTGGTGATACGTCCCCCTTCCACATCCCGTACTTTTTTGCCACGCCAAAGTAAACGCATGGGAGTCCCTGTAAAGCCTAAATTTTTGCGAAATTGGCTTTCTACATAACGTTGATAATTTTCGTTAAATCTCGCGGGATCGTTGACAAATAACGCGATCGTTGGGGGTTCAGATCGTACTTGTGTGCCATAGTAAATTTTCCCTTGTTTTCCTTGACGAGTCGCGGGGGGAGAATGCCAACGAATTGCCTCTTCTATTACTTCATTAATAACCGCGGTTGTTACACGGCGTTTATGTTCTCCCGCGGCTGTATCAACTAATTCTAATATCTTTTCTACGCGTTGCCCGGTTTGAGCACTGACAAAGATGATTTCAGCCCAATCCATAAAATAGAGACGAGCGCGTATTTCTCGTTCATAATCATAAATTGTTGTGGAATCTTTTTCGATCGCGTCCCATTTATTAACGACGATGACACAAGCTCGTCCTTCTTCAATCACGCGATCAGCTAATTTCAAATCCTGATCAGTAACACCATCAATAGCATCAATCATTAACAAAACCACATCGGCCCGTTTAATTGCCTTAAAAGCGCGATTAATCCCAAAAAACTCGGCTCCATAATCAACATTTTTCTTTTTGCGAATGCCCGCGGTATCAATTAACCGATAAGTTTTTTCGTCTTTGGTAACAACCATATCAATAGTATCGCGTGTCGTACCGGAAATTGGGCTAACAATCGCACGATTTTCGCCGACAAAAGCATTGAGTAAACTGGATTTACCCACATTAGGGCGACCAATAATGGCAATATTTGTTTCGGCGGTTTCTTCCTCATCATTAACTGGAGGAAGTAGAGTGATTAACTCATCTAATAATTCGCCCGTGCCATTACCGTGAATACCAGAAATCGGGAAAGGTTCTCCTAAACCTAATTCCCAAAATTGTGCCGCTTGAATAATACCTTCTTTGGGAGATTCACATTTATTAACGGCAAGAAGAATCGGCACTTTTTGTTGACGTAACCATTGCGCGATCTCCTCATCTCCTCCCGTTAATCCCAGTTGCCCATCCACAATAAAAATCGCGGCACTTGCTTCATTAAGCGCGATCATTGCTTGTTCACGAATTAGGGGTAAAAATTCCGTATCATCATCAAAGACAATGCCCCCCGTATCAACTACAATAAATTCGCGATCGCGCCAATAGGCACGTCGGTAAGTCCGATCGCGGGTAATTCCGGGTTCATCATGAACGATCGCGTCTTGAGATTCGGCCAAACGATTAACAATAGTGGATTTACCGACGTTAGGCCGTCCAATAATAGCAACAATAGGGAAAGTCATGTGAGAATCGCAAAGTCAAGCGATGAAAAAGTAAGATATCTCCATTATAACCAAAAAGAGGTTAAAATTTAACCTCGATTCTCTAAAATTTTTGCTCCCATGATCGAACGACTCATCTCACTGCTAGGTTTAGGTTTTTTTGTGGGGATATCCTACCTTTTTTCGGTAAACAGAAAAGCCGTGCGATGGCAACCGGTACTTTGGGGAATAGCTTTACAGCTTATTTTTGCCCTGATTATCCTGAAAACTGCCCCAGGTTTAGCTCTGTTTAAATGGTTAGGAGATGTAGTATCAACATTTTTAAACTATTCTGACACGGGGGCAAAATTTGTCTTCGGTGAGAAAATAGAAGAACATTTAATTGCCTTTAAAATTTTACCTGCCATCATATTTTTTTCGTCATTTATTAACCTCTTTTATCATTACGGAATTTTGCAAAAAGTTGTCCAAGGAATTGCGTGGTTAATGTCCAAGACAATGAAAACATCGGGTTCGGAAACTCTCTATTGTGCCTCCAGTATTTTTGTGGGACAAACGGAAGCGCAATTATTAATTAAACCCTTTATTTCCACTATGACACTTTCGGAACTTCACGCGATAATGACAGGAGGATTTGCCACGATCGCGGGAGGAGTAATGGCCGCGTATATTTCCTTTGGTATTCCCGCAGAACATTTAATTGCTGCGTCGGTAATGTCTGCACCTGCGGCCTTAGCTATCTCTAAATTATTGTATCCAGAAACGGAAAAAGAAATGACGGGAGGTGATGTGAAAATTAACCTAGAAACGCATTATGCTAACGCGGTTGATGCCGCAGCTTCCGGGGCAATTGATGGATTAAAATTAGCCGCGAATGTTGCAGCAATGTTAATCGCGTTTTTAGGATTATTAGCCGCGTTTAATGGGTTATTGGGTTGGCTTGGTTCCCTAGTTAATTTACCCCAATTATCTTTAGAATGGATTTTTTCCTATTTAATGGCTCCCCTGGCTTGGTTAATGGGAGTACCTTGGGAAGATTGTAGTAAAGTCGGGATTTTATTAGGAAAAAAGACGATTTTAAATGAGTTTATTGCTTATTTAGATTTGAAGAGTTTCATCGAGAAAAAGGCAATTTCCGAACGGGCGCAAATTATTGCGGTTTATGCTTTATGTGGGTTTTCCAATATCGGATCAATTGGCATTCAAATTGGGGGGATAGGCGCGATCGCGCCCGAAAGAAAAGGAGACGCGGCTCGTTTAGGAATACAAGCCATGATCGCGGGTTCCTTCGCGTGTTTGATGACAGCTTGTATCGCGGGCATTTTGTTATAATAACTTGAGGATTATTTGTCACAGAAAAGGAAGGTGCTGGAATGACTTTATCATGGATTTATAGAGATTTGCTGAAAGGACTTTTCGCTTCTATTTTATACTCTTTCCGTACCTTGATATTTGGGACAGAGGATACTCCTACAAAATCCGATTTTTACGATAGTTTACTCATTTATCATTACAATGCACTATTTTCGATTAATGACTCCCCTTCCCTATAAGGGAAGGGCGTTAGGGGGTTAGGTTTTAGGATTTATTATCGAAACTGAAACTGCCCAGCCCCTCTTTCTTCATTAATTAAACAAGCATCGCGTCAAGCACTTGCAATTCAGGAAAATTAATAATTAAGGAGCTAAGAGCATCAAAAACTTCTTGACAATGATTATTTTCATGGAGGGGTAATTCATTATTAGTGAAAATAAAATTGATCTTAAACTCGGCATCATCAATTTCATTTTTAATACCAAACTCGACAGTTACTAACTGAGACATAGAGACTTTACCCGTCACTTCCTGTGCCATAATTGATTCACCCTTATCATAGATAATTTTCAGTTGGGCTTCCTCTAAAATTTTAATCAAAATTTGGCGGAGGTTTTCCAGAGAAACCCTAACCACAAAAAAACCAGCGTATCGTGCCATAGGAGACTCCAAAGAATAGCGATCGCGTATTATCTAACGGGAAATGTTTTATTTCAGTATAAAATAATAAGTATTTATTTGGATGCCAGAAAAAATGCTCGGTAAGTTTATTGTCTTTGAAGGGGTTGAGGGCGCGGGAAAAACGACTCAGATTGAGTTGGCGCGGAGTTTTCTCCTTAATTTGATACCAAAACTCTCCTTTTCTCAGGGAGAGGGGTTAGGGGTGACGGTGACACGCGAACCCGGAGGCACAGAATTGGGGTTAGGGTTGCGACGTTTGTTACTAGAGTACAATTCTGATGAGGATATCTCCGATCGCGCCGAATTGTTATTATATTCCGCGGATCGTGCCCAACATATTGAGCGGTTTCTCAAACCGGAATTAGCTAAAGGTTCTCTTATTTTATGTGATCGCTTTACTGATTCTACCATCGCGTATCAAGGTTATGGTAGAGGTTTAAATTTAGAGTTAATTCATCAACTTAATGATATCGCGACGGCAGGGTTACAAAGTGATTTGACTTTCTGGTTAGATATTGATGTCGAAATTGGCTTACAAAGAGCCCAACAACGGGGTAAACGCGATCGGATGGAAAAAGCTGATATAGAATTTCATCGACGAGTGCAACAAGGATTTCAAGAATTAGCCCAAATCCATCGCGATCGTATTATCCGTATAGATGCCAGTCGTTTAGAAAAAGAAGTCGCCCAAGAAATACAAGCCATTTTAACTCGTAAATTAAAAGAATGGGGTTTTTCAGGTAACTAAAATTATGAGTATTATATCTCTTCTCCCCAAATACCCAGGGTAACATCTCATGGTAAATAGGTAATAGGTAATTGACAGTTGACAGTTGACAGTTGACAGTTGACAGTTGACAGTTGACAGT
>JBBITB010000153.1:0-7126 GCA_037440985.1 Microcoleaceae cyanobacterium bin_387
GCGGTGGGGAATGAGGGGGCAATCAAGGGTTTAATCCCACTGCTTGATGACACTTCTGATGAATCTACCCGTGGTCGTGTTGCCGATATTTTGGGTCGAATTATCAAGACTAAACAACAATATTACCAAGTATTTTTTGCTTTAAAGCACAACTTAAATGATAAAATTTACTCAAATAAATTTGACCTTTACGAAAAATTTTACCAACTGATTTTGCAATGCAGCCAAAACCTCACTTACCCTGAATTTTATAGAGTATGGCATCAAAAACCAAGCAATCTCTGGCAAAAGCTATGGCAATACTTAAACCGCCCCATATTTTAATTTCTCGCGGGGTAAGAAACCGGGTTACATTTTCCCGGTTTGGTAACAGAACATTAATTAGAACAGGTTATGACAATACTTGAATTAAAAACTCACCCAGTTTGGCAAGATTTAACAGAAGTATTATAAAATCTAAATGCTAACGCACTGGTGACAGAACATCTGGAATTATGCGATTATAAAATCTGCGGTTACTGGGATGAAAAAGATGAATTTTATGAAGAAATTACTTTACCTCGTTCCCTGTCTACTGAGTTAGTTAACAGTTCCATTGGTGTTACTGGTAAAAAACGCTGGATTAAACTGAAATTTGCTCTGAAAGCTGAACGCAGCGCGGCTGAAGATTCGTTGAATGATAATGCAACTAAAGATTTCGGTGAACTGACGATTGTTTATGATGAGAATCTGCAATTTATGGATGAAAATTGGCAGCTAAATATGGATTATCCTTTGATTACTGGCTAAGTTAAGGCGACGATCGCGCCTGGGGGTAAGAAACCGGGTTTGTGTGAGCATCTGTGCATCCTAGGAGATGTTCCCAACAAACCCGGTTTCTCAAGGGCTGGGGAAAGAAACCGGGTTTCTCTTGTGGATATCATCAGTTATCTGTGGGAACCAAAAAAGAAACCCGGTTTCTCGCGATCTCCCTTTGATATTCATCCTACTATTGCACTCCTAAAACATAACTATGAGGCAAATGAATAAGCTGATCTTGATATTCATCTTCAAAAGATACCTGGGATAAAAAAATTAACTCCTCAACATTCTGCCCTATAGTTAACTTAACATTGAGAAGAAAAATGCCTGGTATATGACCACCTGCATTGATATGATCGACCAAGTGGACAGGCATAGATTTACGGTTATTCGTCACCAATATAAAATTATACTCTTCGCACCAAAGTAAAATTTCTGGATCTAAAGTACCTCTAGGGGGACAGTGAGGTTCACCCACAGCCCAAACGATTAAATCGGACTCAATTTTATTTAATCCCACTTTGTAGATCGGATCGACATTTTCATCCAGCAGATATTTTAAAGGCATTATGCTTTCTGAATAGCCTCTCTTTCGGCTCTTAGTTTTCTCAGGCGGATAGCAGAAGGGGATGGATTAAGTTCTTGTGCTTTAACTTGCTGATGACTCCACTCCAACCAATCAGCAATGTAGTTACTAACGGCCTCTTTATTATGCAGATAGTAAAGGATAGTAGCATAAACTTGTTCCAAGTTAAGAGATGGATAAGTTTGAGCAATTTGTTCGGGAGTACGAGCGCGATGAATGAAATCATATAGGATAGTTTCAATGCCGATTCGCGTTCCTTTGACCCGAATATCATCAGATCGCTGAAAATCAAAATAGTCTTCTAGTTGCATTGGTGAATACTCCTATTTAAAAGTTGGTGTAAATTTACTGACTAATATTATATCATCTGAAAAGTATAACAGGTATTAATGTGGGGGAAAGAAACCGGGTTTCTGTGATCATCTCTGCATCCTAGGAGATTTTGGGAAGAAACCCGGTTTCTCAATCCGGTTTCTGAGAGCTAATTTATCCTCAAGCGGGGTTGAAATTTCCGTAATTGTAACGCGTTTGTTACCACGGAAACCGAACTCATTGCCATCGCGCCTCCGGCAATCATCGGATTTAATAACCATCCCGTCAATGGATATAAAATCCCTGCCGCGATCGGAATACTCAAAATATTATAAATAAAGGCAAAAAATAAATTTTGCCGAATATTCTTCATCGTGGCTCGACTTAATTCGATCGCGCTCACTATTCCCATTAAATCACCTGAGATTAAAGTAATATCACTCGACGCGATCGCGACATCCGTCCCCGTACCGATCGCGATTCCTACATCCGCTTGAGCCAACGCGGGTGCATCATTGATCCCATCCCCTACCATTGCCACAAAGGAAGAAGGAAGAGGGGAGAAGGAAGAAGGAAGAAGACTTTTTGGAGGGATTTTCTGTTTTTGTAAAGATTGAACGATCTCGGCTTTTTCTTGGGGGCGCACTTCGGCAAAAACGCGATTAATTCCTAACTCTTTCGCGATCGCGTTGGCCGTTTGTTGATTATCTCCCGTTAACATTACCACTTCCAATCCCATCTTTTGTAAAGCTTGAATTGCCGGTAATGAAGTCGGTTTCACCGCATCAGAAATCGCGATTAAACCCTCTATCTCTCCATCCACCGTGATCCAGGCAGTCGTCTTACCATTCATCTCCCAAATAAACTGATTATCTCGCAAAACCACCCCATTCACCGTCTCCACTTTCATCTCAATTCCTAACTCCTTCATCCATCGACTTGTGCCAATTTGCACTAAATGATCCGACACAATCCCCTGTATTCCCATACCCGCGATCGCGGCAAAATCCTTTGACTCAGGAAAGGGCAAATTTACCCCTTGAATTTTGGCATATTCCACAATAGCTTCCCCTAAAGGATGTTCCGATTTACTCTCAAGAGCCGCGACTAATCTCAACAGTTTAATCTCATTATGATTAACCGTTCCCTGTACCGTCATAAAATCCGTAACCGTCGGTTTTCCCTGAGTTAAAGTCCCCGTTTTATCTAAGACAATAGTAGTTAATTGATGGGCTAATTCTAAACTCTGCGCGTCCTTAATTAAAATCCCATATTCCGCACCTTTTCCCGTTCCCACCATCACCGAAGTAGGAGTCGCTAACCCCAAGGCACAAGGACACGCGATAATTAAAACACTCACCGCACTTGTCATCGCGAAAGTTAAATTTTTCGTCGCCCAAAACCAAATCACAAACGTGATAAACGCGATCGACATTACCACGGGAACAAACCAAGTAATCACTTGATCAGCTAATTTTTGAATCGGTGCTTTTGAACCCTGTGCCTCTTGCACTAATTGAACAATTTGCGCTAAAACCGTCTCTTTTCCTACTCTTAACGCTCTCAACTTAAAACTGCCATTTTTATTAATAGTAGCCCCGATCGCGTCATCTCCGGGGTATTTGATCACAGGGATACTTTCACCCGTTACCATTGATTCATCTACAGTAGAATTACCTTCAATGACTTGCCCATCTACCGGAATTTTCTCCCCTGGGCGTACCACCACAATATCACCTACTTTGACATCTTCAATGTTAATCTCGATTTCATTATTGTCCTGAATAATACGGGCGGTTTTGGCTTGTAAACCCATTAATTGACGGATCGCGTCGGAGGTTTTCCCTTTCGCCCGATGTTCGAGTAATTTACCTAAGAGAATTAAGGTAATAATTACCGATGCACTTTCGTAATAAACATCTGCTTTTAATCCTTGTTGGGTAAAAGTCTTCGGAAAAAATGTTACCCATAGGGAATAAAGATACGCGGAACCTGTACCCAGAGCGATCAGAGTATTCATATCGGTAAAGCGATTTTTTGTCGCTTTCCATGCACCGATAAAAAAGGATTTTCCACACCAAAATATCACCGGTGTGGTGAAAATTAATTGCATCACCGGATCGTGTAACCACATAGGGATAAATGGTAAATGTAATCCGAGCATCATGGGTAAGGAACCAATGACTAAAAGACTACTAAAAATACCACTAATGATTACTTTTTGGGTTAACTCTTTTTGCGTTTTTAATTGTTCCTTTTCTAGGGAGTCTTTTTCTACTTTATTGAGGGGAGTTACTCCATAACCCGCGTCACTTACGGCTTCTTGAATCCGGGTGAAATCGGTTTTATCGGGCTCATAAATAACTGTCCCCTGTTGAGCTCCAAAATTAACATGACACTCGACAACACCATTGACATGAGAAATCGCCTTTTCCACGCGATCGGCACAAGCCGCACATCCCATTCCCGTGACTTGTAGATGAATAGTTTCCATAAGTCCCCCTTACCCTAAAAATGTCTTTATTTTTCTATGGTAAAGTCTCCACTTAAGGGGAAAGTCAAGTCTTAAATTATACCAATCCTAACATCTGTACGGACACGGCAGTGCCCATAGGTATCAAGTTAAGCTCAAAATCTGCCAGGGACTCAAGTAAGAGTCTCATAGCTGAAGTCCTCCCATATAGGACTAATGAATGAAACAGTAGTGCCAGCTTAATACCAGCTTTCGATTACCTCAGCGAAATTACCAACCAAATACTCAAGTTATTATTTAATTTCCATTCCTGAGAAAAAAATTGTTAAATGTTTAGTCCTCTTTAGAGGACTTCAGCTTTTAGGCAGGGGTTTTAACCCCTGACGGACTAGAGAAAGAAAATGAACCACTTTGGCACAAAGCCACAGAAAGGAGAATGCGCGATCGCGTATATTTATGTAGGGACACGGCACTGCCGTGTCTTCATTGAGAGAAAGAAAATGAACCACTTTGCCACAAAGCCACAGAGAGGAAAATGCGCGATCGCGTATATTTATGTAGGGACACGGCACTGCCGTTTCCTTCATTCTATCAGAAAAAAAGTGTGTGATCAGAGAGAGAAAGAAAATGAACCACTTTGGCACAAAGCCACAGAGAGGAGAATGCGCGATCGCGTATATTTATGTAGGGACACGGCACTGCCGTGTCCCTACTCCCTATAAAGAAATCCGATTTGATTCACTCTAGTTTTTTGATCCTAGTTAACATGAAGTAGGGACACGGCACTGCCGTGTCCCAGAAACTATCTAGGAGAAACCCATATTAGCGAAGAAACTAACTAACTTGACGACGCTTCATTTTACCAGCAACTAAACCAATACCACCAAGAGCTAAACCGAGCATTGTCGTAGGTTCTGGTACAGGATTAGCTGTTGGTATAATCGAACCAGCATTGGCAATACCAGAGTTTCCACATTCATAAAATAGATTAGCCAAAAAGTCGCCAGTTGGCAGCAGAGATTTATCGAATTGGAAGCCAAATGTGTAAGCACTATTAGCACCATATTGGCCAAAGTTCAGCCCTAGATTCGTTGATAATACCGCCGCAGTCAAGGGGGAAATATTACCGACTTTTGTCCCTGTGTCGATTACATTATAGATGGGGCCAGTGCCATTATTCCCATAATAAGCTTTGGTTTTGTCTCTTGTATTCAAATCCGTGCCTTCAGTCTGCTGAGAGCCAAAACCGTGATCAAAATACTGCTGGAGGCTGCTGTAACCGCTGTGAGTTAAGGCTACGCTTTTAGCTTGGACATTGGAGTACAGGCCCATTTGTAGGATAGCTCCTGCCGTACCGGGGGCTGCGGCAAAGTGAACCCCGAATAAACTCTTGGACGCGTTGGCAGTCGCAAAATTATTGCCTGTGAAATTGAAGAACAAGTCTCCATAGTTAATATTGTTGTTAGCCGATCCTGAATAGTAGTTTCCTTTTGTGGGATCGGTTCCGCCATTAATCGCGATGTAAACATTTTGTGCATCTTGCTTAATTGCCAAGCCTGTCAGTGCATAGGCGTCACCACCGGAGCCATTGGATTTGAGTCCAGTTGAATAATTCCAACCACTGCTGAGATCGAGGGTGCCTGCTTGAGCTTGTTGTGGGCCTGCCATAGTGACGCTTAACGTGAGAAGGGCGGCACTTGTCAAGACTTTAGGTAAGGTGGATAAGTTAGAACGTAACATAGTTTTGGCCTCCGGGTGTTTGAAATCCTTATTGTTAAGGTCTTCCAAACTGGCACTGCTAAAAATCGAGTCTAAGACTTTTGGCAATTTTGGCGTAAGTTTGGAGTCACCTGTTTTTCTTCTTGATTACCATCCTATGGAAAGTTATATGAAGATTCAATAGGGAAAACTCGTTTTTTTGTAAAGATTCGGTAAAGTTTTCTTCGCGTGATAAAAATCCTGATGGTTATCCTTTTTTCTTGGTCTTTACTACTGTAATTTCTCAGTATTTTTACGGATATTTCATGGGAGAATAATTTTCGATATCAGTAATGATACGGAGCAAAGTGGGTGAGCAAATATAGACGCGTTTTTAGAGAATTTGGGTAGGAGATTTAGACGTAGGAATCAACCGCCTTTCTTTACCCCCAAAAAGATTTCACAGAGCAGTCTGACACCAGAAACCGGTTTTTTTTGCCCACTGATGCCAGAAAACCGGTTTCTTTAGTAAGCACAAGGAGGGCTCGAAAGATGCTATGAGTAGATGAGAAGCTGTTTTGGAGGCGACATGACATCGGAGAAGAAGGATTTAATTCAAGACGGGACACCCCAAACTTCAAACCCTTGGTGGTTAAAGCTTTGGCATTCTCAACGGGAAAATCTGCAAATTGTCACGATCGCGTTACTGTTGGCGATTGTGATCCGGGGGTTAATCGCGGAACCTCGTTTTATCCCCTCAGACTCAATGTTTCCGACATTACATATCAATGATCGTCTGGTGGTGGAAAAAATCTCCTATCGTTTGCACCCACCGACTAGAGGGGATATCGTTGTCTTTGAACCCCCTGAACTTTTGAAAGAGCAGGGTTTTACTAAAGAGCAAGTCTTTATTAAACGTATTATCGGTCAACCAGGTCAAAATTTGACGATCAAAGAGGGGCGTGTTTATATCAATAATCAACCCCTATCGGAAAATTACATCAATGAACCCCCAGACTATGAATTAGGCGAGATACAAATCCCCGAAAATCATTTTTTTGTCATGGGTGATAACCGTAATAACAGTAATGATTCCCACATTTGGGGATTTTTACCTCAAGAAAATATTATCGGCCGTGCTACCTTCCGTTTTTGGCCTTTCGATCGCGTTGGCGCTTTGTAAGAAGGAAGAAGGAAGAATGTTAACAGTTGACAGTTGACAGTTGACAGTTGACAGTTGACAGTTGACAGTTGAC
>JBBITB010000154.1:0-6577 GCA_037440985.1 Microcoleaceae cyanobacterium bin_387
ATTTGTCGCAATTAACCTAAATCCCTACTAGGGATTGAAACAAGTTGATAAAGGTGATGATGGCTATTTCAATCCAGTCGCAATTAACCTAAATCCCTACTAGGGATTGTGAGATTGTTCTGTCTCAATTCCTCTAATGTCGCAATTAACCTAAATCCCTACTAGGGATTGAAACTCTTAAACCGATATATCGTTGCCCTTCCTACCTTAAATAGAACTGCCACGATCGCGATAGGACCACGATTATCTACATAATCCACTACTCTTTTTCTCAAATCTATGCTGTAAGACATTTTCCTAACTGGTTAACGATTTTTTTCATTTTACCTCATTTTTGCGTATTCTCATTTTTATTTAAAATAACTATATGTGCTATTTTATACACTCACATCTTGATTTCATTTGTCTCAACAGGATTTTTTTCGAGGATATACTTAAATTTTAGAAAAACAACGTATAAAATTATACTTTAAATTCAATAAATATAAACCGTAGATATGAACACCCGGTACACAGATCAATATGGATAATAGTAGGATGGGAGTTTATAAGCTTGGTTATACACGCTTCCTCGCGCACTTCTTAAGTTACACACAACCGAAAAACCCGATATTCCCCATTCCATTACCCATGATGCCCATTAATCAAGTACAACCCGGTTTAAAATTTATTCCCCCTGTCTTTAACCCTCTGGTTTTATCTGGGTGTCGATTTTTATTACCTTGGTGGTTAAAATTCCAGACAAATATTAGTAGTATTCAAGCGGATAATGTCCAAACTTTAGTTAATTTATATCGCCAATTTCAAGAGAAACAAATTAGATTTTTAATAGCTTTTCGTCATCCCAGAAGTGACGATCCTTTGTGTATGGGTTATTTACTTTGGAAATTAGTTCCCCAAATGGCTAAACAACAAGGAATAGAATTAAAATCACCGATTCATTCTCATTTTATGTACGATCGCGGTATTCCCCTATGGGCAGGAGATATTGTCGCGAAGTTATATTCAAACCTAGGGGGAACCTCGATCATGCGTGGTAAAATAGATCGAGAAGGATTGCGATCAGCGCGAGATTTATTTGCTAATAGTAATTTTCCCATAGCCGCATCACCAGAAGGCGCGACGAATGGCCATAATGAAAAAATGAGTCCCATCGAACCCGGTATTTCTCAATTAGGATTTTGGTGTTTAGAAGACATCAAAAAAGCTGGAAGAAATGAAGAAGTCTTGATTCTGCCAGTGGGTATTCAATATTATTATATCAATGAACCTTGGGAAGAAATCGCGCAATTATTGGATGAATTAGAAACAGAAATGGGTTTATTTCCTTGGAAAGATGGGGGAGGCAGACTCAAGGATGAAAAAGAAAACTTTCTCTATTATCGCCTATTGCGCTTAGGTTTTAAACTCTTAGAAGTTATGGAAAATTTTTATGTTAAATTTTACCATCAACCCATTTCTGAAACTAAAATAAATATCGAAGAAGTGATCGCGTCTGGGGGAAAAACTGAAGACTTAAATACTACCCTTGCCCGTCGTTTACAAGGTTTATTAGATGTAGCTTTACAAGTGGCAGAACAATTTTTTAATGTCAAAGCCAAGGGGAATTTTATCGATCGCTGTCGTCGTTTAGAGCAAGCAGGATGGGATTATATTTATCGAGAAGATATCCCCGATATTGAGGCGTTATCACCCTTAGAAAGAGGATTAGCCGATCGCGTGGCCGAAGAAGCGGATTTAAGAATGTGGCACATGAGATTAGTAGAAAGTTTTGTCGCGGTAAGTGGACATTATGTTAGAGAAAAAATGACCCCTGAAAGATTTGCCGAAACTACTTTATTATTATGGGATGTGGTGCAAAGAATCAAAGGTGGAAACCCTTTTCAACGTCCCACATTAGGTAAACAGCGAGTGGAAATGAGAATAGGTGAACCGATTTCTATTTCCCAACGAGAAGAAGCATATAAAACCAGTCGCAAAAACGCCGTTTCTCAATTAACACAGGATTTACAAACGGCTTTAGAAGGATTAATTAAAGTTTAGATAGGTTGTAAGTGATAGGTGTTATACCATTTACCAAAATGATGATATGATTCGGAAGTGCGCGTCTCGCGCGCTAGTGCCACAGCGGAAAAAGGACGCGAAATATCCTACACAATCTCCCGCGATACTTGCGAAATATCCGACACAATGCTAGTACGGAGTCGCGTGATCCGAGGAGCCCACTTCCAAGGGAATAAACCTATATATTTGTATCAAACTTCAAGTGAAATGGTATTAGGTGTTAGCAGATAAGTATTAGCTTATCATTCTTAGGTGAAAAACCCCAAACCCCAAACCCCAAACCTCAAAGAAAACATCTAATAGCTAACACCTTGACAGGATTACCCTTCTCAGTGGTATAGTAATTCATACTCACCCCAAATTGAGAAGTCAAACCCCATTCCCTATTACCCATTACCTATTCCCTATTCCCTATTACCCATTACCTATTACCCATTACCCAATGAATGCAATTTGGCAACAATTCACACTAACAACATTACCACTAGATGAGTGGCGAAATAATAGTTATCTCTCCAAATTCTTGTGTGGCTCATTACAACGATGGCGTGCTAATAGTTGGTTAATGCAATGGGGAGAGCCCATCGGTTTCCTCTTAATTGCCTTAGTCTTTACTTTAGCACCCTTTATCAAAAATTCTCTTATTGGATTATTATTATTTTCCGGTGGTAGTTTTTGGGCATTGATCACCCTATGCGATATCGGTGTGATCGGGTTTACTCCTATTCATTTATTAGTATTATTGTATTGGGGTATTTCTACCGTAGCTGCCGCGATGTCACCCGTCAAACCCCAAGCCTTTAGTGGATGGACAAAATTAACACTTTATTTAGTGTTTTTTGCTTTTATGGCGAGAATATTGCGATCGCCTAAATTTCGTTCTTGGTTAATAGCTATTTACTTAAATGTCGCGTTAGTTGTTAGTTTCTATGGTATTCGTCAATGGATTGATAAAGTCCCTCCCTTAGCCACTTGGAATGATCCTAACTCTGCCCAAGCTAATCTCACAAGAGCTTATAGTTTTTTAGGAAATCCTAACTTATTAGGTTCCTATTTATTACCCGCGATCGCGTTAAGTTTAGCCGCGGTTTTTGTGTGGAAAAGTTGGGCGACAAAAGTCCTGGCGGTGACAATGGTATCAGTCAATTTAGCCTGTTTACTTTTTACCGATAGTCGTGGAGCCTGGATCGGATTCATGGCTTTAATTGTCACTTTTTTCGTATTACAATGGTACTTTTGGAGTCCCAAAATGCCTGTATTTTGGGGAAAATTCGCTCTTCCTCTGGGTTTAGGAGGATTAGTCGCGATGTTACTATTAGGGATAATTCTAGTACCCGCGTTCCGCGATCGCGTGAGTACGATTTTCAGTGGGCGAGGTGATAGTAGTAATAATTTCCGTATGAATGTATGGACATCCGTTTCCCAGATGATAAAAGATCGCCCAATTTTAGGGATCGGACCAGGGAATAGTGCCTTTAATAAAATTTATCCCCTTTACATGAAATCTCGATATACAGCCTTAAGTGCCTATTCTATCTGGTTAGAAATAGCCGTAGAAACAGGTATTATCGGATTCGCCAGTTTCGTCTGGTTACTGATAGTTACCTTTAATCAAGGATATCTACAACTAAAACGGTTACGGGAAAACTTTAATCCTGAAGCTTTTTGGTTAATGAGTGCCATTGCCGCGATGGTAGGAATGTTAGCTCATGGTTGTTTTGATACGGTTTGGTATCGTCCGACGACTAATATGTTGTGGTGGTTTATGGTTGCCCTGATCGCGAGTTATTATATCGAACCCCAAAAAGAAACCCCGATACAAGACTTAGAATTAGAAAATTAGCAGGGAAATCCCCGGCTAATCTGGGTTTGCTGACACTGATTCATCACCTGAAGGCGACAACGAAGTAGGTTTTGTCCTAACACATTTAATGTTAACAATAAGAGTGCCAGAGTCGCGATCGCGCCCTGCTTATGTCGGGGCAAGGGAAGAAGATACTGGCACTCGGAAACCTCTCACCACCTATCTAGGATCAGGAATCTGGTTTTGTTTTTCCACCAAACCTCACTATTTATCTAGGCAAAGACACTTACGCACAAAGGGAATTTCTTGAAGAAATCCCGATATCCACGCCCTCGGAGCAGAAACCCGGTTTATTTGCTTCGAGTGTCTCACTCAGGAGAGAAAAAAGGACGCTTCATCTGTAAAATAGAAAAGATCGATTCTTTAGAAAGCAAAAACCCTATTTCATGGACATTCGCGAATTTTTAGAACTAAGTACAGGTAAATGGTTTTCCCAACGCACGGTTCATAATTTGATCACCGGACAATTAAACACGGGTAAATCAGATTTATTTTGTGATCTCCTTGCTCCCACTGATCCCCGTGTTATCAAACTTTGCGAACAACAACCCCTTCATCCCATTGCCGATTCTGTCTTTGCCCTCAGCACTAATTGGAATGGCACATTTATGGATAACTCGGTTAATGGTGCTTGTGTAATTGTTTTTATCCCCAATAAAGATAATCTCAACGAAGGGAAAGTTTTACAAGAAAATGGCCTCCCTACTCGTTATATAATGAGCGATAATGATATCCTCTCGATCATTACCGAGTCGCCGGATTTATATGCAGAAGAAAAACTGTCTTTTTTGAGTGCTAATTTACGCATTCATAGCAGTATTTTGAGGGAATCTCATCATTTTACCCAAGCTTCTTTTCGTTCAGCAATTCGTATGGGTGCGGCTCCAGAATTGGCGACAACTGTCAGTAATGCTCAGGCGATCTAAAGGACTTTTTCGCAACGAGAAACCGGGTTCTTTTGATAAATTCACACCATTTTCGATGAGTAAACCCGGTTTTACTCCCTTAAACCAAACTGCTAAAACCAGCTATTTATCTGATTTTACCATTTAATTTACTTCTTAAAGTCAGGTTTTTTTCAGAAAAAAAGAGAATTTCATGGTATAATTTCCTGGCTATTTTCACCTGCTAAAATATCATTTGCTACTGAATTTATGAAAAATAATCCCCAATTATTCCATAATTTTGAATATCAAGGCTGGCAAAAATCCGTTGAGGAATATCATTCTTCTTTTGGGATTTTAACCCATCAATCAATGGACACCTTATTAAATTCTGTTAACGTGAAATCCGGCACAAAATTACTCGATATTGCCACGGGACCGGGTTATGTTGCCCATCGAGCCCATCAACGTCAATGTCATGTAATTGGTGTTGATTTTTCGGAAGCTATGTTAGAAAAAGCGAGGGAAATTCATCCTCATCTTGAATTTCAACAAGGTGACGCGTCGAATTTACCCTTTGAGGATAATATTTTTGATGCTGTGGTAATGAATTTTGGTATTTTGCATTTAGCACAACCTGATCAAGCGATTCAGGAAGCTTTTCGCGTCCTCCATTCTTCGGGAAAATTTGCTTTTTCTGTATGGGAAGGTTTAGATAAATCCATTGGTTTAAGGATCGTCCATGAGGCGATTCAAACCTGTGGTAATTTAGATATTGATTTACCGGAGGGGCCGCCTTTTTTCCGATTTAGTAATCCGGCTCATAGCATGGCTTCTTTAGAAGAGGCGGGTTTTATTAATCCGGTTATTGAAACCGTTGCTATGACTTGGCAATTAGAAAATGCGGCTCAATTATTTGATGCTTTTTATCAGGGTACGGCTCGCACTGGGGGCATTTTGCGCTTACAGCCTCCAGAGAATCTTAATAAAATTCGTGACGCGGTTTATCAAGCTTCATCGAGTTATGTTACTAATGATAATAAATTAGTCATACCGATGTCTTGTTTAATTGCATCGGCTGAAAAACCATAATCCCCTAATATTCTCTCTCTTTTACCTGAAAATGCGCGCTCGTTATCTTCTCTTTTATAAACCCTATAATGTCTTAACTCAATTTACTAATAATGATAATTCGACATCTCCGAAAAGTACCTTGAAAGATTATATTTCTGTGCCGGATGTTTATGCCGTGGGACGACTTGATCAAGACAGTGAAGGGTTATTATTATTAACTAATGATGGCTTAGTACAACATCGTTTAAGCGATCCTCGTTTTGGTCATTCTCGCACCTATTTGGTCCAAGTGGAAAGAATACCGGATGAAAGGGCTTTAACACAGTTAGAAGAAGGGGTAATTATTCAGAATTATCGCACCAAACCCGCCCAGGTTCAACTATTAGCCCATGAACCGAATTTGCCCCCCCGTGATCCTCCGATTCGGTTTCGCAAAAATGTACCTACCGCGTGGTTAGAAATGACTCTCACTGAAGGAAAAAATCGCCAAGTGAGACGGATGACTGCCGCGATCGGTTTTCCGACTTTACGGTTAGTTAGAGTCAAAATTGCACATTTAAGTTTAGATAATTTAGCTCCGGGTGAATGGCGCGATCTTACTCTTTCTGAACTTCAACAACTTAAACAAAATGTTTTTTGACAGTTGACAGTTGACAGTTGACAGTTGACAGTTATCAATTAATTGAGTTAC
>JBBITB010000155.1:0-6565 GCA_037440985.1 Microcoleaceae cyanobacterium bin_387
GAAGGTTTGGCGTTGCACAATTCATGGATGATATTGTCGGGGTAATCCAGAAGTGGTTGCCCCAAAACCCAAAACCGCCGCGCGTGGGGACAGGGGGCGGGCACGGGGGCACCCCCTACCATTTTTCGCAAAAAGGGGTTACTTTTCTGATAATATTAACGTGGAGGATGCGCTACGTCCAAATTCTTCTGGCGCGTATTGTAAATGGGCTTCCCCTCCGGGCCAAAAATAGGTTCCGGGTGTCACCGATCGCGCTAAATAATGTACACTATAAACACCAGGATCGAGATGCTCCGCGTAGGCGAAAATCCGATCGCGATACATCATTTTATATTTTATACCCCAACTATCTTCTTTAACTTCAATCGCTTGATTTGTGGTTTTGAAACTATTATCAATGGCTTCTAAACCCGCGGGTAGGGGTTCATTAATGATAACATGATCGACGGCGCGATCGCTAATAATTTCTAACCCAATATCAAAAACTTGTCCGATGGGTAATTTAACGGGATCGGGTGAATACAAACGTTGTTTGGCTAATACTTTATCCCCTCCCGCACCGCGTATTTCTCCTATGACTCGTAACCCGTTAACTCGTCCGGGTTGATTCCCTTCTAGGCTATAATTGTAATTAACAAGATAGTGTAACGTGCCTTTGCCTGATTTTTCCAAAATTAACTCACTCTTATTACGAGGTAATTGCTCCATCCCCAAGGTGAGAAAACGATTGCTATTTTTATAGCCGTCAAACGCGATCGTGTCTATCTTTTTCCCTCCTAATTTGACAGTGACATTAAACTTAGGCGGAGTGGGTTCGGTTTTACTATATTCGACTAACGCGGTTAAGGCTTCTGCATTATCATAAGTGGTTAACCAAGTGCCATTCCGTCGTAAAGTCAGGAGACTTTGTAATAGGTTAGTTGTCAGTGCTTTTTTGCTTTCTTGAGATAAGAATAAACTCAAGGTTTGAGCTTGAATCGCGGTTTGAGAATTGAGCCAAGACAGATTCGTGGGTAAACTTACCGTAGCATTTCTTCCGGTTATGGCTAGATTTTTCTCGATTTCTTGGGAGAGGCGATTGGCTTCTTTTTGCCAGTCTTGAATCTGGGATAAATACCGAGCCAGCTCAATTTGAGTTACGGCAGAATATTCTTCCCGTTGTTGATAAATATCTGTTAAGAAGTCATTGCGTTTTTCTCCAAAGTGTGCTAACGCGATTAACATCTTTAAACGCACTTGATTGTGACAAAGTTTTTCTTTGCAAAAGTCGGATTTACCCGGCTCGGCTAAGGTGGTTTTGAGGTAATTTTTGAGACTGTCAACCATAGTCATATCGACTAATTCAGGGAAGGTTTGAGTCGAAAGCGCGATCGCGTTTGCGGCATAGGCGGTGAGATAAGGCTCGGAGGTTGATAAACCCGGAAACGTGGCAAAACCGCCATCGGCTAATTGTAATTGTTGTAAACCCCTTAAGGCTTTCTCGGCTTCTTGTTTCGGGTTAAAGTCACCAAGGACTTTTCCGTATTTCTGCGATAATGTTTGTAAATTTGACGCGATCGAAAGTTGACTCGATAGGGGCTCTAAAAAGGGTAAGTTATCTTCGGCGAAAACCTGTTTCGCGGGCGCGATAATTTCAGGAATCAAGCTACTCGCGAGGGAAATTTCTAATCCCCCTACATCCGGCACAACCTTATTATTAAAATTCAAGGGAATCTTCACCACTTCTCCCCCTCTTAACCAGGGAGCAACTTTCCCCTCCCTTTCTAAAGGAGCAACTTTCCCCCCACTGTCTAAAGGAGCAACTTTCCCCCCCCTTTCTAAGGGGGGGTAGGGGGGGATCACTCCTGTTTCCACGATACTTTCTGTTACTTCTAAGGGTTTCACGGATAAGGGTATTTCAAAGGAGTCGGAGTTATTATTCAATGTCGTGGTAAATTTAATTTTTCCTTCTCCGGGGGTTTCGGCAATAATAGGGAAACGATATCCATTTGTGCCCGACTCGACTTGGGTTTGTAATGTCTCCGTTGTGGGATTATTGCCGGCAAACTCGATCGCGCCTGTTGCTTTTGCGGTAATATTCAAAGTCCCTTTTTCTTGAGTTTTGTTGGTAATCGACAAACCCAGAGAAACGCGATCGCGCAAACGGGCAAATTGAGGTAAAAGAGGATTAGAAATTAAGGCTTTGGTGCTGATAAAGGTATTTTCACCATTACCAAAGCGTAAATTACCATCAGTTGCCAGAGCCATAACTCGCCAAGTGGTTAAATCATCCGGTAAAGTAAACGTTACCGTAGCTTTGCCCTTTTCATCGGTTAAAACGGAGCCATCATAATAAGCTAAAGGTTGAAAATTGATCCGGGTGCGAGTATTAGCTAAACCTTCGGAAAAACCGCCCCCATATCCCCAACCTTTCGCCAAAGGTGACTCCATTTGCTCTAAAACTACATCGGGGCGATTATCGGCAAAGCGGGTAGAAATCGGCTGTGAAGCATAGACAGTTTTTACCAAGTCGGGCACGCGATATCCGGTTAATTGTAACACCGCGTCATTCACTGCCATTAAGGTAAATTGTCCCTTAACCGGGTTTCCCTGTTTATCCTTTAATTCTAATTCGACAGTTTGCTCTTTTCCGGGTAGTAATTCTCCCTGTTTGGGTGTGACTTTAACTTGTAAATATTTTTCGTCGAAACTGATGTCAAAGGGAGCAAAACCGACTTTGACTAATTTATCTACGTTTTCCCCCTGCTCTAAATTTTTGCCTTGACGCACTAAGACGGCTTCGACTGCGGCATTAGGTAACATTTCTGGGGTGACAGTAAATTGAATTTGGGGAGCCGCACCTTTCACTTGAGTCAATTTTTGATAAAGGGGTTTATCTCGAATGACGGCAAAATATAATTCGGCTTCGGGATAGGGTGATTGAATTAACGCGGTGGCAATTTCACCCGGTTGATAACGGGTTTTATTGAGTTTCACTTCTAAACGATTATTTTGATAACGGTTTCCCCAATTGACTCCGTTATTGCCTGTTGCCCAAATTTGTAAATCCGTCGCGGTAACTTCTTCATTACTATTGGCAAAATTAGCTCGAATGCGATAGGAGCCTGAGTCGGGAGGTGTCAAGGATACTGTTTGAGGGGTTTTATTTGAGGTAACTTCTTGTTGGGCAATCGTTTTGTATTCAATTTGATTTTTCGGGGTACGACTTCCTTCGATTACTCGCGTGACACTACTATAATTTATCTGTTGTAATTCCAGACGAATTTTTTGCCCTTCGATCGCGTTTCCTTGGGCATCGGTAACAATGACTTGAATGGGAAAGGGTTTCTGCGCGTCGGCGACAAAATTGCTTTGTAACCCAATCAGACGGGAGCTTGGTAAAACGGTTAATGTCTGAGAATTGGCGACGGATAAATTAGAAACATCGGAGACTTCGACATCGACTTGATATTTCATGGGGTAGGGTAAGTCACTGGGAATTTGGAAGATTTCACTCCCTTTACCGTTTTTATCTAAAGACGCGTCTTTTTCTAAGACATCTGAGGTGATAGTGGGCGAATTTTCGGGCCAAAACCACTTACGCCCAAAGGAAAATTCCTCCCATCCTTTGGGAATAAATTCGGTTTTTCGACGGGTGACATAATATTTAGCTTTGCCGCCTTCCACGGGGGAGCCAAAAAGATAGTTACTGAGGGTTTGGGCTTGGATTTTGTCCCCGATGACGGCAAATTCTTTATCCAAACTTAAATCTACCTTGAAATTCGGGGGTTTAAATTCGGCTACCTGCATTTTCCCGGTAATTTCTACTCCCTTATCGCTCTTGGCAATTATTTGATAATTACCTAATTTCAGACTAGGCGCGATCGCGTATTTGAGAGAAAACGTGCCAAAGTCATTAGTTTGGTGAGTACCCAAGTCAGTCTTTTTACCATCGGGAGTTTCTAAGGTGACTTGATAGGGGGTATTTTTATCCTGCTGAATCATGCCATTTTTCAGGTAATAAGCTGTACCCGTTAACCAGACAGTTTCACCCGGCTGATACAGAGCGCGATCGGAAAAAATCACCCCCCTAGAAATCGGTTTCCCATTACTCCATCCCGTGTCAATACCATAACCATAACTACCACTATACTCCTCCGTGCGCGTAAAAGCCCAATCTTGATTTTCACGCGCTATTACCAATAATTTTGGGGCTTTATCACCCTTCTCCGAATTAGCATTTAGACATTTGTTTAACTCCTCCCGACTGACTAACCAAATGCCACTTTTATCAGTTTTCCCTGTGACACAAGGAATCGGTTTCGGTTGAGACTTCGCGTCTAATTGAGATTGATAAATTTCCACTGACGCAACAACAGGAGCCCCATCGGAAAGATGATTAACTCTAATTAAGCCCGACTCTGGAAACCATTGGGCAAAAACCCCTAAATTCGTTAATTGTACTAAACCATCGTAGAGAGGCTCTCGCCATTTTTCTTGATTATTTTCTTGATAAAGATTTGTACGCGCTTGCACTCCATAGGCTAACATTCCCGTCGTCGCGTTTAACTGCTCTTTCAAAGGAATGCTTATCTCTTGTGTTTCGTTTTTCTTACCGGGGGATACGCGAAACTCTTTCCAATTAGTCGTCGGGGGAAGTAACCCTTTTCCGTCTTCTTGAGCGCGAGCATAATTTTGATAAACTAAATCCGTCGGTTGCACCACTTTAAACGCGGCTTTATACTTCGAGTCGGGTAAATTTATCGTAGAAATATTTAATTGTAAATCTTGCCCCGATGGAAAAATGTTTAAGCCAGTCGGTGCCCAAATATCTGCCGTGATATCCCCGGTTTCATAATTCAATGTCACGGGTTTTCCTAAGCTTTGCCCAAATTTATCTTTGACATTCCCGCCAATGGTAATAGTATACTTGGTTGTCGGCTCTAAAGCCCAAGGATTGAGATTAACCGTCGATTCATTATCATAAGCTTGAAGGAGTTTCGGGGCTTTTTTCGGTGGGGGATTGATGGTAATATTCTTAAGGGCTGTTTCGGCAATAATTCCATTATTAAAGGTTAATTGGGCTGCCCCTTTGACAAAACGTCCATAGGTGGTACCTTCATCCGCTTTTCCGACAAATTTTATCCCTTCAAAGGCTAAAGGGGAATAGGTTTCTACTTGACTGACAAAGGGGGTTTGACTCGGTAAATTACCCCGTAAAGGGCGTAACCCGGAATTAAATTCTAGTCGATATTTTGTCGCTTTTTCTAAAGGGATTTGCGGAATTATGGTGTAATTCCATTGTTTCACCGAGGGATCAAATTTTTCTGCGGGTGTTTCCGTCTCTTCGTCTCTGATTTCATTCTCTCTTTTTTGGGGTTCGATTTTTTCGGGTTCGATTTTTAACGCGATCGTGGTTTTATGCCCTTCGGGAATCAGTTTAATGTTATCCGACACAGAGGATAAATCTAATTCCAGATTCGAGGTAAATTTCAGAGTCGGTTTAATATCAATCGGTTGCAGAGGAGAATCTGGGGGATAGGAGTTAGGTAAATGGGAAAGTTTTATTGATTCTGTGTTAAAAGTCCACGCTAAATCCTGGTTTAATCGTTGATTTTTCAGATTGGTTAAGCCGGATTTAATGGTAACTTTAAATCTTGTAGATTTCGGTAAAGCTTGCTCCGGTTGAAATCCCACCATACGCGGTGTTAAGAAGCGAAATTCACCCGGAATATGGGGGATTAATTCAAAATATTTTAGTTGATTTTTATGCTCATCACTATCAATAGTTTCCAAAGGAATTAAGGCTTCTTTAAAACGAATGCGAATTTGCTGACGCGGTTGAGCTTCCCCAGTAGGATTAACATCTTCAATCCAGTCAGGAAGTTGAGGGGAGGTAAGAGGTGTTACCGTGGGGAGAGGCTCAACGTAGGAGGAGATATTGGCAACACGACAAGCTGTTATGCCAATTATGAGCAGGATAATGACTAAGATAGAGAATAAACCGGATTTTTGATTGACTCTGAATGGATAAATCCGCGATATTTGGTGAAATAAACCCGATTTTGGAGTCTGTTTTCTCCCGTGTCTATTTTTCATATATTATAGGGTTATTGGCGACAAATTGTGCTACAATGAAATGGGATGTATTTCCCGAAAAAATATTTAAAAAAAAGTCCCTGATTTGGGGAAAGATATCTGAATATGTTAACGCGGTTATTCTGCGGATGATTGGTTGCGGATGAGTACAAGCAGCCTATATCAGTCCCATTCTCTATTAAAACTCATTCTGATCAAACTCTGGGTTTTTGTATATTTTCTTAATATTTGGCTATGGTTACTGATGCTCTCACTACTATGTAATCTGGTTTTTTTAACCGCAGATAAACGCAGATAAACGCTGATGGGCATTGACACAGATAGAT
This sequence comes from Microcoleaceae cyanobacterium bin_387, assembly GCA_037440985.1. GTDB lineage: Bacteria > Cyanobacteriota > Cyanobacteriia > Cyanobacteriales > Microcoleaceae > JBEDKD01. The sequence continues at coordinate 6,405 of JBBITB010000155.1, forward strand.
ATTTTTCTGATGGAAGGCGTAGGTTGGGTTGAGTGCTGCAAACCCAACACTACTGGTTTTTTTAACCGCAGATAAACGCAGATAAACGCTGATGGAACCCCCCCTGCCCCCCAGGGCTGCGTCATTCTACCGTTAAATCGTTCAAAGTAAAAGCGATTGGC
>JBBITB010000156.1:0-6262 GCA_037440985.1 Microcoleaceae cyanobacterium bin_387
CAAACGACCTCGTCACGGTCTCTCATCGCCCGAATCTCCTCCTCCCCGAACCAATGATCGCGCTTCTCATCCCCAACCAACGATACGGCCCTCCATCCCCTCCCAACGATCGCGGTCTCTCCATCCCCAAATAACAGCCTCTTCACCTATAATCTTAAATAAGTTCCAGTCCCCCCCTTCTTAAGGGGGGTTAGGGGGGATCGTACCGAGATCAGGGGGGATCATGCCTTTATTAAACGACTCCAACTTCCACCTACCATACAACCCAAAACTCGTCTCTGTAGCCAAGGAACTTCGGAAAAATCCCACTCCTGCGGAAAAGAAACTTGGGCAGGATTTTCTCAGAAATTTCCCTTTTAGAGTTTTGAGACAACGCCCGATTGATAATTTTATTGTGGATTTTTATTGTGCTGCTTTAAAGTTAGTAATTGAGGTTGATGGGGAGAGTCATTTTACCGAACAGAGGAAACAATATGATGCACAAAGAACCAGGATTTTAGAGGGGTATGGATTGAAAGTTATTAGATTTACAAATGTTGATGTGTTGCAGAGTTTTGAGGGGGTTTGTCAGAAGTTGTTGGGTTTGATCCCCCCTAGCCCCCCTTAAGAAGGGGGGGACAAGAGTGAAGTGCGATCACGCTTGCTTGAGAATAGAGAAATAACAAGCGATCACGGCTGAGAAACCGGGTTTTTGCACAAGATATCGGTGTCTAGGTAAAGGTGATCTGAAAAACCAGGTTTCTTTTGTTTGCTCATCCCCAAACCCGCGATCTATCTACACATCATTCGCGATCGCAACCTTTGATTGGCGTTTACGCTTGAATAACAATCCACCCAAAAAAGCAGCAGCAGAAGTTACTATCCCCCCGATTTCTGAAGGTTCGGGAACAGTTTCAGCAGAGTCCATCGCCTGCATCTGAAACGAAAATGTATCCTGATTAGATTCTAATTTAATCGGGAACGCGAGGGGGTTTTTCGGGTCAATTACTGCGTCGATACCAGTGACGCTAAACTCCGAGACACCGTAACCGAGTAAGGCTACAAAATCGACTACTTCATTCGGCTTGAATTTGCCGATTTCTTTGCCGCCAACTAAGACATTGAAAAGTTCGTCAGCATCAATACCGCTAGGTAAACTGAGAATTTTGGTAAATAATGAGGGTTCGTTTGACTTGGGAGTAAACGCGATCGGACTGCCCTTAGCCACACACCCATCACCTTTCCCGCCGCGGCTTCCGCCACCGCCAGAAGTCGCCGCATCCCCTATTTTGAAGGTAAAACCAGACGCAGCCGGCGGATCAACCCAGTCACTACTTGCCACATTCTCAAAACGATACCAACCCTGATCAAAATTGTCGGGTAACAAGGGATTGTGCTGAGAACTGCCGCAGATCGGATTGAGGAGCAAAGCATCACTTTTGCCCGTCGCAATGTTAATGCCTTTGGCGGCGATTTGTCCGCGATCGTTAATGGCGCTTACTTCTCGTAAAAGCCAGCCTGAGTCGCGAGGAATAAGGCTATTGAGGTCAGCCATCTGGCCATCTTGCCAGATGAATGGGTGATAAAGCCCATCACTGCTAGTTGTGGTATCCAAACCTACTACTTGCCCTTTATTATTAATTGCAACCGCAATGCTTTGATTGCCGCCGAGAGTGCCGAGGTCTGTGGTTTCACCGTTTGACCACAAGGTAGCATGACTTTGGTTAATCAGAGTATTTAATGAATTGCCAACTGCTTGCCCAGAATCATTAATATCATAGGCTGTGCTGTCGTTATAACCCGGAAGTGTTCCCAGGTCAATCATCTTGCCATTTTCCCACTCGAAAGCATGAGTTATGCCGATACGAAGGCCTGAATAACCAACTACTTGCCCTTGGTTGTTGATCCCTATAGCTCCTCCATTGAAACCAAGAGTACCGAGATTGATCATCTCGCCGTTTTGCCACAGAAAGGGATTAAATGTATTGTTGGTCATCTTAAACACACCAACTATTTGCCCAGCATCATTGATGTCATTCGCGCCACTGCTGATGCCTCCAAAATAACCGAGGTCAGTTCTTTGACCGTTTTGCCACAGATAGGCATTATCCGTCCAGTTTTCACTAAGATAACGACCTACGACTTGACCTGAGCTATTGATTTGGTAAGCCCAAGTGCTGCCTGTGACCAGAGTCTTCTGACCGTTGTCCCATATCCAACCAATACCACCCTGACCAAGCACCACTTGTCCGAGATTGTTCATACCATAGGTATAGCCAGGACCGAGATCCGTAACGGTATAGGAAGCGAAACCAGTGTTGAAAGTGGCGGCATTTACCCGTTCAATTGCGGTAAATCCTAATAGGGTAAAAGCAGTCAGCGACAGACAATTTTGCACAAATGCGCTGAAGGGAGCTTGTTGAAACATTTTGTTTGATTTTTGCATAGACACCTCTGAAAAGAAATAAAAGTCAAGTGTGTTTTTTTCAACCCACCAAAGGAGTTGACCCAGCACACGATCACGTTGATTACGAGAGAATAAGAGCTACAGAATTGTCAAGTAAGTATCTACGGATTCGGAGGGTAAAACTCTTAAAGTTTGGTGGGCTAGGTCGGGTTCTAATCCCAGAGCTTCTAGGGGAATGACTCCGATTAAAGCATCTCTGCCTCCGGGTAATTCCAAACATTCAAAAGTGCCTTCTCGACCACATAAAGATATTTTGGCATCTTGAAAAATGCGTGCTTTGCTAAGTCCTGTGGCGGTGGCGACATCGACTTCTTTCAGTAGTTCCAGACCGAGTTTGGCGATTGCCTGTGTGGGTAAGCATAATGTGGTAGCACCCGTGTCTACCAAAACGTTATCTAGGGTGATGGAACGAACCTGATCGGCGGGAATGAATCCTCGTGCAGCAGCCGACTGGTCAGCACGATTGGTAACAGTCAGCGTTGTTAAAACTTTACCCATTGATTTATCGAAAGTTGTGTACATTGCGATCGAGCCTCCGAGTTACTTTATCTTAAGTATGGCATTTTTTCTAGGGATAATCACGATCGCGCTTAGGGTTGGGATGATGCACGATACGGTCTCCTCATCCCGAAAACGCGATACGGCCTCTCCCCAAAAACTCCCCAAAACTCAATCTCGCCTCCCCCCAAAAACGCCCCATCCCCAAAAACGATCACGCTCCCCATCCCCAACCAACGATCGCTTAGGGCGGCTTAGAAACCGGGTTTTTATACAAGATATCGGTTAAGACGTAAAGGTGATCTGAAAAACCCGGTTTCTTTTGTTTGGGCACTTTTTGACTGATTCCAAAAGATTGCGCTGTGTCACGTTAGCCCTATCGCTCTGATTTGAGAAAAATAAATACATAAAAAGCGATTGCTCTCCTTTACCAAAAATTGCTAACAAAAGCAATCGCCCCTTTCCCTAATTCACAAGATAATCACTCAGAGTTTTTAGTAAGCGTTGATGTCGCTCTGATGAAATAGCTCCAATAGAACCGATAATTTGATTACGAGGCAATACAGCAAGAAAACTTAAGCGAATCAAAGATTGAGAGCGTAAACCGCTGACCGCAAAGTCTGGGTCACAAGGAGATATAATATCGTCAAAACCCTCCACTTGTTGATGTAGTTGGGTACTAACACCACAGACTAAGAAATCTTGATAAGGGGGTAATTCCCTGAGCAGGATGACTGGACGATTTTTGATTTTCCCGTCAGCTTGGGGAATTGGGGTGAGAACAATATCAGCTTCCTTCATAGTCAGGATTTGCTATTTTAATTGCATCAAGTGGATACTCGTCGTCCTGACTGTAGGCATTGTTTAGTTGATGCTTTGACAGGCACAACCAGGCTTCGTATTCTGCTGATTGTTCCGGGAGGATTGTGACTATCAGTTTTGTATTTGGTTCAAACTTGTACGGTTCATCTAGCTGAATAGATTGCCCATCAAAATGTGCGGACAAGGAAATAACTTTCATGGTTTGGATCTTTTTAAGATGATCGCTTTGACCGATTATATCATATTCTGCTTTTGCGTAGTTGGGGAGAGAAAGTAATCAGCTTCGGAGATGAGTCTCGTAACGGCAATCAAAAAGCAAGTGATCGCGCTCCCCCTCCCCTCCCAATGATCGCGCTCCCCATCCCCTCCCAACGATCGCGCCTTTCCCCAAAAACTCCCCTCCCAGCGATACGGCCTCTCCCCAAAAACTCCCCAATGATCGCGCCCTCCATCCCCAACAAACGTTCACGAAGTGTGCGCGCAGCGCAATCGCGCCCCCATCCCGAATCAACGATAGGGCTGAGGCAGCGCTTTTTAACGCTCTCTCGCCAAAACCCACCCAAAAAGAGCGATGCCTGGAGCTAAAGAGACGCGATCTGCCATTTCTATTGGTGCGTGAAACCTAATAATTATGGGGTATGATGGGAACATCATACTGGTAAAGAACTGCCATGACTTCTCTAGTTACTTACCCTCACATTCAAAAATTAGAAAGCGAATCGGCACGGTTGCAGCGCCTCCCCCGCGTGCGAATTGCTCAGATCGTGATGGATTACCTGGCTTATGGCTGGTGTGTTGAAGAAATGTGTCGTCAGCACCCGTATTTGACTCAGGCAGAAGCTCACGCGGCAATGGCTTACTATTTTGACCACCCAGAAGAAATTGATGGTGAAATTCGTAGTGAATGGGAGCAAGCTGAACGAGAAAAATCTCTGTTACAACCTTCACCATTTTTTTTACGGATGCGAGCGAAAGGATTATTGTAGATGTCAGCACCACTTTATATGGATGTTCATGTTCCTCAAGCGATTACGGAACAATTGAGGCGTAGGGGAGTGGATGTACTCACCGCGATTGAAGATGGAGCGGCAACATTGCCTGATGATGAACTTTTGGAGCGGACTACGGTTTTGGGGAGGGTGCTTTTTACTCAGGATATCCGTTTCAAAGCACTGGCCCAAGATTGGCAGCGCGAGGGGCGACAATTTGCTGGTTTGATATTTGGACATCAACTGCGGGGAACAATTGGTGAATTCGTTAGAGATTTGGAGCTAATTGCACGGGCATCTGAATGGGATGAGTGGGTAAATATGGTTGAACATTTACCCTTTTGAACGATACGGCCTCTCCCCAAAAACGCCCCAAAAAACGATCGCGCCTCTCCCCAAAAACTCCCAACAATGATCGCGCTTCTCCCCAAAAACGCCCCAAAAACGATACGGTCTCCCATCCCCCAACCCACGATACTGCCTCGACCTCCCCAAAACGCGATAGGGCTGAGGCGACGCTTTTTAACTCTCGTCCATAAACACTAAGCCGCGATCGGGCAAAGGCTCAGAGTTGAACAATCAACTTTAATTCTCGGTCGCAGTTCAACCTGAACCAAAGTCTTTAACTCTTCACTTTTTGGAGCTACCAAAAATTCTAATTTCCCGTTAATATAGTCAGTAATTTCAATAACATTCACGAGTTCAAAACACATAATTCCTATCGTGGCATCGGCTATTTTTAATTCAATTTGAACTGATTCTTGAATAATATTCATCCCAAATTTGAGGGTGACACCTAATGAATCTGTCACTTCATAACACCAATAACCGTCGGAGGGTTGAGTTCTTTTTGGTTCTTCACAAAAGAATTCTAGGAAAGCTAGTTCATCAAATCCACCTTGCAGATTTATTTTTGCCATTTTTTTACCTAAGATATCGGGTCATTTTCCATATATTATAGCACTGAGAAAGCGGCGTGTTCCATCGGGCAGGACTTCCCATGAACTTTGCACTTGGGCGAATTTTCCACTTCTGCCTGGTAAAAGCGAGTCTCTAAGCTCTGTATCTATTTCTCCCTCTTCTCCAGTATTGTTATTGATAAAACTCTCGATAAACCGCTTCACAATATTACTGTCTTGTTGTACAGTTTTCTCAAGATGGATTTCAATAAATTGACGGGATTCTGAATCATCATCAAATCCCAAGCGAGTTAGTTGTTGGCGATTTTGTAAGGCTCTTTTTGAGTTATGAGCATCTGGCTTTATGTTGATATTGAATAAGTAATCAAGTTTTCTGGGATCAATGATGCAGGGTTTCTCTGGATTAGTGGGTTGATGGGATTTGGTCAATGGTTTATTTTTAAACTATAGGTTTTAGGAATTGTATAATTATATCATTGTTTACACTACAAAAAGAGAGAGAGGCTCTTTTGACTCATTCTTAAAGAGCGATATCGCGCTGTGTCACGTTAGCCCTATCGCTCTGATTTGAGAAAAAGAAATCAATA
>JBBITB010000157.1:0-6082 GCA_037440985.1 Microcoleaceae cyanobacterium bin_387
CCCCTTAAGAAGGGGGACTTTCTTTGTCCCCCCCTTGGGAAGGGGGGCTAGGGGGGATCTAACGTACCTCATAATATCGAAAAGTGCTGTATATCCGTAGGGGCCCAGGCTTCGCCCCTAGCTACCGGAATGTGTGGGTTTTGGTTGTGTCGGGTTTTGCCATGATCGCCTTCGGCTGAAGCGTCGCGATCGCGTCTCTGTAGGAATTGACATCTGGAAAAAAAGGGATCAAGGGCAGGATTAGCCCGGAGCATCTCCTAATTGTAAATTGGTAGTGGGAGCGTCTCGCTCCCTATTAGATCCCTAGGGAGCGAGACGCTCCCACTACAGTTTTTTTTGCCAATTTGAAATGCTCCCATTAGCCTACCTTAAAGTAGTGTTTAGAGATGTCGATTAAGAGTTAGTTAAATTCACAAGTAAATTAGCTAAAGCTTGTATCACGGGACGGCCAGAAACGTCCTCACCCCTTTCTAAATGATGAACAATCCCAGTCAGTAAAGGTGACTCGGTTTCTATTGAATCTTGTGAGGCTTCCTTGTCACTGTAGATAATAGCAATTACAGAAATATGTAATTGTTGGCAAAGATTTTGCCATGCAATAACATCGGCTTCTGTCTTCGCTAAAATTACCGCGTGAGTAGCTTCAGCCATGATTTTTTCATTTTCAGGACTAATTTTTCCACCCACATCAAAGAGCAAGAGGGAGTTTTTAATAGCGCGTAAAACTTCGGCTTTATCCTGTGCAAACTTAGGAGTAAAATTAGCCTTATATGCTTTTTTTAATTCGGTCGCGTATTCTTGATTATTCCGTGCAGTTTCGGAAAACCAACTCCCATCGCCATCGGGACAACCTGAAATGACAAAAAAATCCCTAGGCGCGTTATCAAGCTGGGAAATAGTTTGCTTTAGCCCCTCACGAAAAACTGTTTTTCCCGTATTTGGGGGACCACAAAGGACAACTTTAATATTAGGCTTTGGGTTATATTCAATGTCAAAAGTGTCGCCCACCCGGTAATCTTCCCCGTGACTAATAGCTACAATATATCGATCTAATCCTTTGTCTCCTATTTTGGGATCAAAGATCGCGATCGTGCCATATAAATGTGCAACTTTGTGGGCAATTACATAACTCGATAGTACAGAAGCACGTCCATTAATTTTGAGCAAATTGCCCTTAAGTTTGCCCGACGCGTATAATTGCTCTAACTGGGCGGCTGTATCTTTAACAATTTGGTCCCCTTCTGCTGTGACTTTAGGGTTAAATCCCACTTTTAATATATCCCCTTCCTGTACGGACACGGCACTGCCGTGTCCTGGGACACTGCGTGCCGTGTCCTGGGACACTGCGTGCAGTATCCCTACTAAAAAAGCCGATTCTGTAGTATTGATCGCGTTATCACATTCTTGTTTATCGTGAGATTGGGAAACGAAATCAAGACGTTTTCCCACGGGGTAGGCTGGGTTAGTGCTGATGACGACGACGTGGCCAATTCTGGGATCGCAAACCGCGATCGCGCCATAGAGATGACCGACTTTATGGGCGATAGTGTAACATATAGGGATAGACTGAGGACCGAAAATCTTTAAAAGAGTACCGCCTTTGATTTCTCCCGATTGAATCATCTCATCTAAGCGTGTTTCGGCATCTCGAACAAGTTGATCACCCTTCGCGGGGACATCACGGTTGAAATCGACTTTTAGGGTATCGCCTTCGAGCTTGATGTGATAGCTAGTCATGGGTTTATCTGTGAATTGACTCTTTCACTATCACATTAACATGGAAGAGGTGTCTTCCATGTTATGCTATGGAAGAGGTGTCTTCCCTGTTATGTTAATGTAAAGTTGTCCAAAACCCGCGAGGCTTATGCGTCCCCAATTTGAGAATCTTCCTACGGTAAAATTTTTACACTTGCTGGCACAGGGTAATAACTTAAAACAACAGTTACCCAAAGCAGTGCGGTTGTGGGTAATCTTGCGATCGCTCTATGGCACTGACACTGATGAAGTGAAACTAAGTTTAGGTGAAAACTTTACCTATAACCAATGGCGCGATGAATTTTTTAACGCTGAAAATTCTCACACGCGAGATCAAATTCCCCCCCTACATGATCCCGAATGTAACTGTGCCAAAAGCCTAAAAGACTGGTTGTTTGATTCTAATCTCTCGATCGCTCAAGATGAATGGCAAAAGTCATTTTTACAAATTTATAAAATTAAACCAGACGCGTTAGAGATATTGTTATCTTCAGGGAAATGTCCCGATAATAAGGATAAGAAAAAAGGTTATAAAAAAGGAAAAGGCTCCAAACCAATGCCGCCCCAATCGGGTGAGCCAAAAATGCCAGAATATCGCTTATTTGGAGTCACAGGGAAAAATTTACAGTATGATTTTGAAAGCTTAATCAAACTAGGTTGGTTAGAAGCAAATACAACGAAATCTGGCCATGAATATCTCAAAGTGCAAAGTTTCCCAGAGATTAATATTTCCCACGACAATCGCACCGAGACGGAAAAAATTATAACATCCTGTGACTTCACGGAAATTTATGACACTTATCGGGAACCGATTAACGGCACTCAAAGATTTTTCATGCACGTTGACTATGTAGTTTCCAAAGAAGCAATAGACAGAATTGGAGATTGGCAATATCAACTCAAAAGCATCTGGGAAAAAACACCCGTCCCCCCAATTTTTATTGAGTATGACAGTGCTAGTTTAGGAAAAAAAGGAAAACGGTTGATTTATCCGGTTTGTCTTTATTATTTCCAACGCGCTCCTTATCTCTGTGCTTTTGGACAAAGGCCGAAAAATAAAACTGATATTGGTTGGTATAATTATAGATTAGATCGGATTCAAAACATTACAGAATTAGATTGGAATAATGCAGAAATTCCGGTTGAAGTGCGACAAAAATGCGAAAATCAGTCAATCTCACCCAAAGATATTCAAGGGGAAATGGCTGAGGCTTGGGGGTTTGATTTTTATCAAGATAGTCGTGTCATGTTACTACGATTTGATCAAGAATTTTCCGAAAACTATATTGAAGAGAGTTTTCGCCATGAGACTTTTCAACCAATCAAGTCCCAAAGAGATTTTACGGATTTGTTGGGCAAATATTCCCATATTCCTGAAGCCCAAGAATTGTTAGAGAAAATCAAATCCAATTTTCCTAATGATGATTATGCTTACTATAGAGCTAACTATCGTGTCGGCGATAATAATGTGATTATGCGTTTGAGAGCATGGGGACCGAATGTTGAGGTTTTGTTGCCTCAAGAATTACGCGATCGTCTCAAAGAAGATAGCGAAAAAACTTGGCAAATTTACCAAAATTAAGCGCTAAGGGGAGCCAATTCCAAATTTTACGGGTTAATAGGTTTGAAATATACCTATAGCATTTTTTAATGAGATGTAAATGCAGGGATCTGAGCCATCACAGGCAAGATGCCTGTGCCACAAATTTTACCTGAAAAGTCAACACTATATCAAGCATTTACCGTTGCGATACCTTCGGTTGCTTCCCACTGCGCGATCGCGTCATCACCTCATCATAAATCTTACCAGAAGCACTACTCGGACAAAGTGGAAACTGCCTCTTCCATTAGACTCATAGAATGGGAACCATCAAAACTAATAGCAGAGAGAAACCGAGACAATGAAAATACTTTCCTTTGTAATATTGCCATTTTTAACGACGGCAAATTATGACATCTCTTCCACGGGGGAGAGTGGGGAAAAGAGCGATAAACTCTCCCGATATCACACTCATTAGCCATTAAAAGCCGACGGATTAGAGTCAAAACAAGCTGTAAGTTAGTCTATTTTTCTTCAGCCTTATGTTTTTTCCTAATCAATCAAATAACCTCACCAAAATCCATGTACAAAGTCGCAAAAAATATGGGGCGATTTCTGGTTATTATCGCCTTACCACTCACCTTGTTATTTTTAGCTGAAAAGTCAGAAGCAGGGGGAGGAGAAGGAGAAGGAGAACCCGTTACTCCCGAAGTTGAAGTTCGACCTAAAAAAGAAAGAATCAATGCCACTGCCAATTTCAACTGGGATAAATGGAGTCAACCTTATTGGTCGAACAACTACATTTGTCGGGAGAAATCCAGTCAAATAGTTTGTTTCAGTTCCCAGAGAGCCCAAAATTTAGGCTGGAATATTCCCTCAGATAACGAATCCAATTACTCATCATTAAAGGAGTCTAATCATGAAATTAAAAAATCTGAAAAACGCGATCCTCAGTAGCATTGCTAGTATGACTTTAGTTCTAACAGCACAAGCCGCTCAAGCCTGGGAAACCTTTCAGGTAAATGGTGGATATGCACTGAATACAAATAACTCTTTTCGGTTAATAGAGGGTAATCCTCGGATGTCTATTTATCAACAGAATGTGAACGATCCTGACCAACAATTTGAGCGTTTATCGGGGAATAGTGGGACACTACTACGTCATCGTTCTACAGGAAAGTGTTTAAATGCTCACAATCCTTCTATTAGTGCGGAAATAAATGTTTGGCCTTGCAACGCTTCCGATCCCGATCAACAATGGATTTTACAGAGTCTTCCTAGTGGGGAATTTTTAATCCAGCGCAATGGAACTAAGTTATGTGTTGATTCTCCTACTCGTACTAATGCTGGCCGGGTTCATCTCATTGGGTGCGATCCTAATAATGCGAACCAACGTTGGAAAAGCAGTGCTAATGCTGCAACAACATGGAAATTACCTTGGCGTGGAGGCCCGGTTTCCCTTAATCAAGGTTGGCATTCTGATGGTTATGGTTTAAATAGTTTAGACTTCGGATTAAGAGGTGGTCAAGCTGTTATTGCTCCCATTAATTCAAAAGTTGTATCTACTTGTAATGCTGGCAATAATCATCGAGCTATTAAATTACAAGCCTCTAATGGCCAATATTACTCGTTAATTCACGTCAATACCAGTAGTGTTTGGGTTGGTAAAACCTATAATCAAGGAGAGCAAATTGGTGTGGTTGCTTCTGATCGTCCTTGGAATAGTTGTGCTAAATCGACTGGTGTTCATTTGCACATGGGACTTCCTAGCCAAAATTTTAGCATTGATGGCTATAACCTGACACCTTCATCCCTTCCCAAAACGTTCAGATCTAGTCAATAATAAATCTTCTTGGTGAAGATTTATTCACACATACCGCAGACTACGGTACGGGTTTACTAAGCTTAATGGTAAACCCGTACTGTAGGTATGTGTAGCAATCGTGTTCCTGTGGTAACTCAGACGGAGACAACCAAGACGCGATCGGCCCCGAATCCGGCGCGATCGGGCTGCGCCGAGGCTTACGCGATGGTGTTGCCCATTGGTGGAATCATACACCGGTAGGGGTAGTGCCAGAGTGCCTACCCACCCCCCTGCCCCCGCCCGCGGGGGTTTTGGGGTTTTCGGGCCACCACGGGGGATGACCCCTACCGAATCCTCCCTTAATTGTGCAACGCCGAAAAAATGACCCGTCATTACTTGTTTACAACTACCTCCTTGCCATACCCGCGATCGAGTTCACTCAATCCGATCGCGATTCTCATTTGTTTCCAGATACTACTCGCATACTACAAGCAAAACAGAAAATATAGACTAAAAGATGGGTTCATTGTTCCCGATCAAAAATTACAAAACTGTAATCCAAACAATATTGTCATTGTAATTTTGACCCCCGTTAATAGTAAATAAGATAAGTTGTTAGTTATAGCTCACCGAGACTTTTCCAGTAGCAATCCCTTGAGTGGGGGGGCTGTCGGAGTAGTCAAAATGAAAAAATAGTAACTAGCAAGCAACTTAACTCAAAAACTTAATCAAGATTAAGAGAGATTTTACGATGGCTACTACAACAGGATTCCCGCTTACCCAAAACGCCTTAAATGTCCCAAACAATTCTTTAGTACAAAATCAGGTTTTACCAGGACAACAAAATAACCCCCAAGGTGGACAAAATCAGCCTTTACCAGGGCAACAAAATAACCCTCAAGGTGGACAAAATCAACCTTTACCAGGACAACAAAATAACCCTCAAGGTGGACAAAATCAACCTTTACCAGGACAACAAAATA
>JBBITB010000158.1:0-6061 GCA_037440985.1 Microcoleaceae cyanobacterium bin_387
TGTCAACTGTCAACTGTCAACTGTCAACCTTCTTCCTTCTTCCTTCTTCCTTCTTATTAAAATTTCTGGCCGACAAAAACTGATCGCACCTCACTACCTTTACGAATAACAGCCTCTTGGTTTTTCACCTCAGCTAAAGTCCATCCACTCGCGCCGATAGTTTCACCCACATAGAAACGACGAGCTACTCCATCAACTTCAAATAACGCGGCAGAGCGATCGCCTAATTCTAAAATACCGACTAAAGTGTGATTAGAACCCACGGGTTGACTAGGAGTCGCGGAGGGGGTAGTAGTAATTGCAGCAGTAGGAGTCACCGCAGAGGAGGGAGACTGTGACGCGGGAGGAACCGAAATACTCGGTTGGGGTGCTGCTTGGGGTTCAGGAATAGGTTGGGAGGCAACGATCGCGCTTTTCGGGGCTGTCGATGTCGTCACGGAAGGAGAAGTAGAGGGTGTTTTTGTTTGTTTAGAGGTTGTGGTTTTACCCGGTTTTGTCGTGGTAGCCACCGTTGAGGTAGGCGTTTTGATCGAAGGAAACATGGTTGGCAATGCCGCGATCGCTCTACGGGAAGGAGAAACAGAAGGAGTTGTCGCGGTTTTGGGATTCGTCATCGAGGGGGGGAGAATTACCACCTGAGCCGGGGGGTTTGGGGCATTGGGGCGAGAAGTTTGTTGCTCGATCGCGTCTGCCAAACGATTGAGCACAGGCCCTAAATTATTATTAGCCCCAGTTGTCATCCCAGGGACAATAAGGGTAGGTAAATTACTAGAGGGAGTAACACCCGCAGAATTGGCAACAGTTTGGCCGGTTTTTGGGGATGTTCCCTGGGCCACCTGTTTTTGCTCAAGGGAGTTGAGCGATCGCTGGATATAATCAACAAAATTTTCATCCGCCTCCGCTTTTGCTTGAGCATCAGCTAAAGATTTAGGATCATTTGCGACAGAAGTAGTTTCTCCAACCGGTGAAACGCGATCGCGAGTGGCAACCCATAACCCTAAAGTCAACAACACAGACGCACAAGCCGCCCCTAAGAAAACTTTGTCAAAAGATTGACTCACCTGTTGCTTTTGGACAGCAATTTTCACCTGACGAGCGATCACCGCATCATCAACAAACTTCTTCTCCTCCTGACGAGGAAACATCCCCGGAGGTAGGACAATTTGAGGAACAGTAACAGATTTAAGAGAGATCACATCCGGTTTGAGGGGTTCCGTTGGCAATGTACCCCCATCCAAAATTCTATCAACATCCTCAAATAAATCATCCATTAACCTTTCCGCGTACAATTCAACAGAAAGGGGTTCTGCCTGATTCGTCTGAGACGATGACTCCAAAAGTTGACGATTATTTATGACATTCTGAACCATAGTTGTTTTTCACTCCCACGCGTTTACAACCCCAGTTTTCTACTTATTGAGCTATTTTATGGGATATTTTCAATAATTCCTCTTACCAGTATTACCTAAACTGCCGATTTTTCTTCCCTTTTGTTAACAAACTTTAAGAACTTTCACCACAAAAAATAAAAATCTATTTTCAGGTCTGATCTACACCGATACATATCACATTTGTTTGTTTTTGTCAACTATTTGCCACAAAAATTTATATTTTGTCAGAGCAAATGAAGAAGAAGTGAACCACAAAGGCACAGAGGGCACAGAGAAGGAAGAGGGAAGAAGGGGGTAGGTTATAAGTGTTAAGTGAAAACTTCAAACCTAACACCTAACACCTTAAGTTATGATTTAGCAAGTGTCGCGGATTGTTGACGATTGTGTAACTCCAAATAAATCAATAAAGCATTAATATCCGCGGGATTTACTCCCCCAATTCTCGCGGCTTGTCCGAGGGTAAGAGGCTTAACTTTGGTTAATTTCTCGCGGGCTTCCATTGATAAGGTTGGAATCGCGTGATAGTCTAAATTGGGGGATAATTGTCGATTTGATTGACGTGCGACTTGATCAATTTGATTTTGTTGTCGTTGTAAATAACCCGAATATTTGATATCTATTTCTGCTATTTGCCACAAAAATTTATATCTTGTCAGAGCAAATGAAGAAGAAGTGAACCACAAAGGCACAGAGGGCACAGAGAAGGAAGAGGGAAGAAGGGGGTAGGTTATAAGTGTTAAGTGAAAACTTCAAACCTAACACCTAACACCTTAAGTTATGATTTAGCAAGTGTCGCGGATTGTTGACGATTGTGTAACTCCAAATAAATCAATAAAGCATTAATATCCGCGGGATTTACTCCCCCAATTCTCGCGGCTTGTCCGAGGGTAAGAGGCTTAACTTTGGTTAATTTCTCGCGGGCTTCCATTGATAAGGTTGGAATCGCGTGATAGTCTAAATTGGGGGATAATTGTCGATTTGATTGACGTGCGACTTGATCAATTTGATTTTGTTGTCGTTGTAAATAACCCGAATATTTGATATCTATTTCTGCCTCTTCTTTTTCCACTATATTTAGGGCGGAATTACCTAATCCATAGTGTTCTAAATCAGCATAACGGAATCCTGGCCGTCGTAACAAATCGGCTAAGGTAATTGAACCTTTAATCGCTTGATTTGTCGCAGCAAAAATCGCTTTACCAATATCATCATGTTCCTTAACTCTTGTGGAGTATAAACGCTCTTTTTCCGCGATGATATTTTGTTGCTTGCTTTGAAATAACTCCCAGCGACGATCATCAATTAAACCTATTTCACGGCCTAATGGAGTGAGACGTTGATCGGCATTATCGGAACGTAAAATTAAGCGATATTCGGAGCGACTGGTTAACATTCGATAGGGTTCGCGTAAGTCTTTGGTACACAAATCATCAACTAAAGTACCAATATAACTTTCCTCACGGGGAAATACTATCATCTCTTGATTTTTGACAAAACGAGCCGCGTTAACACCTGCGACAAAGCCTTGTGCCGCGGCTTCTTCATAACCCGTAGTCCCATTAATTTGGCCTGCACAAAATAACCCCTCAATTTTCTTAGTCATTAAGGTAGGATAACATTGAGTTGCGGGTAAATAATCGTATTCTACCGCGTAAGCCGGACGTAACATCACACAATTTTCTAAACCCGGAAGACTGCGTAACATTTGCAGTTGTAATTTTTCGGGTAAACCGGTAGAAAATCCCTGGATATAAAGTTCAGGAATATCGCGCCCTTCAGGTTCAATAAAAATTTGATGACTTTCTTTATCAGCAAAGCGAACGATTTTATCTTCGATACTCGGACAATAGCGAGGCCCTTTAGCATCTACCCAACCCCCATAAACAGGAGAAAGGTGTAAATTTTCTCGAATTAAACGATGAGTTTCTGGGGTAGTACGAGTGAGATGACAATTCATTTGTTCTCGTTTTACCCAGGCTTGAGGATCGAAACTAAACCAGCGGATTTCTTCATCGGGGGGTTGCACTTCCATTTTAGTATAATCAACGGAACGCTTATCAACACGCGCGGGAGTTCCTGTTTTTAAACGTCCGGTTTCAAAGCCTAAACGGTTAAGGGTTTCTGTTAAACCTACCGCGGCAAATTCTCCGGCTCTTCCCGCGTCCATTGATTTGTTACCTACCCAAATTTTGCCTCCTAAAAAAGTGCCGGTTGTCAGAATTACGGCTTGACATCCGAAGGCGACACCGAAGTAAGTTTCTAGGCCGATAATTTCTTCATTTGCCCCTAAAATTAGGTCTGTTACCATGCCTTCACGGATGCTTAAATTGTCTTGATTTTCGACAATATTTTTCATTACCGCGGTATATTCCCGTTTATCAGTTTGAGCGCGTAAAGCCCAAACTGCGGGACCACGAGACGCGTTTAATACTCGTTTTTGTAAGTAAACGCGATCGGCCATTTTGCCAATTTCACCCCCTAGGGCATCGACTTCATTTACTAATTGAGTTTTGGCCGGTCCCCCCACTGCGGGGTTACAAGGTTGCCATGCAATTTTATCAATATTTAGGGTTAGTAAAAGGGTGCGACAACCGAGACGGGCACTGGCAAGGGCGGCTTCACAACCGGAATGCCCTGCACCAACTACGATAATGTCAAAGGCATCTTGAAAGTCAATAGGAGGTTTTGTCATAATCCGCGAGATGAAGTAAAATAATAATTAGAGTGAAGAAAGTTAAGTTAGATGAAGTCCGGTTAAATACAGATAATAACCGTAGGAGAGTTTGGGGCGGTGTCCCCGGACTGGCCTTGGCCAGGACAATATTAAAATCATAACAGAAATATGAATCCGCAAATACTTCGCCCTGTGAAGGAATATCTTAGAGTTATTGTACAAAATCAATGACATAGACGATCGCGCTGTAAACTTTAATATAGTAAGTGAAGACTTTATAATTAATTCTGTAGGGGTACTTAACTCTAGGAAGTGCTAAATAAGTGATGAGAGTTTGCGGGGGGCGAGCATCTTTCCCACTTGCGCCGAAACTATTCGTAAGGGAGACGCTCGCACTCCTATTGTTATGATTCAATTTATGACTTCGGACTCTTCACGGATTGCGATAGAAGGAAGAGATTTGGTCAACCCGAGCCTCTCCAATATTATCATTAATCAACCGGAGTTGATATTACACCGCAGAAGGAGGAAAAACACTCGGATAAGCTTGCCAAATTTTACCGATAAATTCTCGAAATTTACGATGAGCAAGAATCGCATCTTTGCCATCAGTCTCATCACAAGAATGTAACTCCATTAAAAATGGAATTACCTCCGTATCCAACGCGACACGAAATAAACTCAAAGGCCATAATAAATCAGCCCCATCACGTAAATCCCATAAAGTATGTTCATCATCAGCTATCAAATTTACCAACATTAAAGGGCGTACCCAACATAATTGGCGGGAAGTCACGACTTGGATCACTTCTCCGTAGAGATACCCCCCTTCATATTCCAAACAAACAATCTGATTCGCCTGAAAATCAAAATCAGAATCCATAGAAGCTAACCGCACTAATCAAAACGCGTTTTTCTAATTTTATAACAATTTGGGATTATCTACAATACACTAGACCAGATTTTCTGCAAAAGAAAAAGGAGTGATGGCTAAAGCAACACTCCGAAAGTCAATACAAGTTAAGGCAAGAATAAAATCTCCTGAGTAACAAAACCAGATAATTGTGTTATCTCTCCTTAAATTTGATCAATTATTTTCAAGGCATTTTCTAAATCATTGGTTAGTAATGGGGCGTTTTTTTTGAGGGAACCATTGCCGTAATCTGCAACGGATAAAGGTTTCCCTATAATCACTTTGACTCGACTTCCCCAACGGGGTTTTTGATTTTGATAATGAATACTCATGGGGACAATTTTAACATCCCTGCCTGGGTTGCTTAATTCTGCTTGAAGGGCTAATCGGGCTAAACCTTGTTTTAAGGGGTGAACTTGATCATCTTGAAAAATATTACCTTCGGGGAAAATTACTAACATTTGTTGTTCTAATAGTAATTCAATGCCATGACGTAGACTCGCGATCGCGGGACTTTTGGGATTAATAGGAAAGCCACCTAAACCACGAATAAACCATCCTTGTAAACCCTTAACTTCATCACTTGTCACCATAAATCTTAAATCTCTACCTGTGACATAACGGCCTGTGGCATAAGGTAAAATTAAAGCATCCCAACGGGAGCGATGGGTGGGTGCTAAAATAACGGGTCCTTCTGTGGGCAAATTTTCCTGGCCGATCACTTCTATTCCCCCGGAGAAATAAGAGGGAAGTACGAAAAAACGACCTAGGGGATAAGCTATTTTGGCTAACCAAGGTTTAATATGAGACGCGATCGGCCCTACCTCCGCAGACTTTTCGATGAGGAAATTCGATGGATTTAAGTTGAGTGTCATCATAGTTTTGTCCCTCTCAGTAATTTACTCTCTTCGTGACTTGTTGACTCTCACTGTAAGGGGTTTCTCAGCGCGATCGGGCCATCTTAGGGACACTTCGTTTATTGTCATTAGGTAATAGGTGATGGAGACTGGGGATTAGTGATTAGGGATTGGGGACTGGAG
The DNA here is from genome assembly GCA_037440985.1 of Microcoleaceae cyanobacterium bin_387. Lineage (GTDB taxonomy): Bacteria > Cyanobacteriota > Cyanobacteriia > Cyanobacteriales > Microcoleaceae > JBEDKD01. Next base: position 6,019 of record JBBITB010000158.1, read on the forward strand.
ACTGGGGATTAGTGATTAGGGATTGGGGAATGGGGAATGGGGA
>JBBITB010000159.1:0-5363 GCA_037440985.1 Microcoleaceae cyanobacterium bin_387
TCAACTGTCAACTGTCAACCTTCTTCCTTCTTCCTTCTTCCTTCTTCCTTCTTCCTTCTTCAGAAATGAACTTTGGCACCAATACAGTCAAGAGAAAGCGATCGTACATCAGGGTTAACCCCGACACTGCGCCAAGCATCCATCATCGCGGTAGCTACCGAATCAGCCGCGGCAGCATCAGTCACCGCCAAAAGAGTAGGTCCTGCGCCACTAATGACTAAACCATAAGCACCAGAAGCAAGAGCCGCCTGTTGGACAACTTCATATCCTTTAATTAAGCATTGACGATAAGGCTGATGAATTTTATCTTGTAGAGCAACGCGTAACCATTCCCTATTGCCAATTTGTAACGCGTGAACTAATAACCCGAAATGGGCCGTATTAAAAATAGCATCAGCGCGACTATATTCAACGGGTAAAACCCTTCTCGCCTCCGCGGTAGAGAGTTCAAAATCAGGGATCGCGACTACCGGGACAATGTTCCGATCCCAAGGGATCTCACAAATTGCCCAATTCACAGCACCAATGGGCGATAGTTCCTCTCTCGATGCCCCCTTAATCAGAGGGGGTTGAGGGGTATCGAGGTAACTGGCTGCGAGACGACAGCCTCCTAGTAACGCGGGAACGACATTATCGGGGTGCCCTTCCATCGCGATCGCCAAAAGCATCACCTCTTGTTGAGAGAGAGGGGAACCCGCTAAAGCATTCGCGCCCACTAAACCGCCCACAATCGCAGTCGCGGAACTACCCAAACCCCTCGCCAAAGGGACACCAAGATTAATAGAAATATGAACCGGTGGCGGTAATTGTCCCAAATGTTCGTATAACTTAACAAACGCGACATAGGCTAAATTCGTTTTATCAGTATTAACTCTATCGGCTTCTAAACCTGTAACGGTAATTGTGACAATCTCTTCTGGGGAGGAGGAGGGGGGAGTATCAAGGCGAGTAAACTGAAACTCATTGTAGAGGGTTAAAGCAGCCCCAATACAGTCAAACCCCGGCCCTAAATTTGCCGTCGTACCCGGAACAGTAACAGTAACGGTAGAAACAGTACACATTCTTGTAAGATTCAGTTATCAATAGACTAGCATCTCACGTTAGGATACTTTTCGGCAAACTTTTCCCACTTGGTGAAATATGATATTTCAGTAAGACCCCACCAAACAAGTAATATGACAAATCAAGACTTGAAAAAAAGACTAGATATCTGGGTCAAAGAAGATTTGATTTTACCCAATTTTCGTCCAAATATTTTGTTAATTCATAGAACTCCCTCCGAAGATGAACCAGATGTAGAGTATTGGAACAAACTCAGAGATATTTTACCGGAATTAGTAACCATCCATCGCTTTAATAAATTGGAAGATGCGAGGCATTGAGTGGTGATACCCAATCATTATAAAGATTATATGGAGGCTCGCCAATTTGATAAAGTCAAAGCTTTTAATAAAGAAGTGTTACCTTCAGGAAGAAAGTTGGTAACATTCACAAAGCGATTAGAATATAAACCTCAAAAAGGCGAATTAGTTTTTGCCGTATCCACCTATCGATCACCTGATAAAAAATCGTTACTAATCCCCAATTGGTTATTTGATATTGGCCCTAGGATGAAAACTATTCCTAAGCTCTCAATACCAACAGTAGGGTTTGTCGGCTATACAGAATACCCAGGAAAATTTAACTCAATTATCCGGTATCTTCCTGTAACAGATTCTTTCGTAGACGCGATCGCGGGGAATTTATCAATTAATAGAAATTTGAATATGTCTCAACGGCAAGTTATTGCCCGATGGGTGAGAAAACGATCCCTTAATGCTTTGAGAGAATGCCCAAATTTGAAAGCCTCAATTATTGAGAGAATGGGGGACTTTTTCGTTTTACCACCCGCAGAAAAAATACCTTAAAGAAATGAATATTTAGAAAGCATTAATAATAACGCTTATACTATGATTATGAGGGGTGATGATAATGGATGTTTTCCACTCTGGGAAGTTATTTCCGCGGGAAGATTACCCATTATTATTGATACCAATCAATTCTTACCTGATTTAGAGAATTTGAAATGGGAAGAATTTAGCGTATTTGTTCCTTTTTCCCAATTGAATAGACTAGGTGAAATCGTGCAGGAATTTCACGATAAAATGTCCGAGGCTGATTTTGCCGAAGCTTGTCGGAAATCACGACAAGCCTTTGAGTATTTAATGCCTCATAATTTTGTGACACGATCCCTCGAAGATATCAGAAAGTTTGTGGGTTAAGCCAAATTTTCATCACAATTACCTCAAGCCATAAACCCGATTTTTTAATCATTACTTCCTAATTGTGAAAAACTACCCAGAAAAGTAGTTTCCCGTAAGCCATAAACCCGGTTTCTTCGTTTAACTAACCACGTTAATTATTTTTTCACTGAGAGTTTTTTGCTCGTTTCAACAATACGGATAAACTCAGTTCGATATCCGTCTAAATCGACATCTTTTCCTTGATTGGCTAATTCTAAGACTTGATTAAAATTAGCATTACTTTTATATTGTGAATCTCGTAATAACATCCCAAATTCGGCTACAGATGCGGCAAATTTAAAGTCATTTGATGCGTTTTCTAGTTTAGCTCCTTTATTGATAACTGGCTCTTGAATCTCTTGAGAGGTTTCGGCTTTCGGCTCCTTATAACGTAACTTTACTAACATTAATTCATTACTTTTATCAGCTAGGGGATCGACTTTTGATTGTTGATATTTTAAATTATCAACTTTGGGTAATTTCACATCACTTTCTACTCCAACAGGAATGAGTTCATAAAGGGCTGTAACAGCATGGCCAGCCCCTAATTCCCCTGCATCTTTTTTATCATCTTTGAAATCTTGAGCGGCTAACATTCGATTTTCATAACCGATGAGACGATAACCTTGCACTTGGGTTGGGTTAAATTCTACTTGGATTTTCACATCTTTGGCAATGGTAAATAATGTTGCACCCAATTCTTTCACTAAGACTTTTTTGGCTTCCATAAGACTGTCGATATAGGCATAGTTTCCATTGCCTTTGTCTGCTAATTGTTCCATTTTGGAGTCTTTAAAATTACCCATCCCTACGCCTAAAATCGTTAGAAAAATTTGTTCTTTACGATATTGCTCAATTAGTTTTACTAATTCGGTATCACTGGATACCCCCACATTAAAATCCCCATCGGTAGCCAAAATTACCCGATTATTTCCTGAGCTAATGAAAGTGCGTTTGGCTAAGTCGTAAGCTAATTTAATCCCTTCTCCCCCGGCTGTCGAACCTCCCGCTTCTAGTCGATTGATCGCGGCGATAATTTTATTTTTTTCATTGCCATTTGTTGGGGGTAATGCTAATCCAGCAGCGCCGGCATAAGTGACAATAGAAACTTTATCTTTTGGGCTTAATTGATTGACTAATAAGCGAAAGGCTTGTTTGAGTAAGGGTAATTTATTGGGATCTGACATGGAGCCAGAAACATCTATTAAGAAAACGAGATTACTAGGGGGTAAATTTTCGGTAGAAAGGCGTTTTCCTTGGAGTCCAATTCTCACTAATTGGTGTTTGGGGTTCCAAGGAGTTTGGGCTATTTCTGTATTAATGGAAAAAGCCCGATCGCGGGGTTGAGGATAATTATAAGGGAAATAATTAATCATTTCTTCAATTCTTACCGCGTCTTTAGGCGGTAATTGTCCCTCATTAATGAAGCGACGGACGTTGGTATAAGATGCTGTATCGACATCTATAGAAAAGGTAGAAAGGGGATTAATAATTACACTTTGAAACTGATTTTCGTCAACCCCTTTATATTCTTCTGTATTCGGTATTAGTTCAGGATTTTTGTCTTGAGAAACACCAGACTCCTCAGCTTTTTTCATCAAGGGTTTAGAAGGCTGGGGAGCCAATAAAGCCGGTTTAGAAGCAGGAGACGCACTTGCTTGCGGTGCTTCTGGGAGTTTTTTGGCAAGAGGTGATGATGCTTTTTCTGAAGAAGAACAGCCACTAAAACCGATGAGAATTAATAAGGGAAAAAAACTTATTAAAGTATTGATAACCGGACTCTTGACATTAAGCTTGAGAAAGGGTATCATAAGAGTATTTCCTATTAAGAAGGTTTGGGGATTGAAGTGGGATTTAAGAGAAATAAAGCCGCCCGTTGTGCAATAGGTTCAGAAACTTTAATTTGTTTAAGAGTCACTAACCCATCATTAATAAACGCGTCACGGACAATAACTCCTTGTCCCAGACTAAAGGGGGTTTCGTAAAAGACTTCTCGAATGCCAGCAGAAATGATTAATTTTAAACAAGAAAGACAAGGTTCAAGGGTGACATAAATACTCGCACCATTGGTATTAATACCATGTTTAGCCGCTTGCGCGATCGCGTTAGCTTCAGCATGAACCGAGCGAGAAGGTAAAGTTTTACTGGCATCACAACTACTTAACTCAGGATAACAATAACCTTGAGCGGTACAATGAACCGAACCGGAAGGCGAACCATTATAACCAGTGGCTAAAACTTGCCGATCTTTAACAATTATAGCACCGACAGGAAAAGCCAGACAAGTAGAACGAGTGGCAGTAAGTTTCGCCAACATGAGGAAATATTCATCCCAAGTTGGTCTTTCTGATTCGTCCTTCATAACAATAGGATTATCCATTGAATTTTGTTGTGAAATAAACTGTAACAAAGGGAAATAAAATGTAGCCTAACCCATAAATTATTGATTCATTTCTTCGGGTAAAATCAAACCCGTGGAACCAAAGGCATCATCACCGCGTAAACTCGCGGTTAATTCTTGTACTTCTTCAACTTCTACATGAATGACAGGGGCTATTACCATTTGCGCGACTTTCATGCCCTTACGGACTTTAAAAACGCGTTTACCATGATTAATTAACACTAATTTTATTTCACCACGATAACCTTCATCAACAGTCCCCGGAGTGTTAAGAATACTGATTTGATGATTAAGGGCTAACCCACTGCGGGGACGAATTTGTGCTTCCGTTCCTGGGGGTAATTCGATCGCGATTCCTGTATGAATTAATTTACTTTCTCGTGCAGGAATATCAATATCTTCGACGGAAAATAAGTCCAAACCAGAATCATTGGGATGGGCATATCTCGGCATAAGTGCTAATTCATGTAAGCGCCGAATTTTTAATGTCATGGGGTCGAACATTTGCAAAAAAGATGTCTAAATAAGCGATCGCTGTCTTAGTATATCATTAAGGGGGGTCGCGTCAATCCCAATGGCAAAAGGAGAGAGAAATGACTAAACAACCCCATGATCAATTTGCCAAACAATAGACCTCTTGCGAAACTAGAGTATTTCTATTAATTTATCTCGATACTTAA
>JBBITB010000160.1:0-5248 GCA_037440985.1 Microcoleaceae cyanobacterium bin_387
GGAAGAAGGAAGAGGGAAGAAGGAAGAGGGAAGAGGGAAGAGGGAAGAAGGAAGAAAGAAGACGGTGAAATCCTCAAACCTCAAAACCTAACACCTTAAAATCTCACACCTCAAACCTAACACTAAAAAAAGTCAATTCTTGTATTATGCCTAAACTTGTGTCAGAATAAACGACGAGCTATAAGGCAGAAAGCTTGCCTATTGAAATTCTATGACTAAATTTGTTTTTGTAACGGGTGGTGTGGTTTCCAGTATTGGCAAAGGGATCGTCGCGGCATCTTTGGGACGCTTACTCAAATCGCGGGACTACTCCGTATCCATCCTCAAGTTAGATCCTTATATTAACGTCGATCCAGGTACATTAAGTCCCTTTCAGCATGGTGAAGTCTTTGTTACCCAAGATGGCGCGGAGACTGACTTGGACTTGGGCCATTATGAACGCTTTACCGATACCTCCATGTCCCGTCTTAATAGTGTGACAACGGGGGCGATTTATCAAGCCGTGATTAATAAAGAGCGTCGGGGGGAATATAAGGGAAGTACAGTACAAGTTATTCCTCATATTACCAATGAAATTAAAGAGCGTATCTTACGGGTTGCCAAAAATACTAATCCTGATGTGGTGATCACGGAAATTGGCGGTACTGTTGGGGATATTGAGTCTTTGCCCTTTTTGGAGGCAATCCGTCAGTTTCGTAAGGATGTGGGACGGCGTAATGTCCTTTATACTCATGTTACTCTGTTGCCTTGGATTCCTTCTGCGGGGGAGATGAAAACTAAACCGACTCAACATTCCGTTAAAGAATTACGTTCGATTGGGATTCAACCAGATATTTTAGTCTGTCGTTGCGATCGCGCTTTACCAACGGGTATTAAGGAAAAGTTATCGGAATTTTGCGATGTGCCCGTCGCGTGTGTGATAACCTCCCAAGACGCGAAAAGTATCTATGAAGTCCCCCTGATGTTGGAAAAAGAAGGTTTTGCACAACAGGCGATCGAATTACTACAATTAGAACAACGTCAACCCCATCTGGTACAATGGCAAACTTTAGTCGATCGTCTTTATTCTCCGAAACAGAATATTGAAATTGCCTTAGTCGGAAAATATGTTCGCTTAAATGATGCTTATTTATCGGTGGTGGAAGCCTTACGTCACGCGTCCATCGTCCACGGTTGTGAACTTAATTTGCGCTGGATCAATTCTGAAGATTTAGAAACAGGGGATCTTGATACACATCTTCACGGAGTTAATGGGATAGTTGTGCCCGGTGGCTTTGGGATTCGCGGTGTTGATGGCAAAATTGCCGCGATCGAATATGCCAAGCGTCACCATATTCCCTTTTTAGGGTTATGCTTAGGGATGCAATGCGCGGTGATTGAATGGGCCCGTAATGTGGCACAATTAGCTAACGCCAATAGTGCAGAATTTGACCCCCATACACCTAACCCTGTCATTAATCTACTCCCAGAACAGGAGGATGTGGTTGACTTAGGGGGAACCATGCGACTCGGTTTATATCCCTGTCGGATTGAACCCGATACCCTCGCGTTCCAACTGTATCAGAAGGAAGTCATTTACGAACGTCATCGTCATCGCTATGAATTTAATAATGCCTATCGTAATCGTTTTTTAGAGACAGGTTATGTTATTAGTGGAACATCTCCAGATGGTCGTTTAGTGGAAATGGTGGAATTACCAGGTCATCCGTTTTTTATCGCGAGTCAATTTCACCCAGAGTTTCAATCTCGACCGAGTACACCCCATCCTTTATTTCTGGGGTTTATCAAGGCATCGAGTCCCCAAGGACATACGGAGGAGGACACTCCCCAAAATGGTAGTATTTCTTCATCTATTGAACCTGTCTGGCATACCCCTTCTGAAGTATCTTAAGCTTACACAACTGTTAAAAAGGGAGTTCATGGTTTATGAGTCTGGGGTGTATCAAGTCTAATTTGTCTTTTTTTCTCCAACGTCTCTTACCATAATTAACCGTGAACTCTCTTCTCATCTTTCTTAACTCCGATAACCCGATGATGAAGCTTTATTTACTGCACGACTTCTTTCTTAAGACAATGGGGATACATCTTTCGGGATGGATTGAGAAACGCGATCGTATCTCTGGAATAGATACGACGATGATTTTAGTATTCCAGAACTCACAGGTTTGAGGAGGTCTTGTGTCGTACTGGATTAAAATTAATTATGAAAGAAGCACTTATGTCATTGACTTAGACCGTATTAGTGCCTTTTCTAGCGATCCTGAAAATAAGCGGATTACATTTTGGTTGCCTAATAGTAGTCAACCTATTATTCTTAATCCTCACTTAAATACGGATGCTTATGTACAAGTTTTAGAATATTTAAAAAAAATAACCGACCGCCATTCTCATCAGAAATCATGGATAAAAATTCATTATGATCGCAAAGAATTTTCTATTGATCTAAATCGCATTAGTACCTTTATTTATGAAGCTAATGGTCGTTTGACTTTTTGGTTGCCTGATAGTACAACAACTATTGTTATTCATCCTAATTCTAATGCGGAAGCTTATCAAAAAATTCAGGATTATATTAATCATACTACAGGTCATTCTGTTCCCTAATTAGGAATTTTTCATTAACCATAAACTATAATATCGAAGTAGGGGAGCTTTCACGAAACTCTCTATAAGCAATTTTATTGATTGATATATCGTGTTTCTCAGAAAATTGATGTAATTCCTATTAATAGTCACACATTACTCCGTATTTTGGGTACTATTATGGCAGAAAATTATAATGGAATAAGATTTTTTAACCGCAGATTAACGCAGATTAACACAGATGTTTTTCTCGATAATGGTGCATATAAAATACAGCATTTCCCGCTGGTATGAAACACGGTAGGGACACGGCAATGCCGTGTCCCTACGGGGATTGAACGATAAGTTGGTGTACCTCATAAGCGTGGTTTCCGCTGTAAAATCTAGGGTGATTTATCTAATTCATTAGATTGATAAGATTTCAATTTGTCTCATAAATTTGACTAGATTTACGTTCAAATAATGACATAACTTTTATGAATAAAAAAATGAGAACATTAATATTATTGCCAGCATTCCCCAACTCAGTCCGAAGGGCAATATCTACCGATTCTGATATCTCTGTTGTCTCATTTCCTGGTATAATCCATCTGGTGTAACCTTTTACCTAAGCTACTTCGGTCATTCATCACCGCGATAATAAATTTTTCATCGGAGTTTTCTCGATTAAATATCATGCAATTAGTCAAACCAAGAGAGGTATTTTATGTCTCAAGTATCCGCAGAAGCCATTGAAAAAATGCGCCAAGAACTGCTGGAAGATTCGGAACTAAATCTCAATTTTATGATTTTAACCATTACAGCTTGTTTAATCGCGACTTTTGGTTTATTGAGTAATAGCACGGCTGTGATTATTGGCGCGATGATTGTCGCACCTTTAATGATGCCTTTACGGGGTTTGGCTTTTGGTGCATTAGAAGGTTATCCAGAGTTATTTCGTCGCAGTATAACCTCTTTAGGGGTGGCTACTATTGTCGCGTTACTATTAGCTACATTTCTGGGTCGTTTGGTGGGTTTTCCCGAATTTGGTTCTGAGGTTTTAGCGAGGACTGAACCGACGTTAATTGACTTAGGGATCGCGGTTGTCGCGGGGGGCTTAAGTGGTTTTGCTAAGGTGCGTCCCAAGGTGAGTGATGCTTTGGCGGGAACCGCGATCGCGGTGGCTTTAATGCCTCCTTTATGTGTGGTTGGTTTAAGTTTATCCCAAGGACTTTGGCAATATAGTTGGGGTGCTTTTTTATTATATATTACCAATCTTTTAGGCATTACAGTTGCCTGTATGTTGGTCTATATTCTGGCTGGTTATACCCGACCTAATCATGTATTGGGAGGCGCGATCGCGTTAACCGGGATTTTAGTAATTCCCTTGGGTTTAAGTCTTTTTCAATTGTTAAGACAAGCCCAATTAGAATATACACTAAAAGTAGTCTTATTAAGCCAAACAATAACAGTTGGTCAACAGGTTGAATTAGTGAAAACTCAAATTAATTGGAGTACAAAAATACCGACCGTTTATTTACGAGTACGCGCGAAAGAATCTGTCACGCCGAAACAAGTCCGTTTAGTACAAGAATTTGTGAGTCAACAACTGAAACAACCCTTTAAGTTAGTATTTGAAGTCGCACCTGTGCAAAATGTTGTCGCGGATGATTCTTCTCAAACACCAAAATCTCAACCTTAAAAAATCTCAACCAGATTAGTGACAAAAAAAACTCATTTTCCCCATTTTTCTGGAGAAACCCTGTTTATTGGCTTTCAGTGCATAAGTAATGTATCAAAGGAAAAAAGGGAGTATCTCGTTTTTGTAAATCCCCCATTGAGGGCGAATAAATTCTCAGTTTTGACTGAGAGATTCTGCGCCCGAATGCTCTGGGGGGAGATCCGGCTCCGCGAAGGAAAAAAGTGAGATGCTCCCCCTCCCATAGTGCCCCAATGGGTTCTATAAAACGCCTTTAGAACTAGGAATGGCACTAGCACGACGAGGATCAATTTCTACAGCCATTCTTAAGGCTCTCGCGAAGGCTTTAAAGGTGGCTTCTATGATATGATGGGAGTTAATTCCATCTAATTGACGTATATGTAATGTCATTTGGGCGTGATTACAGACCGCGACAAAAAATTCCCTGACTAATTGAGTATCATAGGTTCCGACTCTTTGAGTAGGAATTTCTAAACCATAACTTAAATGAGGTCTTCCTGAAAAGTCTAAGGAGACTTGAATTAAGGCTTCATCTAGGGGCGCGATAAAATGACCAAAACGCATGATACCTTTACGATCGCGTAATGCTTGATTTAAGGCTTGACCTAATGTAATACCGACATCTTCATTGGTATGATGATCGTCGATTTCGATATCCCCGATCGCGCTCACTTCTAAATCAATTAAACCATGAGAGGATAATTGATGAATCATGTGATCTAAAAAGGGGACACCTGTAGCCGATTTACAAATTCCGGTTCCATCTAAATTAAGAATTACTGTGACATCAGTTTCGGAGGTGGTACGTTTCACCGATGCTGTCCGTGTCATCGTCTTATTATCATTTATTTCAGGCAAAAGAGCGCCTTCTTCACTACTTGGCATAGATATGGAATAGGTAATGGGTAATAGGTAATGGGTAATGGGTAATTGACAGTTGACAGTTGACAGTTGACAGTTGACAGT
>JBBITB010000161.1:0-4982 GCA_037440985.1 Microcoleaceae cyanobacterium bin_387
GGTATGACTTTGGAGAGTGTTGAGGAGTTTGCCCTCAATATTCCACAGTTTTACCGTTTTGTCAGCACTAGCCGACGCGAGGGTTTTGCCATCGGGACTGAAACTGACACCCCAGACACGATCAGTATGACTTTCTAAAGTATTAGAAAGTGTCAGATTTTGAAGTGCTTTTTGGAGGCTTCCGCTAACTAGAATGTAAGAGTCTATGGGCATTCCCGAAGTTTTTTTCAGCCTGGTTGCTGCTCTTAAACTTTCAATCAACGATTCAAATTGATCGGAATTTAACAGGAGATCTGCCGAGTTGCTTTTAGCTTCGATCGCGCTAATTTCCGCTTCTCTCTTTTGTTGAAAAGCCCACCAAGCTACTCCAGCCAAGGAGAAAACAGCAACAAGAGCACCAAACAAAGCCCTTTTCAGAAAACGATTAGCTTTAGCTTCACTCTGTATTCTTTTTTCTTTCTCCTCTTCTGCCTTTTGTCTCTGCTCTTCTAATTCCGCCCTTAATGCTTGTAACTGGGGTTCCTGTTGCTGACGAATTAAAACCGCTAAATAATCATGGACGAGTTGATAGCGATCCGCGGGAATTTCTGGCAAGAGTAGCACCAAACCGGATTCGACAAATATGGTTAAAATTACATCTAATCTCTCCGAGTCTTGACTGAGTTCATTAAACGCGATATTTTGCAAATTTAGTTCTAACTCAGCCCTTGTTTTTTGAGGTCTTGTCCCTTGTTCATCCGTCAGTAAATACAAGATTACTTCGGCAATTTTTTGATTATCCTCTCCACAGTCTTTGACAATTTCTTCTAAATAACGGGTGACTAATTCCTGTTTCGGTCCTCGTTTTTGATATTCCCCCAGAGTAGTAATTTTTTCCGTTTGGAGTTGCGCCCCGACTATTTGTAATTCAATGGGACGCACTTGACCTAACTTACCCGCCAAATCTTGTGCTAAAGCTGTAATTAATTCGGGTTCTAAAGGCGATTTGGATACTTTCGTTAATTGAGAAATAATTAATTCCGTATCTTTCTGAGAAAAATTGCCTAAAGGATAGAGGACATTTTTACTAAGAATATCCTGACTGATCATCTTCATACTTTCTAGGGAATTGCACTCTAGTAAATAATGAATATAATCTTCGCGTAGGGATAACATGATTTTCACGCAACTAATATTGAGACATTCTCCGAGAAAGTCAAAAAATAGTTGTCTTTGCCACGGTTCAGGATAAATAAAGAAAAACTCTTCAAATTGATCAAAAATTAGAATAGTGCGTAAATTTCGTACTGCACTTTGTCCTAATTCTTGTAAAATAGTTTCGATGGTGTTTAAGGAATTTTCCACGGGAAAATGTTTCTCAATCAGGGAATTTTTCAGGAGATTTCCTAATTCTGTCACCCAACTGTTATAAACCCGCATTGATAAGGGAAAATTCTCTTGAATCCCCATAACTTTTTGTTGAAGCATGGGAATAACCCCCCCATTGACAAGAGAACTTTTGCCCACTCCTGATTGTCCATGTAACACAATCAGTCTATAATTATTATCTCCCAGACGTTGCACTACTCTTTCAACATCTAATAGGCGCTCCGACGCGGTAATTTCTAACGCGATATTCTCTTTATTTTCTCTGATATCTAAGGGTGTTTTTTCTTTTTTCGTCGGTTTTAACCAACCAGCACCCCTAAAGGTGCGTAACCCATATTGATGCTCAATAGATTGTTTTTCTTTTTTGATATAAAAGGCTTTCTTATACTCTTTTTGTTCCCAATAGATTTCTCGTAATTCTTCTAAGATCCTGAGAGAAATTTGGGGATAACCGCGGTCTCCCAATGTTCGCGCTTTTAATAAATAATCAAGACTTTGTGACAAATTACCTAAGAGTCTTTCAGCTTGGGCAATAAATAGTAAATATAATCCCTCATCCCATCGTTGATTTTCGGGAATTTTTGCCAAAATATCTAACCCTTGTTGGGAATAATCGCGTGCTTCTTGCCACTTTTTTTTCTGTAAAGATACTTCCGCTAAAAAACAATAACTTTGGGCAAGTTTATGATGAAAAATCTCATTATTTTTATGAAGTTCAAGAGCTTTATAAGCAAGATTTTCTAATTCATCCCAGAGATTTAAGCGTTGCAAAACTCGCTCCAATTGAGTCACGGATTTTGCCACTAAATCCGGTCGTTTTGCTTGTTCAAAAATATCGAGACATTGCTGGTAATAATTTCGAGACTGCTCCCAATCTTCATTAAAATAATAATAACCTCCGATATAGTATTGTAATAAGGCTTGTTTTAGTTTATAATCAGAGGTAGCCTCTGTATTTTGTCCCTCTAATTGTGATTGCCAAAAATTAAGACTATTTTGAAAATGCTCTAAAGCCACGGGACTATTAGGAGCCTTTAAACCTTGGACAAATTCTAAACTGGCTTGGAGATAGGGATCTAATTCTTGCTCTCTATTCTGTAACTCTATCGCGGCAGTTTGTAATTCAGAGCGTTGCAAATGTCCCAAATCTTGAATCATTGCTAAGGTTCTAAAAAATCCACTAGCCTCACAGGAAAATGCCGCATTAAAAAGTATCTCGATTCCTTCTTTCAGAGAATTGATTAAGGCTTCCGTCGGCAGGGAAAACTCACGCGTAGTAGCCCAACTTTCCCAGTCAGGAGCGAAACGTACCATTTTTTGATAAATGTCATCATTTAACCACAGAATCAGAGGAAAATTAAACTCTTTGGCAAAAGCCTCTCTTAATTGATTCGCCGATGTCAATAAACTATCGACATTCTGCACCAATTCCCAGCCGGTAATAATGAGAATATCGGGTGTTTTTTCTCCTAATTCTATTTTTATTTTACTATAAATATCCTGAGCATCTTCTGGGAGTTCTATGGTGTGAATATTCTGGCTTAAAAGTCCTTGTAAATGCTCGATTAATTGGGTTCCTAATTGTTTATAATTACACCGGACTAACAATAATTTAAACTTCCCATGAGAAGTTTGGAGTACCCAGGCAAGTTTTTTTAAAGTGGGTTCATTATAACTAATATTCTCAGGGGAAGTTATCATCATTAGAGTAATTCCGTTGAGTGGGCTAAAATGGGGTTAATATCAAACCACGATTTACCCGCGATCGTGATATTGAAATACTAAGCAACTCGGAAAAAGGGTTTGATCAGCTTGATCCCAGTGACTTGTTTTCCTGTACGCACTTGACGCAGTAACTTCCAATCTTGATCAGAAATGGTTAGGCGCATTTCATTACGACGATCGCGTATGACACCAGTGTATCACAAGTTAGGGGAAGAGACATTTCTGCTTTGATCGCAGTATTCAACAATCTTAATAGAGATAGAATCACTGGAGAAATAAGAAATTTTCGGCTTCAATCTCTGGATAATTTGCCTCCCCGCCCTGAAGAAAAGTTAATATACAGCAGTTTTCCAGTTCCCCCCTTTTGAAGGGGGGCTAGGGGGGATCAAACTACTGTATCTCATTATAGTAATACCAATGAAAGTTGAAACTTCCCATCAGTCATAAAAGTTGGGTTTCACTACCAACCAACCCAACCTACCTGTTTCATTCTTATTAGGAATTACTATACATCGGAAAGTGCTGTAATATGATTAATATTCAGGATGCGCGATCACGATGACTTTTTCGGGCTCTGTTGCCCGAGCCAACAGTCACAAATCTTGTTTTCTTTAACCAACCACTTTATTTATTCATTAAGCACTTTATGAATAACATCAGGAGTAAAAGGATTTTTGCCAGCTTTTAAAGCCTTAATCCAACCTTGCCTTTCCGATTTCATTTTTTCATCAGTCGTCTCCTTCACCACAAACTGAAAATCATCGATCGCGCCTTGTGTATTACCCGTGAGAGCCCTCGCGACACCCCGAAGCTCTCGAAAATCAGGACTATCGTGATGAAGACTAACAAGTTTTTCACAGACAAATATCACATCAGCAACCGAGCCATTCAAAATACCATTCTTACAAAGATTTTGCCAAGAAGAATCAGGAATTTGGAAGTCAGGATGAATCGCCTTAGTTTTGTGGTAAAGTTCGATCGCGTCCTTAAATTTGCCATCCTTAACAAACTTATCACCTTGCTTAACTAAACCCTCAGAAGCCAGTTGTTGGACAATTACTTCTGGATTCAATGTTAAACTAGGATCGAGGAGTATTGCCTGTTGAAATTGGGCAGTTGCCTCCTTAATCTTACCCGCTTTTGCCGACTCATTGCCTTGATTAATAAACTGTTGACTCTGAAAAAGTTTTTGTGCCTTGGTAGTGGGATGAAACTTGATACTAGGATTCCATTTCATGGCAGTTTGGAAATTCATAACAGCATTATCAATATCGCCATTTCTCGCAAGTTCCTCACCCTTAATTTGCAGAAAAGGAGCCCCTTGCCTGAAGAGTTCAGGCGTTTGACAAACTGTTAGTTCTGTGAGAGACTCAGGGTGAGTAATTAGGTAATTATGGAGCCAATGGCAACCCTGTTTTACTAAATCATCAAAATCTAAATTCCACAGTTTTACGGTATTGTCATAACTAGCCGACGCGATCATTTTGCCATCGGGACTAAAACTGACACTGGTGACACCCGCGGTATGACTTTGCAGAGTCTTGAGGTGTTTGCCTTCTCTATTCCACAGTTTGATCGTTTTGTCATCACTCGCCGATGCCAGGGTTTTGCCATCGGGACTGAAACTGATACTTAAGACAGCATCCGTATGACTTTCGAGTGTGTTGTGCAGTTTGCCCTCTGTCGTCCACAGTTTTACGGTATTGTCCCGACTCCCAGATGCCAGGGTTTTGCCATCGGGACTGAAAATGACACTGGTGACAGCATCAGTATGACTTTGCAGTGTATGGAGCAGTTGCCCCTCTGTCGTCCACAGTTTTATGGTATTATCCCGACTCGCCGATGCCAGGGTTTTGCCATCGGGACTGAAACTGACACGCCAGACAGCA
>JBBITB010000162.1:0-4715 GCA_037440985.1 Microcoleaceae cyanobacterium bin_387
ACGGTGACGGCTGATGGAAAGTATGCGTTTGTGGCGGGTCGTAATAGTACAAAAAATCCTTGAAGTTGATGCCAATCCGCAGGCGGGGGGGAATATTGGGATTATTAAAGATCCGTTGGGGCCTCATCCGCGATTAGTGGCGGCTACTCAACAGGTGCCGGAAATTGTCACGAATAATGTGA
Organism: Microcoleaceae cyanobacterium bin_387; assembly: GCA_037440985.1. Lineage (GTDB taxonomy): Bacteria > Cyanobacteriota > Cyanobacteriia > Cyanobacteriales > Microcoleaceae > JBEDKD01. The sequence goes on from JBBITB010000162.1 coordinate 183, forward strand.
CTCTTTGTATTTAGGAGGATTATGTTATGAAGAAAGCAGCGATTATTACCAGTATTATGCTGACTTTATTTCAGTTAGGTAGTTGTTCAAATGCAAATTCTACCAAAGTCTCTGAACCAGAGACTCAAGCATCTGAAATGCCTGTTGATCTTGAAGCAGTACAATCATTGACTCGGATTACTCTACCCAAAAGCTATCGAGATTTGCACGTTGACGATTACAAAGAGCGTAGCCGTATGATATCCATGCGATTCACAATGGATCGCTCTGAATTGGAAAAGTTTTTGACAACAGTAGGTTACAAGGGGAAGGTAAAATTTAATGATACTCGTGAACTGGGAACCGCTAACCTTGCGTGGAAACGGTGGTGGACACCAGACAAAGCCAAAAATTACTTGTCAGGTAGAATTAATCGGCACAGCCAAGGTAAGCTCAGGGAAAGCAAAATTTTGATAGACCTGGTAAGTGAGCAAACCGTTATTGTGTATCTTCAGGTTTTAGAGATACAAGGATGAGATTCTGGGAAGTCTTCATCAAGCTGGTCTAGCCCAGGAATATGAAGTAAGAGGGGAATATAAGCAGCGTATTTAGGAGAATTATGTTATGAAAAAAGCAGCGATTATTGCCAGTGTTATGCTGACTTTATTTCAGTTAAGTAGTTGTTCAAATACAACTTCTACCAAAGTCTCAGAACCAGAGACTCAAGCCTCCCAAATGCCTGTTGATATTGAAGAGGTGCAGTCTTTTACTCGGATTATCCTACCTAAGAGCTATCGAGATTTGCACGTTTACGATAACAAAGAGCGCGGTCGTCTGATGTGCGTGCGGTTCACGATGAACCACACGGAGTTAGATAAGTTCTTAACAGCAGCGGGTTACAAGGGGAAGGTAAAACTTAATGATATCCGTGAACTGGCAAACGTTCACCTTGCGTGGAGGCGGTGGTGGACACCAGACATGGCTAAGAATTACTTATCAGGTATAATTCGTGAGAATAACTCAGGTAAAGTCTGGCAAAGCCAGATATTGGTAGACTTGGTAAGTGAAAAAACTGTTATTGTGTACCTTTATGTGTTAGAGGGATAAGGAAGTTGATTTTTCTGGAAAAGACATCTAAACTACTGTAGGGTAGGCATTCTGGGAGGGACACGACACGTCGTGTCCTGGGGAGATGTCTTTTCGGTAAATCTATATATGAGGCCTTGACAGGGGGTTCGCGGGTAAGTGAGATGGCGAAGGGAATCCTATCGCGCTTATCACCTTCCCATCGGCGCAATCTTGCCTACAGTGACACGGCATTGCTGTGTCGGACACGACACGTTGTGTCCCTACAGTAAGGGGGCAATTATAATGGGATTAGTTTACTCACAGAGAAAGTTGACTTTATGTTGTCACCGATATCCGCATTAGTCAAACCTGCTTCAGGCTCGATCGCGTTCATGGTAGCAATCTCTACGTTTTCAGACACCGCCCTGGCACAATACCATCCGGCTAGAGCTGATAGTAAAGGTGATTACTATACCCTCGATGTCGGCGATCGCATCTTCAGAAACCGGGTTTCTTAATACGATTTTTGTCACCCAACCAAAGGGCTGTAGAAACCCGGTTTCTTTGGTTGCCAACAAACTCAACTGTCGTATCAATGCGGGAAGCAATTACCCAGTGCTCGTGACATGGCAAAAGAATGTTAGACTCACCGTAGAAACGCCAGATGAATCTCAGGCAATTAAGAAAGATGCCCGTGGTAAACCCTGGTTGCGCGTCAAGTTTAAGGACAACGCGTGTTTCGTGAGAGCAAACAGCAAGTACATCAATCCCCTATAAATGACTCGCGATCGCAGCCCTGAAGCTGAAGGCTATCGCGTCTTTAATCCTCAGTCAAACTCACACTTTTGTGCTAAAAGTGATTAACAATCCCCCAAAACCCCAACATCCCCCAATCTCCAATGGCATCTCCCATCACACCACCACCCCCTGAGTCATCTCATGGTGAAAATGCCCTCGAAATAGGGTTAGCCGCGTTACACGCCAAAGATTATCAAAACGCGATCGCGTCTTTAGAAATCGCCAGTCAAGCCAATCTCAAAGAATCATCACGATTACGCGCCATCAAGGGCTTAATGTTGGCATATCAACACATCGGTGACACAGAAAGCGCGATACGGCTAATAACTCCCCTCACCCAACATCGCCACGAAAAAGTGAAAACCTGGGCAAACCATCAATTAAATCAATTAACCAAACATCTCTCTCCTCAGCCACAAGTCGAAACCCCAGAAATTTCCTATAGTGCATCAGGGATAGAAGCGGGTTTTGTCCCCTTTAACTCCCCCACCGTCTCTCCTCCCCCCTCACCCTCACCCACTCCCAAACCACCTAGCTCAGAGCCCAGTGGGTTTATCCCCTTAACACCTCCCCCAGTCCCCCCACCCAAGACAACCCCGAAAAAACCAACCCCCCAACCCCCTCAAATCAAGTCGGAAAGTCTCACTCCGACAGTTTCCCCTATTCCAGAAACCCCAGAAAATACCCCCAATGTCACCACCGAATCTCCCAACACTTCCACCAAGGAGGATGAGAAATCAGAAAAATATCAATTAGTTTGGCGTAATAGTCAGAGGGCAGAAAATTGGCGCCCGATGAAAACTTTAAAATTATCTCGTTTTTGGTTAGAGCAATTAGCCAGCGTGATCGCGTTATTTTGGTTAACTCGCGAAGTCGTCAAATTTCTCCTCGTCAATACAAATAACCTATTAAGTAATATCCCCTTTCTCAAACCAATTCCAGCATTTTATCAAGATCCGACTCCTTGGCTTTATCTCTTATTTATAGTTTTATTAATCGGTTCCCCTTGGATCATGGATAAACTCCTAGAGTGGTTTTATGGGTTAAAAAATCTCCCTTTAGGGACATTAATGAGAATCAGTCAAGAAAGTAATCGTACCCTGCGAAATTACACCAAAAAAAACGGAAACCCTTTTCCCAACTTAAAATTATTACCCATTTCCGCACCTGTCGCGATGAGTTATGGAAGTTTACCTCGTTTCGCGCGTATTGTTGTTAGTCAAGGATTATTAGATCAATTAACCCCCGAAGAAATTGCCACGATATACGCGTCGGAATTAGGCTCAATTCGGAATAAGGATTTTATCTTAATGTCTCTCGCAACGTTACTATTACAAATTCCCTATACTATTTATTGGCAAGCGGCTTATTGGGGTACAAGAGTTCCTGAGTTAAAAACTCTCTCACTTCCGGCATGGATTCCGGCTTTTATCTCTCCTATACTTAATTTTATTAGTCCGGCGTTACACACGATCGCGGTTTTGATATCAGCTTTAGGTTATGGGATATATTGGTTTTTACGTTGGCCTTTTTTGTGGGTATCTCGACAACGCGTTTATTATCGCGATCGCTTTGCTTGTGATCTAACGGGAAACCCTAATGGCTTAACCAGGGCTCTTATTAAAATCGCGATCGGTTTAGCTGATGATATCCAACAACAACAACAAACTCCATATTTATTAGAAGGTTTTGACTTACTTACTCCCGTCGCAATCAAACACGCGATCGTGTTAGGCTCCGTCGCCCCATTAACTCCCCTCGAACCCCTATTTCAATGGGATCTTAATAACCCCGCACGAAAATGGTTAATCCTCAATCAGACTCATCCCTTAATGGGAGAAAGATTACAAATCCTACAATATTATGCCCGCGTCTGGAAACTAGATCCCGAAATTAATCTACTCACTAATGAGAAGGAAGAAGGAAGAGCGAAGAAGAAAGAGGGCAGAAAGTTATCTTTAGTTTCACTTCCTCATATTTCATTGCCTTCTCCTCAAGTTATGCTTCTCGGCGCTCCTTTTTTTGGCATTCCAATGGGTTTCGCGATCGTCAGCATTCTTTGGGGAGTCAGCATTTTCTTATCATTAATGGGAGTTTGGCAATTAGAGTGGATGAGAGGAGACATCGGACTATTATTAGGATGTTTACCCATAGGGTTTAGTCTCGGTACATTTATCCGAATTAATGATTTTTTCCCAGATATCAAACCCTTTAAAGTCAAAACACCAACACTACCCGAAGTATTATCAAACCCCAACGCGTTACCAATAGACAGTGAGACTATCCGCATCGAAGGAAAACTATTAGGAAGAAAAGGAATAGATAATTGCCTACAACAAGATTTAATTTTGCAAACCAATACAGGTTTAATTAGATTACACCATGTTTCCCAATTAGGCATTATTGGCAATCTTTGGCCACAAAAAAACCGCCCCAGTGATCTAATTGGTACAAATATAGTAGTAACAGGATGGTTAAGACGCGGCGCGACTCCTTGGATTGATATAGAAAGTCTCCGAAGTCAAAATGGAAAAGTCTGTCAAAGTTATCATCCCATTTGGTCAACCATTCTAGCAAGTCTTACCGCGTGTTGGGGCGCCTACATTATCCTTCGCGGAGGAATTTGAAGGGGCAAGAAGGAAGAAGGAAGAAGGAAGAAGGAAGAAGGAAGAAGGAAGAAGGAAGAAG
>JBBITB010000163.1:0-2222 GCA_037440985.1 Microcoleaceae cyanobacterium bin_387
GAAAAACCCGGTTTCTTTTGTTTGGGCACTTTTTGACTTATTCCAAAAGATCGATAGCCGCAGGCCGGCGACGGCGGTCGCCGTTCGCCCTTTGTTGAGAAAGAGAAAGAAAGGGCGATCGTGAACCTACTGAACGCGAATAGTTGTATCATAGACAAACTAAGGAATCGCAAAAAGTGAAAAGCTATGTCACAGGCAATCCTCAATCAAATTGTCAATCAGCTTGAAATGCTGGAATTTTTCGAGTTACAGGAGCTCGAATGCGCGATCAAGAAATATCTGGCTGACAAACAGCAAGCTACTCAACCAAATCAACTGCAAAAATCTGCTAATAAGAAGCAATTATTTCAACAGTGGGATGCCATTTCTGATGAGGAAGCTGCGCTACTAAAAGCTGAGTTTACCAGCGAAGATTTAGCTTTTGCAGAACTCGTCTTAAGTGATTATCTGCCCAAACTTCAGCAACAGGATGACAATTGATGCTAGGAGATGTTTATTTAGCCGATCTGAATCCTTCGAGAGGTTCAGAACAAGCAGGAATTAGACCAGTCATTATTGTACAGCGAGATACATTAGACCGCGTTACTACAACAGTAGTAGTAATTCCCGTAACAAGTAATCTGCGGCGTGCTAAAATACCAGGAACAATTATTTTACCGACTGGTGAAGGTTGTTTAACACAAGATTCCGTCGTGCTTTGCTATCAAATAGTAGCGATCAATAGAGAGCGATTAATCAAAAAATTGGGTACTATTTCAGCAGATTATGTATCAAGATTACAGGTGGCATTGCAGTATACATTGCAAATGGATGAATCTGAAAATGTGGAAGAATAGAATCAGTTGAGGAGCGATCGCGCTTAGTTGAGAAAGAGGAATAAAAGCAGAGCGCGATTTGCTGTTGAGTTTTCGAGGGAATGGCGATCGCCCCCTCTGGCAAGCATAATAGACCTCTTGCCGCCGCAGACTGGTTGGTACGGCTGGTAACAGTCAGTGTTTTTAAAACTTTACCCATTGATTTGTCGGAAGTTGTGTACATTGCGATCGAGCCTCCGAGTTACTTTATCTTAAGTATGGCATTTTTTCTAGGGATAATCGCGATCGCGCTTGGGGTTGGGATGATGCGCGATATAGTCTCCTCATCCCCAAAACGCGATCACGGCTCTCTCCAAAAACTCCCCAAAAAACGATCACGCTCCCCATCCCCAACCAACGATCACGCCCCATCCCCAACCAATGATCGCGCCTCTCTCCAAAAACTCCCCAAAACACCCAGGCTCTCCATCTCCTAGAGAATGGAATAACAAAATTTCACACTCTTTCTTAATTTGGGGTATACTAATGGCGTTGACTCAAGTAGGTGGCTCAACGTAATGAATATATCCTTAACTCCTGAACTAGAGCAGTTTGTTCAGTCAACAGTCAAAAACGGTAGGTACTCATCGGCATCTGAAGTGATACTAGCTGGGTTACGATTGCTAAAAGAACAGGAAATTTTAGTAGTTTTGAATCCAGTTTCGTCAGACGAGAAACAGAAACCTAACTATGATTTCTCTGATTTGGTGGGGCGATTAACTTGGCAGGGAGATGCAGTAACAATGCAGAGGAATCTACGTGATGAGTGGTAATCGCTATGTGTTGGATACGAATGCTATCGTGGCTCTACTTCAAGGAAATATTCAACTCATCGAATTACTTAAAGATGCTGATTGGATCGGAGTTTCAGTCATTAGCCAAATTGAGTTTCTGGTATTTCCTGGGTTGACTCAAGATGATCGTCAGATTTTTGATCAGTTTCTTCAACGAGTGCAGGTTCTTGGTTTAGTGGCGATTGATGCTGTTTTGATTAACAAAATCATTGAAATTCGCCAGCAATATCGCTTGAAATTACCGGATGCGGTTATTGCAGCAATGGCAATCCAAAATTCAGCAAGTTTGGTGACGGCAGATCGAGAGTTTGCAAAGGTAACAATTTTAACGGTAATTAATTGGTAGTGTTCGCGCTTCTCCCCAAAAACTCCCAACAACGATACGGCCCCCCATCCCCAAAAAACTCTCATCCCCAAAACGCGATACGGCTCTGGTGAGAAACCGGGTTTTTGTACAAGATATCGGTGTCTAGGTAAAGGTGATCGAAAAAACCCGGTTTCTTGGGTTTGGGCACAGCGCGATAGGGTTGAGAAACCGAGTTTTTGCCAAGATATCGGTGTCTAGGTAAAGGGG
>JBBITB010000163.1:2254-4396 GCA_037440985.1 Microcoleaceae cyanobacterium bin_387
GCACAGCGCGATACGGCTCTGGTGAGAAACCGGGTTTTTACCAAGATATCGGTGTCTGGGCAAAGGGGCTCGAAAAAACCCGGTTTCTTTGGTTTGGGCACAGCGCGATACGGCTCTGGTGAGAAACCGGGTTTTTGCCAAGATATCGGTGTCTAGGCAATGTGCTCGAAAAAACCCGGTTTCTTTGGTTTGGGCACAGCGCGATCGCCCTCCCATCCCAGAAAAGCGATCGCGTCTCCCATCCCGAACCAACGATACGACATCTCCATCCCCAAGCAACCATAGGTCATCTCCATCTCCCAAAAACTCGCGCCCCTCCTCATCCTCAAAAAGAGGAATCGCAGAAAATCCGTTGGATCTCAAGTATCATTATGTCCTTAGATCGCCTATAATAATCCTAATGTCCTCGTTTAGAAAAGTTTTATGCCAGAAGTTGCACGATTTTATGGAATTATCATCAAAATTTTCTTTGGGGATCACCCACCACCTTATTTTCACGCAGTTTATGGTGAGTATAATGCTTTGATCGGTATTTAGTCTTTAGAAGTTATTGAAGGCGATTTACCCAATCGAGCCCAAAAACTGGTAATAGAATGGGCTACCTTATACCAGAAAGAACTGCTCGATATGTGGAATAGCCAAGAATTTAGTAAACTTCAACCCTTAAAATAACTGTGATTTTTTTTATGAAACATCAGCGCATTGTTTCTGCTAAAGCTATTGACGATAACACCTTGATGGTTAAGTTTACCAATCTTGAAATCAAGAAATATGACATCTCTAAGTTATTAGATAATCCGATGTTTGCTCCCTTAAGTAATCCGCCGTTTTTCCGAAATTTTAGCATTGAACCCGGTGGTTATGCACTTGTTTGGAATGACGGGATAGATATCAGTGAATATGAACTTTGGCAGAAGGGAATGAGTTGCACGGATGAGGAAATTGAGCGGTATATGGAATCTCTTCATCTTGTGGCTCATTAAGAAATAATACATGATTATTCGGAGCGATACGGCTCCCCCTCCCCTCCCAACGATAGGGCCTCCCATCCCAAACAACGATCGCGCTTCTCCCCAAAAACTCCCCAAAAAACGATAGGGCCTCCTCCCAAAAACTCCATCCCCTCCCAATGATCGCGCTCTCCCTCCCATCCCAAACAACGATCGTGCTCTCCCTCCCCAACCAACGATGGAGCCTTTCCATCCCGCGTTCACGTTTGCGCGCAGCGTAAACAGCGTAGCGTGTGCGTAGCACTCAGTGTGCGCGCAGCGCAATCGCCCTTCCCATTTCACTCTTTAAGTAGGGATGATATTTGATGCCTTAGTTTCTTGACTGATTACGAAATCAGTGCTAAGGATTGTTTGGCTAATTGTTCAATTACTATCGACTGACAAAGCGCTTCAATTTTGTTGTTTCCACCGATATCAAAAAATAGATGTAGCCATTCATCAGGGGAAAGGGAGAGGTTTTCTAACCAAGGGGAAGGAGTCACTTTACCCCAGCCGATAATTGTGCCAAGATTAGCCGGGATTTGCTCTAATTCGTTAGGATTTGAGTTGAGTTGTATATCGAGCCGAATACAGGATTTTAGGATGAGTTTTAGGGGTTGCTCGGTGGTGGCTATTTCAGAATTTGTGTTAGTGGGATTGAGTTCCCAGTAGTAGTTGAGATTGAGGATGTAATTATAGGGAAATTGCCATCCCATTGAGAGTAATTCTGCTTCGGTAAAGTCGTATTGTTGCCAAATTTCTTCAAAGTTCATAGTGGGTTTTGGGGTGAGATTAGGGAAGTAAAATAAAGTGGGTTTCTGCACGAGTTCCAGGTTTTCCTAATGCGTTTAGGGGTTGTTCTCCGGGTGCGCCACCTCCGGGGCCATTGTAAACGCGGGTATAGGATGAACCATCAGGTTTAGTCATTATTCTGACGCTAGATTGATTGTTTGGGCTAGTCCAGATTTTACCCCCACCGCTTTTTGAGCCGCCTCTAGCTGGGGTGGATATCCAAGCTGAGGCGGTGAGTTCGTTTTCTAGGGTGGTTTTGTCGATTCCACTGACGAGTAAATTGAGGACATCGGTGGCAGTTAGGATGTTACCTGATGGCATGGGTTAGGGACGTTGGGTTTTTGGTAGGGATGGGATGCGC
>JBBITB010000164.1:0-4275 GCA_037440985.1 Microcoleaceae cyanobacterium bin_387
TCCCCAGTCCCCACACATCATAAAACCTTATCATTTTGATTAACTTTTGTAACGTAAATAAATCCCAGAATGTATATTTTGTACTTGTTGTCAAGGAAAAGTTACGATAATTTACATATAAGGGAAAACAAAAGAGGTCAAGCAAACCTCTTGTGGTGAACTTCCCCCTAGTGAATTGTGAGGAGTCAACTATGGAAATGCCAATCAGTTTAACCCTAGAACAACAGTTCAAATTACAAATATTGCGTGAGGAAGTGAAAAACCTATCCCTCGAACAAGCTCAAGAATACCTCGTTGAACTTCTCCGTCAGAATATGGTCAAAGATAATATGTTCAAACACCTTGCCAAGCAGGTGTAATGTGATACAAGTTTCTTCCCATGAGTCTCTTGGCTCATTTCCACTTATTAAGCCCGGTTTCTCCGAGAAACCGGGTCACAATTTTTGTGTTTTATTATTACGATCTATTTCAATATCTTAAGGAATATTTTGATTTGTTAAACTCCCAGTGACTTTTGCCACACTTATAAGTCTTTATACTTAATTTGTTGAGTATTGTATGCCGCCAGATAGAAGGAAATACCAGAGAATATTAAATATTGTTAACTATTCTCAGATAGCTCAAAAAAATGGCATAATGGAAATTTAACAAGAAGAAAATTAAGTATTGAGTTCAAATTGTCGGTACTAACATCGCAATCCGTGTAAGACTCGTGAAATCTTCTCAAGCCCGGTTTCTCGAAGAGAATATTGACACAGATTTGCCTGTGAAAAGAAACCGAGTTTCTCAAGGTGAACAAATAAAATTAAAGTTTACTTAGATTAAGTGAGTCCGGCTTTCTGGGGAGTGTCTTGGCATAAAAACTCAACTGTATTCGACTCTAATAGAGTTAATCTATCTATTATTTTTTCTTCTAGTGGTTAATTTTCGATAGTTTGAGAGGTTGTTTTTATGTTAGCGGAATCTCATCGAGCAATAGGAATTTCGGCTGAACGTGCTTCCCAATTAAAAAGAAATGCGGTCCTTGATAATGTCATTACCATAATGATGCAAGAAAATGACGTGTTATTAGAGATTTTGAATGAATTAGAATTACTGAATTGCACAATTAAAACCCTGGCCAATATCAATTTAGTAGATTTTTCTGCCCTAGAAAGGATTGCGGAAAGCTTATTAGAAACAGAGCCTCACCATCAACGGGAAGAAAAAGTTTTATTTCCCCTATTAGAAAAACAAGGTTTTGTCGGCTTGCCTCTAATGATGCGACGGGAACATCAGCAATTAAGAGAATGTGAAGAGGAACTGAAAGAGTTTGCTGTCACAGGTAAAGAAATGTACTTTTCGGAATTTCAACAACAATTAAACGCGATCATTGATTTCATCATCAAAAATTTGCGTCAACATATCGAAAAGGAAAATAACATTCTTTATCCAAAAGCCTTGGCTCTGATTCATCCTGAAATGTGGGAGCTAGTTCAACAGGAGTGGGATTATATTGGATACATTTCTTTGACAAAGTTCTAGTATCATTAAGGATAGATAACTATCCCACATTCCATACCTATCAATTATGTTTTTTGCCTTTGAGGCTGATTTTGTTCAATCTTTACGCTGTATCCCCATGCAGGTGCGCCTCAAGTTAGATACTTGTGGCATTAAGTTAAAATTAGAGGAGTGGAATCGCTTCAGTCAAGCCGAGCGTCAAGTGCTTGTGGAAATGCCCTGTTTGACTGAAGTGGAAATTCTCTCCTATCGAGAAAAACTGCAACAGTTGGTAATCTCATATACGGGAAAAAAACCCTCTGAGTTACCTGTGGAAAAACATCCCGCGTGGATGGATGGGAACACTATCCCCGAATCCGTAGAGGAAAAAGCTAACCAGGTTGGTGTTACTATTAGCTTAGAGCAATGGCAAAATCTGGAACCGCTCCCAAGATTCGCCTTAATTAAACTTGCCCGCTCTCGCCATGAAAATAGTAATTTTTTACCCGCATTAAAAGAATTTCATCTAGTCGATTAAACGATCAAGGTATCATCAATAAAAGCTATCGCAATCCTAAATAGGTTGTGAGAGTTTTGCCAGTGCCAGTATCTTGCTCCTTGGCTGCGAAACTATTCGCTCCCGATACACGAGCACTCCATGTATTAACATTAAATTTGTTACGACTCATTTATGGGATTGCTATCGGCTTTTTTGAGATGCTCCCCAACCCAACATATCGCAAAATCAACAGATTCGTTGGGTTTCGCTATGCTCTACCCAACCTACAAAAAATCACTGTTCCCTACTCTGTACCTCACAAGTATGAGAATTGCTATATGAGAAATAAATGAGGGTGTCTTACAAAACATTCTAATGGTTTGACACGAAAAAAGGAGGCTTCTTCACCCCCCCTAAAATCTGACTCAAATTTTCTTTTTAAACTTCAACCAAAACGTCCACTTACATACTCCATTGTGGCTTCTTCCTGGGGATTTTGAAAGATAATTTCTGTGCGATCGCACTCTACTAAATAACCATAACGATTGCCATCTTCAGAAATTCTCGCATTAAAGAAAGCAGTCATATCAGACACCCGTGAGGCTTGCTGCATATTATGAGTTACAATCACAATAGTATATTTTTCTTTGAGTTCTTGAATTAACTCTTCAATTTTTAAAGTAGAGATAGGATCAAGAGAAGCACAAGGCTCATCCATTAATACCACATCAGGATTAATCGCGATCGCCCTAGCAATACATAAACGTTGTTGTTGCCCTCCCGATAGAGAAAAACCACTTTGTTTTAATTTATCTTTAACTTCATCCCAAAGATAAGCTTGACGTAGCGATCGCTCCACCAATTCATCCATATCACCCTTATAATTATTTACCCTAGCTCCATAGGCGATATTATCATAAATTGATTTGGGGAAAGGATTGGGTTTTTGAAACACCATACCAATGCGACGACGTACCTCCACCGGATCAATTTCTGGTGCATAAATGTCTTGATTATGATAATAAATTTGACCCCGAAGGCGAAAACTATTAATTAAATCATTGAGACGATTAAAACAGCGCAAAATTGTACTTTTACCACAACCTGATGGTCCAATAAAAGCTGTTACTTCATAGCGAGGAATCTTTAAAAAGACATCTCTAACTGCCAAAAAATTGCCATAATAAATATTTAGGTTTTCCGTCTCCAATACATACTCAGGTTTCTTTTCATTGATCATAAAAAATTACTCCAATCGAATCGACATTTTCCTCAAGAATAAATCTTCTGGCGGGTAGCCCAACGAGAGAGGATGCTCGTTACTAAAACTAACAACACTAAAATTAAAGAAGCTGCCCAGGCTAATTCTTTTTGTGCTGCGAATGGCACCGTCGCAAAATTATACACCAACACAGAAAGGGAAGGGGTTGCCTCCCATAATCCTTTCGGCCAAAAAGGAGAATTAAGGGCTGTAAAAATCAAAGGTGCTGTTTCTCCAGCAGCGCGCGCGATCGCCAAAGTCACTCCGGTTAAAATAGCTGGTAAGGCTGCGGGCAGTACAACTCTTAACACAGTTTGATAATTAGACGCGCCTACTCCCACAGAGGCCCAACGAATATCCTGGGGTACGATTTGTAAAGCTTCATCCGTGGTTCGTACAATAGTTGGTAACATCAGGACTGCTAACGCGATCCCACCGGCAACTGCGGAAAAAGTTCCTGTTGTTACTACCAGTATAGCATAAGCAAAGATGCCGGAAATAATAGAAGGTACTCCACTGAGGACATTAGTGGCAAACCGAATACTTTGGGCTGTTTTTCCACCACTAAATTCTGATAAATAAACCGCGGCAAGCACTCCAAAGGGTACAGAAATAACTGTGGCAATTCCTACTGTTATGATAGTTCCCAGTATGGCATTGGCGATCCCGCCACCGGATAAACCGGGTGGTGGTGGAAGTTTGGTTAATAAATCTAAATCAAGACGACTAAATCCTTGAATTGTGACATAATAGAGAACGGCAAATAAGGGTAATAGTGTAATGCCTAGACAAGATCCTGCGACAATTGTCATGGCTATATTAAATATTGTTCTGGGGCTACTGTAAGATTTTTTTAGCGTTTCTGCTGAAAAATTTTCCGACTCTTCTATACTCATATTCCTGATCATGGGTAATGGGTGATGGGTAATGGGTGATGGGTGATTGGGGATTGGGGATTGGGGATTGGGTAATTGACAGTTGACAGTTGACAGTTGACAGTTGACAATGATCAATTATATGACTTACGCACTCC
>JBBITB010000165.1:0-4203 GCA_037440985.1 Microcoleaceae cyanobacterium bin_387
CCATTCACCAATCCCCATTCACCAATCCCCATTCACCAATCCCCATTACCAAAAATCATGTTTGGAAAAACCCCCTTAGCTTGGCTACAATTAACCAGAGAAAAAACGAGACTATTAGTCGCAGTCGCGGGGATATCCTTTGCCGATATTCTCATGTTTGTACAATTGGGTTTCAAAGATGCCTTATATGATGCCGCGGTGAAACCTCATTATACATTCAAGACAGATTTAGTCTTAATCAATCCCCAATTTGAAACCCTATTTGCTGTAAAAAGTTTTAAGCGAGAAAGACTCTATCAAATAGCAGGATTTCCGGGGATTGAATCCGTTAATTATTTATCTATTGGTACCGTACAATGGCGACATCCGACAAATCGCACCACTCGCCCGATTTTAATTTTTGGAATTGATCCGGATCGCTCTCCTTTTAAATTACCAGAAGTCAATGAAAACTTACAAAAAATTAAATTATTTAATCGAGTTTTATTTGATCAAGCTTCTCGCCCAGAATATGGGATTACTCCTGAGTTATTCCAAAAATTATCACCCCTAGAAACAGAAGTCAATAAACGGAAGGTACAAGTGTCGGGATTATTTACATTAGGAGCTTCCTTTGCAGCCGATGGTAATGTTATTGTCAGTCACTCCACATTTTTAAACTTATTAGGCGATCGAAATGCCCGTGATATTGATGTGGGATTACTTCAGATAAAACCGGGGATTGATCCTAAACAAGTACAAAAGAATTTACAAAGTATTTTACCACAAGATGTCAGAGTTTTAACCTTAGAAGAATTTGCAGAAGTGGAAAAAACTTATTGGGGAAATAGTACACCCATTGGTTTTATTTTTGGTTTTGGTACGATTGTCGGATTTTTTGTCGGGACGGTTATTGTTTATCAAATTCTTTATTCTGATGTCTCCGATCATTTACCAGAATATGCCACATTAAAAGCAATGGGATATACCGATGGTTATTTAGTGATAGTATTATTTCAGGAAGCTTTAGTTTTAGCTTTATTGGGATGTCTTCCGGGTTATTTTGTCTCCATCGGACTTTATCATTTAGCTAAAGTCGCGACAATGTTACCTTTAGGTATGACAACTAATCGCGCGGTTACTGTCTTAGTTTTAACCATAATTATGTGTACGGTTTCAGGCACGATCGCGCTCCGCAAATTACAAGATGCCGATCCCGCGGACATTTTTTAAAGCCAAGAAGTAAGAAGAAATTTATTTCACTGGATAAACCGGGTTTCTTGCCCTTGTCTGTTGCTTAAATAAGGATATGTCTTTGAGAAAATCGGTGCGAGATCCTGTACTATTACTCAGTCAGAGTAATTCTCTAATTTTCACAAGAATTAAAAATTAGGTAAACCCTCGATGATATACGATGCAGAAAACCGGGAAAAACCGGGGAAAATTTATATTTTTGACACTCTTGCCTCAACTAATCAAATGTTATGGCAACTTCTGGAGCAAGGAGAAGCTCCGGGTACTACAGTGATTGCCAAACAACAAACCTCCGGCCGCGGACAATGGGGAAGGGAATGGTTATCTAATACAGGAGGATTATATCTTTCTTACGCGATAGAGCCTCATTTACCGATTAGCCAAAGTGCTCTATTAACCTTTAGTAGTGCTTGGGGTATAGCCTCAGTGTTACGATCGCGTGGTATTCCCGTGTACCTAAAATGGCCCAATGATCTCATTTTGGCACAACGAAAACTGGGAGGCATTCTCACAGAAACCAAAATACATCAAGGCGCGATCGTGAAAGCGGTGATAGGTGTCGGACTCAATTGGGCAAATCCCGTACCCGAAACCGGAATAAACCTGCAATCATACCTAGAAAAGCACTCATCAACCGTCATTAGCAGCCTAGAAGACTTAACCAATATCACCCTCAAAGGACTGATCACCGGATACCATAAATTATCTCACGAAGGAATGGATACCCTTTTACCCGCATATCAGGAACTCTTGATCAACATCGGACATCAAGTATCCATAGACGGAAAACCAGGAATTATCACAGGTGTTGCATCGACGGGCGAATTGCGCGTAAAATTAAACTCCGACCCCATCAGCAGAAATGCGGATCAAGTCCCCTCTTCTGAGTCAGAAATTTACCTAAAACCGGGTACAATCAGTTTGGGCTATTTCAGCAAGGAGTAAGGATGACGGAGAAAAAGTGATGGAATTGCTGTGGACGGATGAATGATTTCTCATCTACGATCCGATATCCCATATCCCATATCAAAAATCCTTAATAGTGGACTTAACCCAGATTAACAACCCAAATATGAGTCAAAAATCCTCTTCAAATTTCAGTCGTAATAACACTAAAACGCCACGTTCCCTATTACATGGACTTAGTTTGGTCGCGAGTCTAGGCATACTTAGTGGGGGTGTAGTTTGGGCCGAAGAAGTCTCTGTTCCCACCACGCCGGAACCTGTTGCGGTGGATCTGATACCCCAGGAAAAAGCACCCATTGATCCCGCCCCCACAACTCCCGCGGAGTCCCCTTCTCAACCGGAAAGCCCGGCACCCGAAGCTGTTCCTCCAGAATCTCATAGTGCAGAACCCCCTCCAGAACCCGCACCATCCCATTCCGAATCTTATGTACCAGAACATCAGGAGGAAATAGCTCCTCCCCCCGCGGAAGTTCCTCCCCCCGCGACGCGTGCTTCAGAAGCCCCTAATAATTCTTATATTGATTCTTCTAAAGACTACAATATCGGTGCGACAGATACCTATGAAGCCCCAACGGCTGTAAAGTTAGAAGATCGTTCTACAGGTTGTAGTGCTACCTTACAAGTCGGAGAAGGGGCGGGGACTTTATGCGCGCCTCTTCCATCGTCGCCCTCAGCTTCCGAAACAGCTAATACTCCTTATGAAAAACCCTCTGATGAGGGGAGTCGTCCAGTTACCGCGGGTAATGACACTCCCGAAACCCCCCGCAGGAATCAGGATCGGGCTGAAACTTCCCCCCCTTGGTTGGCTCCTGGGGTCGCGGAGAGTCTGGGTTTAGGCAATCAGGCCCCATCGGGGGGTTATGCCGAAAATGGAGGGGCTTATTCCGGTTCTGATAATGGTTATATTCAACCCGCGAGTTATTCGGGTTCTGGGGAAGGGGCTTCCATGAGTTCTTTAGCTCCTATTCCTGTGGGTCCCCTCAGTATTAGTAGTACCAGTAGTTCCGGTTTGGCTTATTTTAATCTGACGGCACGTCCCCCTAGGGTTGCTGGCAATGGCAATGTTCGTCTTTTATTCCCTTTGTCAATTCCGGCTCCGATTACTTCTTTGTTTGGTTGGCGCAATCACCCGGTTTTGGGTACTGGTCGTTTTCATTCCGGTGTCGATTTGGGCGCGGATTTAGGTACTCCTGTGGTCGCGGCCTACGCGGGGCAAGTCGCGATCTCCGATTGGTTAGGGGGTTACGGACTCGCGGTGGTTTTGGATCATCGCAAACAAACCTTAGAAACCCTTTATGGTCACTTATCGGAAACTTTTGTCAAACCCGGAGAATGGGTCCAACAGGGGGAAGTGATTGGTCGCGTGGGTAGTACAGGGATGTCCACAGGTCCTCACCTCCATTTTGAGTTACGGAAATTCACAGAACAAGGTTGGGTCGCGGTTGATCCCGGTCAGCAATTAGAATTTGCTTTGGCGCAAATGGTGAAAACTTTGGAAACGGCTCAAAAACCTTTGACGATACCACCGAAAATGCCGTTTTTATCTACTCGTGAGCTGGAAGGGGGGACTCCCAAACTTCTACCCCTTCCTACGGGTGTTGAGATTGATATTTACGAGTTAGAACCGCCTCCGATTGATATTTCTGACGCGATTAAACCTAAACCTCCTAAATCTGCGAAAAATTAACGGTTTTTCCCAGAAGAGAAAACGATCGCGCTCTTTGATCAGAGCGCGATCATTTGGCTTGGTTTAAGGTTTTAGGAGCGTTAATGATTGAGTATCTCACCGCTCCTGGCGTTTAGCGCGATCGCGCCGTCTGCGATCTTGCCAATCAACCGCGGTAAGATAAATAACTCCTCCTGTCACCATCAACAGAAGTACCAACGCGACAACAGTTAAAGCATTAACAAATGTAAATTCCACAATTACTCCTTAATAGTGATTAGGGAATGGGGATTGGGGAATGGGGATTGGGGATTAGGAATTGGGGATTAGGGATTGGG
>JBBITB010000166.1:0-3079 GCA_037440985.1 Microcoleaceae cyanobacterium bin_387
TAAGGGGGATTTAGGGGGATCAAGATGTACTGCATAGCAGAGGAAACTGCTGTATTTGCACAATGGCACAACCCCGCGATCGTGATCATGGCAAAACCCGCGATCGTGACGCTTCAGTCGAAGGTGATCGCGATAATTAGTAGTCAGAAAAAATCCGAGCAAATTAGTAACATTATTCCCGAAAAAATTAACCACAATTTACCAAAACCATGACAGACTCTATTAACAAATTTCTCAATATAAACAACTTTCAACGAGCCTGGGAAAAAGTCTCAGAAAATCGTGGAAGTGCAGGAATTGATAATCAAACCATCGCGGAATTTGCCCAAAATCCCATTCTCAATCTAACAATCCTGCTAGATAAAGTCGCCAATAACACCTATCAACCCCATCCCTATAAACAAATCTTAATACCCAAAACCAAAGGCAAATGGCGCGAGTTAAAAATTCCCACCGTTCAAGATCGCGTTGTTCAACAAGCCCTATTAAACGTCATTTCCCCCATCCTAGAACCCCAATTTTCCCCATCCAGTTTCGCCTATCGTCCCAATATTTCCTACATTAATGCCGTTGAACAAGTCGCGTATTTACGAGACTTAGGATATCAATGGTTACTAGACGCAGATATCGTCCAATATTTCGATCATATCGACCATTCCAGACTACTACGAGAAGTCCGTAAATCCCTCGACAACCCCCGAATATTATGCTTAATCAAATCCTGGCTAACCGTCGGAGTTTACACCGAATCCGGCACATTAACTTATCCAGAAAAAGGCATACCCCAAGGCTCTGTAATTTCCCCTCTTCTCGCCAATGTTTATCTCAATGAATTTGACCATCTCATCGCTAATTCCGATTTAAAATTAATTCGTTATGCCGATGACTTCTTAGTTTTTGCCACCACTCAAACACGAATTATTCAAGCCTATTCCCAAATCGGACAATTTCTCCAATCCATCGGTTTAAATTTCCATGCCGAAAAAACACAAATCACCAACTTTCAACGAGGATTTCGCTTTTTAGGTCACGGTTTTTTAGACCAGGCAATTTTTCCCCTAGAATCCTCAAAGAAAAGAGTCAAAACTGCCGAAAAATCACAGAAATCAACCTCAAAAAAAAAAGGCATAATTACCACAACTGAGTCCATAAATTACCATAACTTTTGGAATACCGCGATGGCTACTCTCTATTTAATGGAACAAGGCACAACTCTTTACAAAGAACATCAGCGTTTAATTGTCCAGATATCGGAAAAAACCAAGCTAGAAATCCCCCTACGCGATGTAGAAAGAATCCTCGTTTTTGGTAATATTCAACTGACAACTCAAGTCATTAACGCCTGTCTCCAAGAGAACATTCTGATCCTATTTGTTAGTCCCCAGGGTCAATATAGGGGACATCTATGGAGTCTCGAGTCGATTCATTTGCACAATGAATTAGTCCAGTTAGAAAGATGGAAATTTTTACCCTTTCAACTTTATGTATCCAAGGCGATCGTTGAAGGAAAATTAATCAACTCAAAACAGTTATTAATGCGATTGAATCGCAAACGGAAACTCCCAGAAATCGAGAAAGCAATTCTGGGCATTAATTCAGATATCAAAGCCCTAGACTCCGTTGATAATATTGATAGTTTAAGGGGATATGAAGGGATTAGTGCCGCCCGATATTTTCCCGCCTTTGGTCAATTAATTACTAATAGTAATTTTCCCTTTTGTCAACGGTATCGACAACCCCCCACAGACTCCGTTAATTCTTTACTCAGTTTTGGTTATACCCTATTGTTCAATAATGTCTTGAGTTTAATCATTGCCGAAGGACTATCTCCCTACTTAGGAAATTTTCATTATGGAGAAGATAAAAAACCTTACCTCGCGTTTGATTTGATGGAAGAATTTCGTTCTCCCATAGTTGATAGTTTAGTATTAAAGACTCTCAACAGTAATATTTTTAAGCCCGATGATTTTGAATGTGTTAATAGTGAAGGAGCTATTTATTTAAAAGCATCAGCGCGACGAATATTTTGTGAGCAATTCGAGAAACGGATGAATGAAGAAATTTCTCATCCTGATCTACAATCTCCCGTTTCCTATCGCTACGCGATTCAACTACAAATCCGACGTTATAAGCGCTGTCTCTTATCTTCAGTTCCCTATGAATCTTTTGTGCGGGCACTGTAATGTTAGTCGTCGTCGCCTATGATATTCCCGACAATAAACGGCGTACTAGGTTATCTGACTTTCTCGAAGGCTATGGAAAAAGAGTTCAATTTTCTGTGTTTGAGTGTTTTTTAACACTTGATGAAATGCGACTCCTTTATGAGAAAGTGAAAAAACTGGTAAATCCCATAGAGGATCACGTCCGCTTTTATTGGATATCGGGCGAAGCCGTATCCAGAGTCCTCACTCTGGGGGCAGATCCACCGCAAACGCCGCCAAAGTATTATATCGTATAGGTTTGAGGGAGTTTTTTGGTGAAAAATCGACGCACCTCGGCAAATCGCCGAAACCCTTATTCTTTCGTTGAGGTGCGTCGATGCCTTACAGGGAGCGGCTTTGAGCTATGGAAATCCGGGCGTTTTTTGGATTGATCTGTGTTATAATCAGGGGGTGCGTCGATTTGAAGCTTGAAACCCGCTCTGGGTAAAGGCTCTGAAACGAAGTCTCTACCGATTGAGTTAAATCGGAATAGTTGGAAACCAACTTCTAACATAGTTTAACCTCAAACTAAATGCTCTACCGATTGAGTTAAATCGGAATAGTTGGAAACAGTATGACTTGGACGATTGTTGAACAATTTGTTCATAGGCTCTACCGATTGAGTTAAATCGGAATAGTTGGAAACGTTTGGATTGGGATTTAACATCGGCATTGTTGGGGCTCTCTACCGATTGAGTTAAATCGGAATAGTTGGAAACATAAGTTATCGTTACCTTTACCGCCACGAACTGGTTGGGTGTTCTCTACCGATTGAGTTAAATCGGAATAGTTGGAAACCCTTGTCTTCACAAAAGACAAGGGGCTTTGTAAAAGCTACTCTACCGATTGAGTTAAATCGGAATAGTTGGAAACAATTA
>JBBITB010000166.1:3168-3890 GCA_037440985.1 Microcoleaceae cyanobacterium bin_387
CCGGAATTAATCTCCTCTACCGATTGAGTTAAATCGGAATAGTTGGAAACTATTATTTCAAATAAGGAAATTTTTACTTCTTTACAGCTCTACCGATTGAGTTAAATCGGAATAGTTGGAAACGACACTAGCCTCTGGGCCAGTTGTCAGAAAATCAACTCCTCTACCGATTGAGTTAAATCGGAATAGTTGGAAACACTTTCTCATCATAAGAGCGAGAAGGGTCCGGGACCCCCTCTCTACCGATTGAGTTAAATCGGAATAGTTGGAAACACTAGAGTTTGCAATACTATATTGTAATGAATGCCACTCTACCGATTGAGTTAAATCGGAATAGTTGGAAACCAGATGGACCTTGGTTTACAGTAACTTGTTGAGCATTCTCTACCGATTGAGTTAAATCGGAATAGTTGGAAACACGACAGATTGGGTCTTGGTAGTCGAATCGAAAGTATTCTCTACCGATTGAGTTAAATCGGAATAGTTGGAAACACTGTTAGAGCTTTCAAATTTGCATTCAAAAAACTCAACCTCTACCGATTGAGTTAAATCGGAATAGTTGGAAACATTTGTAATCCCCTAACACCTTATTTACATTTATTATTCTCTACCGATTGAGTTAAATCGGAATAGTTGGAAACGTTTCATTTTGTAAGAAACTTATAGATGCTTTTAACCGCCTCTACCGATTGAGTTAAATCGGAATAGTTGGAAACAAAATT
>JBBITB010000166.1:3913-4193 GCA_037440985.1 Microcoleaceae cyanobacterium bin_387
TGAATCTCTACCGATTGAGTTAAATCGGAATAGTTGGAAACCATCCGGAATTTCGACAGTGCAGAAAAACCCTGCCGCTCTACCGATTGAGTTAAATCGGAATAGTTGGAAACTTTGATACCGCCATTCGACGGTATTGAAACCAATAGGCTCTACCGATTGAGTTAAATCGGAATAGTTGGAAACCTTAACTTAGTAATCCCTGAGGCATTTAGCTCGGGCTTGCTCTACCGATTGAGTTAAATCGGAATAGTTGGAAACAATTTGATTCTAAATTTAA
>JBBITB010000167.1:0-4147 GCA_037440985.1 Microcoleaceae cyanobacterium bin_387
CTTCCTTCTTCCTTCTTCCTTCTTCCTTCTTCCTTCTTCCTTCTTCCTTCTTCCCCCTTCCTTCTTCCCTCTTCTCTCTTGCTTCAAACGGACGAATCCTCATCGTCGGAAGAAGAACCCTTGGCACCGGAATAAACCAACCCTCGTTGTAAATCAAGAGTCAACATTGCGCCATCACGAATCAACTTCCTCGCGTTCTTTACCCCAACAATCACGGGTACGCCTAAGCGTAACCCAATAATTGCCGCGTGAGAAGTCAAACTATCTTCCTCGGTGACAATACCCCCAGCTTTTCGGATCACGTCCAGAAAATCTGCACTGGTGCGATCGGTGACTAAAATATCACCTGTATTAAAATCACTCAACTCTAAGGCCTTCTCGGCAACTCTGGCACAACCGGTGACAGTGCCTAAACCGATCGCGGTTCCTTTGCCCAAAACCGCGGTAACAACTTCGACTTTAATTAAATCAGTGGAACCCGCGACCCCTTGTAAGGTCCCCGCGGTGGTAACAACTAAATCCCCATCTTGAAGGAGATTTGCTTCTTGGGCGACATTAAAAGCCGATTGTACCGTTGCCTTAGTCGAATCCAAATCTAATACTAATAAGGGCTTAACTCCCCAAACTAATTGTAATTGTCGAGACACATCAACATGAGGAGTTACTGCTAAAATCGGAGTCCTCGGTCGGAACTTGGACACATTACGCGCCGTTGAACCTGTTTTCGTTAAAGTCATAATCGCGGCCGCGTCTAATTGTTCGGCAATTTGACCCACCGCTTGACTAATGGCATTAGGAATTGATCGCCCGATATCGGAGACATTGAAGGCATTGCGAGAAATACCGTCTTTTTCCATACGGACTGCTATTCTCGCCATTGTCGCGACGGCCTCAACGGGATACTTACCCACCGCGGTTTCATTCGACAACATGACGGCATCGGTTCCATCCAAAATGGCATTCGCGACATCAGAAATTTCGGCGCGAGTGGGACGGGGATTACTTACCATACTATCTAACATTTGAGTCGCGGTAATCACAGGAATGCCCATGCGATTCGCGGTGGCAATTAACCGCTTTTGCAAAATGGGCACTTCTTCTGCCGCGACTTCCACCCCTAAGTCACCCCGCGCAACCATTACCCCATTACAAAGGGCAAGGATCGCGTCCATTTGTTCGATCGCTTCGTGCTTTTCAATTTTGGCAATAACTGGGACTTGTTTTCCGGCACTAGCAATAAGTTCTTTAATTTCTAAGATATCTTGGGGGTTACGGACAAAGCTCAGGGCGACCCAATCTACGCCTTGATCCAAACCAAACATTAAATCTTTGCGGTCTTTATCAGTTAAAGCTTTAATTGAGAGATAGACACCCGGAAAATTTACGCCTTTATTATTGGAGAGAGTCCCTCCCACAACAACACGACAGAATAATTCTCTGGCGGCTTTATCTACTTTCTCAACCACCATTTCCACTTTGCCATCATCCAAGAGGATCATCGCGCCTTCTGGTACTTCATCCGCCAAGGGTTCATAAGTAACCGATGATTTGGACTGAGTACCTGGTCCGATATGACTGGTTAAAATAAAGGGATCTCCTTTGTTTAACGCGATCGAACCATTTTCAAACCGTCCTAAGCGAATTTTCGGACCTTGGAGATCTTGCAAAATTCCTACGGGCTGATTGAGCTCAAAGGAAGTTTGCCGAATTAAACGAATGCTGCGCTGATGATCGTCTTGAGTACCGTGCGAAAAGTTCAGTCGTAGCGTGGTTGCTCCAGCTTCTATGAGTTCGCGAAGTACCTGGGGATCGAGTGTGGCAGGGCCAATGGTGGCTACTATTTTTGTTCGACGCGGGGCGGTTGGCAATTGCATGAATCAATCAACTATATGCTGAGGGGCTTCTTTCCCCTTCAATTTTGGCTAATCTTCCATTATTTACTATGTTCTTCAAAAGAACAATCGGAAAGTTTTAGGGACTCTTGGGGGCAGGCACAGAGGCACTGCCCCTACTCCTCTTGCTACTTTATCCCACCATACATTACGCAAAGATGATAAGTATAAAATTTGACTTGAGTTAAAAGTATTTTGCCGATTTTTTTGCGGTATTTACTGAGAAATTTGAGGTTTTGCGTATAATTTTATACCTTGAATTTAGTATAAGTCTGATGTCGAGGGGTAGGAGCGGGTTCACAAATATCTACACTCACTAAAATCTCTTTAAACGGGTTCCAGTACCGCCATCGAGGGGATCGAGAAAAGGTCGTAAATAAATGCCTTTGGACTGAGCCCGAGGTGTGCGTCTGCGATTAGGATTTAAGGGATCAATGCCAAAAAGTTTGTCTAATCCTGGGATATTAAGGTTTCCATCTTGAAATGTCGCGACTCCATTGGTATTTTGTCCACTGTCGGCAACGGTAAGATTTTGAAATACACGATCGCGGATCTGAAAAGGATCTTGTCCAGGGGGTACGGTGAGGACAATACGACACGCCGATTGTTTTTGGGTAGTGACGCAAAGAATGTTATAACCATTTTCCATGCCCGTAAGAAGTTCCACTAATCCATCAGGGCGATAGGCTTCCAAACGGCGACTAATTTCTTGACAACGACGTTGGGGGGACCAACCTCCACCCATTTCACCGGGTAGGGCCCAAGGATAGGCTTGACCGGGTTGACTCCGCGGATGATACATTACGGTAAATTGACCATTTCTCAATTCGCAACTAAAGGAAGATTGCAACATGGGGGGAGTGGTTGTATTTCCTGGGCTAGGGGAAGAGGTGGACGTGGGAATAGGGATTTGGGCCATGACGCGAGCGTTTGTCTGTAACAATGACAAACTCATGGATAAACCTAAAACCTTGATGAGCGAGATACGGTTTAATAACATAATTTTTTTTCCGGTTAAAGACTTGACAAAATCGCCGATACACCCTTCTCTATTTTGCACAAAAGACAGATCAAAAGCCAAAAGCCAATCCCCAATCCCCAATCCCCAATCCCCGTTCCCCAATCCCCAATCCCCAATCCCCATTCCCCAATCCCCAATCCCCATTCCCCAATATGTCACAAAACTTTACTTAGGATAGTTTCGTGTCATATACTAATTACGCGAGTGTCATAAGAATGGAGTATAAACAACGATGTCGGTGTCCCAGCAGCCACTGACTGTACCCCCCAAAGAGTTTCTCAGTCCTCCCGGTGACTTTAATCCTACCCTCCTGATGTTTTTGAGCGCGATCGGGTTGGTAGTAATATCGTTTTTAGGTTACTGGCGCTGGGATTGGCCGGATTGGTGCTGTTTTGCTATTAATGTTTTAGCCTTACATTTATCGGGGACAGTCATCCATGACGCGTCTCATAATTCAGCCCACCGCGATCGCGTGATGAACTCAATTTTGGGACATGGTAGCGCGTTAATGTTAGGATTTGCCTTTCCTGTATTTACGCGAGTCCATTTACAACATCATGGCAATGTTAATGATCCAGACAACGATCCCGATCATTTTGTTTCCACGGGTGGGCCTCTTTGGTTAATTGCGCCACGCTTTTTTTACCATGAGGTATTTTTCTTTAAACGGCGTTTATGGCGAAAATTTGAACTATGGGAATGGTTTTTCAGCCGTTTATTTGTGATCGCGGTTGTTTACATTTCTATTCAAAAGGATTGTTTGGGGTATGTCCTCAATTTTTGGTTTTGTCCCGCGTTAGTTGTGGGAATCGCGTTGGGGTTATTTTTTGATTATTTACCCCATCGTCCTTTTCACGAAAAAAACCGCTGGAAAAATGCCAGAGTTTATCCGAGTGCGATTTTAAATCTCCTCATTTTGGGGCAGAATTATCACCTCGTTCATCATCTTTGGCCCTCTATTCCCTGGTATAATTATAAGCCTGCTTATGAGGCTGTAAAGCCCCTTTTAGACCAAAAAGGATCTCCGCAAACTTTGGGGATTTTAGGGGATAAAAAGGACTTTTGGGATTTTGTCTATGATGTTTTTATAGGGATTCGCTTTCATCACAAAAAACCTTCTGAATAGTTTATCAACCCGGTTTCTTACAGAAATCGGGTTTCTTTTTTTCTTGAGAAATTAAGGAAGAGGGAAGAAGGAAGAAGGAAGAAGGAAGAAGGAAGAAGGAAGAAGGAA
>JBBITB010000168.1:0-4023 GCA_037440985.1 Microcoleaceae cyanobacterium bin_387
TTAGTAATACACAAATTCACGTTTTTGTCAAATTAATTTAGATGCGTTTACCCTGGATTTTTCATGAGCTACCTCCAAGGTATTCCAGGCAAAAGGAAGATGTTGGGTTTCGCGACGCTCAACCCAACCTAGGAATCTAAATCTCCTAAATATGTCCATTATTGATAATATAATCGGCAATTTTAGAAATCGTATTTCCCAAGGAAGATGTTGGGTTTCGCGACGCTCAACCCAACCTACAAATCTAAATATGTCCATTATTGATAATATAATCGGCAATTTTAGAAATCGTATTTCGCATAATCTCATCAATGCCACTCTGATTATCTATAATAGTGACAATATAAGGCTCACCGTCAACACTTAAAGCTACGGTTGTTCCTAAAACTAAAGAATTTTCTCCCGTCTTTTCCCCTAACCATTTCGCTTTTTTTCCTTCTAACGCGGCAAATCCTAATTTTCGATCGCGTTGGCGGGATAAAGCCTCTTTTAATTCCTTACTTCCTGGGGTTTCCTGATTATAAATTTTTACCATCATTTCCGTAAGTTCATCACTACTTAAACTATTTTTCCCTTGGCCGGGATTAGAGGGCATAATTTGATCGCCCATGAGTTTAAAATTAACACGAGTCACATCATAGCCTAAATTTGCTAATACCTGATTAATGTAATTATAACCTAAATAATCAATCAATTCATTAGTCGCAATATTGCTACTATGATCAATCATCGCTTCGACTAAGGTTTTCAGGGGATATTTTTGACTCGATTGAATGGAGGAGTCATCTTCTGTAAAGTTCCCCTCTTGCACATAAAGTGTGTGATCTAAACTAATTTTATCTGATTTAACTTTGTGCATTAAAGCAACAGCAATGGGAACTTTAATTAAACTTGCGGGACTGGTTGGGGTGTTATTTCCATGCAAATGTACACAATCTCTGGTAAGACGACAAACTGTAATCATCGCGTCTTGGGAGAGGCCACTTTCTTGGGCGATTTTTGCTAAAACTGACGATTTGGCTTGTTTTAATTGCACGATCGCGATCTGTAAAGCCTGCTGATATTCTTTAATTTTGGCAGAGGATTTACTCGCGAATAAGGAATTTTCAGGGATTTTTTGCAGATTATTAATCGCTTGTTGCCAAAGCAATAATGCTTTTTTTCGTGTGGGGACTGATGACGGGGAGCTATTCGTCGTTTCTAGGGCTTTAGTGGCAAGATGAAGGGCTTGTTGCCAATTATCATTCGCCCGTTTTTCTAATAAGATTTGGGCTTCAATGGCTTGTATTTGAGGGATGATAGTTTCGGGATTGGGCGGTTGTGGTTGAGGCTGAAAATAGCCGAAAAAACTGGATTTGGGGCTGGGTGAGGGTGGGGTTTCTAATTGAGTGATTAACCGCGATCGTGTTTCCTGTAATTCTTCTAGGGATCGCGGAGATGTATTACTGGCAAAACTCGGTCGAATTTGCCAGAAAAATACTCCTAGACTTAGCGTTAACACATGGGTAAGCGCGATCGTGCTACGCATTGTCTCGAAGGCGATCGCCCATAACCGAAATACATAAACCTGTTTCATTGTCATACCCATTACAACCCCATTTTGGAACAGGAGAGGAAAGAAAGACTGGATTTACTGCGATTCTTTCATACCCATCCAAATAATTAACAGAAAAGGGTGACATCTGTCAAAAAGGGGTTGGGGGTTTGCGCGATCATGCTCTTGTCGAATCAACCAGAGCTTTCTAAGAGCGAATACGATGGGAAGGCTCTGTGGGAGGATGACATTCACCCGCGTAACAGTTTAAATGTAGTTCATGCCAATAGA
Organism: Microcoleaceae cyanobacterium bin_387; assembly: GCA_037440985.1. Classification (GTDB taxonomy): domain Bacteria; phylum Cyanobacteriota; class Cyanobacteriia; order Cyanobacteriales; family Microcoleaceae; genus JBEDKD01. Next base: position 1,826 of record JBBITB010000168.1, read on the forward strand.
GAGTCGGAACCGCCCAACCCCGTTGCCCCGCGTGTTCCTCTTCTAATAACCGATTTTCCATATAATCACTAGGTGATTCATAACTCTTATTACCACGCCAATAGGGGACAGTAAAAACCCCAAAAGCCTTACGATACTCCTCAGAATCTACCATCGTGGAAATCATCGCGCCTACCCCCTGACGGATAATAATATTATCAAAGATGCGAATTTCCTCTTCATTATGGGGGGAGCGTCCTAAAAAATGCTTAAACGCGTTCTCAATGAATTTCACATTAGAACTGGTTTCATAGAATTTCTCTAAATAAAGCCGAGAAACACCTAAAGTTTTGATAAAGTGTCGAATGCCCAATTTCCCATTAATAAAACCCTTTTCTAATTCCGCGAGTTGACGACGTTCCGCTTGATAGGGTTGACGTTCTAAAATTTGTTGATAAATATGTCTCATCATCTGCTCTCTTTCTTCAGGAGAGGCATTGTGGCTAGTGCTAATAGGTTCGTTCAACATAACTCTCTTCCTTTCCTCACAAACTGGGATCACAAATTACGCGAAAAATATTGGCCAAAAACAATCAATAAGCCACGGGATTACACTCAGCAAATTGATTAAAATTTTGATGGTATTGAGCGGTATTAGTTAGAACTCGAGCAAGTTTTCGTTAAGGGCTAAAAGCGACCACCACGTTCTACAGTTGCCATCAGTTTAGGATGGGTATCTAAAGATTGTAGAATGACATCAATATAAGGCTTAATTAACTGATTACACGCGGGGGGAAGATGCTCTTTGATCACTTCCTGAAGACATATATAAGCTTTATGACAAGAGGTATTTCTTTGATAAGCCGCGAGTATATTCGCCTGCCATAAAAAGAGACATTCTCTGTAGAATTTTACATCATCACGCAAAATAGCCAGTGCCATGATACAGACAGCCATTCTCATGTCATAAAGACATCGTTGCGCGTGTTTTTCCATGACATCGGGATGAGCTAACATGAATTTTTTTAACGCGTGTTTAATCAGAGGATCTGATTTATCACGAAGAATTTCATAGGTTTTTGCCCGGACGGTGAAGGTTTGCACATACTGATGAAACTTCTGAAGTTCAGCATCAGTGAGATAACGACCATCGCTGTCGTTGATGGCTTCGTCCCAGGCCGTATTGATTCCTGGCATTGTTTATCCTCCCTTTGTCAACGGCTCTTTGTTGTAGTTTCAGACTTGACGGTGGCTTTAGTCAAGCTTTTGATATAATTATTCATAATTATAGATCAATCCCATAGACTTTGGCAACACGCTCAAAGGGCTTCCCTACTCTATGGCAATTTAAGGATGGGAAAAATCTCCGCGTCTCGTAATTTTTCCAGCTTCAAGATATTTTAATCTGGCATAAAAAATACCAGAGAGTTGTTAATAGACCCATTTAGGAAAGTGGAAAAAATCAAGGATGATTCCATCTCAATCTCTAATGATCTTACCATTGCTGGCTATGACAACTCTCTAGTTTTTTTGTGAACATTTGCTAACAAATCACTTAACTTCGGGCTGTGACTCCGGTTTTTTTGCGACGCTGACGCCATTTTATTCCCAATCGTTTGAGATAGTCCCAACCACGTTGAGGCCAGATATGGTCGTTTCCTGTTTTTTCCGCGATCCAACGAGCAACTTTTGGACCAGACCATTGTCCACCATCAGGGGGTGGGTCTTGTAAGGCCTGTCGTAGTTCTTCTTGTTGCGCGATCGTGAGAAGGGCCTTCGCCGGCGGCGGTTGCCGATCACTGTTACGGTTTCTCACAGAAACCGGGCCTTCATCGTTATAACGATGGACAATTTCTTTCGCGTAATCGTAGTTCAGACCAACGACTTGAGCGGCCTGTTTAATTGTCCAATCTCCGGCGACTAACATCAACAGATGCCAGCGACGGGCCTCTGTCGTGTCTTGGGCTTGTCGGTATCGGCTTTTTAAGTCCTCTAAGGACAGATGGGGTTGTATATGAGCTTTTGGTGGCATACCTATTAGACCATGAAGTAGGTCATTTACTCTTTTCGTGGGTTTGGGGGCAATTCCGGATCAGTTCTATTGCTTGATAGATGTTTTAGTCGGTATGAGGGGTATCATACCACACCCCCCCTGTAGACGCAAGAAGAAGGTTGACAGTTGACAGTTGACAGTTGACAGTTACCCATTACCCAATCCG
>JBBITB010000169.1:0-3946 GCA_037440985.1 Microcoleaceae cyanobacterium bin_387
TGTCTCTTTTGTACCCCTTCACACCAGAGAAAATCAAGCTGTGTTAAAATAGATAATAGTTAATAAATTTGTCCCGAAACCTCAGAAAATATATGATGCGATTCATTAACCCCAAAACGGACTTTGCCTTTAAAAGAATCTTCGGCTCATCGGAAAGCAAAAACATCCTGAAAAGCTTTCTCAATGCCTTAATCTATGAAGGCAAACCCATTATCCAAGACTTAGAAATTATTGATCCCGCGTTAGGGGCTAAAATTGCCGGACTGAAAGATACTTATCTGGATGTGAAAGCGAAAATTAATGAGGGTAAAACCGTTATTATTGAGATGCAAGTTTTAAATGTCTCTGCCTTTGCTAAACGAGTGATCTATAATGCCGCGAAAACCTACGCGACTCAATTAGGAAAAGGGGAAGGATATTCTAAATTAAAGCCCGTGATTGCCTTGACAATTACGGATTTTGAAATGTTTGAGAATACTCCCAAAGTCATTTCTCATTTTGTTTTCCAAGAAAGAGATGATTTCTTTGAATATCCCGATCCTGAGATCGAACTGTTTTTTGTAGAATTACCGAAATTTAATAAAAGTTTAGAGGAGTTAGAAACACTCACAGATAAATGGATTTATTTTATGAAAAATGCTCCATCTTTGGGAGTGATTCCGAACCAAATGCAGGAAATTTCGGAATTAAAAGAAGCGTTTACTATTGCCAATGAAGCTAATTTAAGTCCGGCAGAATTGGAAGATTTAGAAAAGCGAGAAATGGTGATGGAAGATCAGCGCAATTTAATCCTGAGAGGAAGGCAAGAAAAAGCTTGGGAAATTGCCCAGCAACTTTTGGATGTCCTTGATGATCAAATGATTAGTGAAAAAACGGGTTTAACTCTGGAGGATATTCAAAAATTACGCCAAGAATAAAAGTATTAAAAAACCCGGTTTCTGGGGGGAAACCGGGTTTTTTATTAACTTAATTAACTCTTGACAATTGCGCCAAAATCTGCTAAGACACGAGCATGATTTCTTAATAACCCTAATAAATTTAAGCGATTTTGCTTAATATCCGGGTTTGCATCCATCACTAATACACTTTCAGGCCCATCAAAAAAGTTACTTACTGTTGGCGCGATCGCGCCTAAACCTTCCACTAATTGTTGATAATTACGCGCTTCTTTTGATGCTTTCGTTTGTGGTACTAAGGCTACTATGGCATCATAAAACGCGTTTTCGGATGATTTCTGGAATAAGTCAGGTTTTACTAAATCTTCCGGTTCTAATTGTACCGTATTTAAGTCCCCTTGATAGGCTAAACGAGTGGAACGATTTACGGTTTCATAAATTTTACCTAAGACACCATTATCGCGAATTTCTTGCAAAAATTTCGCTCGTTCCCATACATCCAATAAATCAATTAAAGCGCGTTCTTTGTATTCGGGGTCATTTTCCCCTAATACCGCATTCACTAAATCATAATCAATGCCTTTTTCTTCTTGCAATAAAGTGCGAATCCGTTGTAAGAAAAAGTCAGATAATTGGCTCACTAACTCCGGTGTCGCTTTGGCATTATTACTGATAAAGTCCGCGGCTACTTTTTTAATTAATTCTAGTAAATTAATCGGTAATTGAGCCGCCCAAGTAATATTAACAATGGCATTAGCCGCACGTCGTAGGGCAAAGGGATCAGAGGAGCCGGTGGGTAACATTCCTAAACCGAAAATTCCCACCAAGGTATCCAGACGATCGCTTAATCCTACCACTTGTCCGATCAAAGTTTCCGGTAATTTATCCCCGGCTCCTCTGGGTAAATAATGCTCAAAAATCGCGCTCGAAACTAAATCAGCTTCACCACTAATCGACGCGTAATTTTGCCCCATAATTCCCTGTAATTCGGGAAATTCATACACCATTTGGGTAACGAGATCCGCTTTACATAATAAAGCTGCTCTTTCAATATGTTGCTGTTGCTCCTTTGTGACTTCTAATTGTGTCGCGATGAATTGGGCTATTTTGACAATACGATTTACTTTATCGCGGACTGTTCCTAAATCTTCTTGGAAAGTAACGGTTTCTAATTGCGTTAAATAGGTTTCTAAGGGTTTAGATGTATCGGCTTTATAGAAATATTCTCCATCCGCGAGTCTTGCCCGAATCACTCGCCCATTGCCTAATGCAATAATCTCTGATTTAGCGCGATCGCCATTGGAAATCGTGATAAAATAGGGTAATAATTCCCGACTGTCTTCGCTTTTTAACACAGGAAAATACCGTTGATGTGTCACCATGACAGTTTTAATCACTTCGGGCGGTAATACTAAAAATTGTTCATCAAATTTCCCTACTACCGCGGTTGGCCATTCTACTAAATGGATGACTTCTTCTAATAATTCTTCGGGAATTTCGGCTTCACCCTTAACTGTTTTTGCTGCCTTTTGGGTTTGTTCGATAATTTGCGTTTTGCGGTTTTCGGGATCAACTTCAATAAAAGCCGATCGCGTTAATTCCACATATCCATCCGCGTGATCAATCGTAATCGGTTCAGGATGTAACACTCGATGGCCCTGAGAAACGCGATCGCTTTCCACCGTTTCGGAACCATTAATTAAAGAAAAAGGTAAAATTTCGTCATCCAATAATGTTACTAACCAACGAATCGGACGAGGAAATTTAAAATCACCATCCCCCCAACGCATAAAGCGTTTACCTTCTAAATTCCCAATCCATTGAGGAATTAATGTTGTTAAAATCTCCGCGGTTAAACGGCCCGGAATATGTTTGCGAACGAAGATAAACTCCCCTTTTTCCGTCGGCCTAATTTCTAAACTATTGAGTTCGACACCTTGTTTTTTCGCAAAACCTTCCGCGGCGGGTGTCGGTTTTCCATTCTTAAATGCACTCGCGGCTGGAGGGCCTTTAATTTCTTCCACGCGATCGGGTTGTTGAGTGGGAAGTCCCTCAATTAAAACTGCTAAACGTCGAGGAGTTCCATATACATAAACTGCCGTATTTGTCAAGGAATTTTCGACTAAAGAAGCGGGAATAATTCTTTGCCATTGAAGAATAGCATCACCAACAAAAGGCGCGGGTAATTCCTCAGTCCCAAGTTCTAATAAAAAAGTTGCCATAATTCCTTGTGAGAAAGATTTATCTAGGTTGGAATGAAACGGTTTTCTATTATAGCAGAAGGAAGAGGGAAGAAGGAAGAAGGAAGAAGGAAGAAGGAAGAAGGAAAAAACTCTAAAATCAAGGTTTTGTGCAATCATTAAGAATGTCAATCACTTGCGACGAGTAGTGGGATCTCAGATATCCCGTCAGGATCTCCCCAGAGAGCTTGGCTCTCCCACTACAGTGTTTTTGCTTCTTTGAGATGCACCCTGAGTAGCTCTATATCGCAATAGATTAAGATACAAGAATTATAAAGTCAATTAAAGAGGTGCAAAGGGGAGAGGTGAAATCCCCAAAATTTTTTTGATTAGAAATAGAGTCAAAGTTGAGTGTTGAGAGGACTGTATCGCGTGAGAGCATATCTTTTTTACCACTCCTAAAGACAGATAAACACAGATAGATAAAGAGTTTATCCTCACCGACGATCGGGTTTTGACAACCATCCCCAGATCAGTTTCGAGAGCCATTCTAACTCTTTCTTTGTGTTCTTTGTGTCCTCTGTGGTTCATTAAAAAAAGTCTAATTCACCACTAATTTAGACAGCCGATCGCGTGAGAGCATATCTTTTTTACGGTTCTACCGAACTTAGTATGTAAGAAATAGCCAAAAAGCTTATGTAGTAAGAGTTTGCTGAAAAGTTTATAAAAATAGAACTATCAGAAAATCAAGCCTTTGCCAAATCTGGCTTTTGGCTGTTTCGACTGTAGACCAAGCATTGCAAGTTCGGTAGAGCCTTTTTTACCACTCCTAAAGGCAGATAAACACAGATAGATAAAGAGTTTATCATC
>JBBITB010000170.1:0-3935 GCA_037440985.1 Microcoleaceae cyanobacterium bin_387
TTGTGCCAGAATAGTTAAAGTTATGTGATTAATTTTCGGAAAAGTTTACAGAAGTTTAAGGAGGGAAACATTGATTAACATTAATTAACATTATGTCCGGTTTTCCGAAAAAGGGGACACAGAAGATTCTCATCTAATTTTGAGAGTTAGTATTTGATTTTTACATCAATTTTATTATCATCTACGTTTATCTGTGTTTAGGAGCGGTTTCAAATAAAAAATATTTAGGATAATTTTCTCTGACATCCACATCGCGCTTCTTGGTTAAATGTAACAAAAGCGCGATGGGATATTTTATCACTTCAGACGAATAGGAGGAGCTTGCAAACAAGGAAAATTAACCACATCTTGAGGAGTTTGTTCCGAAGCATTAACACTTTCACTGACAACACCCGCGACTTTTAAAGCTTTCGTCACTAACTCCGAACAAAAAATTGTCGAAAAATCCTCTTTATTTTCTAACTTAAAATTATCAAAAATATCAATAGCCGCCCCCATAATTTGAGTGTCATCATAGGGAGTCTGCTTATTATAAGTTTGCCGTAACCATCCCTGCATTTTCCTTAAATTGTATTCTGGTAATGGCTGTTTTAACGGTATCCACCACGCGTCACCATTATACATTTGTAATCGTTTTGATAACCATTGCATTTGTACTCCCCGAATCGCGGGTTTATTATCATAATTCGCTAAATCTGTTAATAAAGTAGATTCCACTAATAACAAACTTTTACCAAATCCCCCCCCTAAATCTAACTTTAATACCATTCCAACATGGGAATAGTTGGAGCGAGTAGACCACTTAATTAACTTGGAGAAATTACCATTACCCGAAAACGCGATCACATCGCCACTTTTCATTTGATCGCGATATTTTTCATACTCAGAAAGAGGACTATCATTGCGACTCATAATTATTCATTAATGGTGATTTATTTGGGATATTTTACACTATTTGTATGGAGTCAAACCCTTAGTTCTCAGCGGGTTAAAACCCCTACCTTAAAGCTAAAGTCCTCGCATATAGGACGAATAAACCTAGAGTGAAAGTGCTTCAAACCCGGATTCATAAAAACCCAATTCTGTTTGAGCTAGTTTCGCAGCTCGGGAGCATCTCAAATTTGCCAAAAAACTGTAGTGGGAGGCAGAGCCTCCCTCTTAGAGCCCGCCTTAGCCAGAGGCTCCCACTAGCAATTTACCTCCCTGAGAGGCTCGCGATCGGCGAAGTCTCATAAATTATTCAGTCCTCTTCAGAGGACTTTAGCTATGAGACAGGGACTTAAGTCCCTGACGGGCTTCAGTTAACTCTAACCAACAGTTACTAATTGACGGCTAAATTGCTTGAGGACTCGTTCCGCAATTTGGGCTGGTGTTAACCCTAATTCAATCATTGATTGTTCGGGTGTCGCGTGCTCTACTAAGAGATCCGGTACACCCATTCGCAGCACGGGTACTAAGACATTATTATCCAATAATGCTTCCGCTAAACCGGAACCAAAACCACCGATAATACAACCTTCTTCCAAGGTGACAACTTTACCAATGCGTTGCGCTAATGGTAACATTAATTCGGTATCTAAGGGTTTAGCAAAACGAGCATTAATGACGGTGGCTTCTAGGCCATGTTCGCTGAGAATTTCTGCTGCTTGAAGGGCAGTGTGAACCATCGAACCATAGCCTACGATGAGCACGTCATCCCCATTGCGAAGAATTTCGGCTTTGCCTATGGGAATTTCTTCCCATCCTTCTTCCATTAAGGGCACTCCATAACCATTACCACGGGGAAAACGCATCGCGATCGGCCCTTCTGTATAATTAATTCCTGTCACGAGCATCCGTTGTAATTCTGCTTCATCTTTGGGAGCCATTAATACCATATTAGGCAGACAACGCAGATAAGCTATATCATACATTCCTTGATGAGTCGGCCCGTCGGCTCCCACAATTCCAGCGCGATCGAGACAGAAGAATACAGGTAAGTTTTGAATGCAAACATCGTGAATGATTTGATCGTAACCCCGTTGTAAAAAGGTGGAATAAATTGCCACAACGGGGCGCATTCCTTCACAGGCTAAACCCGCCGCTAATGTCACCGCGTGTTGTTCAGCAATACCGACATCTATGTATTGTTTGGGGAGTTTTTCATGGAGTTTATCTAACCCGGTTCCTGTGGCCATTGCCGCGGTAATACCGACCACTTTCGGGTTATTTTCGGCAATTTTGACAAGGGCGTGTGCAAAAACTTTTGAATAGGCAGGAGGTTTGGGTTTGTTAGAAGGAATTGGTTTTCCGGTTGCTAAATTAAAGGGGTTTTGCGCGTGATAACCGACTTGATCTTTTTCGGCTAACGCGTAACCTTTTCCTTTGACTGTGGCAACGTGAACTAAGACGGGACCGTGAATGGTATGAGCTTGTTTGAAAGTCGCGATTAATTCTTCTAAATTATGTCCATCTACAGGCCCCATGTAGGTAAAGCCTAATTCTTCAATGATCGCGCCGACTTTGGAGACAGCTAACCGTTTCATGCCTTCTTTGAGACGTTCCATTTCCGGTGTTAATTTTTCACCAACAAAGGGAATGTGTTTGAATTGTTCCTCTAAGTTATCGGTGAGAAATTGGACGGGGGCGCTCAAACGCATTTTATTCAAATAACGGGAAATAGCACCGACATTGGGAGAGATGGACATCTCATTATCATTGAGGATTACCATCACATTTGTTTTTGGTAAATGTCCCGCGTGATTAATGGCTTCTAAGGCCATTCCTCCGGTGAGGGAACCATCACCAATGATCGCGGCTACTTTAAAGTTTTCGCCTTTTAGATCGCGCGCTAAGGCCATCCCTAATGCGGCAGAAATACTGGTTGAGGCGTGTCCGGCTCCAAAATGATCAAAAGGACTTTCGCTGCGTTTCAGATACCCTGCAATGCCATCTTTTTGCCGCAGGGTGTGAAATTCGTGGTAACGTCCTGTGAGTAGTTTATGGGGATAGGCTTGGTGTCCTACGTCCCAGATGACTTTATCGCGATCAAGATCTAGGGTTTGGTACAGCGCGATGGTTAATTCGACTACCCCTAAACCGGGACCTAAGTGGCCCCCGCTTGTCGCGACTGTTTCTAAATGCTTTTCCCGTACCTGTCGCGCTATTTGTTCTAGTTGCGCGATCGACAAGCCATGTAACTGGTTTGGATGAGTCAGTTCGCTCAAGTGCATATTTATGACCCCTTAGGAGGCTTTGCTTACAGATATTTGTCATCCTAGCAGGTACGGGGGATCTGGGGGAATGGGGTTGACAGTTGACAGTTGACAGTTGACAGTTGACAGTTAACAGTTAACAGTTGACAGTTGACAGTTGTGTAATATACAAACATTTATCAACTCTCAACTCCCCCCTCAATGTCTACCCCACTAAAAAATAAATCTTTTGCCTTTGCCGTCCGAATAGTTAACTTATACAAGTATTTGTGTTCAAATAAACAAGAATATGTATTGTCAAAACAACTACTACGATCTGGAACAGCCATTGGTGCATTAGTCAGAGAAGCAGAACAAGCCGAAAGTAAAGCCGATTTTCTTCATAAACTCGCGATCGCGCTCAAAGAAGCCAACGAAACCGAATACTGGATCTTGCTACTCGGGGAAACCGATTATCTAACCCCAAAAGAAAGCGAATCAATCTTAAACGACCTAAAAAAACTCCTAAAATTACTAACCAGCATCATCAAAACAACCAAAGAAAAACTCAACCCGAAAACCTAACTTTCCCCCTATCAATTGTCAATTGTCAGCAGTCAACAGTCAACAGTCAACTGTCAACAGTCAACAGTCAACTGTCAACAGTCAACTATCAACAGTCAACTGTCAACTGTCAACAGTCAACAGTCAACTGTCAACTATCAACTGTCAACTGTCAACTGTCAACTGTCAACCTTCATT
>JBBITB010000171.1:0-3720 GCA_037440985.1 Microcoleaceae cyanobacterium bin_387
ATCTATCAAGGGTTTCCGCTTAAGTTGACACCAATGGGCAATGCCGTGTCCCTACCGTGTTTCATAACTGGGGACAAGGATGGGGCGGGTTTTTGCTCCTGTCTGTTTGGTGGCACAGATATTGGCAAACCCGCCCCGACAAGATACAGCACTTTTCGATATTATGAGGTACATTAGATCGCCCCTAGCCCCCCTTCTCAAGGGGGGGACAAAGAAAGTCCTCCTTCGATCAGGGGATTTAGGGGGATCAAGATGTACTGCATAGCAGAGGAAACTGCTGTAATTTAATTTTTCTGGGGACAACGAGGATGTATTCCCCCTTGTAAACAGATATAGGCGATTTGACTAGGATCTAAATTTTTCGCGTCGGTAAAATCAACTCCTACTAAACGGCCGGTTTTGCCTGTTGAGGTTGATTTTTGAACGATTTGATCCGGTTGTGACGACTTTTTCGGTAACAAATTTGCTCCTTTAAAATTCGCACCCTTCACATTCGCACCTCGCCAATCTACTAAACTTAAATCCGCATTTTGTAAGTTGGCTTCTTGCAAGAGAGTATTGCTTAAATTAGCATTGGTAAGTCTTGTGCCACTGAGGTTGGCTTTCTGTAAATTGGCACTACTAAAATCGACTCCTGATAAATCAGAGCCTTGCCAATCTGTTTTCCCTAAGTTACTTAAGGATAATTGCGCTCCTTGGGCTTTTACTTGCGCTAAACGAGCACCTTCTAAATTGACTCCCGAAAGATTGGCACTCCCTAAGTCTGCCCCTGTTAAACTGGCATCTTTTAATGATGCTTGTTTTAAGTTGGCCTGAATTAATCGCGCACTCCCTAAATTGGCTCCTGTCAGGTTTGCTCCGGCTAAATTCGCTTTATTTAAGGTAGCACGCACTAAGTTTACTCGACTCATGGGTACATTACTTAAAAAGGCATTATTGAGATTTACTCCTTCTAAATTGGCTCCGGTAAAATCACTTAACCAGTCGTCAAAGGTGCCAAAGCGTTTATCTTCTCCGGCACTGGCAAAACGGGTTCCTTCTAAACTCGCGTTGATTAATTTACTATTTTTGAAGCGAATCCCTGATACGTCTGTATTGTTTAAGACGAGGGTGAATTGGGCTGCTCCGGCTCCGGTTTGACTTAAGTCTGTGCGACTTAAATCGACATTATTTAGTCCTCCACTATAAACGGTGAGGATTTTCGCGATCGCGCGCTGGGTTGCTCTTAACCGTAATGACGCGATTTCTTTATCTTTATTATTTCCCCCAAAACGCATTGAATCTAAGTCATTACTAATAGATTGATTCAATTGTTGTAAATGGGGTAAAGCACTAATTCCTCGACTGACTAAGGCTTGTTGAATAGTATCTAAAAGAGCGGGATTGTCTTCCTGGGCTAATAAATCTTTTAAGTAGGGAGTTGCCCGCGAATCTTTGACGGTTCCCAAGGCTAAAATAGCTCCCCGTCGCTCACCGATCGCGTTAGGAGAATTTGATGATAATTTCCCGACTAAGGCGAGAAAAATTTGATCATCCCGTTGTTTGAAATCCCGTAAATTTGCCTGACTTTGAATATAAATTTGAGTCCCGATAAAAGTACCCAAAACCGCGAACATTCCCCCAGCGGTGACAATTAATAATGTTATCCCTGGATATTGACGCATCCATCCCCATAAACCTCGATATTCGGGTTCTTCTTCTGGAGAGATAACGATGGCTGCGATCGCGTTGTCTTCTTCAGTCCAATTCTCTCCCATAAAGGGATTAACAAAGGACTCTTTTCCATCAATGACAACGGTGCTGCCGATGAAATCATGGCCCATGCGACGTTTGGGATCAAAACGTGCGATCAGGACATCAGCCGTCATGGCAATCGTGCCTAATCCTGCTAAAATAATTAAATCAGGAAACGCCCCAGTAATACGCCAAATTCCATAGGCAATTCCCAAGGGAATACCCCAACGCCCTAAGCCTTCGCGTAATAAAATTCTAGGGATACCCGGAGGAGCTCCATTCCCATCCGTTACTTTAACATCAAACCACTTTTTGGGGAGAGTTTGTCCCCGTTTTCCTAATAGATAAAGTTGCCATCCCCCGACCGCGATCGGTGCTAAAATACTAATAGACCATAATAAATTAGTCAAAGGTGCCACTTTGGGATTTCGATCGCGTACAGGAATACCTAAAGTTTGCGCGATCGTGTCAGTGGTAGTAGTGACAACAGGGTTAAGGGGGACAAGTTGAGTGTCTTTATTCACCATTGCACCAATGGTAAAAGGGACGACACTACTGGCGACAATGAGGGACATTTCTACTGCCCACGCGCCCCATCTACGCGTGAAGAGAGGCCATTGAGGGACTTCATCGGGCACAGAAGATTCCGGTTGATCGTTTCCACTACTAACTGTAGGGCTAGTCATAAAAATTTTAGCTGTGGGATTTTAGTGCTTTTCGATTTTATCTTGCGTTATGCCTTTAATACCTGTCAAAGGCATGACTGATTCATTCTCTCAAATCTTTACTCCGACATGGGGTTGAAACCCCCATCTCATCCCTAAAGTCCTCTCAAGAGGACTATCTATTTTTATTTTAATCCGACAGGGGTTGAAACCCCCGTCTCATACCTAAAGTCCTCTCAAGAGGACTATCTATTTTTATTTCAGTCGGTTTTAACCGACTTTTGCTATTAGTCAGGGACTTGAGTCCCTGATGGGTTCAATCAATCACCCTTCGCGTCAATCATTACTCCCTCAAGGTTAATTTTTAGAATTAGGCGCGATCCAAAGTTTATAGCCGAGAAATAGCAAACCACCAACAATAAGAATGCTCACAGAAAATGTAATTAATTCCAAGGTAGTTTTAACTAAGCTTAAGGAAATAATCCCACCCATGACAAAGACAATAATTTTACCCGCGTTGGGAAGTGCTTTAAACCATGTCAGAAATTGCTGATACAATGTCTGAAGAGATTGCCCTGTCTGAGAATTCGCGGTAACTCGTAATTTCTCACCAACTTGAGATTCTAATTCTCTAAGTTTCTCTTCAAATTTTTGTCCGTTAGGAGAGTTCATTGTTAGTTTTATCCTGTGTGAGAGCGTCGGGGATCGTAGGAAAAATTATCAGGAACAATGTACAAAGTTTTATCATCTATTATCCTAGAAACAGGAGGTATTTTTTATGTTATTTTTACATCTGGGATCGATACACTCCCCAAAGCGCGATCGTAGCCCTTTGGGTCTTTTCCGCCTGTTTGGGACAATGACACTGAGCCTTGCCATCATTATAACAAACCCAAGAACAAGTTATGCTCAAGCCCTACAAATCGGCCCTGGACTTCCTACGCCTCCACCCATCACGGGGGCTTCCGGTGGACAAAACAATAGTGGGGACTGTGGGAATATCGCACCCGCACCTAATGTGGTACTTCAGGTAACGGGAGATTTACCTTTTCTGCGAATTCACATTCAAACGGAGGGGGCTCCGACAATGTTAGTTCAAGGGCCCACGGGACGCTTTTGTGTACTCCCTGATAGCGCGGGTAGTGGAATTATTGAAATGAGTGGATTTGCTTCTAAAGGGACTTATTCTATTTTTGTGGGCGATCGCGCTCAAGGCACACATCCCTTTTCCTTGTCTATTTCTCCCACCCGCAATTAATAAGAAGAAAGAAGGAAGAAGGAAGAGGGAAGAAGGAAGAAGGAAGAGGGAAGAAGGAAGAGG
>JBBITB010000172.1:0-3668 GCA_037440985.1 Microcoleaceae cyanobacterium bin_387
TAGTCGGATCTAACTGTAGCATATTTTTGGTTGAATTTAAGATGCGTTTACCCTGATGAAAAATCCCATCCCAAAAACCGAGATAGGGTTTGATGGGTAGTTTCTGAAATAACAATTATCAACGGTAAATTGGCGGAGTTTATTTAATAAGTACGGGAAATAAAATGAACCACAAAGACACAAAGCCACAAAGAATACCTCCAGTAATTTGTGATAATTTTGCGTCAGAAAAAGATGGTAATGGCGGTTTCATTGGTATCGGGAAAAGATAATCTAAATAGGGATTAAAGAGCCGTGACTCTTTTTTCGTCCCTTCGTGCCTGGGCGGAGTTTGTTTAATAAGTTATTAGATTCCTCGGTTGGGTTTCGCTACGCTCAACCCAACCTTGTATATTGAGAGAAGTAGTAGACCGTCCCAACCTTGGTCGGAAAAGACCGCTTTGTAGCAAGGGTCACTACAACAATCTCCAAGACAGAACTCGAACAGTCGCCAGGGACAAAACTAGAAACACTGATAGTGAAAGTATACAGTCCGTATCGGGCAAGGATGAGTGAAATCAAGGGGATGAATATCTAAAGAATATCAATTAAATCTGTGAGAGTGAAAAATGGAAAATAGTGCTCAATGGGTGGGAATTGATGTAAGTAAAGCCACATTGGATGTATATCTTCGTCCTATGGCGAAAGCCATGAAAGTAGCTAATACAGAAGTGGAAATCTCAAATCTAGTTGAGCAACTCCAATCTTACAATATCAATCTCATTGTAGTAGAAGCAACAGGAGGCTTAGAAACAGAACTAATCATTCAATTACAAGCAGCACTATTACCAGTAGCATTAATCAATCCGCGTCAAGGACGAGATTTTGCTAAAGCTACAGGTAAATTTGCTAAAACTGATGCAATTGATGCACAGATTTTGGCTCACTTTGGTGAAGCAATGAAACCACAAGTGTTAGCAATGCAGTCAGAATCGGCTCGTCAATTGAGTGAATTAATTAGTCGTAGAAGACAATTAGTTGAGATGCAAACAGCAGAAAAAAATCGTCGTACACGCGCTCGTGGTAAAGCTTTGGCTGATATTGAATCACACATTGAATACCTAGAGCAACGTCTCGAACAAATTAATTCAGAAATTGAGCAATTAACTCAAAATAATCATCAATTGATTACCAAAGTTAATTTACTTAAAACTACTCCCGGTATTGGTCCTGTGATTTCCACAACCTTAGTTTCTGAATTACCTGAACTGGGTCAACTTACTGCTAAACAAATTTCTCGTTTAGTTGGTGTTGCACCTATTAATCATGATAGTGGGCAACACAAGGGTAAGCGTATGATTCATGGTGGTCGTGGTCATGTTCGTGCTTCTCTTTATATGGGGGCTGTGGTTGCTATTCGTCACAATCCTGTGATTAAAGCTTTTTATCACCGTCTTGTTGAGCGTGGTAAATCCCAAAAATTAGCTCTCACTGCTTGCGTTCATAAAATGTTGGTCATTTTAAATGCAATGGTCAGAGATAATTCTCCTTGGTCTGTTTCTGACAATTTAGCTCCTGTGTCTTCATAACCCCCATTATCTTTTTATACCTTGATTTAGTTGGCAACTATTTGTGCTTTTACTCTTCTTTGTGATGATATTGCCGGGTTGTCCATTTCTTGATGCTGTTTTTTTCTCTTGCTTCTTTCTTGTTTTTATTCTCTCCCTTTCATTTTTTTTGTAGCGATCGCTTGACATTCAAGACAGTCCCTACAAAAAATGGCGAAGGTATTTTGGGGTGACAGTTGTTTGATTATCATAAAGATTTTTGTAAAGTTGGCAGACTTGAGTCGATTATTCTTCATAATGCTTGTTATTAGGGAAAAAAGTTCTAACTCTGAGTGCAAAAACAATGATGGTTTTTCGATCAGTTTTGATCAGTTTTTGTTTAGTTACGGTATTAACAGGGTGTCTTCCTCAGCGCCATGTAGAAGAAACCCCTTTATCAAAAAGTAAAGACGCGATGGTTGTTTCTGCCCATCCCCTCGCGACGGATGTGGGTGTGACGATGTTGCAAAAGGGCGGAAATGGGGTGGATGCGGCGGTGGCGACTGCTTTCGCGATTTCCGTTGTCGAACCCTTTTCCGCGGGCATTGGTGGTGGTGGCTTTTTATTGTTACGCGAAGGGAAAACGGGAAAAATCCAAGCTTTAGATTTTCGCGAGCGTGCGCCTCAACGTGCTACGCGTAATATGTATTTGGATAAAGAGGGAAAGGTGCAACCGCGTGCCAGTTTGGATGGTTATCAAGCTGTCGCGATACCGGGTACTGTCGCGGGTCTTTATACGCTCCATCGTTATTATGGTAAGTTATCTTGGGCTGATGTTGTCGCGCCTTCTATTGCTTTAGCTAAAAATGGGTTTCCGGTTTCTTCTCGTTTCGCGATCTTTTCTGAGCTTCGTTGGAATACGATTAAAAAAAATCCCCCGGCTTTCGCGATTTTTAGTCGTGATGGTAAGATGTTTAAACCAGGGGAAATTCTGATTCAAAAGGATTTGGCTAAATCTTTAGCAGAAATTGCTCGCGATCCTCAAAGTTTTTATCAAGGAAATATCGCGAAGATGATCGCGGCTGATATGGCCAAAAATGGGGGGTTAATTACTTTAAAAGACTTAAGGGAATATACTCCCATTTGGCGACATCCCCTTTGTGGTAATTTTCGACAATATCAGGTTTGCTCGATGCCTCCTCCTTCATCGGGTGGTGTGGCTTTATTAGAAATGTTGAATATGATTGGCGATCGCGATTTAAAAGCGTGGGGACGATTCAACCCTGATACGATTCATTTATTACCGGGCGCGATGCAAATTGCTTACGCGGATCGGGCTGAATATTTAGGTGATCCTGATTTTGTTAAAGTGCCTGTTTCTGCCCTGATAAATCCTGTGTATGGGGCAAAACGTGGTGCAGAAATTAATCTGAAACGCGCGATTCCCTCGATGGATATCAAACCTTATGATCCCAAAATTTTAAGGGATTATCGCCAGGAATCTCCCGAAACGACTCATTTAACTGTTGTCGATGGCGATCGTAATACGGTTAGTTTAACTTTTACGGTTAATGGTGGGTTTGGTGCGGGAGTTGTCGCGGCGGGAACTGGTATTTTACTTAATAATGAAATGGATGATTTTGCCAGCGCGATCGGAAGCCCTAATTTATATAAATTAGTGGGAGGAGACTCCAATAGTATTGCGCCCGGTAAAACCCCTTTATCGAGTATGACACCCACTATTATTACAGAAAATGGTCAATTGCGTTTAGCAATGGGTTCCCCAGGGGGCAGCACCATTATTACTACTGTTGTACAACTACTTTTAAATGTTTTAGTCTATGATATGAATGCAGCGCAAGCGGTATCAGCTTCTCGATTTCATCATCAATGGTTGCCGGATCAATTAATGGTTGAAAATGATAGTTTAGAAACGAATACACTGCGGGTTTTAAAACAACAAGGTTATGATATTAAAGAAATGAAACCCTGGGGAAATGCTAATCTTATTCGGGTTACTCCTAATAATCAATTAGAAGGTGCTGCCGATCCTCGTGGTGAAGGCACCGCGAAAGGAATTGATTATTAAGGAAGAAGGAAGAAGGAAGAAGGAAGAAGGAAGAAGGTTGACAGTTGACAGTT
>JBBITB010000173.1:0-3114 GCA_037440985.1 Microcoleaceae cyanobacterium bin_387
ACGGCACGGGACACGGCACGGGACACGGCACGGGACACGGCACGGGACACGGCACGGGACACGGCACTGCCGTGTCCCTACTGTATTGATATGGTATGTAAGCTTTTCTTGACAATGTTCTATAATTGCTCCCATGATCCGGGTTGATTTTCAGGGCTAACTCGAATTATTTTTTCTTGAATTAAGTCACCAGTCCCATCGCAGTCAGGGCTGTGATTGTCAGCGAGGATCGCGTCTTCGGAGTCTTTTCATGGTGGTGGGGCTGGGGGTGAGGGGCGCGATCGGTTGTAGATGGCTCGTTGCACAAGTATCTTCAGATTTTTTTTTGTCACCCTTTCTCCGTCTCCAATAACCTCTGAGAGCAGATTCCACAAATTCCGCGCCAGTCCCTTCTCTACATAACTGGAAGTATAGTTGGAAATCTGCATATCCTTGTATTTTACATTCTCCCAGCTTTGGCGAATAATTTCCCTTTCTATCACACTCAAGGGCTTTCCTTTTTTGGCTACAACCCAATCATCTAACTGTCTTAACATTTCTTCATTCATGGTTGAACTAAAGGTCACTATTCCTTAGCTATTGTACCTGCATTGTATGAGTTTTATTACTCTGATTAATATCAGTTTTATCAGCTTTATGAACGTTATGAGTTTTATGAGTTTTATGAGTTTTATGAACTTTATGAACTTTATGAACTTTATGAGTGAACTAAAGGAAAAAAGTTGTGAACTTTATGTATTGCTTTTTTTGAGTAAAGATGGCAGAATCGTCTGATTAGGTAATTCCATAGGGTCTCACTTGAGTTAAAGCTTGCTCGGAGTTAGTGATTTTAACTTCCGTGTCGGGTGGGGTTTCGTCAAAAAAATCCCGAAACTCAATCAAATATCATCCAAATTACCAACAATTGTCTGGCGATTTACTCTTCTAATTGCTTTACCATTACCGATTTAATTTTGGGGTTAATGGAAAAAAAGCAAGGTAAAAATGGAGTAAATTTAAATATTATTGTTCGTAATTTATCAATCCACTTTTTTCATCATTAAAGGAGTCTAACTAGGAGTTTTAAGAATGTTCCAGAAGTTACTTTCATCGCATTGTTTAGTGTTACTTTCGCTCTGATAGCACAGGGGGTTAAAGCAGGGGAAACTTTTCAGGTAAATGGGGGATATGCACTGAACTCTTTTCAGTAAATTGACAGTAATTATCGAAGGTTTCTTGTGCAACATTCTCTTAATCATCGCGATCGACAATTTGAACGTTATGAGCCAAATGGTGAGCGGTTGAGCGGATACAGAGCAAGGATTAGGGAGGATTCTGGATAACTTTTGCTTTCGGTTACAGTGACTCGGTGGGTGGATTCGTTATGAACTTTATGAACTTTATGAGTGAACTAATGGCAAAAATGTATGAACTTTATGGATTTACTTTTTTGGTAAAGCTTGAAAAATAGTCTCATTGAGAGAATTAAACTTGTGTCAGGTTTGGGCATGGACTCAATCAGGGTTGTGGAATCAGACTTTCCGTCTGGCTACGTCCTCAGAGTCTTGGCTGCCCCTATATGTCCCACATTCATTTGGAAAAACTTATGGCAGTAATTCTTGGTACATCCTCAAATGACTCTCTTAAGGGTACGTCTGGTGGTGACAGCATCTCAGGTCTTGATGGCAATGATACCCTTATTGCTCCTGCTTCTGGTAATACCTTAGATGGCGGTGCGGGAAATGATAGCCTCTTTGCTTCTCTTAGTTATGATGGCATCATTCCTGCTAGTTCTAATAATACCTTAGATGGCGGTGCAGGAAATGATACCCTCTATGGTGGCTATGGCAACGATAGCCTCTATGGTGGCGATGGCAATGACTTTCTCAAATCTAGCAGCAACAGTACATTGGATGGAGGTGCCGGCGATGATACTCTTGATGTATATGGTAAAGACTTTATTTTACGAGGGGGGTCAGGGTCGGATCTTTTCTTCGCCAGTAGTTTTATGGGAGGCGGTCAAATTCAGGATAGCAGTGGCGTAGATACGCTCAACGCGGGAGGGTTTGGCCAAACACTTGTACTATCCCTAGCCGCAGGAAAGATGGGATTAGCTCGGCAAGGTACTAGCCTGCTGATTGACATCAACAGAGACGGGATAGCTAGACCAGCAGATGACTTAGTGGTTTTAGACTTTTTCGGTACCTCGGCAACTGTTGCGGGTACAGGCTTCATCGAAACCATTAACAACGTCTCCAGTACCGCGATCCTCGCGGCTAATCTCACTGAGGCTACGGCAGCAGCAGGGATCAATGCAATCACAGGAACTCCGGGCAACGATAACCTCACAGGAACTCCGGGCAATGACAACATCTCAGGCCTTGAGGGAGATGACAGCATTGCTGGACTAGATGGTAACGACACCTTGCTTGGCGGTGCGGGAAATGACAGCCTCAATGGTGGTGCAGGAAATGACAGCCTTAATGGTGGTGCAGGGAATAACACCCTTGATGGTGGTGCAGGGGATGACACCTTCGGTGGTAGTAGCAGTAGTCTTTTCTTAGGAGGAGATGGCAATGACAATCTCTCTATTACCGCTTGCGACAACAGCACCTTAGAGGGCGGTGCTGGCGATGATATATTCTTTGTCCAATATAGTTTTACTGGCGGCAACGTGCTGCGAGGGGGTTCAGGCAATGATAGCTACTCACTCTTTCGCTACTCACCCCCATCAGGGAAGAACACTCAAATTCAGGATACCGATGGCATTGATAGTTTGGCGATAGGTATTGGTCCGTCAAGCAACATTTCCCTGTCGCTGTCAGCAGGAAAACTGGGGGTAGGGCGGCAAGGTACCAGTCTGATCGTTGACACCAACCAAGACGGGATCGCCAATCCGACGGATGACTTGGTGATTTTAGACTTCTTCGGGACTTCCCCAACGATCGCGGGTACAGGCTTCATCGAAATCATTAACAACGTCTCTGGTACCGACATCCTCGCGGCTAATTTACCACAGGCACCGATACCAAGCCCAACACCAAGCCCAACACCAACAACCACACCCAGTCCAACACCAACAACCACACCCAGTCCAACGCCCTCAACCACACCAGCACCGACGGGTACAACAAC
>JBBITB010000174.1:0-2746 GCA_037440985.1 Microcoleaceae cyanobacterium bin_387
ATCGATATCTGGGTTGGGTTTCGTGTCGATACCCGACAAAGGCAAAATCGCGATCGATATCTGGGTTGGGTTTCGTGTCGATACCCGACAAAGGCAAAATCGCGATCGATATCTGGGTTGGGTTTCGTGTCGATACCCGACAAAGGCAAAATCGCGATCAACATCTTTGTTGGGTTTCGTGTCTCTCAACATCTTTGTTGGGTTTCGTGCCTCAACCCAACCTACCAAAAATGCCTTAAACCCAAAATCTTTGTTGGGTTTCGTGCCTCAACCCAACCTACGAAAATAATAAGTAAATGGGGTTTCTCTTGGTGAAACCCCAAGGACAAATTATCAAAAAATCACAGGAAAGAATTGTTATGCAGTCACCCAAAACATTAAACTTTAAACTGTTAATCTGGCGACAAGAATCACCCCAAGAAAAAGGAAAAATGACCCCTTACCAGGTGAAAGATATTTCCCCTAATATGTCATTTTTAGAAATGTTAGACGTATTAAACGAGGAATTAATAGAGAAAGGCGAAAAACCAATAGAATTTGATAGCGATTGTCGTGAAGGAATTTGTGGCACTTGCAGTTTAGTCATTAATGGAATACCCCACGGCTCACAACAAAATACCAGCACTTGTCAACTTTATATGCGTCATTTCAAAGATGGCGAAACTATAACCATTGAGCCTTTTCGTGCCAAAGCGTTTCCCATTATTAAAGATTTAATCGTCGATCGCGCTGCCTTAGATCGTATCATCTCAAAAGGGGGTTATATTTCCGTAAATACAGGAAATGCCCCCGATGGTAACGCGATCCCAATTGCCAAAGAAAACGCGGATCAAGCAATGGATGTCGCCGAATGTATTGGTTGTGGAGCCTGTATCGCCGCGTGCCCCAATGCCTCAGCATCATTATTTGTCAGTGCCAAAGTTTCCCAATATAGCTTTTTACCCCAAGGGCATCCCGAAAGACAAGAAAGAGTCACGCAAATGGTTGCCCAAATGGATATAGAAGGCTTTGGAAATTGTTCAAATCATTGGGAATGCGAAGCCGTTTGCCCTAAAGGAATTTCTGTTACTAATATTGCCAGAATGCGACGGGAATATTGGCAGGCATTTTTAGGGGGAAAGGGTAATGGGTAATAGGCAATGGGGATTTTTGAATGATTGAAAATCCCCATTTTTTCTCTTTTTTTAGCACCTATTTTTCTGGTATTAAAAAGACAATTTATGAACCACAAAGGCACAGAGAACACAAAGAGAAGAGAGCAAAAAAATTAACTTTATCGTATCTAATTATACTTTATATTCAGCTAATTTATACTGAAAAATGTATTTTAAAACCTTGATCAAATAGCTTGATAATGTCTCTTTTTGTTATTTCCTTTATCGACTATTTCTCTGTGTACTCTGTGCCTTTGTGGTTCATAAATTCTCTTTTTGTTATTTCCTTTATCGACTATTTCTCTGTGTACTCTGTGCCTTTGTGGTTCATTAATAATATCTCAGGTAATACACGATTACAACGATCGCGCTCTTCATCAAGATTTACACTAGATACAGCGGAAACCGCGAGGTACACTTATCGTTCAATCCTCCTAGGGACACGGCAATGCCGTGTCCCTACCGTGTTTCATAACTTATTCTGAAATCATCAAAGCTAATTTACCTACCATACCACCGGATTCTAATTCCTGATGTGCCGCCGATGCTTCTGCCAAAGGATATGTTTTAT
This sequence comes from Microcoleaceae cyanobacterium bin_387, assembly GCA_037440985.1. Taxonomy (GTDB): domain Bacteria; phylum Cyanobacteriota; class Cyanobacteriia; order Cyanobacteriales; family Microcoleaceae; genus JBEDKD01. Next base: position 1,726 of record JBBITB010000174.1, read on the forward strand.
TCAAATGAATTTTTAACAATCCTTGATCAATCCAACGAGCACATTGTTGTAAAATTTTAGCCTGTTGAATTTGCTCTTCGACTAAATTTTTTAACATCGGGGTTAACATTAATTCCAAACTAATGCGTAAATTCCGCATTCTCGCGTCTTTTAAGTTTCCGACACTGGGATCGGGTTCCAATATTGTTACTACATCCCCATAGATTTTGACACAGGAACAGGTTTGATAAAATGTTTGAGCACCAATGGTGTCAAAACCAATATCAACTCCTTCTCCTTCTGTCCATTCTAATACAGATTTTACCACATCGGTTTCTGGATAAATAATGACAAAATCTGCCCCTAATGACTTGACAAATTCGGCTTTTTGTGCTGAACTAACTGTAGTACAAACTTCGGCATTTTGTAATTTTGCTAATTGAATCGCGACATGGCCTACCCCTCCCGCTCCGGCTTGTACTAAGACTTTTTGGCCGGCTTGTAAACGGGCGCGATCGTATAAAGATTCCCACGCGGTAATTAAAACTAAGGGGGCTGCTGCGGCTTCAGCAAAACTTAAAGAAGTCGGTTTTAGCGCGACAAAACGTTCATCGACAACGGTATATTCGGCATAATTGCCAGTTTGTCCCCCTAGGCCTCCATGACAAAAATAAACTTCATCTCCGACTTTAAATAATGTGACATCTGCGCCTACTTCTTCGACAATTCCTGCACCATCACATCCTAAAATATGAGGACCGGGATTGGGTGTTAAGGTTCCTTTTTGCCGTAGTTTTATATCAATCGGATTAACTCCCGCGGCTTTTAAACGCACCAGGAGTTGTGTATTTTTTTGTATGGTGGGTTTCGGTAAGTCTCGCGAAGTTAAGACTTCTGGCTTTCCGGGGTTATCAAATACGATCGCGTTCATCATTATTATGGGTAATGGGTAATGAGGAATGGGTAATAGGGAATTGACAATTGACAATTGATAATTGATAATTTTTAACTGTCAACTGTCAACTGTCAACTGTCAACTGTC
>JBBITB010000175.1:0-2623 GCA_037440985.1 Microcoleaceae cyanobacterium bin_387
ATGAAGGATGAAGGATGAAGGATGAAGGATGAAGGATGAAGGATGAAGGATGAAAGCCCCAATCCCCAGTCCCCAGTCCCCAGTCCCCAGTCCCCAATCCCCAATCACCAATCACCAATCACCAATCACCCATTACCTATTACCGATGACAAAGGAGAACGCGATGAATAAGGATAAAGGGAGAATCGAATATACTTTAGCGTCACCTTTGGAATTGTCGGGGGTGGGACTTCATAGTGGGGAGGTGACTCATGTCCGGGTACTTCCGGCAAAGGCGGGTGAAGGTCGTTATTTTGTGAGGGTGGATTTGCCCGATCGCGCTGTTATTGCGGCGACGGTGGACTCGGTATCTCAAACGACTCTCTCCACAGAGTTAAGCAATGGTGTCGCGAAGGTCCGTACAGTGGAACATTTGCTGGCTGCTTTGTGGGGATCGGGTGTCGATAATGCTTGTATTGAGATTGATGGGCCTGAAATTCCTCTTTTAGATGGTTCCGCGAAAAATTGGGTAGCCGCGATCGACTCTATTGGTTTAATCTCTCAAGAATCACACGAAGAAGGAAGTCCGAAGAAGGAAGAAGGAGGAAGGGTGAATCATCTCCCAAAGTCTGTTAAACTTCCTTCCCTAGTGACGGAACCGATCTGGATACGTCAAGGGGATGCTTTTGTCGCGGCGATTCCTTCTTCAGAAACTCGCTTTAGTTATGGGATTGATTTTGAGGAGCGCGCGATCGGCAATCAATGGTATAGTTGGGCGACCGAGGGAGAGACCTTTGCCGACGCGATCGCGCCGGCGAGAACCTTTGGACTAGCCCATCAAATTGACCAATTACGCGAAGCAGGGTTAATCAAAGGTGGTAGTCTGGAAAATGCTCTGGTTTGCGATACCTCTGGTTGGATTAATCCTCCCCTGAGATTTCCAAATGAACCAGTCCGTCATAAAATTTTAGATTTAGTAGGAGATTTGAGTTTACTGGGAACTCCACCCATAGCTCATTACTTGGCTTATAAAGCCAGTCATCATCTCCATATCCAACTGGCTAAAGCTCTTAACAACCCTGATAATTTTCCCTAAAATGTCCACTCTGACTGAAGTTAATACCCCCAATAGTTCGACAACGGAACCAAGTTCTTCTGCACCAGCTACCCTGAACGCGGCGCAAAAAACGGTTTTTACTCTCGAAGAAATACAGCAACTTTTACCCCATCGTTATCCTTTTGCTTTAGTTGATCGTATTATTGATTATGTACCCGGAAAAAAGGCGGTTGGCATTAAAAATGTCACTTTTAATGAACCCCATTTTCAAGGACATTTCCCCTCTCGTCCCATTATGCCTGGGGTTTTAATTGTAGAAGCAATGGCGCAAGTGGGTGGGATAGTGTTAACCCAGTTAGAGGATGTGGATAAGGGTTTATGTATGTTTGCCGGCATTGATAAGGTGCGTTTTCGCCGTCCTGTCGTTCCTGGCGATCGTTTAGTAATGACTGTTGAATTAATCTGTGTAAAACGACGTCGATTTGGTAAAATGCACGCGAGGGCAGAAGTGGATGGTCAACTGGCTTGTGAAGGCGAATTAATGTTTTCTATCGTTGATTAACACTGGTAATCTCTGGCTAATTACTAATAGTATGGTAATTTACTCTTAAATTAGCAATTAGCTATGAATTAGCTATTATTACCCATTAACTATCTACTTCTGTTCTATTTGTGATTTCCTATTACCCATTAACAGCTAAGAATAGAAAAATGCCTACCCTGATTCACCCCACGGCTGTGATTCATCCTGAAGCCGAACTACACCCTTCTGTCCAAGTGGGGCCTTATGCTGTAATTGGGGAAAAGGTGAAAGTCGGCCCAGAAACGATTATCGGTGCTCATGTTGTCTTGGAAGGACCGACGGAAATTGGCGCTCGTAATCATATTTTTCCCGGTGCCGCGATCGGTTTGGAACCCCAAGATTTGAAATATGATGGCTCTCCTAGTTCGGTGATCATTGGGGATGATAATCGTTTTCGGGAATATGTTACAATTAATCGTGCTACGGAAGCGGATCAAAGTACAATTATTGGTAATGGTAATTTGTTAATGGCTTATGTCCATGTTGCCCATAATTGTGTCATTGAGGATCAGGTAGTCATCGCCAATAGTGTTTCTTTAGCTGGCCATGTTCATATTGAATCAAAGGCGACTATTGGTGGTGTTTTAGGGATTCACCAATTTGTGCATATTGGTAAGTTCGCGATGTTAGGGGGAATGAGTCGTATTGATCGTGATGTTCCTCCTTTTATGTTAGTGGAAGGGAATCCAGGGAGAGTGCGATCGCTCAATCTTGTCGGTTTAAAAAGAGCGGGTTTGACGGATGATGATTTTCAGTTATTGAAAAAATCATTTCGTGTGTTATACCGTTCTGGTTATACTTTTAATGAAGCCCTCAAACAATTAGAGTTATTATCTGATAATCCCCATTTAGAACATTTGTTAAATTTCCTACAAAAATCTTCTCAAGAAGCCGGCCGCCGTGGCCCAATGCCCGGTAAAAAATAAGTGAAGAAAGAGGGAAGAAGGAAGACAGTTGACAGTTGACAGTTGACAGTTGACAGTTAAAAATTATCAATTATCAAT
>JBBITB010000176.1:0-2335 GCA_037440985.1 Microcoleaceae cyanobacterium bin_387
AACAAGTCACGCTGTTGTTTTAAATGGGGATGTTGGTCAAAATGGTCCCCAATCAGTTGTTTGATCAGTTTTTGTTGCTCAAGGAGGTAGTCCAAATGGGATTGGGTTAGTTGTGCGACAGTAGCCGTTGCTGTTTCTAAACGGTTACGCTCTTGAGTCTCCATTTCCTTTAAAGATTCCAAGCGCCGTAACAAGGCTTGCAATTCCTTCACTTCCGGTGCACTCGGTGTCCAAAGGGAGGGTTTGATCGCGCCACAAAAACGGGCAATCAAAGCCGCATCGACACTATCAGTTTTAGTACGCAGAAGTTGGCTTTTGGCAAACCCTTTGATCCGAACCGGGTTCACAATACTCACCTGATAACCTTTTTGATGGAGAAATTCAGCCAGGGCTTCCCCGTAAATACTGGTAGCTTCCATACAAGCATGGAGTTGCACCACATTTTGTTGCACAAGCCAATGGTGTAAACTCTCAAACCCTTCAGTATTGTTAGCAAATTTCTTGGGTTTACTGGCAGACTCTTCCTTGAGTAAGACGGCATGAAAATCCTTCTTACTGATATCAATGCCTAAGACTGTAGAAGTCATCATCTCCTCCCGAATGCTTTGTGGTAAAGAACTTGACAGGCATTAAACTAACCTTGTGAATGCAGGCTATCCGTGATAACGGATGCCTAAGATACTGTCGAATTTCTGTGTCACCTGTCACTCAGCAATGGGAGCTTATCTACGTCACAGACTTCTGAAAGTCTCAGGGGCGGGTCAACTTCACCGATTGCTCATGTCCTTAATGACACTTTTTACCCTACTTTCCCTTGCACAACCACAAACCTTTGTCGTTTCTTTATATTTGCTTGGTGGGGCTTGGAGTACGGGCTTGACGGTTGAGAAGCCTGTCTCTTTAAAGATACAAGGGGCGGGTTTATTAAGGTTATCGGTGGGTGGGAAAATTGATCGGTTAAGGCGCCCCTACCACTTGAGGGAATGTTTTACGATCAATTTTCTCGAATTTAGAAACGGTAGAAAGTCGCCCATATTTATAATACGCGGCACAGGCTCCTTCTGAGGATACCATACAACTTCCTATGGGATTTTCGGGGGTACAAGCTGTACCAAATACTTTACATTCCCAGGGTTTTAAAACACCTTTGAGTATTTCTCCACATTGACAAGCTTTGTGATCTCCTACTTGTAAATTGGGTAAGGTGAATTTGGTTTCGGCATCAAATTGGCTATAGGCTGGACGTATTTTTAATCCCGAATAGGGGATATCCCCTAACCCTCGCCATTCAAAGGTTTCTCTCACTTCAAAGACTTGATTAATTGCTTGGAGCGCGATCGCGTTACCTTCGGGTTTAACCAGGCGCGAATATTGGTTTTCGACTTGACAACGTCCTTCGATAAATTGTTGCAGAAGCATCCAAATCGATTGCAAAATATCCAAGGGTTCAAAACCCGAAATCACTAAGGGTTTATGATAATCACGGGTAATCACTTCATAGGGATGAGTACCAATAATAGTGCTAACATTACCCGGCGCGATAAAGCCATCTAGTTGTAAATCGGGATTTTTTAAGAGGGCTTCCAAGGCGGGCATCACTAAAACGTGATTGACAAAAATACTGAAGTTTTTGATGTTTTCCCTCGCGGCTTGTAGAATCGTTAAGGCTGTGCTAGGGGTTGTGGTTTCAAAACCGATCCCAAAGAAAATGACTTCTTTATCGGGGTTTTCTTTGGCAATTTTGAGACAGTCTAAGGGTGAATAAATCATGCGAATATCTGCCCCTTGTGCTTTGGCTTGTAATAGGTTATATTCCGAGCCTGGTACTCGCATCGCGTCCCCAAATGTGGTAAAAATTATATTTGGTTTTAACGAAAGCACGATCGCGTCATCGAGTCTGCCTCTAGGCATAATACAAACGGGACAACCGGGGCCATGTATTAATTCAATGGTAGGTGGTAAAATTTCCTCTAGGCCATATTTAAAAATCGAATGAGTATGCCCACCGCAAACTTCCATTAATTTCAGTGGTTTTTCGGGAGTGCGATTAAGGGAATTAGCTAATTTTTCAATTGCCTTAAGTAAGGCTTGAGATTTTTTGGGATCGCGAAATTCATCGACGTATTTCATAATTAGTGAATGGGTAATAGGTAATGGGTAATAGGTAATGGGTAATAGGTAATGGGTAATAGGTAATAGGTAATGGGTAATAGGTAATAGGTAATAGGTAATGGGTAATAGGTAATGGAGACAGAGGAATAGGGGGAGCATCTCAAAGAAGCAAAAAAAACTGTAGTGGGAGCGTCTCGCTCCCTAGGGATCTAATAGGGAGCGA
>JBBITB010000177.1:0-2213 GCA_037440985.1 Microcoleaceae cyanobacterium bin_387
CGTTTCTAAAATCCGAATTAACTCCCGAATCGCCAACTCATTACCAAGGGCAATTTTCCCTAAATCATAGGCAACACTCCAGCAAGTCAATTCATCCTCAGTCGTTTCTAAAACCCGAATTAACTCCCGAATCGCCAACTCATTGCCCGGGGCAATTTTCCCTAAACTATTGGCAACATACCTGCGAGTTTCTTCATCCTTAGTCGTTTCTAAAATCCGAATTAACTCCCGAATCGCCAACTCATTACCAAGGGCAATTGCCTCTAAACTATTGGCAACACTCCAGAGAGTCTCTAGATCCAGATTCTCAGTGGTTTCTAAAACCCAAATTAACACCCGAATCGCGAACTCATTACCCGGGTCAGTTTTCCCTAAACTCTCGGCAAAACTCCTGCGATTATCTTCATCCTCAGTTGTTTCCAATACTTTAATTAAATGATTATAGTATTCGATGGCTTTCTGTTTTTCTCCCAATTCACAGTAGACATCACGAATCTGGACGAGAGTGTTGATTTTTCCTTCGTTATTATCTATTTCTTGATAAATTACCAGTGCTTCTTCCCATTTCTGAATTGCCTGCGATCGCGCTCCTTGACTGATTGGTTTTCTGCTTTCCAGTAAAACCAATCAGCCACACCTTTACGGATAGCAGATTCGTCGTAAAGAGAGCATGAAGAATTATCTATTTCTAAATCGTTCTGGTTTAAGTATTCCCAAAACGCCCCTAAGATATAACCGGACATATAATCGGCATCAAATAGGCCGTGATTTTCCACCAAAAAACGAGAGAGTTTGCTTGACTTGCTGAATAGCCAATTGTTTCTGATCCATAGTCCCAAACCAAAGTGAGATTTAGCTGTAAACTCATCTAATGGCATATTTTTGATTTCTTCGATCAAATCCGGGTCTAATTTCTTTAATTCAATGATTGCTTCATCCAAGTTTTCGGGTATAACTCTTCCGGTAGGCGAGTTTGAGTCACGAGTGACGGTAGGCTGATATTTGTCGTCATCAGTGGGAGTGTTAGCAGAATCGGGATTCGTCATCGTCTAATCCTCATTTTAACTAGATTGAGTTTCTCCGGCATTTTATGTCGGAGTCTTTTCATTAACTATCGTTTTACCTTCAATATATCTCTGAATATCCTTGAGTCGCCACCACTTATGCGGTTGAAAGCTTAAGAATTTGGGCTCTACCGAACTAGAATTGCTTTGTCTACACTCGAAACCGCCAAAAGCCTGATTTGGCAAAGCTTTGATTTTCCGATAGTTCGATTTTTATAAACTTTTCGGAAAACTCTTGCTCTATAAGCTTTTTGGCGATTTGTTACATACTAAGTTCGGTAGAACCAGAATTTGTGAAAAAAAGAATGTGAACCCATGAAAAATTTAAGCTTTTTTGGTCTCATTTTTGTAAACAAATACTAAGTAGTCAAACAATAATTTGGGAATATTTGCCCGTGCGGTTTTGCTCTGAGTAGTTCCTTAACCTTGCTGTCCTCATTTATACAGTCCAATTTGGCCGCAAGGATGTTGAGGGTTAGCCTGATTCTGATATAAGTTATCCTGTACCCACTCAACAAATTAAAACCTCCCAGTTTGCGCCGGGGGGGGAACGCGCACAGAGATGGGGTTTTCACGCGTTAATGTAGTAATGCGGTAAGTAAGTGATTATCGTTTATCAGATGGCTATCCTGTGTAATCAAGGGACGGGATTCTGGGATTACAGGGATTTTTTGGTGTCGCAACGGTGAACCCCAAGAGATAAACGCCTCTCAGAAGGAGGATTTATAGTCCACTTTGGCAATTGTCCATTTCCCAACAGGGCTGAATGGCTGAAATTGGTCAGTAAATCCAACCAGATGCTCACCTTTTACTGAAAGTATCACAGGGAGATATCTATTCCCAGTAACTCCCCCTTACTGTTGAAGTATCAACAAAAAAGGAAACACGGAGTAACAAAATGAACGGTAAAAATAAAGGATTTCTTCTCGCTTTAGCTTTCGTAGGTTTAACCACCGTTAGTTTAAATGTAGGTTTAAAGCCCGCTCAGGCTCAAGGTACTCCCACTCAAGGACAACAACACCAGCAAAAAGACACTTATAACAAAAAGTCTCACACTAATCAATCATCTCAACAACCATCGGCTCAAAACAACGAGCAAAAAGACACTTATAACAAAAAGTCTCACACTAATCAATCATCTCAACAACC